>NZ_JBYTEA010000002.1:43697-565847 GCF_058791995.1 Bacillus sp. EB106-04-02-XG92
GGATGGAGCTTCTGACATAGAGGCGCTTTTTGCCTCGGCGGAAGAAGCGAAGCCACCGAACATTTTAGCCGCTGGAGCTAGATATTAATAAAAGCGGAAGCGGCTCGTTCAAAATGTGAGGGGGATGGAGCTTCTGACATAGAGGCGCTTTTTGCCTCGGCGGAAGAAGCGAAGCCACCGAACATTTTAGCCGCTGGAGCTGGATATTAATCTAAAAGCGGAAGCGGCATCGCTTCCTAGAAAGAGACCCAAATGGGTCTCTTTTTTTATTCAAATAACAATTCCCCTTTAACATCATAAAACAAAATTGGAAATCCCTCTCAAAAAATGAGATAATTAATACTATAGAATCGTTCACACATATATAGAAAAAAACATAGGGGGACGACACATGCCAAAAATGGGGAATACTTTTTTAACAATGCAAGAACTAGAAAAGAAAAAAGAGTATTTATTAGACCTTTCATCCGTTATACCAACGTGGAATGCGAGCTACCAATTTTTATTTAAAGAAATCCAGCAAGAATTATTAAGTAAAGTAAATGAAAAAATCGAACAACATCAATTCATTTTAAATATATGTGCAGATCAACAAGTAGGGGCATAATGTATTACATACAATTGTAGTATAAAAAAGAGACCTCACCGGTCTCTTTTTTCATTTTAAGACAGCCAATCTAATTTTCTAATCCCGAGCTTATCAACTGGTAAACGAAGTGATCCATAAAAGTGCTTCATAAATTGCTCTGAACGGTTCACATCGTGTAAAATGGCTTCTAAGCGATCTCTATATATGCTTTTTTGTTCTTCGTTTCCTGTTTGGTAATATCGTTCAACTGTTTCAAAATAGTGAAGCGGGAACAGGAGCCTTGCAAATAATAAGCGCCAACCAAATGAGGATAGCGAATAATTTCGTTCATAATCTGTAACAAATTGAACGATTGTTTTCTCCCAGTCTTTCTTTTTTTCAATCATCATATAACGGATTAATTCTGCTATATCTCGAGTTGGATGATCATACACCCAATCAAAAGGGAGTTTGAGACGCTTCGTTTGATGCCATAATAAAGGTGTGAATCGTTCTTGGCAAATTGTTGCTGCATCAGTTAGTTGCGGCGTATCATCCATCTCTGTATCAACAACATATTGAATTGCATTTTCTGCAACTCCTAAGTAATACGGGAAGGATTCAATAAACAATTGATCGAATACGTCTGTAGGGTGGTTCATCACTTGTGATTGCCAAAACTTTTCTAATTGATCGAGCCTTTTTTCCCATAACGCTTTCCATTCACCAATGCGGCTTAATTGCTCGATCTCTTCCGGAAAAAAAGCACCTCGTTTATGGAATATAGAAAGCTCACTTCCTAATGATGTAGCATGTCGTTCTAACGCACGCATACCTTTTAATAAGCAGTAATTTTGTTCTTCTATCTCACTTACATAGTAGCCGTGTATAGTCGGAACGAAAGTCGCTACAGTTATATCCCCTTGCTGGTTCATATAGTCACTGAGCTTTTTCATCTCTACAAGTACTTCTTCCTCCATTTCTCCAATTGGAACAAGTACATAAATTTTGTTGCGAATCCAAAAGCTTTTATAGGGGCCAAGGGGGATTAATTCTTTAACATGCATATGATAATGCTCATAAATATGATGAATCATCGCATTCGCCACCTATGGTTTTTCTTTATATATATGAGCTTGTGCTCGCCTTTCATTCCTATGCACGTGATAAAGCAACGAAACGTATACAAATACTAAAAAGAAAAAAAGGTGATAAACATGAAAGAATCAAATCAACTACAAGAAAGAGCATTGCAACTATTACAAGAGCGCGGTGTAACGATTGACGATATTGCTGAGCTTGTTCATTTTCTTCAAAAAAAATATCATCCAAATTTAGAGATGTCAGAATGCCGTTATAACGTTGAGCGTGTATTATCAAAACGTGAAGTACAAAACGCATTGATTACAGGTATCGAACTCGATGTTCTTGCTGAAAAAGGAATGTTAAGTGAGCCATTACAAGATATCGTAAAACGTGATGAAGGCTTATACGGAATTGATGAAGTAATCGCACTTTCTATCGTTAATGTGTACGGCTCTATCGGTTTCACGAACTTTGGATATATCGATAAATTAAAACCTGGTATTTTAGAATATTTAAATGATAAATCATCTGGAAAGGTGCATACATTCCTTGATGATATCGTTGGCGGAATTGCTGCCGCTGCTTCAAGCCGCTTAGCGCACAGAGCTGAGCATTCGGAATAATAAGACATGAAAGACCGTCAGTTTCATATTGACGGTCTTTCGTATTCCATGAGCATAAATTCTCTTCCCCGGCTCAAAAAAATAGGACCTTGCTGAAAACCTATATTTTTATATAGCGTAATTGCTCTCGTATTAAATGTCGCTACACTAAGCCGGAATGTTTTCGGCTTACATTCTTTAACAGCAAAGGCTATCCCAGCTTGAAAAAATTTTTTCCCCAGCCCCTTCCCTGTTAACACTGGCTTCATACCAAGTCCGATATCAATTACATCTTCTCCACCATATAAATGAGCATCTCTTCCCCCTGGCACTTGTGCATTTTCCCCAAAACAAAAATAGCCAATAAACGCTCCCTTATCGTCACAGCAGCCATAATACGTCCCATCTAATAATTCTTCTATTACTTCTTCCTCACCTGAAAAACTATACAAATTATAAGGTTCTTCGTACGTCCACGTATTTACCTCATTTGCTTCTTCTACCGTTAACTTATGTATATCCATCCTTCTCTCTCCTTATCAAATGTTCTATATATACTCATTCATTTTTCACACCTCATTTCCCTCCAATCGGAATATGCATAATTGCATACGCACACCTATGAATCAAATGGTACAATTTTATTTGAATCGCTGTTGCTACACTTCTTGATCAAAGAAAAGGCGTTAAAACGGATATTAGCGCCTTATCAAACTCAAGCAATTGGCACATTTTGTCATCGTTAAAGACACTCAAAAGAGTGTCTTTTTTTTATTTCTCACAAGGACTTACTCATTTCAAAGTATAAACACATAAAATAATGTAACTCTTTACATGCATGAATCCTTTTCTCAAAGTTGTTCAGTAGACTCAAAATAAAAAAGCACTCTTCACTAGAGTGCTTTTTACTTTCAAATAGGGAGGTTACATATATGGATAGTACTCTCGTATTTAACTTCGGCATTGGTATTGTCATCATTTTATTTGTTTTCTTTGTTCTTTGTATGAGCGGGGTATAGCAATCTTTTATGCTGATAACTCCTTTAAAGTATCACTTAATTTAAACTTTCTTAATTGTAAGGAGGCAATCCATGCTGCCCCTGCCCCAAGTATCACGCTAGCTAGAGCCAGTATGACAACTTGATTATACGGAATAATAATAACCGTTAACTCTAAGCTTGATAACACGATATAGCTAAACAGAATCCCACCAAAAATGCCGATACAACCAGCTATCGCTCCAAGTAAAGTTCCCTCTAATAAAACGATCCTTCTCATTTGCTTCGGAATAGCTCCTACTGCACGAATCATACTAATTTCAGCACGTCTTTCATGCAAACTTGCGACAATTGCATTCATTAATCCTATGCCAGAAATAATGAAAACAATTACAACTAACAAGCGAATTAACATCATCATTTGCGATAATAACTGCTCTTGTTCTTTCAATAAATCATAACTGTTTATAACTTCTACATTCTCTTTATTCTTTGTAATTTCTTTTACTTGCTTCTTAATCACTTCAAATGATTGATTAGAATTAGTCATAATTTGAATGGCTTCATATCCTTGTACGTGAAACTTATCGCGAGCCCATTGTTCATTCACAAAAATATCCAAACTCCTTAACCTTAATCCTTGCTCAATAATCGAAACGACTTTAATTGTTTGTTTTTCTTTCCCTTTTCCTTGTACTTCAATCGTATCATGCAACTGAAGCCCTAAATTTTTAGCCACTTCTTTCGTAATGACTCCCTCACCATCTTGTAATGGCTTATTTAAAGCTTGTCCTGCAATCACTTTCGCCTTTGTTACTTTCTGGTACGCTACAATATCGTTACCTACAACTTCCATTGAATCATAGTTCAAATTGTTTTTTTTCATAAATTCATACCACTCTTGATTCGCTTTTTTAAAGTCAAAATTCACAAGCTTTGCTGTAAAGTCAGTAGCATTTCCTACACTTGCCTCTACGCCATCAATTTTTCTAACCTTCTCCATCCAACTAAACGGTAATGTTTCTATTCCTTGCGACTCTACTGGAATTCTTACTACTAAGTCCGCTGGTAAATGTTTTTGTAACCCTTTTTTCATACCTTCATACATAGAATTTACATACATCGTTCCAACAAGTGCTAACATAAAACCAAATGCTAATATAGCAACCGACACAGCTGCCTTGTTTCGATAACGAATTACATTCCGGCTACTAATCGTCGTTTCAACTCGTAATATCATTTGGAACGGTTTTGCAATCACTGGTGCTATTACGCGAATAAATAACGGAATCGCCAATAACAAACCAACTGCAAATAACAGCGCTCCTATCGCACTTGGATTGAAACCGATATACTGCTCTAATATGCTACCCGTGAGTCCAATAACGGTACCAATGATTAAAATGCTAAGGCTAAAAGCACTCCATCTTTTTTCTTTTTTCTCATTACTAGGAAGACCTGGCCGAAGTGCTTGAACAGGTGGAATCTTTCTAACCATGAAAGCCGGTATAATAGCTCCTATGACAGACATAACAATCCCTAGTAAAAACGTAATGAGTAGAACCTCACCTGAAATCGAGAATGATGCTTTCCCTGCCCCCTCAATATTCACCCATTTGTTAATAAAAGATGCGGCGATTGTTTGCGTACCTGCCCCAAGAATAACTCCTGCTAGCGATCCAATTGCTCCGATGCATAAAGCCTCTAATAAAACGACTAATATAATTTGATTTGGGTTACTACCAAGCGCACGTAATAATGCCCACTGCTTAAATCGACTTCTAACAGATAAGAAGAAACTTCCCATTATTAAAAGAGCTACAACAAATAAGGCAATACCACCTAAACTAAAAATTAACGGTTTCATTACATTTAGTCTTTCAAATGCCTTATCAACATAAGTACGTTGATCTACCTTTATATTTTCTACCTTCTTATTTACATCAAGAGCAATTGCTCTTTTCACATGTACATCGGCTGTTTTCACTTGAACGAGATTAAATTGATTTGGTAAATTTAATTCTTTTTGAAGCCAATGGATTGGAAAATAAGCACTGTGCCCCATTGCTGCCATTAACGGCGGATTTAAAATGCCGACGACTTTCACATTCTTTTCTCCATGCTGCGGGAATGGCAATTTAATCGTATCTCCTACTCGTATATTTTCACGATCTGTATACCCTTTTGTCAGTGCTACTTCAGCCCCTACTTTCGGATATCGACCTTCTACTATTTTATAAGAATGCATTTCTGGAGAATCTTGCTCAACACCCCAATAGGACGGTTTTCCTGATAACTCTTTATAATTTGGAAAAGGATATGGTATAAGTACTTTTGAAATTTTTTCAGCATTTTCTAAGCCATCTATCCCTTTTAAACTTTCATTATTTAAATACATATCGTTTTTTATATAGCCAAATTGTAAATTATAATCTCCATACCGGCTTACTACTTGTTCCTTCATGCTTTTCTCTACTGATTGATTGCCTAGCAATAACATCGTCGCTAACATGACACCTAAAGCTGCACCGAGGGCAATCAACATGTTTCGCAGCCAATTTTGTTTCATTGATTTTATCGCATACTTAATTACCCATCGCATCACCTTTACCTCCTACTTTAAAGTGACGGTTCATAATCTCTTGAATGTGAGTAACTTGTTGCGGGATATTTCGAAATTTCCACCCTTTACTTTCAGCATGTTCATGAATCACTGCACCATCTAATAAGAACACAACTTTATCCGCATGGGCCGCTACGAACGGATCGTGCGTTACAATGACAGCTGTTTGCCCTAACTCATCACAGGCATTGCGAAGTGCCGCAATTATGTTTTTGCTATTTTCCGAATCTAATGCCCCTGTTGGTTCATCAGCTAATATAATAGCCGGCTCATTTGCAAAAGCTCTTGCGATCGCAACCCTTTGCTGTTGCCCACCTGATAACTGTGCTGGTAAATGCTTTCCTTTTCCCTTTAGCCCGACGAGTTCTAATAAACGAGTTGCTGTCATCGTTGCCTTCTTTTGCGAGACATTATCTAACAGTAACGGTAATCCTACATTCTCTTCTGCACTAAACACTGGAATCAAATTAAACTGTTGAAAAATAAAACCGATTTTATGCCTTCTAAATAAAGCTAGCTCTTTTTCTTTTAATGTTGATATCTCTGTACCGTCAACTCGAATACTACCTACTGATGGAATATCTAATCCACCTAACAACTGAAGTAAGGTCGTTTTACCCGATCCACTTGCCCCCATAATACAGACGAAATCTCCTTTTTGAATTTGAAGATTAATGCCTTTTAATATTTTTACTTTACTATCCCCAATATCAAACGATTTTTCTAACCTTTCAATTTCAATAATATTCATCCCAATATCCCCTTCTCTCTCTATTTACCAATCTATATATTCTATTCAGAATGCAAAATCCCTACTTTTTTGTATTTTTTTGTCATATACTAACATGTATCCCATATTAGCTAATTACATTTCCGCTTTATTTCTCACGTCAAAAAAGTTGACTCTCACAACAGAGGTAACCATAATAGTTACATAAATAAAAAACTATCCACAAATAGGAGGAAGAACAATGAAACATGTAATCGTTTATGCACACCCAAATACAGAAAGCTTCAACCATGCGATTTTAGAAACGGTAAAAAGTCAATTAGAAGAAAAAGGTCATGAAGTACGCGTTCGCGATTTATACGAGTTAAACTTCAATCCAGTATTAGGCGCTTCCGATTTCATCTCATTTTCTCAAAGAAACACACCAGAAGATATTAAAGAAGAGCAAGAGCATATCTCTTGGGCTGATAGCATTACATTCATTTATCCAGTTTGGTGGGCGGGACTTCCTGCTATTTTAAAAGGATACGTTGACCGTGTATTTAGCCACGGCTTCGCTTATGCTTACGGTGAAAATGGTATTGAGAAGTTATTAAGTGGTAAAAAAGGCTTATTATTATCTACAAT
This sequence comes from Bacillus sp. EB106-04-02-XG92, assembly GCF_058791995.1. Taxonomy (NCBI): domain Bacteria; kingdom Bacillati; phylum Bacillota; class Bacilli; order Caryophanales; family Bacillaceae; genus Bacillus; species Bacillus sp. EB106-04-02-XG92. The sequence continues at coordinate 50,932 of NZ_JBYTEA010000002.1, forward strand.
GGGAAATACGAAAGAAGCATACACAGCAGGCGGTATGTTTGAAGCAATGAAGAAAACAGCAGATGTTGGTATCTTTGAATTTACAGGCATTGAAACAATTGAGCATACATTCTATACGAGTGTTCCTTCTGTGGATAATAGTGTGCGTAAGCAATATCTTGAAGAAGTTAAAGATGTTGTGAATCGTGCATTTTAATAAAAAAACTCCGGCTTTAACAACCGGAGTTTTTCATTTCATCATTAATTTCGGAATATATCTTTGAAGAACGCTTTCTAATTCATTCATATCTTCCTGCCTAATAAGTAAATTTACATTGTCATTCATTTTTTCTCGCCCGCGATATAAAAATATATTTTCTTTTGGACTTTCCCATGTTGATGTTTTATAGCCTTTTAATTCTTCGTATGAATAAAAGTTTAATCCGTCTACTACACCTTTTTCATATATTTGTACACTTTTAATAAGATGGATAGCTATTAAAGTCATAAAACAACTTGCTACAGCATGAATACCTAGCTGAATGAGAAACTGTTCAACAGTATCCATATCGCCACTTACGTACTGAGCATATATATACATACATTGTCCAATGAAATATGCTGGTCCAAGTAATGCAATCCAACGTCTTTTCACCCGAGGATACATTGCAATGCGTTTTCCTGCGCCTTTTTTCATTTCATTTATTTTATATATCTTCCATAGAACAAAAAACAACACACATAATGTAAAAATAAACATAATACATGACATCCAATACACTCTGATCCCCCCTTGTATCATTACATATAAATTTTACATTTTATATAACGACAGCGAATATGCAATTATGCATAAAAAAACAGGTAACCTATTCCGGTTACCTGCTTTTCATTACATCTTCTCAATCCACTCCGTCAAGTTATGCACAACTTGCGTTGGTTGTACTTCATATTCTGTTAACTTCTCCACAGTTGTTACTCCAGTGTGGACAAGAAGGGTGTGCATACCAGCATTTATTCCTGCTAAAATGTCTGTATCGTAGTTATCCCCAACCATTAATGCTTCATTTTTTTCTATGCCAAGCACTTTTAAAGCTTGTTCCATAATGATTGATTCTGGTTTTCCGATGAAGATCGGATCCACACCTGTTGATACCGCTACAACTGATGTTAATGAGCCGTTACCTGGTAATAATCCGCGCTCAGTCGGAATAGCAATGTCTCCATTTGTAGAAATAAACGTTGCGCCGTTACGTACAGCAAGACAAGCTTTTGCTAATTTTTCATATGTGATGTCACGATCTAAACCAACAACAACGAAATCAGGATTTTCATCCACAAGTTCAAAGCCTTTTTCCACAAGCGCATCATGTAAGCCTTCTTCACCAATCATATATACAGTTGCGTCTTGTTTACGTTCATAAATAAAGTTCGCTGTCGCCATACTCGTTGTGAATACTTGCTCTGCTTTCGCTGGAATATCGAAACGAACAAGTTTTTCTGCCACTTGTTCTGGTTTACGCGTTGAGTTGTTCGTAACGAATAAATATGGAATACCGCGCTCTCCTAATGCTTTTACAAAGTCGCTCGCTTCTTCAATTTGTTCTTCTCCGCGATACATCGTACCGTCTAAGTCAATTAAGTAACCTTTATACATCGATTATGTCTCTCCTTCTATGCTAACGTTCTCACCTATCATACCACTCTTATATTACCCGCTTTTCCCAAAGAAAAAAACGCTTTACCTTAAAGCGCCCCATAACGTTCATTTTTTCTCTTTTACTTGGTAAGAACAACTACAATCGCCCTCACACATGTTTGCTAACGTCTTCACATCTGCTCCTGCAAATAAACGATTATACATCTCTTTTTCATCTTCACATACTTGCGGGAATCTCTCTGCAATTTCCTTTAACGGACAGTTTTGTTTTTCAATTACGAAAGAGTTTTCTCCATCTCTCTTTATTTGAACCATATAACCATTTTTCTCTTGCATAGCTGCTATCTCTTGCACTTTATATGCTAAATTCTTTTGATTACTCACTCGCTTTTGCAACTGTTCTTCCATTCGCTTCGTTCTCTCTTTTAAAACGTAACGAAGTATTTTTTCATCACCCATTCGAGCTAAATCTTCTAGCATATCAATCGCAAATTGCTTATACTCCTTCGGGAATGTATCTTCTCCCTTTTCACTTAATCCATACAAATAAGTTGGTCTTCCGACATGTTGCCTTACCATCTTGGAATAGATGAAACCATCTTTCTCAAGATTACTTAAATGTCTTCGAATCGCCATTTCTGTAATCTCTAAAACGTCAGCTAGTTCCGCTACCGTGTGTTCTCCCTTTACTTTCAACAATTGCACAATTTCGTCTTTCGTCGTACGTGCTTCCCCCATGTTTCAACCTTCTCCCTTTTCTTTCTCGCATACAATATAAGATCCCCAAAAAGGTACCTTGGGGATCTTATAAGCATAATTATTCTGGTACAAATGCAGATACAGGTCCTAATTCCTTCTCTAAATAACTGCGAATATTTGCTGGGTATTTCTCTACCACTGCAATATGTTTTTGAATCGTCTTATATAATTCATCATGATTCATTTGAATATAATCTTGCGTAAGCATTTTTCGAAGAAGAATCACTTCTTTCATTCCTTGTCCTTCTTCTGCACTTATCACTCGCTCGTCCATCAAAATGTCGATAATATCTTCATAACTTCCTGGATCGCGCATAATAAATCCATCAATCATCGCATTCCCTACATCTAATACAGTATCAATAATGAGATGAGCTATGCGTTCTAATGCGTAAAATTCAAACTCGGTTTCATATATCTTTTTCTCTTGAAATGTACTTGTTGCTCGTTCTAAACATACTAGCATTTGTTCTATTTTCTTTCTGTCTACAAAATACATGAATGTCACCTACCTGGAAATTAAAGCATTTACATTTTAATTGTAACGCTTTCTTCTGAAAAAATCGACAATTTTTCGAATTCACCTTTTCTCCGTTATTTGTTATAGTTATATTTGTATGATTTTTGAAATTGGAGGAATGAAATCTTGGAACGTGAACTCGCACTAGAAATTGTCCGTGTAACAGAAGCAGCAGCATTAGCATCCGCACAGTGGATGGGCCGCGGAAAGAAGAACGAAGCAGATGATGCAGCAACTACAGCAATGCGTGATATGTTTGATTCAGTAAACATGGCAGGTACAGTTGTAATTGGTGAAGGAGAACTTGATGAAGCACCGATGTTGTATATTGGTGAAGAACTAGGAACAGGTAACGGTCCAGAAGTAGACATCGCCGTTGACCCATTAGAAGGTACAAACATCGTTGCAAAAGGTCTTGCAAATGCAATGGCAGTTATCGCAATCGCAGATAAAGGGAACCTTCTTCATGCTCCTGATATGTACATGGAAAAAATCGCGGTTGGTCCAAAAGCAGCTGGTAAAATTAGCTTAGATGATCCAATTGAAAAAACAATTGAAATTGTAGCAGAAGCTAACAATAAAAAGATTCGCGATCTAACGGTTATCATTCAAGAACGTGAACGTCATCAAGATATTATTGATCGTGTTCGTGCAAAAGGTGCACGCGTAAAATTATTTGGTGATGGTGATGTTGGTGCGTCAATCGCAACAGCACTACCTGGGACAGGTATTGACTTATTCGTAGGTACTGGCGGAGCTCCAGAAGGTGTTATTTCTGCAGCAGCATTAAAATGCCTTGAAGGTGAAATGCAAGCTCGCTTAGTTCCAATGAACGAAGAAGAAGAAGCTCGTTGTCGTGAAATGGGATTAGAAGACCCACGTCAACTTCTAATGCTAGAAGACTTAGTATCTGGTGATGATGCAATCTTCTCAGCAACTGGTGTATCTGCTGGTGAATTATTAGACGGCGTGAAATTCCTTGGCGGAGATTTAGCTGAGACATATTCTATCGTAATGCGTTACAAAACAAGAACAGTACGATTCATTAAAACGCATCACCATTTAGATCATAAGCCACACTTAAACTTAGATATTTAATAAAGGAGCCATGTGTATGGAAGAACGTTTCTTTCTGTACGACGATACAGTCGCTACAAGAACTCGTTTCGTTAGCTTTATGGGAGAAAATGAGCGTCATGATTTAGCGCTTTTATACTCCGATCGTCATTACGGTAAAACAATTGTCCTTGATATGCAGCGCAATAAATTTGCAATCATCGGTCCTGACGATTTAAACGAACCAGGCTACTTAGAGCATGCATTTTCTATGACTGAAGAAATTGCAGAAGAACTACGCTCATTTTTATTTGAACTTATATAATTTATCTTAGGCACCAGCTGTTTTAGCTGGTGTTTTTCTGCTTTGAGTATTTTTAATTTTCAAACTAATGTGTTATAATTAAGAATAAATCTATTTGGATAGAAAGGACGTTATCTACGTATGCCAACAACTACTTTGTAATGGACCAGCAATTGGATAGCATTACTCTCAAAAAAGCTCCGTGCTTTTTCAAGGGAGTAGTCTGCCCATTCCCATTACAAAGGAACGTAACGCATCTGTAGTATGATGTTTACGGAGGTTCCTAAGGGAACCTCCTTTTATTTTTGTCTATTTCTCATGTCTTCATACTACAAGACATCCAAATAGCTGTATTACGTTTCTTTGCCACTACTATAAGAGGTGAAGAAAAATGCAGAAAGTACAACTTTCTTGGAGTTTATATGAAAACGAGCAAAATACAATTGAAAAGTATTGTAAAAATTGCAGACGCACTACCTTATTTACTGACACGAATATTCGTAGGCATAACGCCAACGGAAAAAATATATATCGTTTTGCCATTTATAAATGTCCGAAAGATCATACGTGGAACCAAAAGCTTCGTATTTATAAATCATTTACTGATCATGTGGAAACAGTCGATATGCCTCAACAAGATCAAACAGAAACAACTACTACCATTTCCATTACACAACATAAGGAAAGCGACGTAGCTGAAATTACAATTGTATTAGACCTCGTTTTTGGTTCCCACCGAATCGATAAAGCTTTATCCACATATATTTCTGACTGGAGCCGTACACGCATTGTGGATAAAATTAAAAATGGTGATATTCAATTGAACGGACAACAAATGAAGCCAAATACAATACTTTCTGAAGGCGATCATATCTCGATTTGTTTATAATGCAAAAAATCCTCTTACAATCGTAAGAGGATTTTTTTATTTCTTCACTTTTCGTAATACGAAGTGTGCACAACCGAAGTTACAGTACTCGTATAAATACTCTGTTAACGTACTAATTTTTGTATCATACGTCGAACGTTGATTACTATCATCAAAGAAACCGCGCAATCTAAGTTGCTCATAACCCCAGTCTCCAACGATATAATCATATTTATTTAAAATTTCTGCATAACGCTCTTTAAATGCTTCTTCACTAAAACCATCACGAAAGTTTTTAATTACTTCGTACTGAACATTATTAATGCTCACCGTAGCATGCATCTCTTGCTCTTGCTTTTGCTCCATCATTAACTTCCTCTCTAAGCATTCTTCTTTTTATCGTATCACAAAGCATACCAACCAACAATTTCAAATACAAAAAATTGAAAATTAGTGCATGCTATGGAGAAGGAGGTGATACATCGTGAAAAAACAAATTATACTCTCTCTCCTCACTCTTTCCTTATTTGCAGGCTGTCAAACAAATAATAAAGCCGAAATGGAACGTGAAGAAGGAAGTCGTGTTCTTGTTTCCAACAAAAACGACATGTATCATACGGAAAATACAAATACACGATTAACGAGAGTCGGTTACTCATCTAAACAAAAACATGAAGTATCTAACAAACAAGTAGGAGCTATTAACCGTGAGAAAGTCGCTGAAATGATTACAAGCATGGCAGTCAAACTTCCTGACGTTACAAACGCTGCTACACTCGTTACTGATGATGAAGTATTTGTTGTATACCGTGCAAACACAACGGATCCAAAACTCGTAGCGGATCAAGTATATAGAGCTGCTTTGTCCATCGTTCCTCGCTATTATAAAGCATATGTATCAACAGACCAAAAGTTGATTTCTCAAATTCAAGGCCTTCAATCTGGCGCATTAAATGATACAGAATATACACAAAGCATTGATATGTTAAAGCGTGAAATGAGTAAAAATCCTCATTTGAACAATACAGGGGATCAGACTTTAAATAATATGATAAAAAAATAAAGAAGGTGGAGAAAAACTCCGCCTTCTTTATTTTTAACTATTTCTTACGATCCGCATAAACCGCCATCGCATCACACATAAACTGCGCTAATCCCACGCCAAACTTATCGATATTTTTCGTGAAGCGCTCATCAGCGACGTACATTTGACCGAGTCCTTTAAAAGCGTCTAATGAATATTCACCGAAGTTTTGCAAGTAATCGTACCATACTCCAATTGCTTCCTGTGCCTCTTTACAATCTGGTGCGCCGTGTCTAAGCGCCGCTAAGTTTCTGTAAATCGTATTAAACTCTTCTTGATTGTCTTTTGACATACCTTTCGCATATTCATTCGCTTTATCTACAGCTGCGTCTCCCCATCTTTCACGCGCTTCTTCTTCGTACGGATTATGGCTGAAATCGAAGCCTTCAAATTTCTCTTTATTCGTCATTTCAATCTCTCCTTTTGTATGCTGAATTGTCTTATCAATCGTCGCAATTACTTTATCTAACCGCGCACGCTTTTCAAGAAGCATTTTCTTATGAAGCTGTAGCGCTTCTTCTCGGTCAAATGATGGACTCATGATAATTTCTTTAATTTTCTTCAAAGGGAAGCCTAGTTCTTTAAAAAATAAAATTTGCTGCAATGTCTCTAAATTTTCATTGGAATACAGACGATATCCAGACTCTGTCGTCTCGTCTGGGGTTAACAACCCAATTTCATCGTAATGATGCAGTGTGCGCACACTAATTCCAACTAAATTAGCTACTTCTTTTACCTTCATTGTCATGTGTATCTCCCCCTTAATACATACGATAAAGTATGACGCAACGTTAGAGTCAATAAGTAAATTCATTTTTTTGTTAAAAGTTTCATCTCCACTATATTTCATGCATAATAGATATGTACATATATTAGAAAGCGGTGAAAATATGGTTTCAAGTACGGTAATTGCCAGTATCACAATTCAACTTGTGCTTTCGATTCTGGTACCTATTATTGCGTTTGTTTATTTTCGTAAAAAATATCATATTAATTGGAAAGTAGCCGGCGTCGGTGTTCTTATTTTTATTGGGTTTACTCAAATTCTGGAGACGCCGTTCCACCTATTTATGCGCGGAAATCCGGCAATCGCTCCAATTTTAGAAAATCCATTTGTCTTCGCACTTTATGGCGGTCTAACCGCTGGTATTTTTGAAGAATTAGGACGCTTCGTTGCCTTCTTCTTCTTACTAAAAAAATATCAAGAATATAAAGATGGTTTTGCTTACGGAATAGGTCACGGCGGGATTGAATCTATTTTAGTCGGTGGATTCTCGGCATTACAGACACTTATATTCGCAAATGCTATTAACAACGGTAGCTTCGCTCAAATGACAGAAAAACTACCACAATTAAATGTTGTAAAGGATATGTTAATAGAGCAGCCTGCTTATTTATACTTCCTTGGCAGCTTGGAAAGAATTATGGCTCTTGTGTTGCAAATTGCCTTTACGATGCTTGTCTTATACGCAGTAAAACAGAAGAAATATATCTTCCTTGTTTACGCTATATTATTCCACACATTTGTAGACTTTTTCGCGGCACTTTACCAAACAAAAACAATCAACATCTTTGTTGCAGAAGGAATTACCCTTCTCTTCACAATTGGTGCTGTCATTCTTATACGTAAAATGAAAGAAAAATTAATGAGTGTGCCGGAATAAAAAATAACCCACCTGTTGGTGGGTTATTTTTTATATGGATTATCATAATGATGATGATAGCTTTTTCCCTCTTGCAGCTTCCTCTTCGTTTCTGCATCTATAACAATGTACTTACGAAATTCGTCTGCTTCATTTTGAGAAAAGGACGCGAAAAAATAAACTTGGCGATCAGGGTGAATAAAAGAATCTTGGAACACCACACTACTCCGACAACCTACAGCTGTTTTTTGTAAGAAAGAAAATTCTTCATCCGGCACTTCTTTAAATAAGATCTTTTTCCGAACGCTATATGCTACATCGTTGTATTCTTTGTAGATTTTCTTATCTAACTGTTCATAAAATACATCTTCACTCGCAAACGATTTATTTCGGTTGCTTGGATAATCTAACCTTTGATTGGAATGTGCATATGTTGTGGACATTTGCGTAAGAAAACAAATCATGAATACGAGACATATCATTTTTTTCATACTGGCACCTCAATTTTCATTATCCACATTACTTTTCCACATCTATAAATCAATATGCCGTTTCCAATAAAAAGGAATTTTTTTCGCATTTGTCGAAGTATATAGCGTCAACTTGAAAGATGGGGATGAATTATGAAGAAATTGATTGTAATACGACATTGTTCAGCAACTGGCCAAGAACGTGGTGCGGAATTAACGATTGCAGGAAAAAATCAAGCAAACATTCTTGCTACATTTCTCTTAGAAAACCAACCACAAATAGATCATATTATTTCAAGCCCATTTGTGCGAGCTATCGATTCTATTCGGCCTTATGCACTCCAAGCTAATTTGTCTATCCAAGAAGATGAAAGATTAGCTGAACGCATATTAAGCGACGTTCCAATGGACGATTGGATGCAAAAACTAGAATCTACTTTTACAAATATAGATATTGCCTTTTCAGGCGGAGAGTCAACAAAACAAGCAACAGACCGTGCTATATCGCTTATCCAAGACGTTTTAAAATTAAACCGTACTACAACACTACTCGTTACACATGGAAACTTACTTACGCTCATTTTAAAGCACTTTGATCATACGATCGGCTTTAATGAATGGAGAGCTTTAACGAATCCTGATGTTTATGAAATTATAATCGATGAACAATGTACTATAAAACGATTATGGGAAGCACCATCCAAGTAATATCTCTTTCCAACACATTCAGTTGACGCCACGAGAAGAAACTGTACTAACAATAGAAAGGGGTATCACTCCATATGTACGAAGATGTACTTGCTTTACTACATAAAACAAATGCTTCTTACGAAAAGTTTGAGCACGAACCGGTACTCGATTATGAAACAGATCGTATCGTACGTGAAAGGCTCGGCTTACAAGGTACTCCAAGTAAGAGCTTATTTTTGAAATCAAAGTCTGGAAATTATTACGTATTTTTCACGTTAGAGGGCACAAGGCTTAACCGGGGAGAGATGAAAGAAATAACTAGGGAACGCTTATCTCTCTGTTCTCCTGATGAACTGCGAGACAAAACTGGTTGTACGCCGGGATGTGTAGCTCCTTTCGGGTATTCACACGATGTAACAATTATTGTGGATAACGCTATTTATACGTACGATAAAATTTTAATTACACCTGGTGTACCTGAATTTACAATCGAATTATCCACAGAGGAATTAAAGAAAATCTTATTAACATGCTCAAATACTGTTTTAGAATATAAACAAAAAGAGAGCTTATAATAGCTCTCTTTTTTTCATTATTTTGCTTCTGCTGTTTTTTCTTTTGCAGAACGAACTTGCTCGTCCGCATGGTAAGAAGAACGCACAAGTGGACCAGCTTCACAGTGGCTAAAGCCTTTGCTAAGTGCAATTTCTTTAAGCTCTGCAAATTCTGCTGGTGGGTAATATTTAAGAACTGGTAAATGCTTCTTAGATGGTTGTAGGTATTGTCCAAGAGTTAAAATATCCACATTGTTTGCACGTAAGTCATCCATTGCTTCAATTAAATCTTCTCTCGTTTCACCTAACCCCACCATAATGCTCGATTTAGTTGGAATATCAGGCTGCATTTCTTTCGCTCGACGTAAAAACTCTAATGAACGGTCATATTTTGCTCTAGCGCGAACTCGGTTAGATAATCGACGTACTGTTTCAATGTTATGGTTTAAAATATCTGGTTTTGCATCCATTAACATTTTTAAGTTTTCTTCTACTCCACCCATATCAGATGGTAATACTTCGATTGACGTAAATGGATTTTTACGACGTACAGCTCGTACTGTTTCAGCAAAAACAGCTGCTCCCCCGTCTTTTAAATCATCACGTGCAACCGCTGTTATAACAACGTGCTTTAAGCCCATTTGTACTACAGAATCTGCTACGCGTTCTGGCTCTTGTAAATCAAGCTCAGTTGGTAAGCCTGTTTTAACCGCACAAAAACGACAAGCACGTGTACAAACCGCACCTAAAATCATAAATGTTGCTGTTTTTCTTACAGCCCAGCATTCATGAATATTCGGACATTTTGCTTCCTCACAAACTGTATGAAGATTTTTAGAACGCATCATTTTCTTTAAGCCTGTATAGTTTTCATTCGTGTTTAACTTAATTTTCAACCATTCGGGCTTGCGCTTATATTCTGTTTGTTTTGTCATGGTTATCAACTCCGCACAATATGAAATAGTTTACCGTGTTCGCTTCTTTCAATGTAACATATCTATTCTAACGTATGAAAGCGATTTGCTCAAATGAAGATTCTAAGATTTTTTCCAATCGTTCCCTATAATGAAATACTCCGTATATCCCACACTAAAAAGAGTGATGATGTGAAAGGAGTCTATTTCATGCTTCGAAAAATTTCTCTTTTGCTTTCGATTTGCTTTCTTCTCCACCAAAACATCGCTTACGGTGAGGATAATCAGCAAAGCATATACGAAAAGCGCATGGCACTATATAAAGAAACCGAGCAATCTTCAGGCATTCCGTGGTATTACTTAGCTGCAATGGATCAATATGAAAGAAATATACGGAGCGTAAGAAAAGATATTCCGAAAAAACCAGATGCCATCATCTCCCTCTATTTCAAACCAGAAATATGGGCTGGACCTGTTAACGGTAACGACACTCTTCCCCATACAATTGCTCTATTTGGCGGGTTAGGTTTAGATGGTGACAAAGATGGATTTGCAAATGCAAATAACGACCGTGATCTTTTGCATACAGCAGCAACGATTTTAAAAAAACAAGGAACGTCCGAAGACCGTGTTCACATTATGCTTTGGGAATATTATAGACGTGCAAAAACAGTTGAATTAATTTCCGAATACGCGCAAATTTATAAACATTACGGACGTATTAATTTAGAAGGAAATGCGTTCCCTCTTCCAATTCGTAGTGACCATAGCTACCGTAGTACTTTCGGTGCTGGAAGAAGTTTTGGGGGAAGAAGAGTTCATGAAGGAACTGATATTTTTGCAGGCTATGGCGTACCAGTAAGATCTACTTGCTATGGCATTATTGAAACAAAAGGTTGGAACCGCCTTGGTGGATGGCGCATCGGTATTCGCGACCTTCATAATAATTATCATTACTACGCTCATTTAGGCGGATTCTCAAAAGAAATACAGCTCGGACAAATTGTTGAGCCAGGAAAAGTAATCGGATTTGTTGGTAGCACCGGTTACGGCCCTCCCGGCACAGCTGGAAAATTCCCGCCCCACTTACATTTCGGTATGTATAAAGACAATGGCTATACAGAATGGGCTTTCGATCCATACATGCATTTAAGTCTTTGGGAGCGAAAAGAACGCGCGAATACAAAACGATAACCGTAGCAATATGCTACGGTTATTTTTTAAATTCGGCTAACTATCCGTTTTCTTTTTATCAGGTACAACAACACTTCCGCTTCCATAATACGTAGGCACTTCTCCTTGAACAATGCGCGTTGCAATCGGAACGTCTTGCTTCACTTTTATTTCTTTCGTATGAAATGGAATAATGACTTGCAACGTTACTTCCATCTCCATAATAATTTGAATCGCTGTCGTATTGATTCCGTGCGGTTCAATTTTTTGTTTAATATCCGTATTCACATGACCAATCGTCGTGAAATCAATTGGAATATCGGGTCCTATATTTCCAAGAAGCGCATTATCCGTTACGCGACCAAAAGGAACTGCCATCGTTGCTCCATTTTTTTCAGAAATACCTAGCTCCTTCAAGTCACCTTGTTCTACTTGCTGTAAATATTTTTCTATGTACGTGGTTGTTGACGTTACGATTTCATTTACTTGCTTCGTATTTAAATTAATTGTGGATACTTTCCCGTTTTTATCATTTTGTACTTTCATTAATGAATCGACATCGAACCCTTCATTAATTCTGTCTTTTACCGCCTTCGTCATAACCGCTGTCGCCATTTTATGCGTCTCTACTTCTCCATATTTCATTAATGTGGGCTGAATGCTACTATTCACAATCCATAATCCTTGTACGAGTAATATGACAAAAAGAATAAACGACATAAGCAGTATGTACCGAAAGGAAATAGGTCCCCTTCGAAACCGCGAATTTTTCGAACGAAATATACTCATAAAAAACCCTCCTTCTTATATCATTTCTATGCAAGAAGGAGGGACGATATATGCTTATCTCATTTTTAATAATGCTTCTTTTCCGATTGTGCCAGCCGTAATACCTAAAGTTTCGGCTTCAATCGTTACTGATTCTAGCGGTGCTTCAAGAAGTTGTTCAATCGTTCTTACACCAACCGCACGGCCAGCAATAATTCCTCGATCCCCTAACTTCTCATTTAAAAGACCTACATCTAATGCACCGCACATAATATATCCTTTATCGCTCATTACAGCTAGCAAATTTGTCTTTGGAAGTTTGACGCTAACCGCGATAAACGTATAATTATCGATTATAATTGGCTCCACATTAACCATAGTTCACACTCCTCTCTTTCTTATCTGTATGACAAGAGAAAAATGAGTGTTACAAGTTACCTAGCCTATAGTTTGACGGAAGATGTATGAGTTATTAACATGTCTGTTAACACATCTCTAAGTAGTTCTGGCATATAATATTGTTTGTCAGAAAGTGTGGATAGCTCTGGGTATAAGTAGCCGAATGTAAACATATCAATCGTTCCTATTGTATATATACGATCTAATTCCAGCGATTCCCCGTTAATCAATACATCTTCGAGTAAAATTTTATTCCCAGGAATCGTATCTGGAATAACTTCTACACCAGCGTAAATCATTTTCCCCATCACTTTCCCGCGAAATCCGAATCCTTTTACCTCAAGGTTCTCCATATTCGGGCGACGTGCTTTCAAAATAACTTCTCGTAACGTTTTCCCTGGCACTTTTAATAAACATGGATTAATGGGATGTGGACAAATTCTGTGAATATCTCCGCGCGTCACAACACCTTCTTCTAACCCTTCAAGAAGTACACCAGCGTTCACCATGCCAATCTCTGCACCGCACCACGTTTTCAGCGCATTCGCTAACATGTGCGAAAATGCTGTCTCCTGAAACCAATCGACCGGTAATGATTCCTTTAAATGAACGACAGGCTCTGCCATAATCTGTTTACTTTCTGCTTGCAGCAATCCAATTGTGGATAACGGTTTGCTATAAGCACCTAAACGTTCTATCTTAATCGCTCTACCGTCTTTTTTCAACAGCTTCTTCGTTTCTTTATCCACAGTAAGCTGAACGTGCCCAACGTAACGTCCCCACTTTTCACAACAACAAAGTAACGTATTATTCATAAGAACGCCACGCTCAAATAAATGATGCGTATGTGCCCCTAAAATAACATCTACATCATAATGCTCTGCCATATACTCATCCATACTTTTTCCAAGATGAGAAAGGACAACCGTAATATGAGCCTCATCTCGCACTTCTTCTAAAATAGACTCTAAATGAATAAGCGGATCTTCAATATGCCAATCGAGCATATGATAAAACTCTGGATAAGCTACCGTTAACCCGATAAAAGCAATTGTAATCCCATCTGTCGTTGTATGTAATTTATAAGGCTTTGCCCACTCCGGACGTACCCCTTCTTTTTCAAATAAATTCGCGACGAGCACCTCAAATCCAGCATCATCATATAGATGATTCAAATGCTCCTTCGCTAACGTAATTCCTTCATTATTTCCGATCGTTACATAATCATATAACGCCTCATTTAAAAGCTTCGTATTGCCAAGTCCATTCGTCGCTTCCGAAATACTATGAAAACGATCCACATGATCGCCGATATCAACCGTCAAAACGGTCTCTCCGGCTTCTTGTCTTCGCTTTTTCTCCCCTTGTACAAACCGAGAAATTTGCGGCCAATTTTCAAAATGACTATGTATATCGTTTGTATGATAAAGGTGGATGATTGTTTCTTTATTTATATTCAGAGAAAAAACCTCCTCTCAGTTCCTTACTGCCATTTACGCTATGCGTACGCAATAATCCTGTAAATACTTTTCGTCTTTTCTTGCTATTTTACATTGTACTCGCATTATGAGAAAAAGCAAAAAATTACCCTTTTTGATATGAAAACTTTATTTTTCTAGTTTGTGGATTAGTTGGTAAAGCGGGGATTTGTGAGAATTTTTTTTGAGTGGTTTTGCGAGTATTTTGGTGGATTTCCCCCATGGGTTTGTTAGTATCTTAGCATCAACTACTTCAATTCGGTGCTTTATGAATAGGTGCTCCTCTTTCCTCTAAATATTGAGGGGTATATGCCCAGTTCTGCTATGTCGTAATTTGTTGATAAGTCGATATTCCTTGTCGAATCGTCGATATATTGAAATAATCGCTGATATATTCCGAGTTATGTTCGATATATTTGAAAAATCGCTGATATATTTAGCTGGAAACCTACCTGGGTATCTCAGCTAATCCCAAGCCCAGCTCACAAAATAAAAAAGCGCCCTGCACAGCAGGGCGCTTTCTTCATACTTATATTAACCAATAGAACCTTCCATCTCAAACTTGATCAGGCGGTTCATTTCAACTGCGTATTCCATTGGAAGTTCGCGAGTGAATGGCTCGATGAAGCCCATTACGATCATTTCTGTAGCTTCTTGCTCAGAAATACCGCGGCTCATTAGGTAGAATAATTGTTCTTCTGATACTTTCGATACTTTCGCTTCATGCTCAAGTGAAACGTAATCGTTTTTGATTTCGTTGTAAGGAATTGTATCAGATGTAGATTGGTTATCCATGATTAACGTGTCACACTCGATGTTAGAGCGAGAGTTTTTCGCTTTTGGTCCGAAGTGTACGATACCACGGTAAGTTACTTTACCACCATGCTTCGCAATCGATTTAGAAACGATTGTTGAAGACGTGTTTGGTGCTAAGTGAATCATTTTCGCACCAGCATCTTGGTGTTGGCCTTTACCAGCAATCGCGATAGATAATGTTAAACCACGAGCGCCTTCGCCTTTTAAGATAACTGCTGGGTATTTCATTGTTAATTTAGATCCGATGTTACCGTCAATCCATTCCATCGTTGCGTTTTCTTCACAAACCGCACGTTTTGTAACTAGGTTGTATACGTTGTTCGCCCAGTTTTGGATTGTTGTATAACGGCAATATGCATCTTTTTTAATGATGATTTCTACTACCGCACTGTGAAGTGAGTTAGTTGTGTAAACAGGTGCTGTACAACCTTCTACGTAGTGTACGTGTGCGCCTTCGTCTACGATGATAAGCGTACGCTCGAATTGTCCCATATTTTCAGAGTTAATACGGAAATACGCTTGAAGTGGCGTATCAACTTTAACACCTTTTGGAACGTAGATGAATGATCCACCAGACCAAACTGCAGAGTTTAATGCAGAGAATTTGTTGTCTGTTGGTGGGATTACTTTTCCGAAATGCTCACGGAAAATATCTTCGTTCTCTTTTAATGCGCTATCTGTATCTTTGAAGACGATTCCTAGAGCTTCTAGGTCTTCTTTCATGTTGTGGTATACAACTTCAGATTCGTACTGTGCAGATACACCAGCTAAATATTTTTGCTCAGCTTCTGGAATACCTAATTTATCAAATGTTGCTTTAATTTCATCAGGTACTTCATCCCAAGACTTCTCAGATTTCTCAGATGGTTTTACGTAGTACGTAATTTCATCGAAATCTAAGTCGTTTAAGTCGCCGCCCCATTGTGGCATTGGCATTTCATAGAACTTATCCAGTGATTTTAAACGGAAGTCTAACATCCACTGTGGTTCTTCTTTCATACGTGAAATCTCTTCAACGATCTCTTTTGTTAAACCGCGTCCAGCACGGAAAATCGAAACGTCTTTGTCTTTGAAACCATATTTGTAATCGCCGATATCTGGCAGTTGCTTCGCCATGTTGGTGTGTCCCTCCTTAGATAACCTCGTTTTTAGGAACCTTTAACATTACTTATCTTCGTTTAAGCCCTTTTCTAACGCTTTCCACGCTAATGTTGCACATTTAATACGTGCAGGGAACTTGCATACGCCTTGTAATGCTTCAATATCTCCTAAATCGATGCTGTCATCGTACTCTTTTCCTAGCATCATGTCAGAGAAAATTTTAGAAAGCTGAAGTGCCTCTTCAATTTTCTTACCTTTTACTGCTTGTGTCATCATGGAAGCTGAAGACATTGAGATAGAACATCCTTCTCCTTCAAACTTCGCTTCTTGCACAATACCTTCTTCTACTTTCATCGTAAGTTGAATACGATCGCCGCAAGTTGGATTGTTCAAGTTTACTGTAACACTATCTTCTAACACGCCATTGTTACGAGGATTTTTATAATGATCCATAATAACTTGACGATATAACGTATCTAAATTATTAAATGACATTTGTGAAATACTCCTTTGTCTTGATTAGCGATTCAACAAATGTATCAATTTCTTCTTTTGTATTATATAAATAGAAGCTCGCACGTGCTGTTGAAGAAGCTTTCAGCCACTTCATAAGCGGTTGTGCACAGTGGTGTCCTGCGCGAACTGCAATACCTTCTACATCTAATACT
This sequence comes from Bacillus sp. EB106-04-02-XG92, assembly GCF_058791995.1. Classification (NCBI taxonomy): domain Bacteria; kingdom Bacillati; phylum Bacillota; class Bacilli; order Caryophanales; family Bacillaceae; genus Bacillus; species Bacillus sp. EB106-04-02-XG92. The sequence goes on from NZ_JBYTEA010000002.1 coordinate 67,836, forward strand.
GTCGCTACATCGTGAGGATGTACGTCTTCAATATTAAATGTAACAAGACCAGCGCGATGCTTTGGACCATAAATTGTAACGCCATCTACTTCTGATAGTCTTTCTAAAGCATATTGCGCTAATTCATGTTCATGCTTTTCAATATTATGAAGACCGATTTCTTCTAGGAAATCAATCGCCGCACCAAGTCCGATTGCATTACCGATAATCGGTGTACCTGCTTCGAACTTCCACGGAAGCTCTTTCCACGTAGATTCTTGTAAATCTACGAAATCAATCATTTCACCGCCAAATTCAATTGGCTCCATATTGTTCAGCAATTCTTTCTTACCATATAATACGCCGATGCCTGTAGGTCCGCACATCTTATGAGCAGATAATGCGTAGAAATCACAGTTCAAATCTTGTACATCCACTTTCATGTGAGGTGTACTTTGTGCACCGTCAACGACCATAATTGCGCCATTTTCATGTGCGATTGCTCCGATTTCTTTTACAGGGTTAATCGTTCCAAGCACGTTTGAAACTTGCATAATAGAAACGATTTTTGTATTCGGTGTAACTGTTTGACGAACATCTTCTAAAGAAATTGTACCGTCTGGTTGAAGCGGAAGGTATTTTAAAGTTGCACCAGTTTTCTTCGCAACTTGTTGCCACGGAATGATGTTACTATGGTGCTCCATGTAAGAAATAACGATTTCATCGCCTTCTTTTACATTTTCAAGACCATAGCTAGCCGCTACTGTATTTAATGCAGTTGTCGTTCCGCGCGTGAAAATAATCTCTTCCATTGATTTCGCGTTAATAAACTTACGAACTTTCTCGCGTGCACCTTCATACGCGTCGGTAGCTTTCGTACCGAGCGTATGAACACCGCGATGCACGTTAGAATTATATTCTTTATAGTAACGTTCTAACGTTTCAATGACTTGAATTGGTTTTTGAGAAGTTGCTGCACTATCGAAATAAACAAGTTGTTTGCCGTTCACTTTTTGATCAAGAATTGGAAACTGTTTGCGTATTTCATGAATATTCATTAGCGAACTTTCCTTTCAATTACCTCAACAAGCTGTGCCTTTACTCCTTCAATTGGAAGCTCATTAACTACAGGTGCTAAGAATCCATGGATGACTAAACGTTCTGCTTCGCGTTTTGGAATACCACGGCTCATCAAGTAGTATAGTTGGATTGGATCTACGCGACCTACTGAAGCTGCGTGACCTGCCATTACATCATCTTCGTCGATTAAAAGAATTGGGTTTGCATCACCGCGTGCTTTTTCATCTAACATAAGAACGCGAGAAGATTGTTGTGCATTTGATTTAGATGCACCGTGTTCAATCTTACCAATTCCGTTAAAGATAGATGTTGCACTATCTTTTTGTACACCGTGTTTTAAAATCCAACCTTCAGAGTGTTTACCGAAGTGAACAACTTTAGTTGTAAAGTTTTGTGTTTGGTTACCACGGCCAATTGTTACTGTTTTCGTATCAGCATATGAACCGTCGCCCCTTAAGTTTGTAACGTTCTCTGAAATTGTGTTTCCGTCATTCATAAGGCCTAGAGCCCAATCAATGCGGCCGTCGCGTCCTACTGTGCCGCGGCGGTTAACGTAAGTTGTTACGTCTTTTGCTAATAGATCAACCGCACCAAATTTCACTTGTGCGCCTTGTTCCACGATTACTTCTGCTACGATATTTGCAATACCTTTAGCATTTTCATTTGCAACGTAGTTTTCTACATAAGTTGCAGTACTGTTCGCATCAGCTACGAATAATACGTGGTTATATACGTTAGCTTCTTCGCCGTCTACTAAGAATACAGCTTGAAGTGGAGTTTCAAGAACAACGTTTTTCGGAACATATACGAATGCACCGCCGTTGATTAATGCAGCATGAAGTGCAGTTAGACGATGCTCGTCTACTTTCACGCCGTCTTTCATTAAGTACTTTTGTACTAGCTCAGCGTGCTCAGTTGCAGCTGTTACGATGTCTGTAAAAATAACACCTTTTTCTTTTGCTTCGTCTGCTAAAGAAACGAACGCAGTTGTACCAGTGCGTTGTACTAATACGCTGTTGTTTTCATCGATTAAGTTTTTCACTGCTTCTGGAAGCTCTGTTAAAGAACTTACAGGCTCTTGCTTAGCAGCGTCGCCTTTTCCGATAAAGTCCCATTTTTCAATTTTCGTTTTATCAGGCGTTGGCATTGGAAGTTCAGTTGCTTGTGCAAGAGCTTGTAAGCGGAACTCAGTCAACCAAGCAGCTTCGTTTACTTCGCTTGCGCGTTGACGGATTGTTTCTTGATCGAAAGGTAATGTACCGATTGTCATGTTTATGCTCCTCTCTTACGCTTCTTGCTCTGTTGTTTCGTCTTCAATACCTAATTCTTTTTTAATCCAGTCGTAACCTTCAGCTTCTAGACGTTGTGCAAGCTCAGGGCCACCAGATTTAACGATACGACCGTTCATCATAACGTGAACGAAGTCTGGAGTGATGTAGTTTAATAAACGTTGGTAATGCGTAATCATTAGGCAACCGAACTCTTCGCCGCGCATTTCGTTAATACCTTTAGATACAACTTTTAATGCATCGATATCAAGACCTGAGTCGATTTCGTCTAAGATTGCGATTTTTGGCTCAATCATCATTAATTGAAGAATTTCGTTACGTTTTTTCTCTCCACCAGAGAAACCTTCGTTTAAGTAACGTTGTGCCATTTCTGGATCCATTTCTAGGAATTCCATGTTTTTATCTAATGTACGGATAAATTTCATAAGAGAAATTTCATCGCCTTCTTCACGACGTGCGTTAATTGCAGAACGTAAGAAGTCAGCGTTTGTTACTCCGCTAATTTCACTTGGATATTGCATTGCTAGGAATAGACCTGCTTGTGCGCGCTCGTCTACTTCCATTTCTAATACATCTTCACCGTCGATGATGATGCTACCTTCTGTTACTTCATATTTTGGGTGACCCATAATTGCAGAAGATAAAGTTGATTTACCTGTTCCGTTAGGTCCCATAATTGCGTGGATTTCTCCACCCTTTACTTCAAGGTTTACACCTTTTAAAATTTCTTTGCCATCAATTGATACGTGTAAGTCTTTAACCGTTAATGTAGAACCAGCCATCTCAATACCTCCATTAATCCTATATATACATTTTAAAAATTCCTAAAACGTTCATATTCTCATTTTATTCTCATTCTAATCTTATATCAAATAAAATGATATCGCAAACGACGAAAAAAAGTAACAATTTTTTCACAAATGTATATAAGTATTTCCCTTGCCCCCTTATATGATACACCTTTCTTCTTATTTATATAAAGAAAAAAGGACTGGTAATTTTCCAGCCCTTTCCTTATATTTATTCATTTACCGGAAGTACAGCACCTTTATATTCTTTAGTAATAAAGTCTTGAATTTCTTTTGAATGCAATACTTCTACTAGCTCTTTAATTTCTTTTTTCTTCTCGTCACCTTTACGAACTGCAATAATATTCGCGTACGGAGAGTCTGATCCTTCAATCGCAATTGCATCCTTTGTTGGATTTAATTTCGCATCAATTGCATAGTTTGAATTAATGAATAAAGCATCGCCTTCATTATTTTCATATAACTTCGGTGACAATCCAGGCTCTACATCTGTTTTAAACTTTAAATTTTTCGGATTTTCTACAACATCTTTTACTGTTGCCTTAACAACATCTACGCCATCTTTTAATTTAATAACGCCACCTTTTTGTAAAAGTGCCAGCATACGTCCACGCTCTGCCACGTTATTACTCATAATAACTGTCCCGCCCTCTGGCAAGTCTTTTAAGCTTTTATATTTCTTAGAATAAATACCCATTGGCTCTAAATGGATTTTTCCTGCATTTACAATTTTATATCCTTTTTCTTGAATTTCTTTATCTAAGTAAGGAATGTGCTGGAAGTAGTTTGCATCAATTTCCTTATCCGCTAACGCTTTATTCGGCAGCACATAATCTTGGAATTTTTTAATTTCTAATTTAATACCCTTTTTCTCTAATATCGGCTGTGCCTTCTCTAAAATAACAGCGTGCGGCACGTTAGAAGCTCCCACAACAAGCTTATTCTCCTCTTTCCCTCCGCAAGCCGCTAATGTAAATACAGACAGCGCTGTAACAACTGACAATAGAATCTTTTTCATATGATGTCCCCTTCTCCCCTATAGTTATGTAGTAAAAAAAGGACCGGCATACACCAGCCCTTTTTCAGCAATTATTCTTTTACAGGAACAACCGCTCCTTTATATTCTTTAGTAATAAAGTCTTCGATTTCTTTAGAATGCAATACTTCTACAAGCTCTTTAATCGCTTTTTTATCTTTATCACCTTTACGGACAGCTACTACGTTTGCGTATGGAGAATCGTCACCTTCAATTGCAATTGCATCTTTTTCTGGGTTTAATTTCGCATCAATTGCATAGTTCGAGTTAATTAAAACAGCGTCGCCTTCTTTATTGTTATACACTTGTGGTAATAAACCAGGCTCAATATCCGTTTTGAACTTTAAGTTTTTCGGATTGTCTGCAATATCTTTTGGAGTTGCACTAACTGGATCTACTCCGTCTTTAATTTTTAAAATGCCTTCTTTTTGTAAAATTGCTAAACCACGTCCATGGTCAGTAACGGAATTACTCATAATAATTGTCGCCCCGTCTGGAAGTTCTTTTAAGCTCTTATATTTTTGCGAGTATACACCGATTGGTTCTAAATGAATTTTCCCCGCTATTTCAAAATCATATTTTTTATCTTTAATTTCTTTTTCCAAATACGGAATGTGCTGGAAGTAGTTTGCATCCAAATCCTTATCCGCTAACGATTTATTTGGCAACACGTAATCTTGGAATTTTTTCACTTCTAATTCAATTCCTTTTTTCTCAAGTAACGGCTTTGCCTTTTCTAAAATTTCAGCGTGCGGTACGTTAGAAGCTCCCACAACAAGTTTCTTTTCATCTTTATCTTTCCCGCCACAAGCAGCTAACCCAAAAATTGAAGTCGAAATAAGTGCTGTAAGTAATAATTTTTTCATTTGAAACATCCTCCCGTTTTTTATTATCGTTTATCTATTCGAGTCGTTACACGATCACCAATCCACTGAATGAAAAATACAACTAGTAATACACAAATTGTCGCAACGATTGTTACATCGTTATTTCCTCGTTGGAATCCTTCTAAATATGCAAGTGTTCCAAGACCACCAGCACCAACAACTCCCGCCATTGCTGTATAGCCTACTAAAGCAATTGTCGTAACCGTAATACCAGATACTAATGCTGGTAACGATTCTGGAATTAACACTTTCAAAATAATTGTGCTTGTTTTTGCTCCCATCGCTTTTGAAGCTTCAATTACGCCTTTATCAATTTCGCGAAGTGCGATTTCAACCATTCTCGCGTAAAACGGTGCCGCCCCAATAATTAAAGCTGGCAACGCTGCACTTGCTCCAAGAATTGTTCCAAGCAAGATCTTTGTGAATGGGATTAATAAAATAATTAAAATGATGAACGGTATAGAACGGAAAATGTTTACGAACGCTCCAATCGCCGTATTAACCGTTTTGTTTTCCCATAAATTATCTTTCGCTGTCATGAAAAGTAACAATCCTAAAATTAGTCCTAAAACAAATGTGGCAAGAGCTGCGATTGCCGTCATATATAACGTTTCACCAGTTGCTTCTAACATTTGATTCCAATCAACATTTGTGAGTAACTTATCCATGTGCAATCACCTCCAGCTCTACTTGATCTTGATGTATTCCCTCTATTGCTTGCTGAATCGCTGTTTCCTCACCATTTAAATGAACAACTAAACTACCGTAAGAACCGTTATTCGTTTGTGCGATATTCCCTTGTAAAATGCTAACTTCTATATCACTGCGCTGCATTAATCTTTGAAGTACTGGTCTTTCTACAGCTTCACCGATAAATTGCAAACGAACTACTTTACCATCTGGATATTTTTCAATTAAACTTTCAATCGTTTCATTTGTATCTTCAGAATCTGTTAACTGCTGTACAAATCGTTTCGTAATGTCTTTCTGCGGATTGCGGAATACATCAAGTACTGGACCCGTTTCTACAATCTGCCCTTTCTCCATTACCGCTACTCGATTACAAATTTTCCGAATCACGTGCATCTCATGTGTAATAAGTACAATTGTTAAACCGAGACGCTTATTAATATCTAATAATAAATCTAAAATTTGATCTGTCGTTTCTGGATCAAGAGCTGATGTTGCTTCATCACATAAAAGCACTTGCGGATTGTTAGCTAGCGCTCTTGCAATACCAACGCGTTGTTTTTGTCCTCCGCTTAGCTGAGATGGATACGCGTCTCCTCTTCCTTCTAATCCAACAAGATGAATTAACTCATCCACGCGTTTTCTTCTCTGCGCCTTATCAACACCTGCAATTTCAAGCGGGAACTCGATATTTTCGCGTACAGTTCGTGACCAAAGTAAATTGAAGTGCTGAAAAATCATTCCGATTTCTTGCCTTGCCTTACGAAGTTCACTTCCTTTAATCGCTGAAATGACACGATTTGCAATTGTAATTTGGCCAGAAGTTGGTTTCTCTAACTGATTGAATAATCTGATTAAAGAACTTTTCCCAGCGCCACTATATCCGATAACACCAAAGATTTCACCTTTGTCTATTTTTAAATTGGCATTATCTACAGCAGTGACATCACCGCTTTTTGCTTTATATATTTTCTTTACATTCTCTAATAGAATCATGGTGTATCACCCCTTTTTTTAATAAAAAGCGTAAGCGGCTCGTTTAGAACAAGAGGACGCCCGAATCCCTGACGTAGAGGCGCTTTTTGCCTCATAGGAAGGGATGAAACGACCGACTGCTCTAGCCGCTGAAGCTAGATTTTTGGATCGACTCCGCAATTTTTTATGTTTAATGCGTGTAGTCCACCGTTATCACTACTTTTATTATTTGAATGTCCTCCACATTCAAACAATAAAAAAACCTTTCCGCTTTAGAGAAGCAGAAAGGTTTATGTGCGTATATAACAACATTATCCCTCTCTCTCATCTCTCAAAGCATTTGCTTTGCAGGAATTGGCACCATTTCAACATAAGTTGACGGTTGCCGGGCTTCACAGGGCACAGTCCCTCCACCTCTCTTGATAAGAGAAATCAGATTACATTTTCGTCTGATTTGTAATTTATGAAATTGTCTATATTTTATGAATTGAATTGTATCAATATCCACACACCATGTCAACAGAAATTTTCGCAAAAAATGAACCTTCAGAATTTTAAGCCCCTACTGACATCGGTTTACATATGTGAAACATCGATTCGACTAATAGCATCGTTCGATATGTTCCCGAATATTGTACACGTCCATCGTTCATTAACATTTGCAATCGTACATTGCCGTTTACCAATTGTTTTACATCTTCTTCATCTACACAAACGATTTGCTCCGTCCCTATTTCCTCATGTAGTAGTTCTATATAATCTCTTGAAATTTGTAACGAACAACTTTCATCTCCAAAGCGGAAATTAACAGTTTTTTCTCCTTGTCTTAAAAGCGGCTCTAAATGATACTGACCATTAGCGTAATTTACAAATGATTGCAGCAAAGAATATAATTTCACCTTAAATCACATCCTTCATATCACTTTCTATTACACATACCATTCCCTCTCACTAAGGAGCAATCCTGTTACTTTCGCTCGACAAATACTGTAACCACACTGCATCTCGACATATTTCCCAAGAAATATGTCGAGGCGGCAAAAACTTTGCCGCCTACTTTAATTCCGTATATAAATATTCAACCGAATGAAATGCATATATCTTCTTCATGAGTGTCCCATTTTCAAAAACAAGTAAACACGGTACACTTTCGATTCCATACTCTTTCGCTAAATGCGGAGCATAATTTAAATCTAACATTCCAATTTTCAAATCTTCAATTGTCAGCTCAACGACAGTTAACATCTTTTTTGCTAATTGGCATGTTCCACACATTGGAGTATATACATATAACACTGTTTTTTCTTCGTTCTCTATTAGGGCTGTTGCTTCGGCTCCTGTCCAGTCAATCACTTCTATCATTCCTTACCGTAAATATTCTGTATAAACGTCAATGTCAGCTCCCCATAATACATTTGCTAAGTGTGAAGATGGCGCAGTTGCCACTTCTCGGTACGAGCGATCAATATAAATATGCTCTGCTTGCGGAAATTCTTTGCGAAATTGTTTCCTTAACTTTTCTCCAGCATCATCAGCATCCACTAGCACATACACTTCCTTATCAAAAAACTGATCAACGAGCTCATCCATTTTCGACAAACCAATTGTACCATTTGTACAAACAATTTCCACCGGTTCCCGAATAATAGATTCAATCTTTCTTCTATCTGATGTACCTTCTACAATAATGACTTTTTCTACATAAATCATATGTCATCACCCGATCACCATATACTATACAACCTTTAACTTAGTATATAGTATATTCGTTATTTTCATGTTGTTTCCTGTTTATTTTTGCAAAAGAAAAGCGGAGGCGGATCGTTCAGATTGTGAGGGGGATGGAGCTTCTGACGTAAAGGCGCTTTTTGCCTTGTAGGAAGAAGCGAAGCCACCGAACAATCTAGCCGCTGAAGCTGGACAATAAAAAAAGCGGAACCGACTGTTTAGCCCTGTTGGCTAAGGTTCTTTCGTACAGAAGACGCTTTTTGTCTTCTCGTACGGAAGGTTCTTAGACAGGAAGGGCTAGGAGGTGGAGCTAGACAATGAAAAGCGCAGGCGGCTCGTTCAGATTACGAAGCCCATGAAATCTTACCAAAAAACGTTCATTCCCATAATAGCTTATTCATTTACGCTCGATTTTAAATGTATTATGTAGCACAAAATAAAAAAGGACAGCACAAAGGCTGTCCTTTAGTCGACTATAATTAGTCTTGGTTTGTCATTTCTGCATATTTTTCAGCAGTTAATAACTTCTCAACTTGGCTTGCATCAGAAAGTTCAACTTTAACCATCCATGCACCCTCGTATGGAGATTCGTTAACAAGTTCTGGTTGGTCACTTAATTCTTCGTTTACTGCTACAACTTTACCGCTTACAGGCGCATATAACTCAGAAACTGTTTTAACAGATTCTACGCTTCCGAATGGCTCGTCAGCTTCGATTGTTGCACCTACTTCAGGAAGTTCAACGAATACGATATCGCCTAGCTCACCTTGTGCAAAGTGAGTAATACCGATAACAACTTCATTACCTTCAGTTTTTACCCATTCGTGTTCTTCAGAGTAACGTAAATTATTTGGAATGCTCATGACTGTACCTCCAGTGAATGTATTAATTATGTAAAAATACCTTATTGGTACTTTTTCCACACACTTTCAAACTGCTCTTCGTTAAAACCAAGTGTTACATTCGTTCCATCTGTTACAATTGGACGTTTAATCAACATGCCATCAGATGCTAAAAGCTCGTACATTTCGTCTTCACTCGCATCTTTTAACTTATCTTTCAGACCAAGTTCACGGTAACGCATTCCACTTGTATTAAAGAATTTTTTCAATGGTAATTCACTTTTTTCATGTAAATTACGTAAATCTTCTTTTGATGGTGGATTTTCAACAATATGAATCATCTCATATGCTACATCGTTTGCCTCAAACCATTTCTTTGCTTTTTGACATGTGCCACACTTTGGATATGAATAAAATGTTACTGTCATAAATTCACCTACTTTTTTACTAACCTTTACCTTTATCATATAGAAAACGTTTTATTATTTCAAACGATTATTCGCTAAACTTTTACTTATTTCGTGATTATTTTTAATAATCCTGCTGATTTTTCTTATTTTTCCGCCATTTGTTAAGAAAAAATAAATATATAAATTTTTTTAGATTCTTCTCGCATCCATCCCCGAACATACATCTTAAACAAACGTTTGATTAACTCCCTATTTTTCTTTGTTAACCCTTGAATTGCATCGGTTTCTTCCTACCGAACATATACCTTAAACAAACGTTTGATTCATTCTCTATTTTTCTTTGTTAACCCTTGAGCCGCATTGTTTTCTTCCTACCGAACATACATCTTAAACAAACGTTTGATTCATTCTCCATTTTTCTTTGTTAACCCTTGAGCCGCATCGATTTCTTCCTACCGAACATATACCTTAAACAAACGTTTATTTAACCATTTCAGCCTATAGTCACAGAATCTGTAAACACTTTAAATGACAAAGGCTTACAGATAAAAGGAACTAACGATTTTGACCGTAGTAATGAGCCCATAAAAAAGTTATTAAGCCTATCATCAATAAAGCAAAAGTAACTGCTCCTGAGAATATGAAATTCAAATTATTGACTGAAATATAAAAGAAGTGCCCTTGCTTAGAGACAGGGTACTTCTTTTTTATCATTAATCTAAAGGTAAACGTATCCTTCATTAAAGTAAAAATATATAGTTCTCTACTTTTTCGTAATTTATTCAAAATCTTTGCGGAACCGCCACTAGCCCATTTACATCATTAGCGTTAGCTGAGATTAATTATATTTTTCTACGTACTACATAAAAAGCTAAGGAACCCATAATAATAGGTGCAACTAAACTAGAAGCATATGCACTAGTAATAGTAAAAAGAGAGAGTATAAATATATAGATAAGAGCTAGTCCAATAAATACAGGAATTCCAACTCGAAACTTCCTACATTGTTTTATGTTCCTGTATAACCCTTCTCCAATTAGGCAAGCTACAAGATCTAATACACTACCAAATATGATGAGAATTACAATAAATCCAACTATGTTAGGTAAACCATTCTCGTTAGAATAACTAGGATCAGAAATATACGGTATTAAGAACCATAGGATAATAAAAGTAAGCAGACTTGCAGCATAACTAATTAAAAATTTCCTCAACGTAATCATCCCCATAATTTTCTAATATTATCTTCATTGTATGACATAATGCCCTATTATCGATAGCAAGACTACCATCCACGAAATTGCTAATTGCATGAAATAAAAAAGACGCATTTAAATGGATGCGTCTTTTTGCGATGTTTCTTTTGTGAAATCATATAAAGCAATTGCGCCTAAAATAACCAATATACTTTCAGGGGCATCTAACAAAATAGTTTTCCAAGTTTCTGATATTACCCATTTAATACCTGCTGCTGATTCAAGATATGCTTGAAAATAACCGATTGTAAAATCAATTACAAATAAACATACAAGTAATGTTAGACCAATTCGAATTAATTTCTTGTTTGTAAACATGTAACACCTCTCAAAATTCATTGTATATTTTTGATTTTAATTATTTATATACAAAAATCCCTATATTTAATTTTAACATAGGTAATATCCAAATAAATACAATATGCACATTTGCATATTTCATGAATATTGAGGAAGTACTGTTAATAAAAAAACTTACTAATATAGGGCAAACTAGCTTTAGCAATCCCAACAAATAATCGTATAAATAACGGAATTAGTTGAACCACTATATAATAAGGGAAAACCCCAGTTCCTGGTTACCAACCATAATAATAGCCCAATACTCATTAACTTAACTACGTTTCTTTTTTCCATGATATTTCAAATTCTCCACCATGTTCTTCTGTTATAATTTTAACTTTATATGTATCATCTTTAGACACTTTAATATTATTTTTACTGTTTCCACTAGTAACTTCCAGTATTTTATTATCATTTGAATCTAAAACATAAGCCTTTATGGTTCCTTGCTTAGTTTTATCAGTAAAAGAAAAGATCCAATTCTCCCCTTTTCTAACTTTCCTATCTTGAGTTGCATATCCAGTAAATTTCCTATAGTCCCCAGATATACTACCAGATACGCTATCTGAAGAACCATGAACTTTACCACCAACAATCGTTCCTTCTCTTGTAAAACACCCACTAAGAACTACCAAACATAGAACAAATAATAATGTATTTTTAATAGTTTTCAACATCATCCCCCCTTATCCTCACAATAAATATCCTCCTATTTACATTTTTTCTTTCATAAAGAAAAATGGACCTATGCCCCAGTAAATAACGTGATGAATGTTGACAATCCCCTTGTTAGAGTACCATATAAAAAATAAAAAGGAGTAATAAGCAATGAATATTAAAATAGTGGATATATCAGACAAATTATTAGATGGATATAAAGTTTTAGTTCAAGTAGATAGCAATCAATTTATCGCTGAGTGGGGTGGCGATAAGCCAGAAAAACACGAAAACTATAATGTAGAAATACATATAGATGATGAATTTATATGGAATACAAATATAAGCTTTTCAGATAAAAATGCAAATGCAATAATTCAGAATAGTAAAGGCTTTAAAGTAATTGCTAAGCTAGATTATAACAGTGAGGATAACTTAGCAACACTAAATATCTACGATAGTATAATACTAATTGATTTAGAAGAAATCGAGCAAGATATAGAAAATGAATGGGTAGAAATGCAGTGCACTTCAATTAAGATATTTAATACTAATTTTTAAAAGAAACCCATTACATAACTATGGCATAGTCGTTATGATGTAGTGAGATATAGAAAGAGTAAACGAATATATAAATAAAGATGTTTATATGCATATGAATATCCTACTGCAATTCCTGCTCAAGCAGACGCCACTAACCAATACCAATCCCAAAGGGAGATGTGGAACTAACATTATCACCCCTTAATAAAACGAGCTAATATTGGATGCGCTTCATTAAAACTTTATAATTAAATCCGCAATAGCTGATATACAATTATAAATCGGTATCATTACATCTCGCATACGTTGTAAAGCTTGCGTGAACTTCTCAATCATATTTTTATCTATGCTTCTGCATAAAAAATAAGAAGCCTCTTATACAGGCTTCTTCCTCATCTATTCAAATAATCTGCAATCGTTTTAAATACGACGATATACATATTATGAATACTTTCTTCAGTATTTCCACCATTTGATAAACCAACTGCCCATTGTTGTCCTTCACCACTTCCGATATTTGCAAAGCCTTGCGTATACATAGCATTTACATCTTTTCGAGCACTGTTATACTCTATCCCTTTTGTAATAAAAATCGAATATGACTTATCTTGTAAACCGATAAAAAACACTGGTTTCTTTAGTGATGAAAATACATTTTTATATTGTTCTGTTGAGGCTTCTTGAAAGTGATCTTTCATTATTAGAAAACCATCCACTTCCTTAGATTTCTTTTCCAGTTCCTCTAACTTCATTTCCTCAAACTTTATATTTCTAAACGTATCTTTCGGTTTTTCTCCAATAACTCCAATTACGAGTGCTCTTCCGTTATATTCTAATTTCTCTCCTTCTTTATCCTTTGCACACCCAGCACCGACTAGGCATATCAATATAAAAACTAAGAAATACGATAAACGCTTCATATAGCACCCTCCCCTTCTTTTCAGTCAAGTGACAAAAACGTAAGGTTCATTCAAGAAAATGTAAGTAAAATCGATAGCCCAAATTACGTTTCTATATTATAATCAATTGAATTTACTTACATTACTAAACATAGGAGATTATTATGAAGAAATTTAAACTTTCATCTTTTCTTCCGTTAAGTTATATACTTCTACTCGTACTCGTAAGTCCCCTTTACGATGTATTAAATAAATCGGCTGTTCACGCAGTAGATGTCACAACTATAGTAGATGATTGGATTCCATTTGTAAAAGCATTTATTATTCCTTATTTACTTTGGTTTCCTTACTTATACGGCGCACTTATTTATTACTGCTTTGCAGATCGAAAACAATATTATGTCACTTTAAGTAGTATCATTCTTGGAAAACTTGCTTGTTTTTCTATTTATTATTTTTGGCAGACAACTGTACCACGTCCAACAGTCGTTGGATCAGACGTATTTTCCGAACTAGTCCGCTATATTTATAGTATCGATCAACCAGTAAACTGTTTCCCTAGCATTCACGTTCTTACTACCTTTATCATTATGTTAGCTGCCTTTAAACGTAGAGAACAACATGCTTTTGAATATTACATCCTTATGTTCTTCGGTACGCTCATTATTTTATCAACGCTATTTACGAAGCAACACGCATTTGTAGACGCTATTTCTGGAATGACACTGGCAAGCATACTATACTTCGGCGTTCAGCTGTTATTAGCAAAAGAAACCGTACGTGTTCCAGTAAAACAAAATCAAAAAATGTAAAAAGCAGACTGTGGCTTCCAGTCTGCTTTTCTCTATATAAAAGGAGATTTTCAAGTTAAGATTGTGGTACAGTCATATCACCAGAGTGAATACGACCTGCTTTTTTAAGAGCAATGTAAAGTATATAAGAAACAGCTACTGGAATGATGATATAAGTGATTACCATCGCTGGGACAACTTCCCATCCTTCGCTAGAAATTAAATTAATTGGTGCGATAAGAGAACTTAATCCAAGACCTGCAATTTCTTTTCCTGCTTCCAGTTGGAAAATTAATGCGGATACTGGACCAACTATAGCACTGGCGACGACAGTTGGGACGAGAATCATTGGATTTTTAGTGATATTTGGCAACTGTACTTTCGGAGTACAAAGTGCTTGAGCTAATATGCCGCCTAAATTGTTTTCTTTCGCTGAGATGACAGAGAATCCGATAAACTGAGCAACGCAGCCTGCAAGAGCAGCACCACCTGCAACACCGTCTAAGCTAAGTGCGATCGCTAACGCAGCTGATGAAGCTGGAGAGATAAGTAATAGTCCCCAAACGACTGCAATGACGATAGAAGCGATGAACGGGCTACCAGCTGAGCTATCTTTAATAAATGCTCCAACTGTATTTAACACAGGAGTAATATTATGAGATAACCAAATACCGACTAAACCAGAACCTAATATTGCCGCAAATGGAACGAGCATCATATCTAACGCAGTTTTTCCACTTAAACGTTTACCAATATATACAGCTAAAGTCGCTGTTAATAATGCACCGATTGGCTCACCTGTTTTAATGATTAGACCTGCTTCAGTAATTGAAATGGATCCAGCACCAATCGCTCCAGCTACCATAGCCGAGAAGATTACAAGGCCATTTGCACCGAGCATAAAGGCAATTCCGGCACCAATGGCTGGTGCCATAAGTGATTTTGCAACAACTCCGATTGTAATAAGCAATGGAATATCAACAATTCTTCCTATATTTTCGATTAGTAAACCAATTCCAAGGGATACGAAAATACCTTGTGCGATTCCAGCAGATGCTTTAAATACACGAGACATTATATATTCCTTCATTTGTTTCACCTTCTCCTATAAGTTAGTAACCAATTGTTTTCATATAATCACGTAAAATATCGTTTGATTTTGCGAATCGAGATTCTTCATCCTCTGTTAAGTTCAGTTCTACAATTTCTTTTATACCATCTCTAGTAATAATAGCTGGTACTCCTGTACAAATATCATACTCTCCGTACTCCCCATCTAAAATGGCTGATACAGCAATTACACGGTGGTCATCGTTAAAGATTGAACTCGCAATATACGCTAGAGAATTTCCGATTCCGTAATAAGTAGTACCTTTTCGTTTATAAATTTCCCATCCAGCTTTTGCAGTCTTCTCAACAATTTCATCTAAATCTATTTCACCAAATCGTTCTTTTTGTTCTTCTAAAATTTGTAGAATTGGCTTTCCACCAACAGTTACGTGAGACCAAGCAACCATTTGAGAATCACCATGTTCTCCTAATGAATACCCATGAATACTACGAGGATCTACATGTAACATTCCAGATAAAATTGTTTTTAAGCGAGAAGAATCTAGTGATGTACCAGTACCGATTACACGATTTCTAGGTAATCCAGATAATTTCCACACTTCATATGTAATAATATCAACTGGGTTCGATGCAAGTAAGAAAATACCATCAAATCCACTTTCCATTACGCCGCCAACAACACTTTCCATAATCTTCGCACTCGCTCCTAAAGTATCTAAGCGACTTTGCCCAGGCTTTGGTGCTGGTCCTGCTGTAATGATAACGATGTCCATATCTTTGCAGTCTTCATAGCTTCCTGCATATACTTTTGTTCTTGTATTTGTAAAGTTAATGCAGTGTGATAAATCCATCGCTTCCCCAACTGCACGTTCATGATTTATATCAATTAATAATAGCTCTTCGCAAATGCCTTGATTCACAATGGAATATGCACAACTTGATCCAACTAATCCAGTACCGATAATTGCAATTTTTCTTGTATTTCGTTTCATAGCAATCTCTCCTAATTGATCATATAATCTATTTCTTTTGTTCTTTACACTCCTAATTATAGAGGTTCCCACGATATAAACCATGGATACTTTGTGAAATATTGAACAAACTTTTGTCCTTTTTGTGAATTGTTATATTCCATTTTCGTCATATTTGTTACAACTGGAAAAATATTTATTATATATTTATTGACATACACAAAAGAAAAAAACGAGCGACTTCATTCGCCCGTTTTTTCATCCCATTATTCTGCACTTAATTGGCCTTTTAATTGCTGTACAATCATTGGGTTAGCAGGTGCTGCCGGTTTGTAATAACTCTTTTGCTTTGCGTACTCATACATATTACGTTGACGCATCTCATCTTGATTACGAATTTGAATTAACGTTTGATGTAACTGTTCATTATCAGACTGAGCAATATAATTTGCATAACTTGTTAAACTTGCATTTAATCCTGCTAAATAATCATTTACCATATCTTTTTCATTCATGTTCCGCTTCCTCCTATCCTAGGAAAGTCATTAATTGTTGCTTCGTATTTCGTGCATCTTGCGCATCCTTTTGTAACATTTGTTTCAATTGTGGATCTGTACACGTTTGTGCATACTGCTCCAACTTGTTAATAATTGTTGCGTGTCCACCGATCAAATGACGTAAGTTTTCTACTTCAAGCTCTGTTAAGTTTTGCATGGAATACTCCTACCTTTCTTCTTTCATTCTCCTTTAGTATTCTACTCTTTTTAAATCATATTCATGAAAAAGCTTTCTTACATTTCACATCTATTTATAAATACAAAAAAATGTTATAATTACAGAAAAATACAAATTTTAAATAGGTAACCTATGACAACAATATAATCCCCGAACAAACCATAGTAGGTAGGTGTGCTTATGCCAAAATATTTTAAAGTTATCTTCCTAATGGTTTATGCGATACTGTATGTAAAATTGTTGATTGATATATTAACTTCAAAACCATTATTCACTTCTATACCTTTACATATGTTATTTCTCATTTGTTTTTTACTCATTGTGCTTAACAACTATAAAAACCACAATACTACGTTTTTCTTAGCATTTATTAGTACAACTCTATTAGTAAGTATTAGTTTCATTAAAAGTATTCTTATATAAAGGAGCAATGAACATGAAAACACATGACTTCCTTACAGAAATCCAGAAGGGCTCTGAACCTAGTCCATATCAAGATCCCATCGCATTCAGTTTCGTTTGCTTTTTCTTAGCGATATATACATTTTTCAAACCTGCAAAATGATATCATTTCATAAGAAAAAACCTACCATTCTTTTCGAATCATATGCACTAAAAAACCTTAGAATCACTTCTAAGGTTTTTGTTTGCCTCACTTCTTATTCACGTAATCCTTTAATAAACGTTTCCAATAATACATGTAAACTTATATCCAAATCTAACGGCAAACCAAATCCGCCTTGCTGTTCAATCGACGCAAATCCATGACAAATACTTCTGAATCCACGTGTCGCATGAAGTGCATTCTCTCCGTCTAACCCGTACTGTTGTAAAACATGAAGACAAAGCGTTACAATTCCGTCACCTGCTTTTCTTACTTCTTCATCTCGTAAAAAAGTTGCTTCATACAGTCCAGGATGTTTGCGTACGAATGCTACATACGCTTCTCCTAAAGCATGAATTGCTTCGTCCGTACATTTCCCCTCAGCAGCTTCTTCTAGCCTGTTATGCAGCTGTTTGATTCCGTAAATACCAAGATTTTTCCGTACATCTTGTAAACCTTTTACATGATTGTATAGCGAGGGCGAACGTACTCCTAATGTTTGCGCTAATGAAGCTAACGTTACTTCTTGTATTCCATTTGTATCTGCAATTTCTGCTGCTGTTTCTACAATTTTCTGTAATGTAAGTCCGATTCTCGGTGACATAAATTAGTCCTCTTTTCTACTTTCTATATTCCGCTTCGCTTCCTTAATAGCAAGCTCTATGACAGTGCCTGGATTCTTTATCATTTTCCCATGTCCTGCCGCAAGTAAGGAAGGAGCATATTCGCTTAACTTCTCTGCACTTTGTAATGATATTTCTTTGCTCCACGTTGCCATCGCAGGAAACGGAAACCAAAATTTCATTTGTCCCGAAACAGCCATACCTCCTCTTGTTTGGAATGCATCCCCGACAATAAGAGCTTTATTTCGTACATCAAGAAATGACATGGAGCCTGGCGTATGTCCCGGTGTCACAATTGCAAGAAGCGATCCAACTCGGTCGCCATCTTCCAATAACACATCAGGTACCGTTTTTACTTTTTTAGGTACACCGCCTTTTATCGGTATATTCGGTTCATCCTCTTGTAACGTCGTATCTCCTTCTAACAGCTTTGCGTCCCGCTTAGAAATATAGACTGGAACGTTAGGAAGTACTTCCTTTAATGCGTCTAATGAACCGATGTGATCATCATGTGCATGTGTTAATACAATCTTAGTAATTGGTTTTCCTATTTTCTCAGCCGCCTGTAAAATACCTTTTGCGCTATATGGCAAAGCTGCATCAATTAAAGTTAAACTATCTTCTTCCTCCACAAAGTAACAATTCACAGGAAACACTCTTGGCAAAAATGACAATTGATATACCGTTTGTTCATGTATCATTCTCATATTTCCATCTCCCTTTTCACGAAAACTAATACTATTAGTTTCATTATACTAATGGTATTAGTTTTGTGTCACTAAAAATTTCATTTTTACAAAAAAAAGAAAAGTAGCCGTTTATACGACTACTTTTCTTTACAGCTATTAAACTGTGTAACGCTCATCTTCTAAAATTTTCGCAGCGATTTCACGTTTCTTCGGAATTACGTTAAGTGGTGTGTGGCGAGTTAATTTACGTAATGATGATAACATCATGCGCAGCATGTCGCCATTTTCAACTGCGATAAGTGTTTCTTTCGCATCTGCTTCGATTTCGTTGAACGCTTCTTGGCAGAATACTTCAGTGTATAACACTTTTTGTTTATTCTTTTCAAGACCAGTTGCTTTAATTGCTTTCTCTGTACGAAGAACAGCTGACTCCATTGCGTATAGGTTACTTACGATATCAGCGATATTCACAAGAATTTCTTGCTCTTTATCTAATGCTTTACCGTATTTTTGAGCAGCTAATCCAGCTACCATTAAACCAATTTTCTTCGCGTTAGTTACTAAATATTTTTGAAGTGCTAATGGCTCATCGCCTACTTCTTCTGGCATCATCATCATTAACTCTTCTTGTAATTTTTGTGCTTTTTGAAGAAGTGGTAATTCACCTTTCATCGCTTTACGTAAGAACGTACCTGGTACGATTAGGCGGTTAATTTCGTTCGTTCCTTCGAAAATACGGTTAATACGAGAATCGCGGTACATTCTTTCAATCTCGTACTCTGCCATAAATCCGTAACCACCGTGAATTTGAACACCTTCATCTACTGTATAATCTAGTACTTCAGAACCGAATACTTTGTTTAAAGAGCACTCGATTGCATATTCAGCGATAGAAGCTGCTACTGCTTTACCGTCCTTTACTTCTTCTTCAGATAATGTGCTCATGCGGCTTTCGAATAAACCTACTGTACGGTATACAGAGCTTTCAGCTGCATATGTTTTCGCTGCCATATTCGCAAGTTTCTCTTGAATTAATGGGAAGCGAGCGATTGGTTGTTTGAACTGTTGACGTTGGTTTGCATATTGTGCTGAAATTTCTACTGCACGTTTTGCAGATCCAACTGTACCAACACCTAATTTATAACGACCGATATTTAAAATGTTGAATGCGATAATATGACCTTTACCGATTTCACCAAGTAAGTTTTCTTTCGGTACTAATGCATCTTCTAAAATTAACGTACGCGTTGAAGAACATTTAATACCCATTTTCTTTTCTTCTGGGCTTGTAGATACACCAGCATATTCTTTCTCTACGATAAATGCTGAGAAGTGCTCTCCATCAATTTTTGCGTATACGATAAATACATCAGCGAATGCAGAGTTTGTAATCCACTGTTTTTCACCATTTAATACGTAATGTGTACCTTCTGCATTTAAACGTGCCGTTGTTTTTGCACCTAATGCGTCAGATCCTGAACCTGGCTCAGTTAATGCGTATGCAGCTAATTTTTCACCAGTTGCAAGTAATGGTAAATACTTTTTCTTTTGCTCTTCGTTACCGAATAATACGATTGGTAAAGATCCGATCCCTACGTGAGCACCGTGAGTAATTGCAAAACCACCAGCGCGAGAGAATTTCTCTGCGATTAACGCTGAGCTTACTTTATCAAGACCAATTCCACCGTACTCTTCTGGTACGTCAGCACCTAATAAACCAAGTTCCCCAGCTTCTTTTAAAAGACGAACAGAACGATCAAACTCATGTTGCTCTAAATATTCAAGCTCTGGAAGAACTTCATTTACGATAAAGTCCTCCGTCGTTTTTGCAATCATTTTATGCTCAGATGAAAAATCTTCTGGCGTAAACACTTGATCAATCGTAATCTCATCAACTAAAAAGCTACCGCCTTTAACCGCATTTCCTACTGTTTTTTCCATGAAAATTTCCTCCTTCATATTTTCATGAGCCGCTTCTTCCGTTTTGAAAGAAGCTGGCTCTCAATTTTATTTTTTATAACCCTTGGTTGCTTCCATTCTTTATAATCTAGTTCCAGTGGCTAGAACAGTCGGTCGTTTCACTTTTTTTCAATCCAGTTCCAGCGGCTAGAATGTTCGGTGGCTTCGCTTCTTCCTGCGAGGCAAAGAGCGCCTCTACGTGTGAAGCTCCATCCCCCTCACATTCCGAGCGAGCCGCTTCCACTTTTTTTATAGTAATTCAAACACTCCCGCTGCTCCCATTCCGCCGCCGATACACATTGTTACGATACCGAATTGTTCGTTGCGACGTTTCATTTCGTGAATAAGAGATAGTGTTAGTTTTGCTCCTGTACAGCCAAGTGGATGTCCAAGTGCGATTGCACCACCGTTTACGTTTACTTTTTCTTCATCTAAGCCAAGCTCACGAATAACTTGGATTGATTGTGAAGCGAATGCTTCATTTAGTTCGAACAAGCCAATATCAGATAGCTCTAAACCAGCTAATTTTAACGCCTTTGGAATTGCTGCGATTGGGCCGATTCCCATTACTTCTGGTGGTACGCCAGCTACTGCAAATGAACGGAATTTCGCAAGTGGCTTCATACCATCACTTACTGCTTTTTCACGATCCATTAATAATACAGATGCTGCACCATCACTCATTTGTGAAGAGTTACCAGCTGTTACAGAACCGCGAACGTTAAATGCTGGACGTAATTTACCTAAAATGTCTAGTGTCGTTTCTGCTCTTACACCTTCGTCTTGTGCAAAAATGATTGTTTCTTCTTGCAGTTTGTTGTTTGATCCAACAGTACGTAACGTTACATCTACAGATACTGTTTCATCAGCAAAATTCCCTGCAGCTAATGCTTTCGCAGCGCGTTGATGACTTCTTACTGCAAATGCATCTTGCTCTTCACGAGAAATTCCATATTTCACAGCGACTTGCTCTGCTGTATGTCCCATGCCCATATAATATTCTGGAGCCGCTTCTACAAGGCGACTATTCGGACGAACAACGTGTCCCATCATTGGAACTAAACTCATTGATTCCGCTCCGCCTGATAATACAGCTTCCGAGTGACCAAGCATAATGCGCTCTGCTCCGTAAGCGATACTTTGTAGCCCTGAAGAACAGTAACGGTTAATTGTAATAGCTGGAACATCGTAAGAAAGTCCTGCTAATCCGCCGATATTACGAGCCATGTTTAAACCTTGCTCTGCTTCTGGCATCGCACAACCGAAAATTAAATCATCAATTGGTCCTTCATAATTCGCACGCTTTAACGTTTCCTTTACTACTAACGCCCCTAGATCGTCAGGACGAACTGTTTTTAATGAACCCCTCTTTGCTTTTCCAATTGGTGTTCTTGCTCCCGCAACAATGACAGCTTCTCTCATGAACGATATCTCCCCTCGTTATTAGTTACGTAATGGCTTTCCTTTTACAAGCATGTGCTGCATTCTTGCTTGTGATTTCATCTCACTTACTAAGCTAATAAATGCTTCACGTTCTACATCTAATAAATACTGCTCATCAACTTCTGTTCCGTACGGCACTTTTCCGCCCGCGATGACATATGCAAGTTTCTTCGCAATGTGAAGATCATGTTCAGAAATGTAACCAGATAAATGCATTGCTTCTGCACCAAGTACAAGCGTTGCATATCCTGTTTCACCAACAACCGGTATCTTTTTACGGATCGGTGCTTTATAACCTGCTTCATATAAAGCAAGTGCTTTCTGTTTTGCATCGTATAGTAAGTGATCACCATTCACACTAATACCGTCTTTATCACCTAAGAAGTTATGAGAAACTGCTTCTTGTCCTGAAGTTGAAACTTTCGCCATTGCGACTGTTTCGAATACTTTATTTGCAACCTTTTGCAGATCAAACTCTACGCCGTTTGCCATTTTATTTAAGTGTTTAATGTATAACTCTTTATTACCGCCTCCGCCAGGGATTAAGCCAACACCAACTTCTACTAAGCCCATATACGTTTCACTAGAAGCTTGAATGCTAGCTGCTGGTAAGCAAACTTCTGTACCTCCGCCAAGCGTCATACCATATGGTGCTGCTACAACTGGCTTAGAAGAGTACTTAATTTTCGTCATTGCATCTTGGAAGTTTTTCACAACCAACTCAATTTCAAAGTAGTTGTCATCTTGCGCTTCCATTAAAATCATTGCTAAGTTCGCACCAACGCAGAAGTTTTTCGATTGGTTACCGATAACAAGACCTTTGTAATTCTTTTCTACTTCATCAATAGCGTAGTTAATCATTTGCGTAATATCCATACCGATTGCATTGCTCTTCGAATGGAATTCTAGGCAAAGGATACCGTCGCCTAAATCGATTAAGCTCGCTCCGCTATTTTTCTTTAATACACC
The DNA here is from genome assembly GCF_058791995.1 of Bacillus sp. EB106-04-02-XG92. Classification (NCBI taxonomy): domain Bacteria; kingdom Bacillati; phylum Bacillota; class Bacilli; order Caryophanales; family Bacillaceae; genus Bacillus; species Bacillus sp. EB106-04-02-XG92. The sequence goes on from NZ_JBYTEA010000002.1 coordinate 91,113, forward strand.
TTTTTTTGCTTTTAATTGTTTAAGAGAAATTGCCTTTTTATTACGCTCAATTAGCTTATATTCGCCATTATCGTAATAGTAGCTATCCCCGTTATCATGTTTGTAGAAAGTAGTGAAACCTTTCTCTAACATTTCTCTCACCCAAGTCGGAACAACTACGCCGTTTTCTTCCATCTTTTGAACGGACTTTTCAACGCCGATTGCATCCCAAACTTCAAACGGTCCTTGCTCCCAGCCGAAGCCCCACTTCATCGCTTGGTCAATTGCAACGATATCGTCAGCAATTTCTTTATGAAGTTTTGCAGAGTATAAAAGAGTCGGTGTAATGATGTTCCATAACAACTCTCCTGCGCGGTCTTTCGCATATACAAGCGCTTTCAATTTATTCGATAAACCTTTTTCTTGTTTACTTAACTCGATAGATGCAGCTTTTAATTTTTTGCGAGCTTCATACTCCATCGTTTCTGGATTTAATTCTAAAATTTCTTTTCCTTGTTTTAAGAAGAAGCCTTGACCTGTTTTGCTTCCAAGCCATTTTTTATCAAGCATGTCATGCATGAAAGCTGGTACTTTAAATACATCACGCTCTTCTTCTTGTACGTTTTCATATACGTTATTTGCAACGTGTACGAATGTATCTAAACCGACAACATCTAATGTACGGAACGTTGCGCTCTTCGGACGACCAATAAGCGGGCCTGTTACAGAATCAACTTCCCCAATGCTATAGCCGCGTTTTACCATCTCTTGAAGAGTTACAAGTAAACCATACGTACCAATGCGGTTTCCAATAAAGTTTGGTGTGTCTTTTGCGATAACAACGCCTTTTCCAAGAACGTCTTCGCCAAATAATTTCATGAAGCTTAATACTTGTGGATCAGTTTCTTTCGTCGGTATTACCTCTAGAAGTTTTAAATATCGTGGTGGGTTAAAAAAGTGTGTGCCTAGGAAGTGTTTCTGGAAGTCGTCTGAACGACCTTCTGCCATTTTTTCTACTGAAATGCCTGACGTATTCGAGCTTACAATAGAACCCGGTTTACGAACAGCATCTACTTTTTCAAATAGTTTCTTTTTAATATCTAAGTTTTCAACTACTACTTCAATAATCCAATCTACATCAGCTAGACGCTCAAGATCATCTTCTAAGTTACCTGCTTCAATCAGTGCTAGGTTTCCTTTCACTGTCAGAGGAGCTGGTTTTTGCTTTAATAGTTTTTGCAATGCCGTATTACTAAAACGATTTCTCACACTTTTATGTTCTAATGTAAGTCCCTTCGCTTCCTCTTCTTTTGTTAGCGCAGGTGGTACAATATCAAGCAATAATGTCGGAATACCAATATTAGCTAAGTGTGCCGCAATCCCTGAACCCATTACGCCTGAACCTAGAACAGCAGCCTTTTTAATTTGGAACATCCAATTCTCCCCCTATTCTTGAATGAATGCTCATTCAATTTTTCGACATAAGTCGCAATCAATGAGTGAGCCTCTACTAATAAATATATGATACAGTTTGAATTTTCGCAATATATTTATTGATAAAATTTTCTGAAATAAATACTTTTCTTTTATTTGCCCATGCTATATGTATGTATTTTCTTCACTCAAATACACTTTTCCTTTTTATAATCTGACGAAACTGGAGGAATATATATGGCAAAACTTAAGAAGAACCCTTCAAAAGCTGGAATTAGCGCAGCGAGCGTAACTGGAAATGCAGGGCCGCATAATCACGGTGTGGAAAAGGGCCGTCAAGGTAATAACCAACAATACAAGAAGCATAATATGGGCGAAAAATAACGGTATATTTTTGGGCAGAAAACGTGGCATAATGGGTATTGGCTGCTTTTTCTGCCCAATTTATTTGTACATATGGAAAACAAAAGAGGGAACGATGATGAAACGAACAATAGTTATGATTGTAATGATTGCTACACTATTTACAGGGATGATTTTCTTCTCTTACGCCCAAAGGCAACAAGCTGTAAGAGCCGATCAACCTAGTATCACCGGAAAATACGCCATTACAATTGATGCAGACACAGGTGAAATTTTGTATGGAAAACGAGAAGACGAACGCTCTTATCCGGCTAGTGTAGCAAAGATGATGACAACCCTTCTTTTACTAGAGAATGTAAAAGAAGATGAAGAAATTACGATTACAGAGAACGCAATTAAAACAGAAAGTCAAAGTAAGAAGATTAAACTTCGTGCTGGGGAAAAGTTAAAGCGGGATGAAGCATTAAAACTTATGCTTATCATTAGTGCAGACCCAATAGCTGAATCCATCGCAGAACATATTGCAGGATCAAAAAATGAATTTGTAAAAATGATGAATGCTAGAGCGAAGGAACTTGGTACAAAGCATGCGACTTTCAAAAATGCAAGTGGCGCTGATGCACTAGGGAATAAAGTGTCACCATATGACATTGCTATGATTACGAAAGAAGCATTAAAGTACCCAGTTGTTTTAGAATATATGAATTCAACACGTACAACTCTACATACTTCAGAACGCTCTCCAAACATTGCAAACTATGGACGAGAAGAACTATATGACGATCCATATGCAATTGGAAGTAAAAGCGGTCTATCAGCACTCGGAAAATATACGGTCGTAACAGTGGATGAAAAAGACGGTAAACGCGTTATTAATGTTGTATTATCTTCTACTCGCAAGCAACTATATCCTGATACGAAAAAAATGGCACATTACGCATTTCAGCAATTAAAATAACCAAGGAGTATTTTCTCCTTGGTTATTTTTTAACCATACCTTTTAATACGAACGCAACGTTTGCTGGACGCTCTGCTAAACGACGCATGAAGTAGCCATACCAGTCGTTTCCATAAGGTACGTAAACGCGCATTTTGTAACCTTCTTTTACTAGCTCAAGTTGACGCTCATTACGAATACCATATAACATTTGGAATTCAAATTGGTCTCTTGGAATGTTGTGTTCTTCGGCAAGTTTTTTCGTATATTCAATAATCGCTTCGTCATGTGAAGCAATTGCAGTATAATTTCCATTTAATAAGTGCATTTTAATAATTTTTTTATAGTTATCATCTACATCTTTCTTATCCGGGAACGCTACCTCTTCAGGTTCTTTATAAGCTCCTTTTACAAGACGTAAATTAGGACTATAAGCATTTAATTCTTCCATATCTTTTTCTGTACGATATAGGTAAGCTTGAATAACTGTACCAATATTATCGTACTCGGATTTTAACTGTTTAAAGATATCAATTGTCTTTCCGCAGCGTGTATAGTCTTCCATATCAATGGTAACGAACACACCATTTTCTTTTGCAGCTTCCAAAATACGGCGCATATTGTTCATTACGATTTCATCAGAGATATCTAATCCCATAGAAGTCATTTTTAAAGAAAGTTGCGAATCAAGGCCTTCTCTTCCAATAGCACGGATCGCTTCAATCGATTGGTTAGCCATTTCATTTGCTTCCGCTTCATTATCAACGAATTCCCCTAAATAATCGATCGTTACACAAAGTCCTTGCTTGTTCAATTGTTTAATAGCTGCTGTCGCTAATTCAATCGTCTCCCCTGCGACAAAGCGACCTGCACCAAAGCGTAAACCGTACTTTTTAGCCAGTTTTGTTAGCGCTTTATTTTTAGATAAGAAAAGAAACGAATTTCGCATTAATTGTTCCATGTAATTCACCCCTATGACTTAATTTATCTGTTTTTTACCCCTCTTCAAAATTATATCATTGTTTAAAATTATTGGATACAAATAATTATTTAGATAATTTATAAAATACTATAAAAACATTTAAAACCCTATATTCTCGCTTATAAATATGCCTGAAATATTTTTCGACATTTAGAAAAATGGAGTTTACTAGGCACAAAATAGGCATGTCGAAAATATTCGACATGCCTATAAAAACCTTTATATTCCATGTAAATTATACAAGGATATTAATACAGAAGACTTGAGATTATATTTATCTCGATTTTTTTATTGCTCATTTCTCTTCTCTTCATTCAGCCTTTTAATATCTGTAATTAACTGTACCATCTCTTCTTTCGCATCAGGATATGTTTCATTCCAATGCTTCACTAAAGCTGGCATCGTCTTCGCTATGTAAGAATACAGTGCCCACTTCTGCACCTGTTCTTTTCTCTCTTCATTGCTCTCTCCAAGTAATAGTTCCGTGTACTTCTCTAACAACCCATCAAATTGTTCGTTAAACTTTTCACTCATCTTATCTACCTCCTATATGAAAAAAGCAGCGAAAATCGCTGCTTTTCTTTATAATTTTGATCGAACAGAGTTTAATTTCTTCTCCATTGTGCTTACTTTATCACGACGATCATCGATACGAATTGTTGTCGCAACGCGCTGCGCACCTTTCGCATATGGAACTTCATGCATTTGTTGAACTACTTCTAGAATGACAGGAAGATCTCCTTCAATAATTGTATTCATTGGTGTTAATTGATACTTCACGCGATCTGCATTTTTCTCTAGCACCTTTTGTACTTCTGCTACATATTCACTCACACTTGGATTACCTGTTCCTACTGGAATAATCGATACGTCAACAATTGCCATAGTAGTCTTCCTCCTATAATTGCTTCTTATATATCCATTGTCTATTTTACCGAAATACTCATCATTTTACTAATTTGTTATTCCTCTATTTTAAACTGCTCAACTAATCTTTCTAAGTCTCTCATATGCTCCGTCAAACTTTCCATCGTATGAGCTACCTTTTCTAGATGATTCACTTGTGATTCAGTTGCAGCATTTACTTCTTCAGAAACAGCTGCGCTTTCTTGACTCGTACCAGCAATTGTATGCATGACCGCTGTAATTTCTCCTTGCTCGTAACCGATGTTATGTACCTCTTCTACAATTTGTTCCACTGAAGTACTAATCGTATTTACAACTGACATAATGGTACGGAATTCCGCCTCTGCTTCTGTCGTAACATTATTTTGTATATCCGCAATGTCTTTCAATTTACTTACAACTTCTACAACTCGTCTTACCTCTACTTGTACATCACCAATCATCGTCGCAATTTCTACTGTTGCTTCTTTTGATTGTTCCGCTAATTTTCGAACCTCTTCAGCGACAACAGCAAAGCCTTTACCTTGTTCCCCCGCACGTGCCGCCTCGATTGAAGCATTTAAAGCAAGTAAATTCGTTTGATCTGAAATACCTTTTATAAGCTCTACAACATTTTGAATCGATCCAACTCTTTGCTCTAACTTTCCAGATGCTTCCTCTGTATGAACAACAATCGAAGAGGATTGGCTCCTCGTACGAACTAAATTGCGCATCGTATTTAATCCTTGCTTTGATGCCTCTTCAGCTTTGCCAGCCACACCTTTTATTTCCCCAACAGAGTTATTCATTTGTTCCACTGATTGCGCCATATTTTCGAGCTGCTCTGAAACTTCATCGACACTATTAGCAAGAGTGGACGCTCCTCCGCTCACATCATCCATTGCACCTGAAACTTCTCTACTAGCTGCTACAGTTTCATTCGTTAAATAATGTAGATTATTCGTTGATTGTTGCACTGTTGATACACTATTTTTAATTTTGCTTACCATTTCATTCATTTGCTCAACCATATGATTAAAATGGTTCGTCAGCTCTCCAACTTCATCCTTACTTGTCACTTTCATTTGCAACGTCAAATCTCCTTCTGCCACTTTCTGAACGTGATTCGTTAATAGTTGCAACGGTCTTGCTAATCTTCTTGAGAACAAGTATGAGGCTACGATTCCAACTAATAAGCTAATACATGCCATTATAAGGACTGTATTTCTCGTACTATTTAATAGCCCATCAATCGTTTCTTTCGGATAAAAAATTCCTATCTTCCATTTCATCAAATCAAATGACTGACTATATGCAACTACATCTTCACCTTTTAATGTAGTGACAGCATATTTTGTTACATCTTTATTTAAACTCTTCACAAGTGGCTCTTTCGAAACATCTTTCCCTATCTTTTCTGGGTAAACAAGAGCCATATTTTTATCATTTATAATAAACATTTCTCCGCCGTTATTGTATTGAATATTATGGAGTAATTTCTGAATTGTTCCGAGCGATACATCCATCGCCACAACACCTAATACAGATCCATCTTGCGCTGTAATTGCTTTAGAAACTCCCACACTTAGCTTACCTGTAGCAATTTCATACATAGGTTGTCCCCAGTGAACCTTTTTCACATCAGCTTCTGAGTCTTTATACCATGGTCTTGTCGTTGGATCATATCCTTCTGGCACTTGTCCACCTTCAGCAAGATTGGCACTTAATGTTTTTTTATCTTTCGTACCAATATATAAGTCTAAAATGCCTGGATGATTCTTTTTATACTCCGAAAACTCTTTCGTCAAAAATGTTTCCTCTTCTGGAGTAACCCCGTCTTGAAGCATATTACGAATCATCTCACTGTTCGCATAATACCCCATATCTTCATCCGTTCTTTGAACAAATGTCGTAAGTTGCTCTGTCACAAGATCCATCGTATTTTGAGAATACTGGTCTAAGGAGCGCACTTCCTTCTCTTTCTGTAATTGATACATAGCTGTACCTAATATTACGAACATCATAGAAATAAGTACCGAAAATACTACCGCAATTTTTAAACGTAAACTTCTTAACATCTTCCCCCAAGCATCCCGATACGATAAACTTAACTAAATCTATACAATTCAATCAAATTTACACAAGTTAGTGCTTCATCGTGTTCTCGCAGCCCCAAAGGGACGAGGGGTATAACACTCCACACGAGGCAGTATCGTTACCTCCTATTATCAAGCATTTATTTTACCCATCTTGATAAATTTGTCGCAGCATTCAAATCTCTATCGTGATGGCTATTGCATGAAGCACAACACCACTCACGTATTTTTAAACTCCACTGTCCTTCTGGTTGAACTGAATGGTCGTATTTTACTCCGCAACATGAGCAAATCTTGCTGGAAGCGAACCATTTATCAACTTTTACATACGCAATGCCGTACTTCTCGCATTTGTATGATAAACATTGAAAGAAGAAGTTTAATTTTTGAAATGAAAATGCTTTCGATAGTTTTTTGTTTTTTAACAGGTTTGAGATAGATAAGTCTTCCACAACAATCCTCATTGGTTTGGTTTTCACCAATTTAGCTGTTGCTTGATGGATATGGTTATTTCGGATATTCGTAATTTTCCTAGATAACCGCAGGTGCTCGATTTTTGCCTTTTCATATCCGGCAGATTGAACTTTTACACCTTTTTTAAATCTCCTAGACATATCTCTTTGCGCTGACTTTTTCCTTTTCAAAAGTTTTTTAACCTTGGCATCTTTGTTTATATTTCGTTCTTTCATACCATTAGAAGCTACAAACAGCTCTTTTAAACCAACATCCACACCAATCGACTCATTCGTTAGTTCTTGTAATTCAAAGTCTTCTTGGAATCCTATACTAATCCACCAGTGACGACCATCAAAGGTAACTCTTGGATTGGATGTTTTTTTATTTCTTGATAGTTGTTGGCTTGTTTTCACTTCTCCAATAGACTGAATATGAACTACTTTCTTTCCTATAATCAGTCTTTCATAATTAGCATAAAATCCTTGGATTACATCTTTTTTGGATTTATAAGAAGTGTGAGAACCATTTTTGTACTTTTTGAACGAATTTTTTCTCGCCGTATCAAAATCTTTTGAAGCCTGTTTAGGAACTTGTGCATTAATGTCTTTTAACCACTCATATCTTTTTCGCTTCTTGATCTTTGTAAATCGTTTCTGTAAAGCTAACTGTGAAACAGATTTTCCAAATAGCTTATAGTATCTATCACTCATTCTTTTACAATAGTTATAAGCGAATCTTGCAGCACCAGCATGGTTTCTAAGCACTTTTTCTTGTTTAGGCGTTGGAATCAGTCTAACTTTCTTCGCCAATATCATCAGAATGTAACTCCTTTAATGAAAGATTTGTTCTTCTGAATCGTAGCGTGTTCCACCAGCATTCTCCTGAGACTACTCGGATGTAAACCTGTTAATTCCGATACTTGACTAACTCGTAAAAATTTCATTATTATTCTTACCTCATTGAACCTAACATAGCACATACGTTCGATAGATTCAATGAGGTTTGATAGATTTAATTAAATGTATCTCGTTCAACTAAGGGCGCAATTCCTTAGCCAGTTCTCTTATGAACTTCTCCTGTTTTCACATGAGCGCAGACTATATGTTTATCTCTTTAGAGATAGAGGATTTTTCCACCACCATAGGCTTGTGGTGTACTCTCGTCAGTTATACGAGATAGTCGTTGAACGTTCATCTTATCCAGTTTGACTTAGATGATTCGAGGCGGAAGACCCATTGTTCTAGTGTTTAGGATTTAACCTTGCACGATCTGATTGATTTTTTCTGCTTTCGCGACATTCACGCTCGCTATTTCTAGCCACGTTGTAGTTCAATCAGCTTTAGGGATTGCCCGCAGTTAACCCTCACTACTAGCCAATTACTTGACTAGCAGGGCTTACTGATATATTTAATTAACTTTCATTATAATTGGTTAAATAAATCGTAACAGTTAGTTACCCTTCTCGTTGTATTGTAATCATATTAATCACTATATTAAGTATAATGGATAAAATTAAAAAATTGAAATTTATTCTCACCTTAATACAATTAGAAAACTGACTACCACTTGTGCAAAAACAAATAGTTCATTATCCTTAAAATATAATCTCATTCGTTCGGAGGTAACTATGTTACAAAAATTCGGTTTCTCACAATATGAAAGCCAAGCTTACGAAGTTGTCGTATCAAGCAACGAACCATTAGATGCTACAACAATCGTGAAGCATTCTGGTGTGCCAAAAGCAAAAATATATGAAGTGCTAGCACGCCTGATCGATAAAGGAATGGTAATGGATTCTGTTTCAGAAAAGAAAAAGCTGTATACAGCATTACCACTCAAGCTAGCAATTGAAAAATTGACGACAGAATTTCAATCCAATATTAAAGAATTGGAGACAACTATATCGAAAAAATCATTTACAGATGACCGTGTATGGAGCTTAAAAATGCAATCTTCTATTCGCGTTCAAAGTAAAGAACTCATCGAAAGTGCAAAAGAATCGATTCGCATTTCAGCTTGGAATGATACTCTTTTAGAATATCTTCCGTTATTAGAAGAAAAAGCAAAACAAGGCGTCAAAACCGAGTCCCTTATAGTTGGAAAAGTCGAAACAGACTTAGAAAACATGCATTTTCTAATCCCAGCGGAAGAGCCTAACGCGCTAGAGCGATACTTACTGCTCATCGTTGACGACCGTGAAATTTTATTTGCTGGCGTAGAGCAAGAGTCATGGCAAGCAATGAAAACAATGTCACAACCTTTCGTAAAGTTCTTTACAGAATTTTTCTATCATGACGTTGCACTTGCAAAGATTACCCAGAAACACCATGATCTCTTTATGGAAGATGAGGAAATTAAGAGTTTGTTGATGAAGTTGAGATACTAAAAAAACGCCTCTATTACAAGGCGTTTTTTTCTACATTTCTTTTCTATTTTTCATCTTTAACACATAAGCTCCTGCAATAATAAAACCAAGTCCTAGAACAAATAAAACCGTAAATTCATTGCCGACGCCGCCAGTAGCTGGCAAACGTACTTCATTATGAGTATTAGGTTGTTGCATCGGCTTCACATCAGCGGAAGGTTTCACTTCTCCATTCGGTGTTGGCTTATTTGGCTTAGAAGGAAGCGATGCCTTTTCTTCTTTCTTATTTTTCACAATATGTTTAATAATTTCTCCATCCTCTTTTATTTCAAATGCGAATGTCTCTTCATTTATTACATATCCATTTGGTGCTATTGTTTCTTTATACGTGTACTTTCCGTATGGTAGTTTGAATTTCGCTATACCTTGCTCATTTGTTTTTCCTTTTACTACTTCTTTCCCTTGTTCGTTGTAGATTGTAAACTCTGCATTTGGTAATTTCGTATTCCCATCCGCTACATCTACTTTCGTTATTTCTAACTTACCTTCTACTTTCTTATCTTGAACAATATGTTTAATAATTTCTCCATTCTCTTTTATTTCAAATGCGAATGTCTCTTCATTTATTACATATCCATTCGGTGCTATTGTTTCTTTATACGTATACTTTCCGTATGGTAGTTTAAATTTCGCTACACCTTTTTCATCCGTTTTTCCTTTTACTACTTCTTTCCCTTGTTCGTTGTAGATTGTAAACTCTGCATTTGGTAATTTCGTATTCCCATCCGCTACATCTACTTTCGTTATTTCTAACTTACCTTCTACTTTCTTATCTTGAACAATATGTTTAATAATTTCTCCATTCTCTTTTATTTCAAATGCGAATGTCTCTTCATTTATTACATATCCATTCGGTGCTATTGTTTCTTTATACGTATACTTTCCGTATGGTAGTTTAAATTTCGCTACACCTTTTTCATCCGTTTTTCCTTTTACTACTTCTTTCCCTTGTTCGTTGTAGATTGTAAACTCTGCATTTGGTAATTTCATATTCCCATCCGCTACATCTACTTTCGTTATTTCTAATTCACCTTTTACATTTTCATTTTTCAGCTCTAATACAGCTGTTTCACCAGTTTTCACTTCAATTTTTTTAACGCTTCCGTCTAACACATATCCAGTTGGCGCTTGAATTTCTTTGACGCTATATATACCGATTGGAAGATTACCTAACTCCGCAATCCCCTTATCATTAGTCGTAACATTTTGTTTAAAGTTTTCATTAGAAACTTCAAACACCGCTCCTTTTAATACTTCCTTTTTTTCTCCTAATTTCATAATCTTTAAAGAACCTACTGATTCCCAATTTACAACTAAATCTGTACTGATTTTCTCACTATTTCTTTGTAACAATACCGTTGTATTTTGAACTTTTTCCGATCCTTTAAAAGCTATTGCTTGTAAATTTGTTAAAGTAGACTTCACTTTCATTTTAAAGTTACCACTACTCGTATTTTTCGGGATTAAGATTTTGAATTTTTCGTTAATTAATAACGTACTTTTCTCTTCACCATTTTCATTTACAATTCGAAGCCCTTTAGGAGCATTTTCAGGAAGAATTGCATAAGAGCCAGAAACCGCATTTGTTTGCACTGCATAAAATCCTGTTTCTAAATAATCACCTTTTTGTGTAGCAGTTTGTGAATCTACAGGATTAACTTTAAAGAATACATCTTGTGATCCAGTTTCTTTCTTTGAAGCCTCTACTAAACGCTTCATAAGATTATGTACACGTTCATTTTTTGCAACTAAATCTTCTTCCGTTAATTCATTTGCTGCAATCCATACTGCTAATTGTGTAGCATAATGCGCTTCTTCCGTTGTCGCTACACCTAATTCAGATGGGCTTTTTTGAGGATATCCATTTAATAAAATACGATATACAGCATCGGATGTTTTCCCCATCTCAGGCAAATCATCCCCATTGGGCGAACGTAAATCAGGCGTTAAACAATACGCAATACTACCCGAAGCCGTTTTAATTATTTCTGTCTTTATTTCACGCTGTTTCGAATTACTATAGCTCCAATCCATTTTATATGTTTCTCTGTTCATTACTTCTGCCTTTACTTGTGGCATTGCAATTCCTAATAAAATAATAAGAGCACTTAAAAAACTAAACCATTTTCCTACCATCTTTCGTTTCATTCTCTCCACCACCATATATAAATTTCTACATGAAGCAATCTTACTGTTTCATTGTACTTATAGTGAAAAAAAGAGAATAGGTGGTTTTTTTGTAGTATCTTGTCGAATTATTGAGAAAGTTTCACAGTAATAAGCAATTTTAAAACGTTTTGTTGTCATGCTGCTATTGACAAATAAACATTACATGTTTCCAATTTTCAAACATAATAAAAAAGGCACTTTATAAGTGCCTTTTTAACTTACGAGAAACAAATTTCAAACGAATACATATTACTTATCTTTTTCCTTTATCTCTGTCAACAGCTCAATCATTTTCTCATTTTGCTCTACTTGTTTCTCTGAATTTTGATAGATGACACGAATCCATCCTAATACAAAAACAACTGCAACTATCGGCAATAGTGCAAGTATTATACCGAATATCGAGAAATTAAACATCATTTACCCATCACCTCGCTACATACAAATTCTCCACCTCTCTACTAAAACCTGCAAAATTTTACAAATAAAAAAGAACCTATCAAACGATAGATTCTTCTTTTGCAAACTGAGCAGAACGGCCTCTCGTAATCGAGAAAATCGCACAAAGCAGCGCTAATATAATAAAGCCACCGCCTACCCAAGCGTTATATATAACAGATGATTTTTCAATAACGACTCCGCCTACTGTTGAACCGAGCGCAATTCCTAAGTGAAGGGCAGAGTTATTTAAACTTTGCTGAATACCAGCTGATTCTGGTGCAATTTCAATTAAATAATTTTGTTGTGCTGGCGAAATCGCCCAGCTCAACATGCTCCAAATTCCCATCATCATAATGAACAGCGGGAATGAGAATGTCATCATCGGCAATACGAAGATTGCACACGCAAATACGATAATAATTGAGATAATGCTTTTCTTCGATCCCCATTTATCCGCAAGCCAGCCACCGAAGCCGCCACCTATTACTGCTGCGATCCCGAAAATGAAGTAAAATACACTAATCCAATTCGCTTCCACATGCATCACATCTTTTAAGAAAGGCGTTAAATATGCATATAGTGTTAAATGGCCCGTTAAAAATAAAAATGATGTTAACTGTGCACTTACGATTTTTTTATCTTTTAACGTAGCGATTTGCTCTCTTATCGATAACACTGATGTTGGTGGTACTTTCGTTAAGAATAATGAAATACAAGCAATTGCCATAACTGTTAAGATCGAAATGAGTACAAATGGTGCACGCCATCCATATGCATTTCCGAGTACAAGGCCAAGCGGTACTCCAAGTACAAGTGAACCACTAATCCCCATGAAGATGATTCCAATTGCACGCGCACGAAAATGTGGTTCTACAACGCTAGAAGCCAGTGTTACTGACAGTGCAATAATAAGCGAACCACTCGCCGCACAAACAACCCTTGAGAACATTAGCATCCCATAATTCATACTACATGCTGAAATAATATTTCCGATTAAGAAAATTGATAATGCTCCAATGTATAATTTTTTTCTTTCAAACTTTCCAGTTACCGCTAATAAAACCGGACCTGATAAAGCAAATACTACTGAAAATATTGTTATAAGCTGACCAGCTGCACTAATAGATACGCCTAAATCATTGGCAACTAAATCAAGCGTTCCTCCTATAATTAGCTCAACCGTTCCGACTACGAAAGCCGCGATAGCTAAAATATATACACGAAAATTCAAGTCTTTCCCCACGCTTTCTATTTTGGTTACTACGACTATAGTAACCAAAATAGAAGTTGAACACAAGTACAATTTTTTTACAGTAAAAAAGGTAGGCGTATTATACGCCTACCCCTCAATCATGACATTTCATTTTTATTCTTCCTATTTAAATACCAATATACCGGAAGTCCAGTAAAGACAATGCCAATTGATAAGAAACAACTTACCGGATCATTGATAATTGCACTACCGATTACAAAGAGTGAACCGAGAATCGCAACGATTGGTACGATTGGGAATAATGGTACACTGTATGCACGCTCTTTATTCTTATTACGTTTTCTTAAAATGAAGACACCGATAAACGTCATTACATAGAAAATATAAATAATGAATACGGAAATCTCAGATAGCTTATTCGGATCACTAATAATCATTAAAATAATTCCTAAAATGATTTCAACAGTAATCGCATTTGCTGGTGTTTTAAATCTTGGGCTTTCCTTTGCAATAAACTTAGCAAATGGGAGTTGTCCACGTTCTGCCATCGACATCGGGATACGTGGGAACGTTAAAATCTTTCCATTTAAACAACCGAAAATAGAAACGATAATACCGATACTAATAATTTTCCCACCATATTCTCCAAGTAGCATGCCCGCAGCTGTCGCTGTTGCATTTTCTCCAAGTTCTACAATTTGCGTTGCTGGTAATACATTTAATAAAGCTAAGTTAATTAACACGTAAGCAGCCGTTACAATTAAAATCCCAACTGTCATTGCTTTCGGTAATAACTTTGTTGGATTCTTCATTTCTCCGCCAATCGAAGCAAGTAAAATCCAGCCGTCATAAGCAAATAGCGTTGCTAAAATTGCCATCCCGATACTTTGATTTTCTGATATCGGCACAACTACGTTAAAGATATCGCTATTTCCTTTCCAAAAACCTAACACGACGATTAATACGATCGGAATCATTTTCCCGATTGTCGTAACTGTTTGGACGATACCTCCGTATTTTGTTCCCATACTATTTACAACGCCAAGGAACACAACTGTTCCAATTGCGATTGGTAAATTCCATACTTTATCTAAATAGAAGAAGTTAATCATTAAAGAACTAAAGTATAATCCTAATGTTCCAATAATAGCTGGTCCATAAACAATTGTTTGCATCCAGCCTGATAAATAACCCCAAAAACTTCCGTAAATCTCCTCTAAATACGTATACAACCCACCATTTTTCGGGATTTGCGCTCCAATCTCAGCTACTGTTAAACCACTTGCTAGCGTCAACAGACCACCAATTATCCAAGCAAGAATGGCCATATTAGAACTCCCCGAGTAATCTAATACGCTCCCTGGTTTCATAAACACACCAGATCCAATAATCGTTCCTACTACGATAGAAAGTGCTACCGTTAAACCAATTTTGTTCTTCTCATCATGATGCATGCTGCGTATCCTCCTTCCAATCCTAGTGTGATGCAAAAATGAAATAAAAAAACACTCCTCCCTAAAAAAGGGACGAGTGTTATATTCGTGGTTCCACCCTTGTTTCAATTCGCAAAGTAACACACTTCACCAATTTCTCAAGTCTACATAACGGTTTTTGCCGGCAAGCAATTACTAGATGTTCGTTCACTGCTGCAGTTCAGAGGTGGTAATCTATTTTTTCGTATTAGGAAGCTCACAGCCAAAGGCTTCCCTCTCTGAGAATCGTAAAAAATTGATCGTGTCCTCATCATCACTTCTTGATGTCGAATTTTGTAGTTATTGTTCATTATATTGAATTGTTAGAAAAAATCAATATATTTTTTATATAACATACGAAATATTTCTCTTCTTATATTATAACAGAATTTACGACACTTCTCTAATTCCCTAGTATCTTTGGAACAGTGTAGCGGTAAAAAATTATATCAGCGATTTTTCAAATATATCGACCACAACTCAAATTATATCGGCGATTTTCGAAATATATCGAACGGAATTCAAACTATATCAGCGATTTTCGAAATATATCGATTTACCAACAAAAAACGACAATAAGTAAGAGGAGACTTTCTAAAAAAAGTCTCCTCACATACATATACCTTTCGGTTGCCCACACGAAAGATACGACTTCATTTAATTATTTAAAAACTTGTGATGCGGAATATCCACATTCAACGCCTCTAATTGTTTCTTTTCATTCTCTAAAATCGCTTTTGCTTTTGTTTTTGTTGCCTCATCTAATCCTGCAAACATGTCTTCATGTTTCTCTTTCTCTGGAAGTTTCACACCTAGTTTTGTTAATTCTTCTTTTGCTTGCTTATGTGTTAATTCCCCGGACTTTTCCTGTTCAAAAATAGACTTTGCTTTTTCCTTTGTTGCTTCATCTAAGTTAGCAAGTATGTCTTTATGCTTACCCTTCTCTGGCATTTTCACGCCTAATTTCGTTAATTCCTCTTTTGCTTGTTCACGTGTTAATTTGCCGGATTTCTCTTGCTCTAAAATTGATTTCGCTTTTTCTTTTGTTGCTTCGTCTAAGTTAGCAAACATATCTCCATGTTTACCCTTCTCTGGCACTTTCACGCCTAACTTCGTTAATTCCTCTTGCGCTTGTTCACGTGTTAATTTACCGGATTTCTCTTGCTCTAAAATCGACTTCGCTTTTTCTTTTGTTGCTTCATCTAATCCCGCAAACATTTCTTTACGTTTTTCTTTCTCTGGAAGCTTTACACCTAGCTCCTCTAACTGTTTCTTTGTATCGTCCATAATCGTTTTTACTTTTTGTTTTGTAGCGTCATCTAAATCTTTTTTCGCCGTTTTTGTCGCTTGCTCAGCTGCTGGAGTATTCGTTGCCGCGAATGCCGGAATACCGACTCCTCCAATGATTCCGAATGATAAAGCACCTGCAATCGCTAAATACCCAACTGTTTTCTTCTTCATAGGAAATTTCCTCCTTCATATTTCTAAAGCATGTACACTCTCGTATACAATGCCTATAGTAATGTCGATTTCTTAAAATTTCCTTAACGACTTAACAAAAAAACACCGCTCGTGATGAGCGGCGTTGTTCTATGCTTTTTGTAATTGTAATTCTTCACGTTCCATTATTCTTCTTAATACAATTGTTTGTGTCATTGTAAATAAATTACCTGTTATCCAGTACAACACAAGTCCTGATGGCGCCGCAAATCCCATAAATAGAATCATTGCTGGCATCATAATTTGTTGCATTTTCATCATCTGTACTTGTTCTCCAGGTGTAACGTTAGATTGGAAAACTTTCATCTGAATAAATGTCGTTAACGCTGCGATAATCGGTAATATATGATAAGGATCTGCATGTCCTAAGTTCACCCATAAAAACGAAGATGTGCGAATCTCTTCTGTTCGGCTAATCGCATAATACAAAGCAGAGAAAATCGGCATTTGTATTAATAGTGGCCAGCAACCAGCAAGTGGATTCCAACCGCCTGACTTCATTAGTTCTGACATTTCTTTTTGATACTGCTTTTGTTTTTCTAGATCTTTACTTACATCACCGTGTTTTTTCTTTAGCTTCTGTAATTCAGGTTGCATTTTTTTCATTTTCGCTTGGCTACGATATTGCGAAACAGCTAATGGAATCATTGCTGAACGAATAACGAGCGTCATAATAATGATAGCAATCCCGAAGCTAGCTCCCGGTATATGATGAGCAACAAATTGAATCATAAACGAGATTGGATATACGAAATAATGATCCCAAATTCCCGTACTATGTGCATCAATTGGGGCTGCATTACTGCAACCAGATAAAACAAAAACAAGTAATAATGATAAACTAACGAGCACAGCTCGGTATGATTTTAACATGTTCATTCCTCCAATGTTTCGTAATTATTTAGCGAAACATTGGTGTATACGGACCGACCTCGTCATTCTCTTCACTTGATTCTTGTCTGCGTACAGAACGAATCATTCCATATTTATAAAAAATAGAGAAAAGCGGTACATTACCAGTACCCTCTTCACACGTATTAACTAGTTTAAAGGCTCTTTGTCTACCGCTTGATGCTTGCTGACGCACAAAGCGAGAAACGTTAGCAAGGAAGAAAACTTCTAATAAACAAAGTGCTGTCGTTACAAACGATATATATATAATTGCATCCTGCAATAAAAATTCCATCGCTTCACATCCTTAATAAGGTCATTTTAGCACATTCGGCAAACATTCTCTATTTCCTTTTATCGTCAAAAAAAGTATTTTGCATATTTTCTCAAGAAAACAATAATTAAGAAACATTGTATTCGCTTTCTTTAGTATATTCACACACATCAATGAATAGGGTTGATTTGTTAGAAATTTATAAAATTTTTGCATTATAATAAAACTATTGCCAGTTTTTGAAAAAACCTTTATTCTCTTCTTGTAATCAAAAATGAATATGGAGATGAAACATACTATGGGTCAACTAGGAGACGCCGATTACGTTCCCGACACCGCCTTTTTATCCTTCCCAGCAGCTAAAACATTTCACTTAGAATTTATCATACAGTTGGTTGTTATTTTCATAGCTTCTATTTTGTATGCAATTTCTATGAATATGTTCTTTATCCCGCATAACATGATTAGCGGTGGATTCGCTGGTGTAGGGATGATTATCGGTTATTTAATGCACTACAATATCGGTGCACTTATCTTTTTACTAAACATTCCTCTTCTTATTTTAAGTCACTTTTACTTAGGCAAGAAGACAACCTTTTTAACAGCGTACTTTGTAGCTGTATCATCGTTAGCGATGAACATTATCCCTGTACACCAAGTTTCAGACGATATTTTACTGTCCTCTGTATTCGGCGGTGTAATCTGCGGAGCAGCCTCAGGAATCATATTCCGATTTGCTTCTTCAACAGGTGGATTTGATGTTGTTGGATTAATTGTAGCGAAATATCGCGATGTTTCAATTGGAGCAATCATCTTCGGATTCAACTTAATCTTACTTGTTGTAGCAGGATTTATTTTTGGATGGGATATTACACTGTATACGTTAATCAGTCGATTTGTAGTCAGCAAAGTTATCGATGCTGTACATACAAAACACATTAAATTAACGATAATGACAATTACTGAAAAAGGCGAGGAAATAAAAAGCGCCCTACTACATCACGGCATACGTGGCGTGACAATGGTAGATGCTGTCGGCGGCTATACAAACCATAAGAAAAAAATGATTTACACTGTCGTGACTCGCTATGAGTTAGGCGAAATGAAACGTATTATCCGTCAAGTGGATAACAAAGCATTCATGAACATTACTGAAACAGTTGAAATTGTCGGCCGTTTCAAACGCATATAAAAAAGGTTAATACATGAAAGGGCATAACATATTAGTCATAAATAATATGTTATGCCCTTTGTTATTCAACTAACGCACCCTTTAGCATAATAAAATTACTAAGTTTATTACTACAAATCGGAGGATAGCATTCCATATACAAAACTATCTGTCCATTCATTTTTATTCCAAAAATCTTGTATGAAATGGGCTTCCTTTCTCATGCCTATTCGTTCACACAATTTTTGTGAAGTTATATTACGTGCATCAAGATTAGCTTGTATACGATGTACATTACATTCATTAAATAATTTAAATACCAAACTACTTACTGCTTCTGTTGCCAAACCTCTCCCAGCTACTTCACTTGAAAAACTATAACCAATCTCAACAGTGTCTTTCATATTTGTGTACCATACGGATAAATCACCAACTACTTTAGTCTTGTATATAACTGCCAAACTTAATATTGATTCTTTAGTAAGTACATTGTTTGCTAGCTTCTTATTAAATCTCTCCTGCATGTCTTCATGAGTCCACTTATTATGTAATAGAAACTTACATGTATCATCATTATTATAAATAGCAAATACATCCTGTAAATCAGTCCTCTTAAAAGGTCTAATTATTAATCTTTCTGTTGTGATTTCCAAGTTAGCTCTCCTCTCTTTCATTCATACTACAAAACATTTTTATAGTATTTAAGTCCCCTTCTTATATCGCACCTTGATTACATATTTCATCATAGTAAATGAAAATCCTTCTTCCACTAAACTGCGCCGTTAATGGTATTTCTTTGCGATTTTTATTTTTTACACTTATTACAAAATCAGATAATTCTATTATTATGCCTCTAAATGTGTTATAATGAAAACAGACTCACAAAAAAAGAGTATATAGACTTGGAAGTTTCTCTTATTTTACAAGCAAAAAGAAACGAGCAGTCGGGTATATTTCAGACACCATACACGTAACGGTTTAAAAAACCGATCACTCTTCAATGATCTTTTTTATAAAAAGATACGTACAACGAAAACTCACTTCAATATACTATACCTACCTTTTTGACTTCCAAATCATCTTATTACATAAGGAGATGAACATATGAATCAATATATACGATATACAATAGCTGTCCTGTTTGCTATTATCGGCGGAACAATCTGCTTCTGGACAAACACTCAGCTTGGAGAGAATATCATTTTTAATGGAATCGAAACACTTGTAAGCGCTTCAATTTTAGGCGGATACATTTTCTTCCTCTTCAATCCAGAAGAAAATGCGCAAAAAACAATGTTATTAACAATGATCGGAATCGTTGGCGGATGTATTTCCTACTCAATGACCAACTATACATTACCACTTCAATTAAGCTCAGCTTTCTTCCACGGTCTATGGACTTGGTTCATTGCATTCTGCTTAGCAGACGTATTTAATCTACTACAAGACAATGAAGAAGATAGCGGTCGCCAAATTGAAAGTAACTCTTAAGCTGGAAGATATTCTTCCAGCTTTTTTTGATTGGTTTGCATACCCCGGTTAGTATCTATCATAATATATCAGCGATTCTCCAAATATATCGGCGATTTCTCCACTTATATCAGCGATTTTTTCATTATATCGACGGTTCGACACAGGATATCGACTTACCGACAATTTTCGGCAAACTATTTATGCTCTATACCCCGGCACTACAATAAAAAGAAGCTACCCAACGGCAACTTCTTTTCCACATACCCCTCTTCGTATTCACTAAAATATATCAACGGTTTTTCAAATATATTGATCGTTTCTCCACTTATATCAACGATTCGGCACAAGATATCGATTTAACGACAATCTTCGACAATCGAAACGTACAACATACCCTATCCCCCAAGCAACTTACTGCCGAACTCTACGATTAAAAAGATAATTAATAGGACCGCGAGTATCTTTAATGCTACATATGCCACTTTAAAAACAACATAAATGAGCAAGACTATCAAAATAATTGATAAGATTTCCATTTTTACTTCCTCCAAGCTGTGCTCTTCTTATCTTATTTTACTCACCCTAGGCTGTTTATGGAACGGCATAAGACGACATATAAAAAAGAGGATACCTCACCCATCGTAAGATACCCTCTCTTTCAGCTGCTCAAACCATTCTCTCTCTAATTGTAAATATCCCATCTCACTCTTCTCAGCGCTCTTTAATTCTTTATCAGCTTTCTTCATATAAGTACGGGACGCTTCCATATTGCCCTCTAAATATTTAATAATCCCTTGTGTACGGTAATATCCGGTTAGATCCATTTTTGTAATGGCCTTTGCATGCTCCTTTGCTTCTTGCAAAGAAAGACTATCCATCTCATAAAGGGCTTTATATAAAAGGTACCAACTATGAAAACTACTAACGAAAAACTTATTTTCTTTCGTTACAGGAAGTTGAACAATTTGTTTTATATACGGTATCGCTCTTTCCATTCCCTCTTGATCCGCACGAGCAAAAAAGACAAGCATAAGTCTACTCATTATCTCTCTTATCTCTTTATTCTCTTTTATTTTCTCCTCACTAAGTTCTACTAATCTTTCATCCCAATCTTTCGGTCTTTTATAATTAAATAACTCACTCGATATTTGAATCTCATATAAATGATTTCTAGCTCTTTCATCATCTTTAATTAAAATAAGAAATTGCATCCCATCACTCATAAGTGTTCCTTTTATCGGCACAATTGTAACCGCAAAGATTGCAAAATGGAAAAAGGAAAAATATAAAAGATATTGATAATAACTTACCATGTATATGTAACCGGAAGTAATACCAAATAGTAAACTCGTAATCGGTCCACCTAAAGTGAGCCAAGCCCATTTTTTCGAAAGATTCGGTGTCTCTATAGAAGATGGTACTAGTGTTGCAACGCCTCCAAAGTACGCCCATAATTTATTTTCTCGAATGCGCAATTTTCCTTTTTCTTTTTGAATAGTAATGGGTCCTACTGTCATAAATTTAAATGTCAAACCACCTATTACACCAAATACTACATGTCCTAGCTCATGAATGGCTAACACTAACAATGCAATTCCAACTATTGCCCATAAGTTTAAAATTACTTCTAATTTCTCAGTTCGAATTACTACGTATAAAATGGACAGAACTAACGCCGCTGTCATAGAACCAGCTGGCCTTCTTAAAATATCCACCTTTTTCTCCCCTTAATAAATCATTTTTCTCTGCATTTCGTACATGAATTTTCCGAGATGCAATATCCAAATAAATGAGATTAAGCCAATTAATACAAAGTCGATATCACTAGCCGCCGTATATATAACGGCAGCCCACCATACATATGCCAATATTGTATTCGTAAATTCATACGCTTTATATCCAGCCTCATGCACAATGTGCTTTAATCCTTCATCTGCGTTTTTCGTCCACATTTTCATAGATTCCATATATGTTACACCTTGTTCAGGATATAACTTATTATAACGATTTTTTATTATGAGCCCGCTAATCACTACAATAGTTAAACAAACAATAGAAGCTACTAAATTCCACACTGCAAATGAAACATTTGTATCCTGCAACAGTGCACGTCTACATGCAATAACTGCATATACAAACCATGCCTGCGTAACTATATCACCTACACGTAAATACATACTTATAATGCCTAATTTTCTGCCTTGTACACTCTCTTCTTCATCGCGTGCCTCAGCTAACATACGTGTATTCTTCCAAGTGTAGTACATCATTAAGATTCCAAAAATGGTGCATACACCTATAAATGTATTAGATGATAAATTTCTCGGTTCATCCGAGAGTAAATCTAAAGCTATATATGATGTTAAAAAGCCACCCATCATACTTAATGCCATTTTCCCCACAAAATCAAATTGTTTTTTTCGTTTACTCTTCATCATCCTCTTCCCCCTCCACTAACTCAAATATTTCCTCCACCGGTACATTGAAAATTTGTGCGATTTTTAGCGACAATACAATAGATGGTGCATAATCCCCGCGCTCAATTAAACTAATCGTTTGTCTTGATGATCCAATCGCTTTCCCTAAATCCCCTTGTGATAAACGATGCTTTGCTCGCAATTCCCTCACTCGATTTTGAAGCTTCATGTCTTCCCTCTTTTTCATTTATTTAATTAAAATTGTAAATAATATCCTTATTTTTGTCAATTATAATTGTCATTACGACTATGATAATTGACAAAAATAAGGATGTATTATGACAGAAATAACCTATATAATGAATGTGAAATATGAAACAAAGGAAGTGACATATGAATAAAACATCTACCTTTTCCTACATTCTTACTAAGCTTACAGCTACTTTATTATTACTTATTAGCACACTTCTCTTAATAACTAGTCAACCAACACTATATAGTTTCTTAACTGGATTACGAGAACTACTATATGTTCCCTTTGTTCCTATTCTTGCGGCATATGCAATTTTTTGTTCTATTTGCATCGATAATTTGAGCTTACACACTTATACACGACTAAAGACATTATGCCTTTATATTTTTTGCGGTTATTTATTTTTTCTTCCACTCCTACTATTTAAAGAAGCTGATCTAATAGAGTTTTTGTTTCTCGGATCAATTGGAGCAATATGTTCTCTTTTTTTCTATTTATGTACAGTTATAGCAACAAAACTTAAGTGGATACAATATGTCATGCCAGGCATTATGCTTATTATATTTATCACAATCAACTTTATCGATTTAGAAAAGATTGGAACATCAAAAGAACAATGGGTCGAAACAAAAACAGAAAACTCTTTTGAAGCATCTTTTCAACATTTTAGTGGTGAACATAAAGTCCCCATTGAACTAAAACGAGGAGATATATTAGAATTCACGATTGAATCACGAGCTGAAAATCCGGATGGCTACATAGGAGACATCAAAATGGCTAGTGAATTTCAAGAGGAAGAAAATTATTTAGCTTCAGTCGGCCCTGATACGTATCATTTCGCAGCAATTAAGACCGGAACTTATTACATTATAGTTAGCGGAAACCAATTAAAAGGAAAATTAAAAATACACTGGAACATAAAATAAAAAAGGCAGTGCGTCCGCACTGCCTTACTAAATTTTGACATAGAATGGATTTCATATTAACTTGCGTTTTGTAATAATACTCGTTTTAACTGTTTGCGGAAACGAACTCCTAACGTAATAGTTACAATTACAATTACTCCAAAAATGATTTTACCGATGTGACCTTCTAGCACTCCAAAAATATCATGTAAGTTTCCACCTAACCAGTAACCACCGATTAAGAAGAATGATACCCAAAATAGAGCACCTGAGTAAATTGTAATCGCAAAGCGGCGGAATGGTAAGTTAATAATTCCTGCAAAATATCCTGTAAAATGGCGTACACCAGGAATAAAGAAACCGATAAAAATCAGGAAGTATCCATACTTATCAAACCACATTCTTGTTAAGTCGATTTTTCTTTGTGTTAAAAATACGTATTTCCCATACTTTTGAACAAAGGGCATACCTAATTTATTTCCTAAAAAGTATTGAATTGTCATTCCTACACTTGTACCAATAAAGGATAGAATAATTAAAATCGGTAAACTTAAATCACCCTTATGTGCTAAAAATCCCGCATATGCTAACGTTGGCTCTCCCGGAAACGGAAGTGCAATATATTCTAACAGCAAACCAACAAGTACAACATAGTACCCGTATTGCTGAAATAATTCATGAATCCATTCCATGTCATCTCTCCTTTCAATCACGTGCAACTTCTTACTAATATTGTATAAAAAAATTGTCGAAATAACTATCACAATAGCTTACATTTTTATTACATTTTTGTAAGGCTCACACTAAACTTTTACGTTCATTATTTACTCTCATTTTAAAATAATTTAACAAGTATATACTGTGAGAAATTCGGGTCTTAACATGCATTTTTATCCAGTTTTTAACACTTTAAAATCACCTTATTTTGTTCTCAATAAAAAACCACCACAAACTCATACTAACTTCATATTAGCTTCATATACGTATTGTAAGATTATATCGGAATTTGTTGAAAAATTTAACCAATATATGACTAAGCATTAAATTGAATAAATATAAGTCGTTTTTCGAAATTGAAAAAAGGGTGAATAAGAAATGGAAGCTTATAAAATGCACGATTTTATTAATACAAATGTTGAATCTCATCAAAATGAAACCGTTTTTAATTTACACATATGTGAAACAAATGAATTTGACGTAAGTTTAACAAAATCTACAACACTGTCTTTTATCGTTTCAAAAAAGAACATTAAAATTGTTACGAAAAAATGGATTAATTCAAATCAAGAAAGCATGATTGGCAAAAGTTACATCATTCCAACGAAAGCTTTCCACTACTTCTTACCAGTTATTTCTGAAACTGAAGATGAACTAAATATTCAAGTGCAAAGTTTTGGACTACATGGTGAACTTTTACTAAATGAAAGATTACTCATTGATAAAAACAACAAACACAATCCAAAGATTACTACCTTCTTTGAAACATTAGATGAAAATGTAAATAAAGTATTAAGAGGTTTGCAAATTCATTGTATGTAAGACTATTACAATAGCAAAAAGGAGAATATAATGAAAAAACTATTATTAAGCGCACTATTATCATTAGGATTTTTAACTATTCCATTCACAAATGCTGAGGCAGCTACACCGAACGCTCAACTAATTGTAAACACGCAGTTAAATAAAATGGATTATTATCAAAATGGAACATTTATAAAAAGTTTTACTGTCGCTACTGGTAAAGCAACTACTCCTACACCTAAAGGCACTTTCCAAATCGTAAATAAAATTAAAAATCGTCCTTATTATACAGGCAAAATTAAAGGCGGAGATCCACGTAATCCACTTGGTGACCGTTGGCTTGGACTAAACATGGCAGGAACTTACGGAACAACTTATGCGATTCATGGTACGAACAATAATCAGGCAATCGGCAAATGGACAACACTAGGTTGTATTCGTATGTATAACAATGATATACACTGGTTATTTGAGCGTATTCCCCAGCAGGCTACTGTCACTGTAAAATAACCTATCAACACGATTTACGTGTAGCCAAGAATTTTATGTCTTGGCTTATTTTATTTCTTCATTTACAGTAGCAAAACAACTGTATTTACATATATAATAGGAATAGATTGTGTTAAGTAACATCCAAACATTGATAAACATGGATATTAAAATTATACAGTTATAATATTTTATAAATTTTAAAATACATACTATAATAGAATTACTGTAATTCTTAAATATTCAGTTTCACTAAACAACTCCCCTTGCTACTTTCATGATTATTTTATGGCGGGGGCTTATTATATGTATAAACAATCTGAGTCATCGAAAAAATGATGAATTCGAATATTGCAGTAAAAAGCGTTATTTAGGAGGTGTTACTATGACGCATATACTGGTGATTGAAGACAACCCAGATATACAAGAACTAATTCGTGAATTTCTAATGGCACAAAACTTTACCGTTGATGTCGTTGGCGCTGGAACAGAAGGCATTCTTCTTTTCCAAAAAAATTCATACGACCTTGTCCTCCTTGATGTGATGTTACCAGATATAGATGGCTATAGTATTTGTAAAATTATGCGAGGACAATCCGATGTACCAATCATTATGTTAACAGGCTTACAAAATGAAGAAAGTGAAATTAAAGGATTTGAATTAGGTATTGATGACTATATTACGAAACCGTTCCATTACACCGTATTTATTAAACGTGTAGAAGCTGTATTAAGAAGGGCAGCTACGAAGGAAGCCGAAGCTGCAACGATACTACAATTCCATGAATTGATGTTAAATTCTACAGCATATGCCGCTTATGTTCATGGTAATCAAATTGAATTAACAACAAAAGAATTTGAAATTATTTATACTTTACTGCAAAATCGGGGAAAAGTACTATCAAGAAGTGATTTGTTGAATAAGGTATGGGGCTATGAACATTATGGTGATGTAAGAGTTATAGATACACATATTAAGAACTTACGAAAAAAATTAGGAATTCCTTATATTAAAACGGTGAAAGGCATTGGCTACAAAATCGAATCGTAGCAAAGACAACATCACCAAAAATATTTTCATCAAAACCTTATTATTTTGTATTCTTTTATCACTTTGTCTTTATCAAATTATTTACTTCCTAGCTTCAAACTATGATAAAGAACGTTTTGCAAAAGAAAATAGAGCGCTAACTACAGAACAAGCGAATTCAAATAAACAAAACGACCAAAGTAAAACGAATCAACATAAAGCTGGATCACAGGGAGACATTTTTAATTTTCAATCTTCAGTTATAGATTATAAATCACTCTCTACAGCTATCAATCACCTTTTGCAGCCTAGCCAAACTGCAAAAGCAAAAGAACATACACAAAATATCACGGGGAAAGATAGCACTGCTGCTCCACTTACAGAAATGGAAAAGCAAGTCGCTACTAATAATGATGCCTTACATAAACAAAATGCAGCAAGTAAAACAAATGATGCACAAGATAATCCAAAATTAACAGATGTACTGCAGCAATTAGCTCCACATATTGGCGCGACAATGCTTGCATTATCTCTGCTCGGCTCTTTAATTTATGCAAAACTAATTGCTAAACCTTTTCAATATATGAGTGATGCTTTAAAAGATATTATGAATCTTGATTTCTCAGATAAAAAACTACTTAACAAAAATACAGATCAAACAGATTTTAATTTACAAGTAGCTGCTTCACAGGTCCCAAATATAGTGAAGAATTTACATGCGAGCAATCAAGATTTAAGAAATGAACTCAAAAAGGAACAACAATTAGAACAATCTCGTAAAGAATTTATGTCTATGGTTTCCCATGAATTAAAAACACCAATCGCAGCCGTTATGGGGCAACTAGATGGCATGATTCACGGAATTGGAGCTTATAAAGATAGAGATAAATATTTAAAACGTTCCTATGAAATGATGCAAGATATTAACATATTAACGGAAAAAATGTCGGAATTATCCAAAATACAAAATCCTCAATTTAAACCAGATTTAAAAGTTATCTCATTAACTAATATCATTGAGGATGTTATGAAGAAAGTAGATTATTTCGTATCTGTAAAGCAATTAAATGTTCAATCTAACATTAAACAAGATGTACAAGTTTTAGCTGATCCTAAATTTATTCAAACTGCCATTTTCAACATTATTTCAAATGCAATTCATTATACAATTGACCATCAGCATGTATATATAAAGCTTTATGAAAAGCCAAACGGTTACGCATTAGAAGTATTAAATACAGGTTCACAAATAGATGAAGATAAACTTGCCCATTTATTTGAACCATTCTATCGCGCAAACCCTGACAAACATGGCTTAGTACAAGGTAGTGGTCTTGGGTTATACATTGTAAAACAAATACTAGATAAACATCAATTTCCTTATGGTATACAAAACACACCTCAAGGTGTAAAATGTTCTATTGTATTCCCAAAAGCAATGTAAAAACCTACTACAATTTCATACCCCAAATTCATACTTCGTATGAATGGCGGAATTTTGTAGAGTATATGACTCTGTTTCGTTCGCCCGTTATCCTTATTTGGATAGCGGGCGTTTTTTATTATGTAAAAGGAGGATTTTCATGGAGAAATTTAAGTATTCATTACTCGTTTTATTCGGAGCTTGTAGCTACGGCGTACTTTCAACTATTTTCAAACTCGGATTCATTGATGGATTTTCAGCACATGAACTATTAGGAGGACAATATGTCTTCGGATGGATCGGGCTTCTTCTGCTCGTTCTTTTCGCTTCACGTCATAAAGTAACAAAAAAGCAATTCTTTTCCTTACTAACAGTCGGCACAACAATGAGTATGACTGGTATCTTCTATGCTATTTCTGTAGAAGAACTACCAGCATCTATCGCTGTCGTCCTACTTTTCCAGTTCACATGGATTGGTGTAGTCATTGAAGCAATTGCAAATCGAACATTTCCAAGCCGTGAGAAAATTATATCTATCATTATTTTATTTACTGGTACATTGTTTGCAGGCGGTGTCTTTGAAGGTCTCGGACAAAGCTTTTCCACGAAAGGTATTATCTTTGGTTTATTAGCCGCTGTCTCTTTTTCATTCTATGTGTTTGCAAGTGGGCGCGTTGCTACAGAAGTAGCGCCTTATACGAAAAGCTTTCTTATGACAACAAGCGCTACTCTTATCGTATGCTTATTCTTCCCGCCAACCTTTTTAACAGACGGTGCCTTGCAAGCCGGTCTTTGGAAATACGCTTTCTTCCTCGGATTGTTTGGCGTTGTCGTGCCTGTCATTTGTTTTTCAATTGGCGTACCGAAAGTTGGAACAGGACTTGGTACAATATTAGGAGCAGCTGAATTACCAACGGCCATTATCGCTTCTATTACACTTGTACATGAAGTCGTAACCTTTATGCAGTGGATTGGAATCATCTTTATACTACTTGGAATTTTTACTCCTCAGCTGCTTACCGCTAGGAGAGCAAAGAAACATAGTAGCGTGCATAGTGCGTAACAAAAGACCTTTCATTTATTTGAAAGGTCTTTTTCTCTATCTCACTTTAACGCACTAAATAGCTTTTCTATCTCACACTCAATTTGTTTCACATCAATTCGTTCAAATAGCGGCTGCACACGATCGATTCTATTCGGCAACGTGTTTTGAGGTTC
Source organism: Bacillus sp. EB106-04-02-XG92 (assembly GCF_058791995.1). Lineage (NCBI taxonomy): Bacteria > Bacillati > Bacillota > Bacilli > Caryophanales > Bacillaceae > Bacillus > Bacillus sp. EB106-04-02-XG92. Next base: position 120,530 of record NZ_JBYTEA010000002.1, read on the forward strand.
CCAATTTTGATTCACAATCGATAATGTATTTCTAACTCTTTCACTTGAAAATGGTAAAAACGGTTCAAGGAGATTTGCAAAATTAGCGATAAGATACACACAGTTATAAATCGTTTCTTCGCATGAAACTGGATCATCTTCTCGTTGTTTCCAAGGCTGTCTCTCATCAAAGTATTTATTTGCAAAACGTACTACATCAAATATTGTTTCTAGCGCCACCTTAAATGTAGTTTGCTCAATGGCCTCTCCAATATTTTTATATAATCCTTCTACTTTATCTTTCAGCTCTATATCAATACTTCCCTTCGGCACAATACCACCATAATATTTTTCAATAAACTTTAACGTCCGGTTCACAAAGTTTCCGTATGCACCTAACAATTCACTATTATGGCTGTAAATGAATTCACGCCATGAAAAATCAGTATCACGATTTTCTGGTGCGTTAACTGTTAAAAAGTAACGAATAGAATCTGGATTGTAGCGCTCTAATATGTCAGGCACCCATACTGCCCAGTTTTTACTTGTAGATAATTTTCTTTTTTCAACTGTTAAATATTCATTCGAAACGATATGACGTGGGATTGCACCTTCTCCTATTCCAAGTAATACCGCTGGCCAAATGACGGAATGAAACGGAATATTATCCTTTCCGTGCACATAATATGTTTTCGCTTCTTTATCCCAAAACTCTTGATCATCTTTCCCTGTTTCTTCAGCCCAATGTTTACTCGCTGAATAATACCCTGTCACTGCTTCAATCCATACGTAAATTTTCTTATCTTCATACCCTTCGACTGGAATTGGTACCCCAATTGGTAAATCACGTGATACGGCCCTATCTAGTAACCCTTCCTTTACATATCTCTCTGTTAGCTGAATCGCATTGTCGCGCCATGTTCCTGTTTGTTTGGCGTTTTCTACAGCCGTTTTAATTTGCTCCTGAAATGTATGCAATGCGAAATAAAAATGCTCTGTTTCTTGCACGGATGGTGTACTACCACATAACTTACATTTCTTTTCTAACAAATCCAGTGGATCTAAAATAGCTGAACATGCATCGCATTGATCTCCTCTTGCTGCTTCATGACAATGCGGACATATTCCTTCTACATAACGATCAGGTAAAAACTGCGTACACGTTTCGCAATATGCTTGTTCCACTGTTTTTTTATAAATATGTCCCTCTTCTAATAAACGTAAAAAAACATTTTGAACCGTTTCATGATGGTGCTCACTATCTGTACGTGTATAGCAATCATACGTAAAACCAAGGCTACGAAAACATCGCTCAAACTCTTCGTGATACTTATTAGCAATTTCCTTCGCCGTCACACCTTCTTGTTTTGCCCTAATTGCAATTGGTGTTCCATTACAATCACTTCCCGAAACATACAACACATTCTCACCTTTTGCCCGGTAATAACGTGCTAAAATATCTCCAGGTAACAAACTCGCAATATGTCCAAGATGTAATGAGCCATTTGCATACGGCCAAGCTCCTCCAATAAAAATACTCATCTTACATTCCTCCTTTTAAATATAAAAAAGCCCCGCCCTTATCTTAAAAAAGATAAGGGCGGGGCTGTATAAACAGTCGCGGTACCACCTTATTTCGCCAATTACTCACATAATTAGCCTTAACAAGTACTGAGCTATATGCTCTTATACTGTGGTTTTGATAACGAGTACCAACTCTCGTCGCCGCCTACTATTATCATTTCATAAGTTCAGGACGAAGCTCAAAGGCCATTGTTCAAATGAATATTCTTGCTTCTTCTCAGCTACCGAAGCTCTCTGGACAGAATGATTTCATTCTACTTTTCCTTTTCAACGCTTTTATATATAACACGTATTTTACGACTTACTGGCAGAAAAATCAAACTTTTATTCAGAAAGAAGAGGAAATCCCATCCTCTCATAGAATAACTATACGTTCACGAAAGGAGTGATACGATTGAATCAAAAACAACTAAGCGCACGTAATGAAAAAAGCTGGAATGCAGCTGCGTATGAAGCTTGGACGAATCGCCACGGGGCGCCAGCTGATTATGCGAAAAGGCTTATGGAAGATCCCGTGCGCGAGGTAAATCACTATTTACCTTACATACAATCTCCAAAAGGAAAACGTATTATTAATTTACTCGGTTCAAAAGGCAATAAAGCCGTTGCTCTCGCTCTTTTAGGAGCTGACGTAACAGTTGTGGATATTTCAGCAAGTAATGCAAAATATGCAAATGAACTTGCTGAAGCAGCAGGTGTTTCTATCCAGTATATCGTTTCTGATGTATTACATGCGCAGCTCTCCGAATCATTTGATATCGTATTGCTGGAACTTGGTGTACTCCATTACTTTCTAGATTTAAAACCTCTCTTTCAAAAAATTGCTACCTTACTGAAAGAAAATGGAATGCTTATCCTTCGTGACTATCATCCTGTTTACACGAAATTATTAGGGGGCGACCACCCATCATTTCGGGCTAATGGAAATTATTTCGATGAAGAATTAATGGAAGATGAGGTTGCTTATAGCATTCTTCTTACAGAAGCGCAGAAAGAATCGTTACCTAAAACAACCATCCGTCGCTGGACGCTAGGAGAAATTATTACAATACTTGCAGAAGCTCATTTTAAAATTGAAAAACTAGTTGAAGAACACGGGTCTCATCAAAGGTGGGTCTTCTCTCCTACTGCACCGGAAGGAATGGAAGAGCGTGTGCCTGGTTTATATACATTAATTGCGACAGCATGCAAAAAAGGATCCCTTCACGGATAGGATCCTTTTTGCATGCTCACGCATATAAGTTGAGGTTGGAGATTACCATAATTCTGTAGAATAGGACACAAGATATTTCAACATTTCGTCTCTGACTTACGTCGTCAAAAAGGGGTATGACCAACATAACGAAGAGTAATGTTCATAGTTGATACTGATAATCGTTATCAACTAATTAGAAGTATACATGATGTAATTTCAAATTACAATAGTATTTCTCATTTTTATTTATGAATTTTTTGATATACAAATGTATACATTTTAAGAACATTTGCTCATATGAATCTGCCTCCTTCCATTATCTGCTATAATTTTCATTGAACAGATTAATAACTTCATAATAATGTTTTTATTAATTTCGTTCTTAACATTTATAAATCATAATAAATAGTTTTAAAGGCAGGGGTAACGATGAAATATGTTAGTATTCGAAAAAAACTACTGTTCACACTCTTAAGCATTTCTTCTTTATTTAGTATTGCTCTTATTGTTATTCTTTCATTCGCCATGAATCAAGCAAATGAAATCGAAACCTTAAAAAATGATGTATCAAAAAGAGCAACAATTTTAAAAGAACGTGGTGATTGGTTCCAAGCACAAGTTGCTGGCTTACAAGAATATTTACTATCACATGATCAAAAAGGATTAGATAAATTCAACCGAGAAGGAAAAAAACTAGCTGATACTAGAGAAAAAGTAACAAGTGATAAAAAGCTCCCAGAAGGAATGAAAGAAGCGATTTTAATGGGAGGAAAATGGCGAAGCGTCATAGATAATGAAGTCCTTCCTCTCGCTCGCGAAGGAAAATGGGACGAAGCATCTAAAATCACTTTGGCTCAAACCGATTATGTAAACGACCTTTTAAGTCGTTTTACTAAATATGCAAATGAAGAAAATGACAAACGTGACGCATTAATTGCTGACGTAGAGTCTTCTTCATCTCTTATTCAATATATTATTTTCTTCTCCCTCATTACATGTACAGTAACGTCTATTTTATTAGCATGGTGGTTCTCTGGTAAACTCGTTAAACCGATACGACAAATTGATGAGAAATTAAAAGAATTAGCTTCTCAAGATGGCGATTTAACCGCTAGATTACACGTAACGAGTAAAGATGAAATCGGTGATATCGCCAATTCCTTTAATCAAATGCTCGCTAATTTACAACGTATTATAAAACAAGTGCAACAAACATCTACAAGTGTCAAAGAAGCGTCTGAAAATGTGTTTATCGAAACAACTGCTTCTATGGAAAACACAGCAAAAACCGAGGAAACTATGAATGCTCTTGAACATAATATTCGTTCACAGGTTTCCAGCATAGAAGAAAGTTCAACTGCAATGGATGATATGGCAACAAGTGTCCAGCGTATTGCAGAATCTGCCTCTTCTGTTGCTAGCCTAGCTGTTACAACTTCAGAAAAAGCAGATAGTGGGAATAAAGTCATTGAGAAATCTATTACACAAATGCATACCATTAATGAAGCTGTTAACGCTACATCACAAGTAGTAGAACGACTTATTACACATACAAATCATATTGATACTGCACTTCAATCCATTTCTAATATCGCGGAACAAACGAATTTACTTGCTTTAAATGCTTCAATTGAAGCAGCACGTGCTGGCGAACATGGGAAAGGATTCGCTGTTGTTGCCGATGAAGTGCGAAAACTTGCTGAACAATCTCAATTAGCAGCAACTGATATTAACCATTTACTTTATCAAATTCAAGCAGATACAAAAATAGCAAATGAAATGATGGAGCAAGGGCAATCAGAGGCGTCTGAAGGAATTACAGTCATTCGTACCGCTGGATCTTCATTCTCAGAAATTGTTAACCACATTAACAAAGTCTCTACACAAATACAAGAAATGTCTGCAACTGCTGAAGAAATGGCCGCAAGTTCTGAAGAAATGAATGCAACTTTAAATAACATTGCTTCTATTTCAAATGAAGTTGCCGCCGAAACATCACAAACAGCAACTTCAGCTGGAGACCAAGTAAACAAAATGAGTGTCGTCGCTAAAAAGGCGTCTGAAATGAAATCGACTGTACAAGAACTTGAAGTTCTCGTTTCTCATTTTAAAACAAATGCTTAAAGTTAAAAAAGAGAGATTTACCATCTCTCCTTTTTAACTTTAAAATATCTCTTTCTATCTCTCATTCCGTCTGCTATAATTCCTAAAGGAAAGAAGAAAGCTTTATTCCAGACGGAGTAAAGCTTTCTTTCAATTTTTTACATTAATTAATTCTAATACTATGATTTCACAAAGGAGGCTTTTTATCATATGAATTTTATTAGCATTCGAAAAAAACTAATGTTCATGATGGGAACGATTTGCGCTTTATTTGGCATCGCCTTAGCTTTTATTTTATTTTTTGCTATCGACCAATCTCGTAAAGCTGAAGCATTACAAAAAGAAATTTCCCCTCTGGCAACACAATTAAAAGAGCGTGGGGACGCTTATCAAGTACAGCTCTCTGCTTTAAGAGGTTATTTATTACAACATGATCAAGTCGAATTAGACAAGTTTAATGAGATGAGTAAACGTCTGGAGGATTCAAAAGATAAACTTCTTTCTAATCCAAATGTTTCTCAGTCCATGAAAAATACAATGGAATCAGGATCAACTTGGAGAAAATTTATTGAAGAAAAAGTTTTCACCCTTGCAAAAGAACAAAAGTGGGAAGAGGCTCTACAAGTAGCTTATGCAGAAAATGGTACTGTTTATAAAGTAATTGGTGACTTCACAAATTATAGTAATGAACAAGCTAAGTTACGTGATCAATCTATCGAAAAAATTGATCAATCTTCACTACAAATTGAATATGTTATCTTCTTATCACTTGTTATTTGTATTATCGTAGCTATCACTCTTGCATGGTGGTTCTCTGGTAAACTTGTAAAACCAATTCAACAAATTGATAGTAAACTAAAAGAATTATCATCTCAAGAAGGTGACTTAACAGCCCGCCTACAAGTAAATAGTAATGATGAAATTGGTACGATCGCAACATCGTTTAATAAAATGTTAGAAAACCTACAACATATCATCAATCGTGTTCAAAAAACATCCGTGGAAGTACAAAACGCTTCTGAAAATATGTTAGAAAAGACGAATGTATCACGTGAGGCAACAATAAAAGTTCAAAGCTCAATGTCTAGCTTAAATGCAAGTATTCAATCGCAATCTGCTAGCATGGAAGAAAGCTCAACTGCAATGGACGATATGGCAGTAAGTGTTCAACGCATTGCTGAATCTGCTTCATCTGTAGCAGAACTAGCTGTAACTACTTATGAACATGCGAATGATGGAAATACTGTTATCCAAAAATCTATTACACAAATGACAACGATTCACGACGCTGTAAATGCTACGTCAGAAGTGGTCGAACGTCTAATCACTCATACAAAATATATTGATACAGCTGTACAATCTATTTCTAATATCGCAGAACAAACAAACTTACTTGCTTTAAACGCTTCTATCGAAGCAGCTCGTGCTGGCGAACAAGGAAAAGGTTTCGCTGTCGTAGCTGACGAAGTTCGAAAACTTGCTGAGCAATCTAAAACAGCGGCAACAGATATTAATCAATTACTTCATCAAATTCAAAATGATACAGAAATAGCTAATTCTATGATGTCTCAAGGTCGATCTGAAGCATCAGAAGGTATTAGTGTTATTCGTCAGGCAGGCTCTTCTTTCACAACAATTGTAGAACAAGTAAATCAAGCTTCTACACAAATGCAAGACATATCAGCAACTGCTGAAGAGATGGCTGCAACTGCTGAAGAAATGAACGCTTCACTGAATAACATCGCTTCTATTTCGACTGAAGTATCTAGTGAAACAGCAGCAACAGCACAATCTGCTGAGAAAAAAGTCACTACGATGAATGAGATGACACAAACTGCTAGACAAATGAAACAAACAGTTGAAGAATTAGATCAACTCGTATCTCATTTTAAAACTGAATAGGCACTCCTAAAATATTCCTCTTCCAAGAGGGATATTTTTTGAGCTCATTTCCTGCAAGTTATACATATATCCGTTATAATGAGAATCGATATCATTAATATGTAGGGGGTGCTACACATGTCACAACAAGCATTTGAAGAAAAGTTATATGCAAACTTAGAAGCTGTTATTGACCCTGAACTCGGTGTTGATATTATCAATCTTGGATTGGTTTATGACGTTACGGCAGATGAAAATAATAATGCTGTCATTACGATGACGATGACTTCTATCGGTTGTCCAATGGCTGGGCAAATTGTATCAGACGTTAAAAAAGTATTATCAACGAACGTACCTGAAGTCAATGAAATAGAAGTAAATGTCGTTTGGAATCCGCCCTGGTCTAAAGAACGTATGTCACGTATGGCAAAAATCGCATTAGGTATTCGCGACTAAATAAAGAAAGACCTGACATTCTAGTCAGGTCTTTTTCTCTTATTATTTTACGCCTACTGCATCATAAGCTTTCGTTACAGCTTGTACAGCTTTAGAATCTTTACCATATAAATCTTCAGCTGACTGAAGAGCAGCTTGACGCATCATCTTAAAGTCAGAGTTTGCAGTTAAATATTTCGTAAGAGCACGGTAATAAATTTTTTCTGTCGCTTCACGGCCTACTCCAGTTACTTTCACGTCGTAATGCTCGCCGCCTTCAGATACTAAATATGCAGCTTTATTGTTAATACTACTGTTAATATGAACGCCGCCATTATCAGCTGTTCCAGTGTAGCGTTTATTGTAGTGATCTGGGTAGCCTTCACTTGGCTTTAATGGATTTGGAATAGATGCTGGATCTTTCAGAGAGCGAAGTGCATCACCAGGTTTATCAGGTGTATAAATGTCAGCACCTAAATCCCAGCTCTTCTTCTCAACCATAACACCCATAATATCAGATAACGATTCATTTAACGCACCTGACTCATTTTTATAAACAAGATTTGCTGTATGTTCAGTTACAGCATGCGTTAATTCGTGACCGATAACATCTAGGCCAGCAGATAATGGAATAAATGTTTTACCATCTCCATCACCATACATCATTTGTACACCGTTCCAAGCTGCGTTATTCCAGTTTTCACCTACGTGAACAGAGGAAATAAGTTTCGCACCTTTATCATCGAAAGAATTACGATTAAACGTCTTTTTATAATAATCGTATACTTTTCCTGCATTTACATGCGCATCAACCGCTGCTTTGTCATCAAAGAATTTACTTTTACTTTCTACTTCTAGACCTGTATATCCAAACCATTGCGAGAATAGGTTAAATAAATTTTCATCCATATTATCCGCATTAAATGTATGAACACCTTGTCCACGCTTACCGTCAAATAAATTGAACGCTCCTGTTTTCTCATCTTGCGCAATTTCAAATGATTGTCTAGCCCCTAATACTCCGTAACCGAATCCTGTAATGTGATCTACAGCATTATATTTCTCAATTACATTTCCATTCGTTGCATCAACAAAATAATGCCAATATCCTGGAGCTGGCTTTGAAATCGATGCCTTAACAAGGTATGCAAGATAATAATTCCCATCTTTTTCATACACAAATAAATCTTTTTTCACACCATCATAATTCTTTACTTGGCCAACTTCTTTCTCAATATCTGCCTTTGCAATTGTTTCTGCTTGTTCCGCACTAATACTTGCAGATGCTGGAATATTTTTATCATCTAAATTCGGAATAACTTGTCCGAAGAATGCTTTCACATTATTCTCTTTATCTAGTGTAACAGTTTGATCTGAACCATACACAGGGATGTTATTATGTTTCTCAACTAGCTTCACGTGTGTTGTGCCGGATTCAGCATCTTTTTCCTCCCCAACGACATTGAAGTGTTTATCAATATTTCCTGCTAATTTGAACATATCTTTCTTACTCTCTAAATATTGAAAGACCGTTTCTTTTTTATCTAGTCCTTCTGGTGCTTTCCATTCTTCACCTATGTATGCAGGTGTTTTAAATTCTTGATGATATTGAATTTTTTGTTCTTCCGCTTTCGTTGTCGTTGCTCCAAATGTTCCAAATCCCCCGGCGATAACAGTTAACGCTAATGCTGATGAAATGACTTGCTTTTTCACTATAACATTCCCCATTCCCATAAAGATTTTTGACACTTTTATACAATTCTTGTTTTTCAAGTTGATACCTTTACTTAAAATTTGAGAAAATTTTTTCTGATAATTCCGCTCAAAAAAAGAGGACATCTATCAGATGTCCTCTTTTCTATAAATCTTTTATTGTCTTTTCAATTCAATTGCTACATAATGTGATTGCTCTTTCGCTTCAATATGAATATCTTCTTCTACCGCTTCTGCTGCATCACGCATAACAAGATTTTCACCATTGATTACACTACTTCCTTCAATTTGTACAAGGTACAATTGACGGCCTTCTTTCATAGGAAAATGAATTTCTTTTCCTGCATCTAACGATAAAGAATATAAATTTGCATCTTGGTGAATTTGAATTGGTGCCCCGCCTTCTAATGGAGATACCATATGAAACCATTCGTTTTCACGTTTGCTCCAATCAAATTTAAACTCACCATAGTTTGGTTTATGGTCCGCACGGTCTGGTAAAATCCAAATTTGTAATAAACGTAGCGTTTCATTTCCTAAATTATGCTCACTATGAAACACACCTGTGCCAGCACTCATATATTGAACATGCCCTCGCTCAATGGTTCCACGATTTCCCATGCTATCCTCATGTGTTAAAGCACCATCCACAACGTACGAAATGATTTCCATATCGCGGTGCGGATGCATATCAAAACCAGTTTGTGCCGCTACTAGGTCATCGTTAATTACACGTAATGCACCGAAGTTCATATTATTAGGATTATAATAATTCGCAAATGAAAAATGAAAATGTGTATTTAGCCAACCATGATTTGCTTTTCCCATATTTTTATGATCAACTTTTCTAAACATACCCTTCACCTCATATTATCTCGAATTCAAGATTTATTTTAAAATTTTTTACTGTAACTTTTTTAGTAATTGTAATAATTGATGCTGCTCTTCTACATTTAAATTTTGAAACTGCTTCGCTTGGAATGTTTCTTGAGGCGGAACGATTTCTTCATATAAAGCTTTTCCCTTTTCAGTTAACGAAATATACTTTGTAGTACCTTCTTGTTCGCGATGAATCCACTCCAGCTGCTCCATTTTATTTAAAAGCTGTGTGATATTTCCCTTCGTAACAAATAGCTTATTTCCAAGCTCTTGTTGCGTTAAACAACCCTGTCCTCCAACCTGAGCTAGTACATCAAACTGAGCGGCAGATACATTCCATTCTTTCAAATGCTGATTCGTCTCACGAATACTTTTGTTATAAAAACGTGATAAACGAAACCATAATAGTAATCCGAGCCTATCTTCTGTTTTCATTTCATCACCTCGCTCGTTTCATACCATTAGTTTAGAACTAAACTTCATAAAAGTCAATAACTTACTTTTAGTAACCAAAAAGCACAGCGCTATTTCTCCACTATGCTTTACATTAACTTTCTATTTTTATATTCATCTAGCTTCCTCTCCGCAAACTTTCTCGCATCTTTCTCAATCCATCTATCTTCGTACAATTCCTGTCCAACATACAATACGTCTCTCTTATGTTGCATCGCATGGCGAAATTCATGCAGTAGTGTTTTGAGCACTTGCTCATACTCTTCCCACATACAAACAAAAATTAATTGTTTTTCTTTATGATAAAAACCACCAACTGGGAATAAGAATTCCTCTTCTTCTTCTCCTAACGATAGAAGCACATGATTCGCATCACACGTATCACAAAAAATAACTGGCGTTTTACATACTTCAATCAATGAAAACAAATCTTCTCTAAGCCTTTTGACATCCCAAGGAAGCTCCGAATCCAACACATACCAATTCTCCACCTGTTGATATACATTTTGAAACTGGAGTTCCATTTCTTTTTATTCCCCTTTCCAAGCACCCTTTTTCTATATGTATGCCACAATATGGTAAATATTAAACGTATTCTTTCATCCTTGAAAAAATACCAATAAAAAAAGAATCTATGCCGACATAGATTCCTTTTTCTTAATCACTTTTTTTCATCACTTTTTTTAATACAAAGTAACCAATTGCACAAACAATAGCAGCAAGTGCAAAGTATTTCACATATGGCCCAGCAACTTTATTAATGCTTTCCCACTCTGTTCCTAATTTAAAACCTAAATATACAAACACAATTGACCATGGAATAACAGCTAATGTAGTTAGCGTAATAAACTTAGCATGTGACATTTTCGCAATACCTGCTGGTATGGAAATAGCATGACGCACAACTGGAATAAAACGAGCAGTAAAAATAACGCCGGTTCCGTAACGATTAAACCAAGCTTCAGCATAATCAATATGTTTCTTTTGAATTAAAATATATTTTCCATATCGCTCAAGAACAGGTCTTCCTCCGTATCGACCAATCCAATAAATGAATAGTTGTGCAATTACACCACCAATTGTACCGAACGCGACAGCGCCCCAAAATGTAATGCTTCCTGTTGATACTAAATAACCTGCATAAGATAATACGATTTCACTTGGGATAACCTCTAGCATTAATCCAAGCATAATTCCCCAATAACCAAGTCCTTCTAGTAAAACTAAAACGGAATGAATCAACTCTCCTAACATCATGTACCTCTCTTTACTGTTTTCATTGCAAACAATAAAAGTACAAGCAGGACATATCTTGTACTTTTATTTTTTTAATTTAGTTAGCCTTCGTATCCCACTTAAAGACTTTATTTAAAAATTTATATACATTCTTTGACTCTTTCGTCAAAAGTGGACCTAGGATCGATAGTATAAGCACATATAGTGCTGAGAATGGTTTCAGTACTGACATTAAACCACCCGCGATACCGATATTGGCCATAATGATGGAGAACTCTCCTCTTGAAACGATTGTTAATCCAATATTTGTTGACGCTTTATGAGATAATCCAGCTTGTCGCCCTGCAATCATCCCTGCTACAAAGTTTCCGATGATTGTAAGAAGGACAGCACCTAACGTTAACCATATCGCTCCGCCTAATGAGAAAGGATCAATACTTAATCCGAAACTGAAGAAGAAAATAGCTCCGAAAAAGTCTCTAAATGGAACAACGAGATGTTCAATTCTGTCACTATGCTCTGTCTCAGAGAAAACTAACCCTAAAAGAAGTGCTCCAATTGCTTCGGCAACGTGAATTGTTTCCGAGAATCCTGCAATAAAGAATAATGAAGCAAATACTACAATAATGAAAATTTCATCCGAACTAATATTGAGTAATTTATTTAATAAAGGCGTCGCCTTTCTAGCTACAATAAAGAATAGAAGCATGTACCCTAAAGCAATCCCAATTGAAGTAAGAGCACCTAGGAAGGAAGCATGATCCCCTAGAACTAAACCTGAAACGACTGATAAATATACAGCAAGGAATATATCTTCGAACATGATAATTCCTAAAATTAATTCGGTTTCATTATTACCAGTTCTTCTTAAATCCACTAACACTTTTGCAACGATAGCGCTAGAAGAAATCGTAATAATACCCGCAATAATTAAGATTTCTAGTAAAGGGAATCCCATAATAAACCCGTATAATAACCCAAGTGAAAAGTTAATTAAAATATAGATCGTTCCGCCAATCGCAATAGAACGTCCAGATTTAATTAATTTTTTCATCGAAAACTCTAGTCCTAGATAGAACAGAAGGAACAGAACCCCAATCCGTCCAAGGAAGGAAATTACATTTGCACTTTCAATAAACTTGAAATCGATCACACCTATCGTCGGCGCGTGTGGCCCTACTAACATCCCAAGAACAATTAGAAACGGAATTACTGAGAATTTAAACTTTCCAGCAAGTACTGCCGCAATTGCAACTAATACTAACGCTGTACCAACTTCAAAAATTAACGTATCCATCTAGTCAGTCCCCCTATTCGAAAGTAACTCATTAATAATTTTTTTAATTTCTTCTCTCTCACCAGAAACTACAAGCATATCGCCTTCTTCAATTGCTGTTTCTGGCCCTGGATTAAATAGCTTTTTCATATTCTTTTTCATAACTGCAATAATCGTTACGCTATATGTTTTTCTTATTTCAAGATCACCGATTGTTTTTCCGATTGCAGGAGCTGCATTCTCCACTTTGAACCACTCAATCGCTAAACCTTCAAAGACCATTTCAACATTTTCTAATGCTCTAGGCTTATACACCATTCCGCCTAATATTGCTGCAATTTGTCTTGCCTCTGAGTCACGTAATGAAATACTTGAGATGCTTTCTTCATGGTCTGAATCAAAATGATACATTTCTCTACGCCCGTCATCATGAATAACAATCACAATCTTTTCGTTACCTTTCGTAACAATTTGAAACTTATAACCAATACCCGGAAGTTCACTTTCTCTAATATTCATATTTAGCTCCTCCACAACTTTTTTATTTGAATTTTCTGTTTTTCTGTCTTTTGTTCATCCAATCAATTTTAGAAATTCTAACCATTCAGGATACCTGTGACTTGGAAATCTTTTATTGTAATAATAAGTCGCTCCTAAAAAGATACTTAAAGATGTAATGATAAAAAATATATTACTTCTCATTTTCAAACTCTTAAGACTTACTTTCAATAAAGTTTCTTCTTTCAAATTATCCCCCTCTTTTTCGCTTTACATTTAGTTTTTTAAAATGTAAATAATTCTAAAAATATTATGATGTAACATAATCATAACACAAAATACGTTTATGTAACATAATTTTTTAGAAAAATTGATTCTCGTATATTTTTTGCATATAATTTTCTTATTACGAAAAAAAGGAAGTGTATTATATGGTTGATATCTTTAGCAGATTCCTTGAGGTAACGAATAATATTTTATGGTCATATATTCTTATTGCAATGCTAATCGGCTTCGGTCTTTATTTCTCTTTCAAATTGAAATTTGTCCAAATTACTCATTTCGGTGAGATGGTCGGTTTAATTAGTAAAGGATTTAATCGAAAAGAAAAAAAGAAAGATAGCATCTCTCCATTCCAAGCATTTTGCTTAAGTGCAGCAGCACGTATCGGTATCGGGAATTTAGCTGGTGTAGCATTAGCCATTTCAATGGGTGGACCTGGCGCAATATTTTGGATGTGGTTTATTGCTATCCTTGGAGCAGCTACTAGTTTCGTAGAATGTACGCTCGCGCAAATTTATAAAGTAAAAGATGGAAGCAGATTCCGTGGTGGACCAGCGTATTATATGGAAAAAGGCTTAAACAAGCGCTGGATGGGGGTTTGGTTCTCACTTCTTATTACAGTTGCATACGGATTAATTTTCAATTCCGTACAAGCAAATACAGTAACAATCGCATTTGAAAATGCTTTTGGACTAGAGCGAACTCTTGTAGGAGCTCTATTAGCTTTATTAGTTGCAGTTATTATTTTTGGTGGTATTAAGAGCATTTCACGTATTACAGAAATGATTGTTCCTCCAATGGCAATTGTTTATATTGGTGTGGCAATTTTTGTCGTTATTAACAACTTCACTATGTTACCAAGCATTTTTACAGAAATATTTAACAGCGCATTCGGTTTAGATCAAGCTATCGCTGGTGGTATTGGAGCAGCAATTAAGTTCGGAATTCAGCGCGGTTTATTCGCGACAGAAGCAGGTATGGGTAGCTCTCCTAACGCAGCTGCAACATCAGATGTATCTCACCCTGTAAAACAAGGACTTGTTCAAGCATTAGGAGTTTTCGTAGACACATTCTTAGTATGTACATCAACAGCGTTTATCGTATTATGTTCCGGACTTTACAAAGGATCAAACTTAGAAGGTATTGAATTAACACAACAAGCATTAAGTTCACAAATTGGCCCGTGGGCAAGCACTTTCTTAGCGATTATTATTTTCCTATTCGCATTCAGTTCTCTTCTAGGAAACTACTATTATGGTGAAACAAATATCGCATTCATTAAAGAAAGTAAAACATGGTTAATGATTTATCGCGTTGCAGTTGTCGGAATGGTATTCTTCGGATCAATCGCTGCCCTTCAAACAGTTTGGAGTTTAGCTGATTTATTCATGGGACTAATGGTATTCACAAACTTAATTGCCATCTCATTCCTAAGCAAATTCGCCTACGCAGCATTAGTAGACTATTTAAAGCAAAAGAAACAAGGAAAAGATCCTGTTTTCGTTGCAAGTTCTATCCCTGGCTTACAGAATACAGAGTGCTGGGATGGACAGGACGTAGAAGAAAAACAGAAGGCTGTGTAATAATTAAAAGCAGATGCGGCTCGTTCAGAACAAAAGCTATATATCAAACAAAATCCCTATTACTCCACAGTAATAGGGATTTTTATTTACAACAGTTCATAATTTGTTCAAATTAATTCCAGCAAAAGGGTTGATTTATACGAATTACTAGATTATAATAATTATAAATTAGTAATTGATATAACATAACAACTCAAAAGGAGATTGATCATAATGAACAAACAAGTAATCGAAGTATTAAACAAACAAGTAGCAGACTGGAGCGTTTTATTCACAAAATTACACAACTTCCATTGGTACGTAAAAGGACCTCAATTCTTCACATTACATGAAAAATTCGAAGAGCTTTACACAGAATCAGCTACTCACATCGACGAAATTGCAGAACGTATTTTAGCAATTGGTGGTAAACCAGTAGCAACAATGAAAGAATATCTAGAAATCTCTACTATTCAAGAAGCAGCATACGGAGAAACTGCAGAAGGGATGGTCGAAGCAATCATGAAAGACTACGAAATGATGCTAGTCGAACTGAAAAAAGGCATGGAAATCGCTCAAGACTCTGACGACGAAATGACATCTGACCTACTACTAGGCATCTACACAGAACTAGAAAAACACGCTTGGATGCTACGTGCGTTCTTGAATCAATAATAGATTTTAAAGCGGAAGCGGCTCGTTCAGAATCGCAGGGCATTGGAGCTCTCGACCTTGAAGCGCTTTTTGCTTCGAGCAAGAGAGCGAAATGACCGGAGATTCTAGCCGCTGGAGCTGGATAATGTTTAAAAGCGGAAGCGACTTGCTCAGAACAGGAGGGCATTGGAGCTCCTGACGAAGAGGCGCTTTTTGCCTCACAGGAAGGCGCGAAATGACCGACTGTTCTAGTCACCGGAGCTGGATAGACTAAAAGCGGAAGCGGCTCGTTCAGAGTCGCTTTTTTCTATGGGGTTGTCGCACGTGCTGGTACATGAAATTTATATCAACGATTCTTCAAATATATCGACGATAACTCACAATATATCAACGATTTTTTCATTATATCGACGATTCGACACAGGATATCGACTTACCGACAAATCACGACAATATCAGCACCTCTCTTCCCTACTTTTATCAATATATTACAATCCTTTTTATGTTAAAATATAGGAAACACCCTTTCGTAAAATAGATCCAAAAAGCTTTTCCATATTCATCATTTACTACTTAAATGGCGGGAGTGGTTCAGTTGAAAGACTACTTAATTAGAGCATTTTTTGCGTTAATAACGGTTGGGATTGTCTTACTTATAGCTAATATTTTCAATATACGTATCGAGGTGAAAGACTATGCTTTCCTCGTTGTTGTAGCAATTGGTGGCGGCTGGGGGGGCTGGTACCTGTATAAAAAACAAAGTAATCAAAATGATAAAGGCATTCCAAAGTAATACGGGATGCCTTCTTTTTATTTCCGTCTATAATAAATAATAAAATTCAAACCGCTAATACAACTAATCGCAATAAACGTGCTAAAACTCTGTGCATCCCCAGCTAGATTATACTCATCAACGATAAAACCAGTCATAAACAACGTGATCACTGAAACACCGATACATAATATCGAAATGAACCAAAGAGAAAATTCATTAATTAGCTCTTTCTTCTGTGTTGAAACAATTAGCATAACAAGAATAACTGCTGCTAAAATACTTTTAAAAACCGGTCTTAAAAATACGAACTCCTCCATCTATTTCTTCTTTTCCGAAAACATTATATCTCAACATTAACATATTTAACCAAATTAAAAACACATGTCTTTTCAAGATAAAATGACATGTGTTTCCAAAAATCTCTATAAAATTGTATTATGATAACTGCTTCCACTTCGTTCCTAAAACAGGACGTTCATAGTTTTGGATCTCATGAATTAGTTTATCTGCCGTCTCAGCTGAAACGATCAATTCTTTATTCGACGGATTCATAAACCCTTCTTCCGCTGCGCGTTCAACCATTTGCAAAATTGGTCCGTAAAAGTCTTTTATATTTAATAAACCAACCGGCTTATTATGTATACCAATTTGTGACCAACATACTACTTCAAATAACTCTTCAAACGTTCCGTATCCACCTGGCAACGCAATAAAAGCATCCGCAAGTTCTGCCATTTTTGCTTTACGTTCGTGCATTGTTTCTACTTCAATTAGTTCTGTTAACCCTGTATGCACAATTTCTCCTCGGAATAAACCGCGCGGCATAACACCTGTTACACGCCCGCCTAAACGAAGAACTTCATTTGCTACTTCTCCCATTAATCCAACGCAAGAACCACCGTATACAAGCTCATAATCGTTTTCAACAAACATTTTCCCTAACGCTATTGCCTGCTCTTTAAATTCTGGTCTCTCCCCTAAATTGGAACCTGCAAACACACAAATCTTTCTCATCCCTACACCCCAAGACTATATATTGTTATGATACAATGAATATTGTACAACATATTGAAGGGATGAGGAAGAAATGGATATCGTCGCATTTCAAAGATGGGTGGAGGAATTTTACGAAAAACGAAGCTGGTCACAGTATAATTCCTTTATTCGCTTAAATTTCTTAACAGAGGAAGTTGGGGAAGTTTCACGCGTTGTTCGCGCTATTGAAATTGGGCGTGATCGTCCTGATGAAAAAGTGAAGACAGAAGAAGAGCTAAAACAAGAGTTAAAAGAAGAACTTGGTGATGTACTGTCTAATCTTATTATTCTTTCACAAAAATATGATTTAGATTTACAAGACATTATGGAGGCTCACGTCACAAAGCTTTCGAAAAGGTTCGAGACATCCAAATGAGAATATTATCAATTATGGTATAATATTCTTGTCACAATACTAAGGGGGATTTTATGTTATCAAAAAAATTGCACGACGCACTAAATGATCAAATGAACTTTGAATTTTACTCTGCCCATGCTTATATGGCAATGGCTGCTTACTGTACGGCTGAAAGCTATGATGGATTCGCTAACTTTTTCCTTGTACAAGCCGAAGAAGAACGTTTCCACGCAATGAAGCTTTACAACTACATTAATGACCGCGGTGAGCGCGCTATTATTACTGGATTCGATAATCCGAATAACGAATATGAATCTGTACTAAACGCTTTTGAAGTGGCACTTGAGCACGAGCGTGAAGTAACGAAACGTATTTACAACTTATCTGATATCGCTTGGGATGAGCGTGAGCACGCAACAATTACATTCTTAAAATGGTTCGTCGATGAGCAAGTAGAAGAAGAAGCTTCATTCGATAGCATCATCCAAAAATTAAAACGTATTACAAGCGATTCAAACGCATTATTTATGCTAGACGCTGAATTAGAAAAACGTACATTTACGCCTCCAGCTGAATAGTATTTCAATCACCTTAATGAATGTATTAAGGTGATTTTTTTATTGCTTCTCTCAGCTCAATAACCTTAGCCAAATCCTTCTTATAAAACTCTGAAACCTTTTCAACAAAATCACTATGAGTAAAAGTCCCATCGCCTTCTTCTACTATGCTTAAATACTCATGTATAAATTTCAAAAAG
The DNA here is from genome assembly GCF_058791995.1 of Bacillus sp. EB106-04-02-XG92. Classification (NCBI taxonomy): domain Bacteria; kingdom Bacillati; phylum Bacillota; class Bacilli; order Caryophanales; family Bacillaceae; genus Bacillus; species Bacillus sp. EB106-04-02-XG92. Next base: position 139,185 of record NZ_JBYTEA010000002.1, read on the forward strand.
GTTCTAGCATCTTCACCAGTTAATTGATCAATGTTCTCTATAATCTCATCAAACTTCCTTAAACTATCCGCTTCTTTCAACTTAATTCACTCTCCCTGTATTATTTCCCTGTATTATTTATCATACCAAAATAAAAAAGCCGTTCCTCTCCTAAATAAGAGATAAACGACTTCTTTACCATTTTATTAAAGCATAACTCCAACGATAACTGCTGATAATATACTTACTAGCGTTGCACCGTATACAAGTTTTAATCCGAATGATGATACAACGTTTGCTTGTTTGCCATCGATACTCTTCGTTGCACCTGCGATAATTCCGATTGATGAGAAGTTCGCAAATGATACAAGGAAGATAGATAAAATACCTACTGTACGAGCTGATAAATCGCCAGCTACTTTTCCAAGGTCAAGCATTGCAACGAATTCGTTCGTTACTAATTTTGTTGCCATAATTTGTCCTGCTGTTAGCATCTCTGATGTTGGAATACCCATTACGAATGCTAATGGTGAGAAAATGTATCCTAAAATGCTTTGGAATGTGATGCCGAAAATTGAATCAAATACACCGTTAATTGCTGTAATTAATGCTACGAAACCGATTAACATCGCCGCTACTGTTACAGCGATTGAGAAACCAAGCATAATATATTCGCCTAACATTTCAAAGAATGTTTGTTTTTTATCTTCTTGTAATTCTAAAATATCGTCTTCTTCTTTCACGTCATATGGATTAATAATATGAACGATAATAAATCCACTAAATAAATTTAATACAAGTGCCGTTACTACATATTTTGGATCAATCATTTTCATGTAAGAACCGACGATTGACATCGATACTGTTGACATTGAAGATGCACAAAGTGTGTATAAACGATTTTTCGGTAATTTGCTTAGTTGATCTTTTACTGTAATGAATACTTCCCCTTGACCAACGATTGCAGCTGCTACTGCATTATATGATTCTAGTTTTCCTAAGCCGTTAACTTTACTCAATAGGAAACCGACTGCACGAATGATAATCGGTAAAACTTTAATATGTTGCAGGATCCCGATTAGTACCGCTAAGAAAATAATTGGTAATAATACTGTTAAGAAGAATGGTGCTTGTCCATCATTTGCTAGACCACCAAATACGAAATTAACCCCTGCTTCCGCAAATTTTAAAATAGCGCCAAACCCATCTGCAATCCCTTTTACCAATACAAATCCGACCTTTGTATTTAATAAGAAATACGCAAGCACCAATTGAATGACAAGCATAAGTGCAATTGGTTTATATTTAATTTTCTTACGATCTGAACTGATAAGGAAACCTAGTACAAATACTACAAGTAAACCAACTAGAAACATTACGATCTTCATATGTGAATCCTCCACTTCTCCCATGAGTTATTGGTCGTATAACGAATGACGTCTGACCATTGACGTTAAAAAAATTTAAAACCCCTAAAACTATTCAACTGTCATCTAAAATCAGTAAGCGTTTACATAAATTGCAATTTATAAAAGGTAGCCTCTTCTCTCCTACCATATTTGAAAGTCTGAAATTGATACCACCTACAAATCAAATTGTAAGCGTTATCTAACTGAAATGCAATATAAATTTTAAAAGATTTTTATATGTTAATATATTCCTAGTAAATTGGTTTTTTCATGCAAATTTACCATAAAAAATAGCCCTAGCTATAAGCTAGGACCCTCTTTTTTATAACATAACACCAACGATAATCGCTGATAGAATACTTACTAATGTCGCACCGTATACAAGGCGTAGGCCGAATGATGATACAACATTTGATTGGTTTTCATCGATACCTTTCGTTGCACCTGCGATAATTCCGATTGATGAGAAGTTTGCAAATGATACAAGGAATACAGAAAGAATACCAACTGTACGAGCTGATAAGTCACCAGCTACTTTTCCAAGATCAAGCATCGCAACAAACTCGTTTGATACTAATTTTGTTGCCATAATTTGTCCCGCTGTTACCATCTCTGCTTGCGGGATACCCATTACGAATGCTAATGGTGAGAAAATATATCCTAAAATAGCTTGGAATGTAATGCCGAACATGGAATCAAACAAGCTATTAATTGCTGTAATTAATGCTACGAAACCAAGTAACATTGCCGCTACTGTGATCGCGATTGTGAAACCAAGCATAATATATTCGCTTAACATTTCAAAGAATGATTGTTTTTTCTTATTTTCTAATTTCAGTGTATCTTCTTCTTCTGTAATATCGTACGGGTTAATAATATGAATAATAATGAAACCACTAAATAAATTTAATACAAGTGCTGTTACTACATATTTCGGTTCGATCATTTTCATATAAGAACCTACGATTGACATTGATACTGTCGACATGGAAGATGCACATAATGTATATAAACGATGTTTTGGGATTTTACTTAATTGATCTTTTACCGTAATAAATACTTCCGCTTGCCCAACAATGGCAGCTGCTACTGCGTTATATGATTCTAGTTTTCCTAGACCATTTACTTTACTTAACAACGTACCAATAGCACGAATAATTATCGGTAAAATTTTAAAGTGTTGCAGAATTCCGATTAAAACGGCAAAGAATACGATTGGTAATAGTGCTGTTAAGAAGAATGAAACCTCTCCTTTATTAACAAGACCGCCAAATACGAAAACGATTCCAGCTTCCGCATATCCAAGAAGCGCGCCAAATCCATCTGAAATTCCTTTTACTAAAATATAACCAACTTGCGTATTTAATAAGAAGTAACTTAACGCTAGCTGAATAACAAGCATGATTGCAATTGGTTTATACTTAATCTTCTTTCGATCGGCACTTATAAGAAAACCGAGTATGAATACAACAAGTAATCCTACAAGAAACATAACAAACTTCATTAATAAAATCCTCCATTTAACTCTTCATTAACGTTGAACGTCTGACCACTCAAAATAAGAAATAATCCGAACTTTCCATTTCTCCTCTAAAACCTTCAACAGGATAGGAAAGATCATAAAACCTCTTGTTTCAAAGGCATTTTCCATTCTAACATAAATCACAACTCATATCCGCATTTTTCTTAAAAAAATACATTTTATTATGAAACATTCATTAATGTTCGTCTTTTACCATCCGCGAATATCCGGATAAAACAAAAAATGAGCATCAAGTTTCACTTGATGCTCATCTCATTATACTGCTTTTTCTTTATCAGCTACTGCTGACTTATCCCAGCACTCTGTATTTTCCAAACCTGGAATAGAATCCGCATAGAATACCGGATCTTTTCCTTGTTTCTTTTGCTTTACGTAATCTGATAATGCCGCAAAAGCATACTTAGAAAGGAATACAATCGCCACTAAGTTAATAACAGCCATAATACCCATGAATAAATCTGCTACATCCCAAACGATTTGAATTGTTGCTACAGAACCTAACATAACCATACCAAGTACAGCAATGCGGTATGCCGTTAATAACACTTTACTTCCATTTAAGAACTCAATATTCGTTTCACCATAGTAGTAGTTACCTACTAATGAGCTGAATGCAAACAAGAAGATTGCAACTGCTACAAATATAGATGCCCATGGTCCGATATGTTGGCTTAATGCTTGTTGCGTTAATTGAATACCATTTAGATCAGCTGCATTATGCACATCTGATAAAAGAATGATAAATGCTGTACAACTACAAATTAATAATGTATCTGTAAATACCCCTAAAGTTTGAATGAAACCTTGTTTAACTGGGTGCGTTACGTTCGCAGTCGCAGCTGCGTTCGGCGCACTACCCATACCTGCTTCATTTGAGAATAATCCGCGTTTTACCCCTAGTAAAATCGCAGCTCCTAATCCTCCACCTACTACCTCTTTAATTCCGAAAGCATGTAAGAAAATTTCTTTAAATACATACGGAATTGCCGTAATGTTTGTTACAACAACGAATAATGCCACTGCTACATAAATAATTGCCATTACTGGAACAATCATTTCAACCGCGCGTGCAATACGTTTTACACCGCCGAAGATAATAACTGCAAGTAAACCAGCCATTACAAGGCCTACTAATCTACTGTCTGTTTTGAATGCCCCATCAAAAGCAGCAGCTACAGTATTAGACTGTACAGCGTTAAAAATCAATCCGAAACTTACTGTTATTAAAACAGAGAAAATAGCTCCAAGCCAGCGCTTATTTAATCCTTTTTCCATATAATAAGCTGGGCCACCACGGAACGCATTCCCATCTTTTACTTTATAAATTTGCGCTAATGTGCTTTCTACAAATGCAGAAGCACCCCCAATTACCGCGATTAACCACATCCAAAATACTGCTCCTGGGCCACCTGCTGAGATTGCGATAGCTACACCAGCTAAGTTACCAGTACCTACACGAGAAGCTGTACTCATACAAAAAGCCTGGAACGATGATACACCACTCTTCTCTTTTTGCTCTTTCCTCGTTTTCGAACTTGCCCCATCCCCAAGCAATCGAATCATTTCACCGAAGTAACGAACTTGGACAAATTTCACACGAAACGAAAAGTAAAGTCCTAACCCAATTAACATCGCAATAATGACATACGACCAAAGGACATTATTTATATCTCCAATTACATTCGTTAAAAAATCCATAATCGTATTGCCCCCTCTTCCTAACAATAAGAAAATTATATTCTAAAAACTTTTAGTAATCAAGAACTTTATGTTAGGTTTTATAACATGAATACGTTAAATCTCTTAACATATATGTTTTTTCACGTAAAATATAGCCAGTACGTGCATGTATCCAATACTCAATCACTCATCCCATTCGACCAGTCATACTTTTAAGACAGTGCATTCTCTACAAATAACGAAAATAATGAACAAACAAAATTATATTAATAATTCCTTTTCATCATTTACTACAACAAAAAAGACGAGCATCGAATTTATCTCGCGCTCGTCTTTTCATTACACCGCTTTTTCTTTATCTGTTACTACCGGCTTATCCCAACACTCTGTATTCGTTAAACCTGGAATAGAATCTGCACTGAACACCGGATCTTTTCCTTGTTTCTTTTGCCTTACATAGTCCGCCAATGCAGCGTATGCAAATCGGCCAAGAAGTGTAATCGCAATTAAGTTTGTGATTACCATTAGACCCATAAATAAATCTGCCATATTCCATACAACTTGAAGTGTCGCAACAGAACCGAATAATACCATTGCAACTACCGCAATACGGTAAATCGTTAACCACGTTTTACTTTGTTTAATGAATTCAATATTTGTTTCACCATAATAGTAGTTTCCTAGAAGTGAACTAAATGCAAATAAGAAAATAATAATCGCTAAGAAGCTACTTGCCCACGAACCAATTTGTGAACTTAACGCAACTTGCGTTAATTCAATACCTTCTAAATTTGTTGCCTTATATGCACCAGAACATAGTACGATAAATGCTGTTGATGTACATACTAAGAATGTATCTACTAACACTCCAATTGTTTGAATAAAACCTTGCTTTGCTGGATGCGTTACATCAGCTGTTGCTGCCGCGTTCGGCGCACTACCCATACCTGCTTCGTTCGCAAATAATCCGCGCTGAATACCATATTTCATCGCAGCACCGATACCGCCACCTACAGCTGAATCTAAACCGAATGCACCTTTAAAGATTTCTGTAAACATATCCGGTATTAAATAATAATTTTTAATAACAACGAAAATCGCTACTGCAATATAAATAAGCGCCATTGGCGGAACGATCATTTCAGACATACGTGCGATACTTTTCACGCCACCAAAAATAATAACCGCAACTAATGCAGCTAATGCAATACCTACAATATAACGCTCTAAACCGAATGCATTTTCAAACGCTAATGTTACTGTATTCGCTTGTACTGAGTTAAAAATTAAACCATAACTAATTGTAATAAGGATAGAGAACCAAATTCCCATCCAACGTTTATTTAAACCCTTTTCCATATAATAAGCAGGACCACCACGGAAACCACTGCCATCTTTTATTTTATAAATTTGCGCAAGCGTACTTTCTACGAAACTTGAAGACGCCCCGATAATCGCAATAACCCACATCCAAAATACTGCGCCAGGTCCACCCATTGAAATAGCTAACGCTACACCAGCTAAGTTCCCAATTCCAATACGAGCTGCTGAGCTCATACAGAACGCTTGGAAAGAAGATACACTACCTTTTTTACGCGTCTTTCCAGTTAATCCATCACTCATTAGTCGAACCATTTCCCCTAAATGAGTAATTTGTACGAATTTCAATTTAATAGAAAAATAAAGACCTAAACCAATTAACATTGCAATAAGAATATATGACCAAAGAATTGTATTCGTTGACGAAACAAATTGTTCCAAAATATTCATACAATTAACCCCTCCTTTTCTCCATAAAACGAATTATATTTAAAAAACATTTAAAAATCAACATTTTTCGACAATTTCCATTTTCCAAATATTAGACTGGAAAGAAGCGACAATATCTTTATGACTCCCCTCCCTCTAACTGTGCATACTAAAACAAAAAATAAATCTACAAACTACCCCATTGACAAAAGTATCAACCTGTAACTATAATGATTACATCAGGTTGTAACAAACCTAATTACATCAAATTCATTTACTTTCAGATATACACTTTAAGAAAACAATTTGGAGGGATTTATTATGAAAATCGGAATCATCGGAGCAACTGGTAAAGCAGGAAGTCGTATTTTAAAAGAAGCATTAGATCGCGGACATGAAGTAACTGCAATCGTAAGAAACGCTGCAAAAATTACAGAAGAAAACGTAAAAGTTTTAGAGAAAGATGTATTCTCTCTTACATCTAATGACCTACAGGCATTTGACGTAGTTGTAAATGCATTCGGCGCTCCAGCAGGCGAAGAACACCTTCACGTAGATGCAGGAAACGTACTAATCGAGGCTATGAAAGGTGCACCTAACACAAAATTACTTGTAGTTGGCGGCGCTGGAAGCTTATTTGTAGACGAAGAGAAAACAACACGCGTATTTGATACGCCAGGCTTCCCAAATGAATACCTTGCAACGGCTCAAAACCAAGGTAAAAACTTAGAAATCTTGCAACAAACTAACGATATTACTTGGACATTCATCAGCCCTTCTGCACTATTCGCATTAGGAAAACGCACAGGCTCTTATACAGCTGGCAAAGACAACCTTCTTATTAACGCAAAAGGTGATAGCTACGTAAGTTACGAAGACTTCGCAGTAGCAGCACTTGATGAAATCGAAAATCCAAAACACGTAAACGAACGCTTCACAGTAGTTTCTGAAGCTGAATAATAAAAAAGCTCGTAAAACATAATGTTTTACGAGCTTTTTCTATTATTGCACTTGTTCTAAACCATTTGGAGTAATCTTGAAGGAAATTTCTTTAAACTTCTTCGCATTTCCTTTTCCAACTAGCTCACTCTTATTATACCAATTCAAACGATCTGACTCTGCATGATACACTTTCAACACATCACCGTACTCAAACATTGCTCCGTTTACTTGTTCAGCAAAATTCTTCGAAGTTTCCTGTCCTTCTGCTGTTACATGCTTTTTCTCTTTACCATTTGAATCATAAAGCGTAAGACCTATATACTTCTCATTTACAAATCGATAATGGATTGTCTCATCTGTAAGTGTTGCATGTAATTTCTTTTCCCCATGATTTAGCGTAACGATTGAACGGGTTATATTAGATACACCTTGATACACTATGCTATCTCCGTATGTTACTTCCATAGGAACTTCTGTCACCTTTTTATTTCCAAAACGATCTTTTGTTTCTACTCTTACTGTTTGCTTTCCGATTTTCGTTGTATCTGGCTTCTCCACAAAACCAACTACTTCTCCATCTTTTACTTCAACAAAGTCTTTTACATTTATTTTTTCTGCATTTGTCCCGATTACTACCTTCTGTGGTACTGCTGTTACTTCTTGTAAGCCTTCCAGTTTTTCAAAACCTTTTTCTGTTATTTCAAAGTACAATTCTTGCTCCACTTTCCCTTTACCGTTACCTATAAATTCATTCTTTTCATACCACTTCAATCGATCTGATTCTGCATGATATACCTTAATAACATCACCATATGCAAAGTCTACACCATTTAACTGTTCTGCAAAGTTTTTAGAAGTCTCTTGCCCTTCTACCGAAATAACCTTCTTTTCATTTCCATTTTGATCATATAGCGTGATTCCCATATATTTTTCATTCTCAAAGCGATAATGAACTTTAGAATCCGTAAATGTTGCCCGTAACTTTTTCTCATTATGATCCGCAGTTACGACAGAACGCGTATCATTGCCATCACCTTGGAAGACTATACTATCACCATAAATTACTTCCAACGGTACTTCCGTTACTTTCTTATTACCAAAACGATCTTGCGTTTCTACTTTTACTGTTTGCTTTCCGATTTCTGTTGTATTAGGTTTTTCTACAAAGCCAATTACTTCACCATCTTTTACTTGTACAAAGCTTTTCGCATCTAGCTTATCAGCATCTGTTCCTACTACTACTTGTTGAGGTTTTACTATTACCTCTTGCAACATATCCATTCTCTCAAAACCTTTTTCTGTCACTTTAAAGAATAGTTCTTTTATCCCTTTTTTCTCACCTTGGCCAGCAAAGTTATTATTTTGATACCATTTTAAGCGGTCTGGTTCTGCATGGAATACTTTCACTACATCTCCATACTCAAACTGCAGTCCATTCACTTGCTCTGCAAAATTCTTTGAAGTTTCTTGTCCTTCTGCTGTTACATGATTTTTCTCAGTTCCGTTTCCATCATATAACGTGATTCCCATATATTGTTCTTTGTTAAAATATTTATGAATTTGCTTATTCATATCAGTCGCATGTAATTTCTTTTCATTATGCTTTAATGTTACAACTGAAGCAATTTCATTGTTGTATCCTATATAAGCAACGCTATCTCCATACGTCACTTCTAACGGTACTTCTGTTACTTGCTTATTTCCAAACATATCTTTCGTTTCTACTTTTACTGTTTGTTTTCCGACTTTTGATGTAGTTGGTTTTTCTACAAAGCCAATTACTTCTCCGTCTTTCACTTCAACAAAGTTTTTCGCTTCTAGCTTTTCTACTTCTGTTCCGACTACTACTGTTTGTGGCTTTACTGTTACTTCTTGCAATGATTTTAATCTTTCAAATCCATTTTCAGTAATTTTGAAGAATAATTCTTTTATTTCTTTATTTTTTCCTTCTCCCACATATAAACCTTTTTGATACCAATGTAATCGTGAAGACTCTGCATGGTATACTTTCACCACATCTCCATATTCAAATGCTAATCCATTTAATTCTTTGGCAAGAGCTTCTGTATTCTCCAAGCCTTTTACCCCTACATTTTTCTTCCCTCTTCCTTCTTTATCGTACAGTGTAAACTCAAAATACTTTTCATCTTTAAAGTAATCGTGAATTAAATTTTTCGTATCTGTTGCACTAAATTTTTTCGTACCATGATGTAGAGTTACGGTTGACTTCAAGTCTCCCTCCCCGGTATAGTTCAATCCATATACAAGTAGGCTATCTCCATATCCAACATTCACTACAACTGGAATGAAATTCTTATTTCCTTTTCTATCTACAATTTCTACTTTTACAGTTTTTTCTCCAACTTCAGGCTTATCTTGTATAATCACACCTGTTGTTTTTACGCCTTCTCCTAAATTCCTTACAAGTTCTTTTGCTTTTTTCTCATCATATGTAGTACCGATTACTACATTTTGTATTTTTTCATTATTTGGCTCGCCATATGGAACTTCATATAACTCAGTTTGTTTTTCACGAATTGGATTGCTATCTGTAGATAACCATATTTCTTTTTCTAATTTTGGTAAATTTAATTTTTCAATCTTTTCTCTCGTAGCATCATTTACAAATAATCCCCATTTATCAAAGAAAGGAATTAAATTTTGTCCTGCCACTTTTGACGTCATATAAATAAACATCTGCTTTTTCTCTTCATCAGATTTAGGCAGTTCTGTATCATGTAACAAACGATACATTTGATGTAATTTCGGATAGAATTGATCCCCATAAGCTAAATGTAACTGCCAAAACATAACTAATTTCTCAAATACATTCATCTTCTCTTGTGCATCTGGTTTACCTAAATAAGCAAATGCAGCTTCATAGCGTCCCTCTTGTTCTAACCTTGTTTTGTGCCCGAATGTAGTTTGAACTGCCAAAGAATAAATATTAACTGTTACTTCTCCAAGTCCATCCCATAACCAAGTGTTCTGTTGATGTTGATGTCCCACTTCATGCCAAGGTCCCCAGCCATCATTAGTTAACTCTTCTAGATTTAGTACTGACTCTAAATTCCCTTTACTATAAGCTGTTCGATAATACGTCGCATACATATAATTGTCCGTATACCAGTCTTCAACAAAATGAATGGAATGTTTACCTTGATTCGCAACACCCACACCATCTTTTGATAATCCTGATATTTTATGCTCAATGTTAATTATTTCATCATGTTTCTTTAATAACGCAGCTGGATCTTCTTGTTTTAAATGCTCCGCTACAGTCTCAGGATGCATAGTTAGTAAACTATTTTCTCCTTTCATTTCGATTGCATATGGATTCGGTGATTCCTTCAACATACGTTTCCAATCTTCTGTCGTATGTTTACCTAAAATAAATAAAGGATTTGGTGTACCACCTTTTTTCACTTTAGCCACTACTTCTCCTGTGTTGTGATAATTATAAAAGTATAATAGTCCTCCATTTGGAGAAGAAATTTTGTTCTCACCAGGATTTAAATTGAATTGTTTAGGTTCTTCTTTTTCATAAGAATATGTACCAATATAAGCTTTAATCTGTTGAGTCCCTTCTACTTGAATAACTACTTCTTCACCTGGCTTTACATAAACGCCCGTTGGTTCATAAGGAGAAAAACTCATTCGCCGCTGATGCAACTCACGCATCCCTTCTACATCACCTTTTGGCAGCAATTGATACACTCGCTCTTCTTGCTGTTTATCCTTATCTTCAATCGTCATCTCTGCATACACCTTAGGCAATTCAAATCCATATGGCGTTAATAACGTAGCTAAACAAACACCAGCTACTAATACCCTAATCGTCTTTTTCTTCGACATAATCTGTGTCCCCTATTCCTTTATTTAGAGAAACTATCCTATATATTCATTTAATAAGACATCCTATTATTTTCATAAAAACATTTAATGAATAGACTAAAACCTCGCGCACCTGTATCAATTACTACCGCATCCCTCTCCATGTATTCGCTTTCTTACATTATAAAATTTTTATGCACTGTATCCCCCTCACTTCTCTCTACTTGTGATGAGTTCTCTCTACATAAAGTGAAACTTTAATCAGTGTGGGTTTTCTTCATCCCCCACTAATTATTAGTTGAACTAATCGGACTTTTATGGGCAGTTGATCCCCCACCTAACTGCTTTGCTTTCGCTGCATTTTGAGGTGGGGGTCTTACTGCCCGTTAAAGTCGGATAAAAAGAGAATAGCAAAAGATATATTTCAGTATTGTCATCTATACATCTAAAATTTTGAATAATAATATAATCTTACATTTTCTTCATATATGACCATCAATAGGTAGTTTTTCCAACTGAATTCTACACGCTTTCTACTTTGTTTGATAGCCTTTTCAATCAGAATAATGTTACAATTTTGTGAATACAATCCATTAATTGTAACGTTTAGATTTTAATATATTTATATTATTTCGAAATAAAGTTCAAACTGTATAAACAGCGCTTTTATTCTACATATAATTTTCCTGATATAATTTTAAAATTCATATAAAAAAGCACTGGCACAAGCCAATGCTTTTTCGTTATCTCTTTTGATTCGGTTTATGTGGTTCATTTGGAGTATGTGGTTTATTATTATCATGACCATTTGTTGTTTTCCAACTCACCGATAACTCCGGACTTGTTTTTTCTTCACTACGCTCAAGTAATACGACTGCATTTTGAATTGTTGGTGTACCTTTATGTGCAATCCCTTGTAACTTTGTTAAATTCCCTAATACTTTAAAGCTAAATCCACCAGCTGGTGTTTGTTTCGGAATTAAGATACGGAACTTTTCTCCTACATTAAATTCCGTTTTTGCTTCGCCCTTTTCATTCACAAACTTCACTCCAGCTGGAGCACCTGTTGCTTGTACTTTATACGTTCCGCTTTTCGCGTTTGTTTCTACTGTATATAAACCTGTTTCAAAGAAATCATTTTTCAATACTGCTTCTTGTTCTTCTGATGGCATGACCCTCATCGTAATTTCTTGTAATTCTTCACTAGCATTTGCTTTTGCAACGATATCTTTCGTTACTTTTTCTACATTTTTATTTCGGAAATCTAAATCATTAATATCGATTTGTTTTAACGCATTCCATACTGCAAGCTGCGTTGCATAATGTGCTTCTCTCCAATCAGAAACACCTAATTCTTGTGGACTCTTTTGTGGATATCCATTCAATAGTACACGATACACATTAATATCCACTTTCCCCATTTCCGGTAAATCTTGACCGCTCGGAGATTTCAAATCTACATTTAAGCAAAAGGCAATTTTACCATCTGCTGTTTTAATAAGCTCTGTTCGAATTGGTTTCTTCTTTGACTTACTATAACTCCAATCCATCTGATACTTTGTATGATCCATAACTTCCGCGAATGCTTTTTGTAGCGGAAATAACACAAATAAAACACTTAAAAACACAGCCAAAAATTTGAACGATTGCTTTATATTCATGTTTACAGCCCCTTATGAAATAACAAATTTACTAATAAGTAGTATTTAGTTAGAAAAAATTTTTATGCATAAACAAAACAAAAAAGAGTGCAAACTGTTTGCACTCTTCTTCTCCACTATATGTTTAGAAATCGAAGTTATCAGGGTCTGGACCAACGCGGTGATTTTCGTTTAACGCGTCGATTTTCTCCATATCTTCTTTCGTTAATTCGAAATTAAATATATCGGCATTTGCAATGATTCGGTGTTCTTTCGTTGACTTCGGAATTGTTACAACTTCATTTTGAAGGTCCCAGCGTAAAATGATTTGAGCTGTCGTTTTACCATACTTATGAGCAATTTCTTGCAATGTTTCGTTATCTAACAATTGACCTTGCATAAGTGGTGACCATGCTTCCATTTGAATACCTTGCTCTTTACAGAACGCTTGTAATTCTTTTTGCGTTAAACGAGGGTGATATTCCACTTGGTTAATCATTGGTTTCATTTCTGCATCTGCTAGCACGTCTTGCAGATGGTGGATTTGGAAGTTACTTACGCCAATTGCACGTACGCGTTCTTCTTTATAAAGTGTTTCTAACGCTCTCCACGTATCTTTGTATTTCCCTTCTACAGGCCAATGAACAAGATATAAATCTAAATAATCTAGCTCTAATTTTTTTAAACTTTCTTCATATGCAGCAAGTGTTGTTTCATATCCTTGATCCGAATTCCACACTTTTGAAGTAATGAATAAATCTTCACGAGAAATGCCTGCTTCTTTTATACCTGCGCGAATTCCTTCTCCTACAGCCTTCTCATTTCCATAAATCGCAGCTGTATCGATACTACGGTATCCTGCTTTAATCGCAGATTTCACAGCCTCTACAAGTTCTGGCCCATCTTCTACTTTGAAAACACCTAAACCGAACCAAGGCATCTCTACACCGTTATGCAATGTTGTTGTACTTTGTAAATTTTTCATTATATTTTCTCTCCCTTATTTCACTTGATCTCTTTTTTCTAATGTCATACTCCACGCCGTTAAAATAACAGCGCCTACTACCATAATTCCGCCTACCCAAGCTGTATGAATTAACCCTAAAGAGTTCGTTACAATGCCTCCTAAATAAGCACCAAGAGCGATTCCCGCATTAAACGCTGCAATGTTAATCGCGGATGCCACATCAACAGCGCTAGGTACAAATCGTTCAGCTAATATAACGACATACACTTGTAGCCCTGGAACATTCATAAATGCGAATAGTCCCATGAAAATAATTGTGATGAGTCCAGCGACTTGAAACGGTGCTGTAAACGTGAAAACAAATAATACAATTGCTTGAATAAAGAACATGTAAAATAATGCTCGAATCGGATTATGATTTGATAATTTTCCACCGATCATATTCCCTATCGCAATGGCGATTCCGTACACTAACAAAATAATTGTAACGGTACTCGCTTTAAATCCTGTTACTTCTTGTAATAGCGGAGATAAATACGTAAATGTTACGAATGTTCCCCCGTATCCTAATGCAGTAATAATAAATACAAGTAATAGTCTTCCATTCGTAATCAGTTTAAATTGATCGCGAAATGATACAGACGTACCTTTTTTTAAGTTAGAAGGAATGAGCATACTGTTGGCGATTAGAGCAACAATCCCAATTGCCACAATTACCATAAACGAAGCTCTCCAGCCAAATTGTTGACCGATAAACGTTCCAATCGGTACACCTGTAATGGTCGCAACGGTTAAACCAGTAAACATAAATGCAATTGCACTCGCACGTTTATTCTCTGGTACAAGCGCAGCTGCAATGGTGGATCCTATCGACATAAAAACGCCGTGCGCAAACGCAGATACAACCCTCGCGATAAGTAACACAGTAAAACTTGTTGCCACCGCCGCAATTCCATTACCAATAATGAAAATAATCATAATCCACATTAATAACGTCTTTCGCGACATACTAGCTGTTAATGACGTTAATACTGGAGCACCGAACGCTACTCCTAAAGCATATAAAGAAACGGTTAAACCCGCTGTTGTAACAGAAACATGTAAATCCTCTGAAATAGATGGTAATAAACCGACACTAATGAATTCGGTTGTACCAATTCCAAACGCACTAATGGCTAGTGCTAATAAAGCAAACATACTTCTCCGATTCGTCTGTACTGCCGAAGAAGATACTGTATATGAATTCAATTGAACTCCTCCTTAATGCGAGAAATCCAATCATAATAGTATGAAAAAAGGCCTTTTTTCTTCTACAAAAATAAATTTACTGCTCATATATGCTATTATGAATGGCTTCACTCTTTTTTTGAAGAACGCACTTAAAAGTACGATAGGTACCGAAAAGTAACATAGGCACTTTTTAGTACCGTACTACTCATTTCCCTCTTACGTATGCTATTATGGAACATATTCAACATGATAAAAAGTACGTACTTTAAAGTGCTATAGGTACTTTTTAGTAACATTTAAATGATTTAGCTTCTTTTGTTGGAGAACTGACATCTACATTCATCAAAGGAGATTTTAATATGAAGAAATATAACATTCCCGTTGAAGCGACTTTAGAGGTTATCGGCGGAAAATGGAAAGTTGTTATTCTTTGCCACCTAACGAAAGGTACAAAGAGAACGAGTGAATTAAAACGTCTCATGCCTGGTATTACACAAAAAATGTTAACGCAGCAATTACGCGAGTTAGAAGAAGATGGAGTTATTCAAAGAAAGGTATACAACCAAGTACCACCGAAAGTAGAATATTCCCTTACAGACTACGGTTGGTCTTTAGAATCCATTCTTGACTCTCTTTGTACTTGGGGCGAATGCCATCTTGAAAAAAGCGGTAACACATCGATGCTAATTACAGAAGGTGAATAGTAAAAAAAGGAAAAAACGAACATAAATTTGTCCGTTTTTTCCTTTTTTTCTTTATATATATGTACATTTCTAAGCTTAACAAAATAATTTATGCGCTTTCACGCCTTGGCAGTACTACGTTATACACGTAATATCAAATAATTAGGAATCATTTTTATGTTAACATAGGTGTATATAGTATATAATATAGGATATATATTATATACACTTTCCGATAAAGGAACTTTCCATTATGCGGACAAGCCATGTATCGGACAGTTCATAAATAATAGGTAGGACATTATGGTTTTGGGTTTATGATTTCAGCTTACTTGCTGACATAAATTTAAAGGCATTTTATTGTGTTTTGTGAAACTTTGTATAAAGTTTCGCAAGCGTTTACTATCTTACCTATCAAAAATAAGAGTATTGCTATCGTAAAGGAGAATTGGAGATGCCAGAAACTATGACTCAAACAAAGCCAGAACAAGAAACTGTACAAATTTCTGCTAGCCAAGGACAACTTGATGTACTTGATCAGTTGTTAAAACCTGAGGTACAAGAATCATTAACTACACTAGTAGAACAGCTTCCAAAATTAACTGAGCTTGTTAACATTTTAACTAAGTCTTATGACTTCGCTCAAACTGTTGCTACTGATGAAGTATTAAAAAGCGACACTGTTGGTGCAATCACAGAGCTTGTAGAACCTGTAAAAGATACAGTGAAAAGCATGGCTGCAACTGCTATCGAAGCGAAAGATCGTGCTGACGAAAGCAACGAAGTTATCGGCTTATTCGGTCTATTAAAATTACTAAAAGACCCACAAGCACAAAAAATGTTCCGCTTTGTGAACGCATATCTTCAAATTAGTGCAGAACGTAACAATAAATAAGTTAACTTATAACAACAATTAGTAAAGACGGGGGATATCATACTATGTCAAAACAAATTGTCATCTTAGGCGCTGGTTATGGCGGTCTTCTTGCCGCTTTAAACGTACGTAAATATTACAGCAAATCAGAAGCACAAGTTACAGTGATTAACCAATACCCAACACACCAAATCATCACTGAACTACACCGCCTTGCAGCAGGTAACGTGTCTGAGCAAGCAATTGCAATGCCACTTACAAAGCTTTTCAAAGGTAAAGATATCGATCTTAAAATCGCAACAGTTGAGTCATTCTCAGTTGATAGCAAAGAAATCAAACTAGCTGGTGGCACTACTTTATCTTACGATGCACTTGTAGTTGCTTTAGGAAGTAAAACTGCTTACTTCGGTATTCCAGGACTAGAAGAAAACAGCATGGTATTAAAATCTGCTGCTGATGCAAACAAAATCTACAAACACGTTGAAGACCGTATTCGTGAATACGCGAAAACGAAAAACGAAGCTGATGCTACAATCGTAATCGGTGGTGGCGGATTAACTGGCGTTGAGCTAGTTGGTGAGCTTGCTGACATTATGCCTAAACTCGCAAAAAGCCACGGCGTAAATCCAAAAGAAGTTAAACTTCTTCTTGTTGAAGCAGGTCCAAAAATCCTTCCAGTATTACCAGACCACTTAATCGAACGTGCAACTACTAGCCTAGAAGCACGCGGCGTTACATTCTTAACTGGTCTTCCTGTAACAAACGTTGCTGGCAATGAAATCGACTTAAAAGACGGTCAAAAACTTGTTGCTAACACATTCGTTTGGACAGGCGGCGTACAAGGTAACCCACTAATCGGTGAATCAGGTCTTGAAGTAAACCGTGGTCGTGCAACAGTTGATGCATACCTACAATCTACTTCTCACAAAGACGTATTCGTTGCTGGAGACAGCGCTGTTGTCTTCGCTCCAGACGGACGTCCATACCCACCAACTGCACAAATCGCTTGGCAAATGGGTGAGTTAATTGGATACAACTTATACGCAGCACTAGAAGGCAAAGCATTCGAAGAGTTCGCACCTGTAAACTCTGGAACACTTGCTAGTCTAGGACGTAAAGATGCTGTTGCTACAATCGGAGCAAGCAATACTCCACTTAAAGGCTTACCAGCATCATTAATGAAAGAAGCAAGTAACGTTCGTTACTTATCACACATTAAAGGTCTATTCAGCTTAGCTTACTAATCTGAATATAAGCCCGAATCATGCCCTGCATGGTTCGGGCTATTTTAGTCCGTAATTTTCTCTAACTTATATATTCGGCAGAAGAATAATATAACCCTTTTAATTATCTAAATTTACTGATTATTTTATGTCTAAATTGTGTATATGAAAGGATGGAAGTATTCTTTCTACTCCCATCCTTTCACACAAATTATTCTCCTAACTTCACTAAGCTGTAGTTCTTCTTCCCTTTACGAATAATAATAAATCGTCCATCAAATGAATTTTCTACAGTCACATCCGTACCCACATCTGTTACTTTTTCGCCATTCATCGAAATAGCTCCGTTATTAATATCTTCACGTGCTTGTCGTCTAGATGGTTCAATTCCTAAATCGACTAGCCATTCTACGATATTTTTCGTCTCTTTTGAAGACTGGAATGTTGGCATTTCTTTAAAGCCTTGCTCAATTTCATCGGCTGTTAACGATTTAATATCTCCGCTAAATAACGCTGCGGTAATTTTCACAGCTTGCAGGAATGCCTCTTCTCCATGAACAAATTTCGTCATTTCTTCCGCTAATACTTTTTGCGCTTCACGTTTATGAGGCTCTGTTTCTACCTTCACTGCCAATTCATCGATGCGCTCTTTCGTTAAGAACGTAAAGTATTTCAAGTATTTAACGACATCACGGTCATCTGTATTTACCCAGAACTGGTAAAATTCAAACGGTGTTGTTTTTTCAGGATCAAGCCAAACCGCACCACCTGCTGATTTACCAAACTTCGTACCATCTGATTTCAATAATAACGGAATCGTTAATCCGAATACCTTCGCTTCGTGCCCTTCTAACTTACGAATTAAATCTAACCCACTCGTAATATTTCCCCATTGGTCACTACCACCAATTTGCAGTTGAACATCTTCTTTCGTGTATAAATGATGGAAGTCCATCGCTTGCAAGATTTGGTACGTAAATTCCGTGAAAGAAATTCCTGTATCTAAACGACTTGCTACAATGTCTTTTGCTAACATGCTATTAATGCTAAAGTTTTTCCCGTAATCACGTAAAAACTCGATAATATTTATTTCATGCGTCCAGTCGTAGTTATTTACCATCTTCACTTCGCTATTGCCACCAAAATCAAATAGCTTTTTCATTTGCGCTGTTAACGCATCCACATTATGCTGCACGACATCTAACGTTTGAAGTTGTCGTTCTGATTGACGTCCGCTCGGATCACCAATTGTTCCTGTTGCCCCACCAATTAAAATAACCGGATGATGACCAGCTAGCTGAAATCTCTTCATCATCATAAATGGAATCAAATGTCCGATATGCATGCTATCACCAGTCGGATCAACTCCGCAGTATAGTGAAATCTTTTTCTCTTCTACTAGCTTACGTAAACCTTCTTCGTCCGTTTGTTGATTAATGGCGCCACGCCATTCTAATTCATCAATAATATTCATCTTTTTTCATCCCCTCTATTTTTTTGAAAACAAAAAGTCCCTATGTCTATGACATAGGGACGATTATTCACCGTGTTACCACCCAGTTTGTATAAATAGCATAACTACTCATACCACTCTTAGCAATAATATCGATTGCCAATCCGCTTAGCATTACCTAAGATACTCCAGAGTGTAATTCGCAAGTTTGTTTGTGCTAGGTTCCAGCAACCCCTAGCTCTCTCGTTAACAGTGACAAACTGCTACTGGGCTCTTTCAACGTATGTTATTTGTTAAATTATTAGCCATTATATTGAATTGAAAACAAATTGTCAACAATACCCAAATGTTATTTTAAAATAATTCGTAGTTTCATACATATGTTTATTCTTTATCTTCTCCAATAATCCTTACTTCTCGCTCTAACTTCACGCCAAATTTCTCTTCAACAGTCTTTTGTACGAAATGAATTAAATCAATGTAATCTTGTGCTGTTCCGTTATCAACATTCACCATAAATCCAGCATGTTTTAGAGAAACTTCCACTCCGCCAATTCGCTTACCTTGTAGTCCAGATTCTTGGATTAATTTACCAGCAAAGTTATTTGGTGGGCGCTTAAATACGCTACCACATGAAGGATATTCTAGAGGCTGTTTTGACTCACGTTTGAACGTTAAATCATCCATTTTTGCTTTAATTTCTTCACGTACACCTTCTTCAAGTTCAAATCTCGCTTCAAGAATAATGTAATGGTTGTTCGCAAATACACTCTTACGATATCCGAATTCAAATGCTTCTTTCGTCAAAGTACGTAGCTCTCCATCACCTGTCATTACGACAGCTTCTGTTAATACAAACGAAATTTCACCACCGTAAGCACCAGCATTCATATATAATGCTCCGCCAACTGAACCTGGAATACCACAAGCAAATTCAAGACCCGTTAAATTATGATCTAATGCAATACGTGATACATCAATAATTGCCGCACCGCACTGTGCTACAATCGTCGTTCCTGTTACAGTAACGCCTGTAATGTGAATTAAACTTACTGTAATTCCGCGAATTCCACCATCTTTAATAATGACATTTGATCCATTTCCTAAAAACGTAACTGGAATATTATATTCATTAGCATATTTAATAACTTTTTGAATTTCATCATAATTTGTCGGTGCAACGAACACATCTGCTTTTCCACCAACTTTAATATGCGTATGATTCTTTAACATTTCATCTTGTTTCACATGACCTTCAGGCAATACCGTACTTAAATATTCATAAACCTCTTGCATATTCATTTTACGATTCCTCTATTTCTATATTCTTTTTATCCCGTTATACGGGCCCATAATATCCCCACATACATGAAATGAACCTAAAGTGGTGGATACAGTGTACCCAAAATCAATTCGAGACACCTATAAACCTCTTAATTTATAAGAGGTGCCACTCATATTAAAATATATATTGCATAATAAAGCAACCCAAATGGGCTACTAAACTTGACATGTCATCAGAAAGACAACAATTTGTAAAATATATTACTTTTTCAGCACACTATCCTTCAGTATCTTACTATACCATACGAAAAGAAAGTGGTATTTTTTTGTAATCTTTACTTTATTTTCATTACTAAAAAGGGATGCTTTTACCTATGTAAAAGCATCCCTTTCATCACTTATTTTAATTTACTTTTCGTTCTCTTCTTTTTCCTTATCAAACCATAATAGCTCATCGTCATCAACTTCACCATTATAATTGATTAGAATCTCTTCTCCCGCTTTTATATCTTTGTAAGCAAAGAAGTTAAACGTATGATTTTCGAAGACAATCTCATACGTTGCATTCGGATTATATGCATGATTAAATAACATACCGTATCCTAACAGGAATGCCGTATGATTTACCCCATACTCAAATGCGTAGTCAGCAAGTAACGTTTTCTCAATGTGTTCGTGCTGTTCATTCGGATAAGAGATAACTGGTGCTGAGTGAATCAGCTCACCCTTTTTAATATCACGAGTTGCAAATACACCTCTATTAAATTCCCCATCACTAAGTTCAGAAGTCTTAACTTCGATCATATGCGTCACCTATATAATTCTT
Source organism: Bacillus sp. EB106-04-02-XG92 (assembly GCF_058791995.1). Lineage (NCBI taxonomy): Bacteria > Bacillati > Bacillota > Bacilli > Caryophanales > Bacillaceae > Bacillus > Bacillus sp. EB106-04-02-XG92. The sequence continues at coordinate 160,501 of NZ_JBYTEA010000002.1, forward strand.
TCTTTGAAGTATTTTATCTCGCTATTCGCGAGGTTCAACTAATAATGAGTAGGTATTAGTCTCACTTTATCTCCTTAAGCTTGGCAGAAAACGCGCAGAAAAGCAATTAAATTCCGATTAAGTATTCGTTTAAATGAAAAAAGAGCACACATCATGTGCCCTTTGAAGCGATATTACTTTTCTAAAATATTTTCTAGCAACTTCACTTGCTCACTAACAGTATGTAACGTCTTCACTGATATATCATTTCGATGTTTTTCTTCTTCCACACTCGCTAACACTTCTTCCGTAGCCGCAGAAGTTTGCTGAATTACGTTAGAAGCATGTGTAACATCCTTTACGATATTCGTCGTTTTAACTTGGAAACTTTCTTGATGACCCACAATCTCTCGCATTACATCATTAATTGCATCAATAAACTTTCCTAAATCTGTTACATTTATTAAAACGCTTGCTAACATTTCGTTACATTCTTCTTGTACTCTTTCTGATTTCTCTACCTGCACTTCCACCTTACTTGCTTGATTACTAAACTCCTTCAAAATACTTTGAATTCTCCCCGCAGAACGATTCGATTCTTCCGCAAGCTTTAATACTTCATTCGCTACAATAGCAAATCCTTTTCCATGCTCGCCTGCTCTTGCCGCTTCAATATTTGCATTTAAAGCTAGCAAACTTGTCTGACTTGAAATATTCGTTATTACATCTACAATTTCATTAATTTGCTTCGACTGCATCATTAAATCTCTAAATATAATTCCTGATTGTGAAACAACATCATTTAAACTTCTCATATTCGCTTCAAAATTTCGTAAAGTATGTACACTACCCTTTGAAATTTCTAAACTTTCATCAACACGAATCGAGGCATTTCTTACTTGAGAAATGATTTGTTCAATATTCCCCTCCATCTCATTCAATACTTCTACTGAACGATGCATCATCTCTGATTGTGATTGAGTGCCAACTGCCACCTCTTCAAAAGCGAAATTAATTTCACCCATCGACTCCATAGATGTATTCATATTTTGTCTTAAATGATTGAAATTACTATCTAGTTTCACAACCGTTTCCTCAATAAGTCTTTGCGTTTCTTCTAACTCCTGAGCTTTCCTCATTACTTCTTGCTTCTCATCACTTAAATGAGCTAGCAGATTAGATCCAATCTTCGTTACGCCCCACATCGCAATCGTTACAATCGCTAACAAGCTTGCGAAGTTTGCAGCTTCAGATGCTGCTGTATAAGCAAAAAATTGCTCCGGCCAATAACTACAAAGAATAAATGTAATCACAACCGCTACTCCGCCAAGAATGATAACGAGACGTTCACTTAAATAAATGAGTGAAACTGCTAATGTAAAATAGACCATTTGAAATACAGCCGGACTTTCATTAAAAGCTTGTACCATAATGAAAGACATAATAAGCAGCATAAATGTCATGATATATTTATACATCGCTTCCATACTTTCTATAAAAGTAAACAGCGTTCCAAATACAACAACAGAAATACCACAAACCCAAAAAGCTATTGCTCTCTCTGTAAAAATATATCCGTAATATCCAATCGCGATTATTCCAAGGAAGAAACTGCAAATCGTGATAAACAGCAATAAATGATTTTTCTGTGATTCTTTCTCAAGGTTAGAAAAACAAGTCTTCTTTAACCACTCCATATATAAAGTCCCGCCTTCCACACTTCATTACTTCAGCTTAAATACCGCACTCACTGGATTATGATCGCTATTTTCAAACTTTAAATCTTTCCCTTGTACATTTACAATCTCCACATTCGGTGAAACGATAAAGCCATCAATAATCGTGACGAAGTTTTCACCCTCCACATATTTCTTCACATCATCTCTTACAGTCATAACAGACGGATCTACAGCCCACTTAAAGCCACCATCAGTAAAGTCCTTTGGTAACTCTACTAACCATTCTGGACGCTCTTTCACAAACTTCGGATCACTTAACTGAACATCAGAAAGTAACTGATTCCAATCTCCGCCCATTATTACGTAATCACCATTTTTATAATGCTTGTTCATATATTCTTTTAAATACTCTACTTGCTGCTTTCTAATTTTCCCGCCTTCATCATAAGCAGACAAATGTAGATTGACGAGTCTAACAAACTTCCCATTACTAACAGGAATTTTATGTTCAACAATCGCTCGATCTAAATCAAACAAACGCTTCGGCCAAGGCTCCATTCCAGGAAGCTGAAACCTCTCAGCTGTTTGAACTGTATATTTAGAAAATGTACTTAATCCAGCCTCCGCATATCCCATTGGACTTGTAATTGGAACGGGAACCCATTTTGTATCGTAGTTCTTCCCGAACGACGAAGCATAATCAGGTAATCCCTTTTTCAAAAATTCATGCCCATTTACATCAAAAGATCTCATTGATTTTATATCAACTTCTTGTAACAACGCAAAATCACTATTCTCATTTTGTAAAAACGAAAGCATATTCTTTAAATTTGTTTCCGTTTGCTCTTTACTACTTGAACCAGACCCCTTCCCGCCATCCATAAAGAAATCTTGATCCTTATCTAATCCACCATATCCAACATTAAATGTTGTCACTTTAAACTCATTGTCAGGCGCTAATACGCGCTCCTTATTATTTTCCACCTTCAAGCTTATAACATCAGCAGGCTGTTCTTTTGTAAGTGTCATATAAGCTAAAAAACCACCTACAACTCCCACCCCTACTAAAATACATATAAGTACTATTTTTAATAATTTCTTCAAATAAACGCCCCTTTTCTAAAACACACAGTTTAATTATCTTTATTTTCAGTTAACTGAAACCGAATGACAGACATACAAAACATTTTATCATATCAAAAACCTTATATCACTATATTTAGTTTATAAGTGTATTTTCACTATCTTAAACCATCACACACATACAGCATGGCTCCACTTCTTCACTGGAAATTCAATGCATTTTTTAGTACACTATATGTAATAATCATAGGCGATGGAGTTCGCCATAACTGCTGCTAAGCTAATGACTCCTACCAGTATAACTACTGGTAGGAGTCTATTTTTTTGAGCAAGCTATTTTTAAAGAGGTGAAGATATTGATTTATATTATTGTTGGCATTTCCGGTATATTAGGAGCCCTCTCTCGTTATTATTTAGGTCTTACTATTCATACTTCATGGCATCATTCATTTCCATTAGCTACGTTACTGATTAACTTAGCCGGCTGCTTCTTATTAGCGTGGCTAACTACGCATGTCGCTCGGAGAAATATCTTGCCCTCAGAGATTATTACAGGCATTGGAACTGGATTCATCGGTTCCTTTACGACGTTTTCGACATTCAGTGTAGAAACTGTACAATTAATCAATCACTCTGAATGGAGTACTGCTTTCTTATATGTATCATGCAGCATACTTGGTGGTCTCATTATGTCTGCTCTTGGCTATACACTAGGTGATTACTTAATTAAGAAACACCTTGCGGAAGGTGATCACTTATGATAGAAGCTTTATTAATAGCAATAGGCGGTTTTTTCGGTGCTATTACAAGATTTGCAATTAGCAATTGGTTTAAAAAAAGAAATAAAACTTCCTTTCCAATCGCAACATTTCTCATTAATATAACAGGCGCATTTTTACTCGGATATATAATTGGTAACGGAGTCTCTACAAGTTGGCAATTATTATTAGGGACTGGATTTATGGGTGCCTTCACGACATTTTCGACGTTTAAATTAGAATCTGTTCAGCTTTTCAACCGCAAAAGCTTTGGCATACTATTTCTATATTTAAGTGCCACTTATACGATTGGTATCCTCTTCGCATTCCTTGGAATGCAGCTAGGCGGAATATAAAGAAAGAAAGCGACTCTGATCAGTCGCTTTCTTTCATAAGAAATATGTCCCGCCATATGGGATGGAAAATAAACCTGTTGGATGCACATCATAATGTACAACTTGCATCGGAGGCTGTGAGTATGACATATACTGCCCTTGCATCATTTGTGCAAAATATGCTTGTTGCTGCATTTGAATCGCTTGATTCACAGCATGAATTGTCCCCTGTGCTCCTGCCAAAGTAATAGCTGCTCCTACTTGTCTACCATTATAAAAATAATGATTCATTATGATTCAGCTCACTTATTATTTTTCTTCCATATTATATGTTGCTATTCCATAGTAGGTGTTTTAGCTCATAAAATTCCATTTGCCGTAAGCTAATAACCTATCAGGCTGGCCCCACAGACTAAAGTTCTATTTTGTCTATTACTGTTTTTTCAACTTCGAGGTAATAACTCCAAATAGTAATACACCAATACCACTAAAGAACAGTAAATAACTTATTGGTACTAGGAAAAAGAAAGGCTCTACAAGCAAACCATTATCCGCTACTTTACTAGTTGCCCCGTGCATTAATAAACAAGTAACTCCTAACGATAGCAGTACGATAACTAATAAAAATTTATTTTTCATAATATATTCTCCTTTAACTTCATAATTCATTTATTTGTATTCCTTTTTACTACCATCATAATAAATTCAATAAAACTACAAGTCAATAACTTTTTATTGTTTTTCGATAAATTATTATTGATTTATAATTTAAATAAAAGGTTTATGAAGCAACTTAAATCGCCTCACAAACCTTTTTAATCATGAATATTTACACTTCAAACCTCTTACTTACTACAACATAAATCGCACACAACAATACGAGCATCCCAGCATAAATTAACAAAATTTCTACACGAAACATATCAGCCAATGGGCCAAATATTATCATTCCTAAAGGAAGGGCGCATGAATTAGCGATTTGTACAAGACTAAACATCCGCCCATGCATAGAAGGTTCTACTTTTTCCTGCAATAACACGGTAACCGGTGTATTGAAGCACGGCATTGTTATACCAATTAAAAAATTAATTACTAAATACATAATAAATACCGGAGCAATCCCTAGTCCAATCATAAGCAGTCCATACAACGCACAAGCTATCGCCGTTGTATGCATACGATTACGGAAACCACCCCACGCTGCAATCAATATGCCACCAGCTGCCGCTCCCGCACTAAAAGTCATCTCGCTAGCAGTAAGTCTCCACATTTCTGCACCGAAAGAACGGGTTACCATTAAAGGTGTTAAAAAGGCAGCTGGACTTATTAAAATCATGACAATAATTAATAAAACGAGTAACCTTTTAATAAATACATTTTCTTTTAAATAAGCAAAGCCTTCTTTTATGCCTTGTAGATTAGATTTTTGCTTACTCTCTGCATTCACATGTCTCTCCACTTGAATGATAAACATAATACTAATTCCGATCATAGCCGTAATAACATCAATAAAAAATGTCGTTTCAATGCTAGCAATAGAAAGAATTGCAGCACTTGCTGCTGGAGAAAGAAACATAATTAAAGATGTAATACTGCTATTTATCCCATTCACTTTCATAAGATGATCTTTTGGAACGATTTTTGGGATTAACGCATTCACAGCTGGCGTTTGTACCCCTGTCCCAGCTGAACGAATGAGTAGTACTATAAAAAGTAACCAAATACTTTTATATCCTGTTAAAAATAGAACTGCTAAAACTAATGTAGCAATTGCTATAACCCCGTCCGATAACATAATCATCTTTTTACGGTCGTAACGATCAATCCAAACACCCGCAAATAAAGAAATCGCAATTTGTGGTAAGAAACCGGAAACGGTTGAAATGGTCAACATTAACCCTGACGATGTCGTTAAGGTGATATACCATATAATCGCGTACTGTACGAGAGATGAACCGAATAACGAAATCGTTTGAGCAGTCAAAAATAATATAATTTTCGTTTTCCAATTGTTTTCACCCATATGTTTCACACCCCCTTAACTAATCCTGTCTCTATATCAAAGGTGCTATCTGCCCAATCAAGATAAAAACTTGCTTCGTGAGATACGAGTATAATGCTGCCCTTAAACTTAATTAGCGCCTTTTGCAAAGCTTCCTTCGCTTCTGCATCTAAATGATTTGTCGGCTCATCTAAAATTAAGAAGTTACAAGGTGATAGTAATAATCCGCACAGTTTCACCTTCGATTGTTCACCACCACTTAACGTACGAATTTCTTGCGAAACGTGCGTATCCTTCACACCACATGCAGCTAAATGATGGCGTATTTCCTTCATATTCAGTTTAGGAAAATGTTCTGAAATAATTTGAAGCGGCGTTAAACAATCATTGCTCCAATTTAAATCTTGCTCATAATATCCAATCTTTATTTGCTCTGAAAATTGAAACTCTCCAGAAATACTAGCAATATTTCCAACGATTGTTTTTAACAAAGTAGATTTCCCTACTCCATTGAAACCTGTAATAACAAGTTTTTGTCCACCCATTACTGAAAATTTCAACTTTGGTAAGAGAGCAAAATCGTAACCAACTTCAAGATTATTTACTTCAAGAACTGTCTGAACTGAAATGGGAAGTTCCCGAAAATGAATAGACGGTTTATGAGTAAAACTTGGCGGCGCAATTCTTTCCATACGCTCCAATTGTTTTCTACGTCCCTGTGCTATTTTTGAATTCACCCCAGCAATATTTCTACGAATATACTCTTCCGTTTTTTCAATTTTCTTTTGCTGTGCATAATATTGACGCATATAATCTTTTCGCAAATGCTCCTTTTGTCTTACAAAATCTGAGTATTTGCCGTAATACTTCTTCACCGTTCCAAATTCTACATCACATATGCAAGAAGTTACTTTTTCTAGAAAATCAAAATCATGTGACACGACAATAAACGCCCCTTCAAAATTCACTAAATAATTAGCAAGCCATTCAACATGCTCTTTATCAAGAAAGTTTGTCGGTTCATCTAGTAATAAAATATTAGGCTCCTCTAATAAAAGCTTTGCTAAAATTACCTTTGCCCGTTGTCCTCCACTTAATTCACCAATAACACGATCCATCCCAATAGCATCAATACCTAAACCGGCTGCCACCTTATTTATTACGCTGTCAACTGAATAAAAACCACGAGCTTCCAGCTGCTCTTGTATTTCAGCTGCTTTCAATAGTTGATTCTCATCTCCAGTCATCGCACTTTCTTCATATAACTTGTTCATTCTATCTTCCATTTCATACAAATCATTAAAGGCTCGCTTTAAATATTGTGAAATAGTATAGTTACCATCAACTTCTGCATATTGATCAAGATGTCCAATTTGAATATTAGGTTGCCACTTAATGCTCCCCTTATCAGAAATAATTTCGCCCACCAATATTTTCATTAATGTACTTTTTCCTGCACCATTCTGTCCAACAATTCCCATATGTTCTCCTTTATGCAAATCAAAAGAAGCATTTTCGTATAATACTTTATCTATAAAACTATGTGATAAACTTTCAACTTTAAGTAAACTCATTTTTATTCCTCTTTTCCTGAAATTAAAAAAAGCAGAGAGATAGCGTCATTCGACACTAGCCCTCTGCTTCGTGGTTTTTCCTATACTATTCCAATTTACAGTAAAGACTCATCGGAATAATATACACAAAGGGCCATAGACAAAGCATTGTCTATGGCCCCTTAATCTATTTTATACACCAGCTGAAAAACCATAACGAAATAAGCATAGGTAAACTATACTTTTTTCGAAAAGTTATTCAGCCGATGAATATAGGGGATTTATACCCCTTGATTAAGCTCCGTACAACGCTTCACCGTATACATTTGTGCGGAGCAAAGTTTTCTAATGAGTTTTACAAATTTTATATAAAGCATGTTCTGCACCTTCCTTAATACTTAAAAGGGATTTTAGCACACGGTTTTATGAAGCGTCAACATTACTTCAAAATCATTCAACTACTTATTTTTAAAATATTCCTTTTGAAACATACACATTCTTATCGCATTATGATAGTTACCATCAACGAAAAACTCGTCTAAAAGCTCGCCTTCCACTATAAATCCAACCTTTTTATACACATGGACTGCTTTCTCATTTTCTTTATCCACAACTAAATAAATCTTATGCATATTTAATACAGAAAAAGCGTAATCCATCGCTAAACGCGTCGCCTCTGCTGCATAACCATATCCTTGATAATTTGGATCAATAATAATTTGGAATTCTGTTCTACGGTGAATATAATCGATTTCCACTAACTCGACCAATCCAACCATCTCATTATCTTTCTCCACGATAAATCGGCGTTCACTTTGATCATGTATATGTTTATCGTATAAATCCTGCAGCTCCACAAATGCCTCATACGGCTCTTCAAACCAATACGACATAATATGTGCATTATTATTTAGTTCGTGTACAAATTTTAAATCTTCCCGTTCTAAAGGACGTAACTTCAATTCCTGACTCATTGCTATAACCTCCAAGTAAAAGAAACCTCTTCACTTAATTTCTCAATTTTTTTCAATTTCAAACGCCCTATTTGTATTGTAAACCTTCAAGCGACTTGAAGGTCAAGATATAAAAAAGTAGTGCAAACTTATGTCTGCACTACTACTCTTTTCTCAAATCTCTCATATTTGATATGTATAAAGCAATGACTAAAACGAGAATGGATCCCGCATACAACAACGTCTCCATCGGTTCCTCATGAGATACAATAATTAAACGAATTAACGCCGTAATTCCGATATAAATAAAATAACGTAACGGGAAATGATAATTCGACTTAAAATACTTAATAATCAATGCGATGAACTCGAAGTATAAGAAATAAACGATGATACTCTCAACCAATTTATACGACGTATACTCCTTTGTGGAAAATATGTATTGAATAAAAGTAATTGTCTCGTTAATTAAAAAGATTGATAAAACAATGGATAATATAATTAACGCTATATTCAATATCCACTGTAAAACGCTAGCTATATAATGATCGATATTAAACTTCATTTCACACTCTCCTTCACGTAAATACTTATTTATTATAGCAAAATTATAATTGGAGGTGGGTTAAATCATATTTCCGGCCTTTGTTGTTGCCAGTGTAGGGGATGTTCATTGTTTGGAGGAGTCTTTTAACCGCAGAACTAGATTTCATATTAAGAAATTCCCTCAATTCGCTATTAGTAGTTATCACACTAAACAGAAGTGTGTAATCTTGTACAGCACGTAAATGAGCATGTTTAGACATACTATTGCAGTTTGAACAACGCCATCCCTGTCTTTCTTTTAACATTGCCATTGTAAAACATTCCTCACACTGTACGCCCTTTAGCAATTCCTCTTTTTTAATTTTATATTGCGCAAGAACATTTTGACGCTGTGGAGAGTGCTCATTCATAATCTGACCTATAAGCCCATTTATATTATCAGTCACTTTTTCTTTATATTGATTTTTAATCTGTTTTATTCTATTAGGTAAATTTGCACTGTGGATAATTTTACTAGACAGTATTTCATCTGAAGTTTTAATAATTGTACGAGGGGAACTAATTACAACGAGGGATTCAATCGGAATATTATGTAAATCATGTAGATTCAGCCATTTTCTCAGTTGCATCTCTTGCCGTTTCAGTTGTAAAAGCGGATCTGGGAATCCTTCTTCCGTAGTACCATCTGCTATTCGAATAAGCTGATTGAACTTTGCATCAAAAATTAATGTACCAATAATATTTTTTATTTCAAGAAAAAGAAGAAAATAGGATGAAACTATGAGGGTATCAATTTGGAAATAATGTTTTTGATCAAATAACCTAATATCATGTAAAATACTGTATTCTGTTTCGGGTAAAAAACTAAGTGGATACTCAATCGCCTGCTCTCCTTTATAGCCGGCCATAAATTTCGCTAGACTTTCAACCACCACATTCCTTTTTGGATGATGAGCAGGCAATCTTCTAAGTAAAGCTTCTAATTGCAGCAAATATACGGGCATTTTCCGCTCTTTCACAATCATTTTTATCCCCCTCCAAAATATATCAGCGATTTTTCAAATATATCAGCGCAACTCCAAATATATCGGCGATTTTCGAAATATATCGGCGCAACTCCAAATATATCAGCGATTTTCGAAATATATCGACTTACCGACAAAAACCGACACAACATACACACATAAAATCTTATACACAGTATAACATCACTTCTAAAATCGCAATGTAAGCATAATGTGTATACCCCAATATGATTACGCCATTTTCAAAATGAGAAATTTACATTCACCCCATGTAAAAGACATTTTTATAAATATGAACATTTTTTAGGAATTAGTTTATCTTTTTTTAATGTTTTATTTAGAGGCAGTTTATACTCGGCTATTAACATAATAAACATAGTAACTATTACTATAATCACAAACCGTACTACCTAAAATTATAAAATAAGGAGACGATAAAACATGAATAACAAAACAAAAGCACTATCATCCATACTGCTCGGATTCACATTAGCATTAACAGGGTGTGCTGGTACTAAAGCTGAAGAGAATCATGGGAAACAAAAACAAGAACAAGTTGCTAAAGAAACAAAAAAGGAAAATAAATTAACTAAAGGGCAAAAAATGGCCAATATTCTTAGCGAAACAAATTGGCAAGGTACACGAGTGTATGACAAAGATAAGAATGACTTAACAAAAGAGAATGCAAACTTCATTGGTCTTGCAAAATATGATGCGAAGTCAGGAAGATATGAATTTTTCGATGCTAAAACAGGTGCAAGTCGTGGCGATAAAGGAACATTCTTTGTCACAAATGATGGGAAGAAGAGAATATTAATTTCAGAATCAATGAAGTATCAAGCCGTTGTTGACATGACAAAATTAAATAAAAATGTATTTACTTATAAACGGATGGGAAAAGACACTAACGGTAAAGATGTAGAAGTTTTCGTTGAACATGTTCCATATAAAGAAAAAGAACTTTCTTTCACTGATCCGGACAAGCAGCTGAACACAACTACAGGAGATATTGTTAAAAACGTTGATGGAGATAAAATTTTAGGCGGTACCCTTTGGCACGGAACAAAGGTATTAGATGAAGCTGGTAACGATGTAACACAGTTTAATTCGAATTTTATAAGTCTAGCAAAATTTGATGACAAATCTAATAAATATGAGTTCTTCAATAGCGAAACAGGTCAAAGCCGCGGTGATTATGGCTACTTCGATGTTGTACACGAAAATAAAATAAGAGCCCATGTTTCAATTGGAAATAATAAATACGGTGCTGCTCTTGAGCTTACTGAGCTAAATAAGAATAAATTTACGTATAAAAGAACTGGTAAAGACCATGCTGGTAAGGATATAACTATATTCGTTGAACATGAACCTTATAAAGGTGATATGAAACCACAATTTAGCTTTTAAAAACGTTTGATTAAAGATCCTGTACTGAGTTGCAGGATCTTTCTTACGACAAAATCATTTATGATTCTCTTTAAAAAATCATCTCATATCCACCCTCAACACTTCAGCTTGATTGTTGAATATGAAAACTTTAAAAAGCCTTACTACGCATAAATTGTAGTAAGGCTCTGACTATTTAAGATAAAAATTAAAAGACTTCATTCCATCTATACAAATAAGATTTAACAACTGATATTATCATCCCCCGCAAGGAAATGAAACCTTATTTCAACTTTCCTATTGATAAGTTAACACGATAATTCCCGTATTTTAATAGTCGTCCTAGAAAGTTATCTAAGTCTTCATTGGAAGCAAAATGTGTTTTTAATAAATAACACCCCTCACCACTTATACGGTGTACTTCAGAAATCCCTTCTTCTCCTTGAAAGAAATTCATAAACTCTTGATGATTAGCTGTTGTTACGAACAAAGTAACAAATGCAGTCACTACTTGTCCTAATTTGATTCGGTTTATTGCAATTGTATATTGTTCAATAATACCTAGATCCTCTAATCTCCGAATTCGATTTCCTACGGCCTGCCCTGTCATATGTATTTTCTGACCAAGTTCTTTCCATTGTATTCTCGAGTTTTCTCCTAATAATTTCAGTATCTTAAAATCTGTTTGATCAATGATATAAACCAATCCTTTCACCGTGAAAGTAGAAAGCCTGAAAGTGTTTCGCCAACTTATTCTGCTTATCGATACAATTCACTATACTTAGTTTATCCTCTTACATCACATTATTTATCAGTTATATTTACTTATAACACAGAGGACGCAACAAAAAAATACATCTAGATTTAAAGGAGGTTACAAATATGTTATTACAAGAAATTCTATCGTTCAATGAACATTTTGTAGAAAATAAGGAATACGCTCCTCGTGAAGCGACAAAGATGCCTAAAAAACGTATGGTTGTTGTTTCTTGCATGGATGCTCGCTTAATTGAGCTACTTCCAAAAGCTTTAGATATACACGATGGTGATGCAAAGGTTATCAGAAATGCAGGTGGTAAAATTGCTTCTGCTTTCGATAGTGTTATGCAAAGTGTTGTAGCGTCAGTATACGATTTAAATGCAGATGAAATCTTCCTTATTGGACACCATAGATGTGGTGCGAGCCAAACGAATCCAAAAGGAACACTTCAAAAAATATTAGATCGCGGAGTAGCTTCACCAGAAATTTTATCAGCAATTGAATATGCTGGTATTGACCTTGAAAAATGGTTATTCGGATTCGATGATGTTTGCGACTCAACGCAAGCTAATGTTGATTTAGTAAGAAATCATCCACTTATTCCAAAAGATGTTCCTGTACATGGTTTAGTTATTGACCCTCACACAGGTAAATTAGATGTAGTGGTTGATGGATATAAAGCGTTAAATAGTGAAACAAAATAATAATTATTACGTACATGAAGGGAAGTTATGAGACATGAAAAAACAAGTATTAGATATGAATAGACAAGAAGCTACGCAAAAAATTCTAGCGGCAAAACTTAAAAAAGGGTTAACTTGGGAAGAAATTGCAAAGGTAAGTGAAAACTCTGAGACTTGGGTTGTAACAGCGTTATTAGGACAAGCTACAATGACACGTCCAGAAGCAGAAAAAATCAGTAAACTATTAGAATTAGATGAAGAAGTAGTTCAAGCATTAACAGTAGTTCCACTTCGTGGCCAAGTAATGGAAATGCCTCCTACTGACCCGATTGCATATCGTTTATATGAAATGATGTTACAATATGCACCAACTATTAGAGAATTAATTTTAGAAAAAGCCGGTGAAGGTGTAATGAGTGCAATTAACTTCAACTTGGGTGTGGATACACAAGAAGATCCACAAGGTGGCGACCCTCGTATCGTCATTACACTTAATGGGAAATTCTTACCATTCCGTACATGGTAAATAATTAAAAATCCATCTATATAATTAAATTGATTTTATAGATTTACAAAATCCATCCTTTCTAACTGTGTAGAAAGGATGGATTTTAACTATGAAATTCTTTTTGGACAAAGGAGACTAATATGAATAAAAAATACTTTGATACGAGCTTTAGTATTCTACAGTGGTTTATGTTTTTATTAGCAAATGCAATTGCATTACCTATCATTATTGGCGGTATATTTCATTTACCAATAGAAGATATCTCAACATTAATGCAGCGAACTTTTTTAGTTGTAGGATTAAGTTCATTTATACAAGCATGGTTTGGGCATCGTTATCCTATTGCCGATGGGCCAGCCGGTTCATGGGTAAGTATATTTGTCATATTGGGACAATTCGCTATGCATCAGGGACAAAGTGCAAAAGACGTGTTGCAACTTTTAGAAGGCGGATTAATTATTGCAGGTATATTACTCTTCGTTCTTGGTATAACAGGTCTTGTTCATCAAATCTTACGTTTATTTACACCTTTAGTTACAGGAACTTTTCTTTTAATCTTAGCACTTCAGCTTAGTGGTGTGTTACTAAAAGGCATGATTGGATTACAAGGATCTGCAACTCATCCTGACTATACAACAGCTACTATTGCGCTCTTTGTTTTTGCCCTTATTACTTTCTTATCAAGTAAAGGGAAAGGATGGATGAAAAATTACGCTGTATTACTTGGAGTTTCATGCGGTTGGCTTTTGTATGCAGTATTAGGAAAATCATCTCATATGCCTTCGCACACAACGCTAGTTAAGTTACCAGAGATATTTGCTTGGGGCACACCTAGATTCGATATTGGAATGACTCTAACTGCAACTTTATTTACATTTCTTTTAGTTACAAATACAATCGCCGCTATTTCGGCTGTAAAACAAGCGGCTCCGTTATCTAAAGAAAATGAAAAGCAAACACTGAACCGTGGTGTATGGGTCGGAGGTATATCACATATTATCTCGTCGTTGTTCTCTACAATTGGAATTGTACCGTTACCTGCATCGGCAGGATTTATCCAACTAACAGGTCAAAGAAAAGTGAAGTCGTTCCTTATAGCAAGTCTCATATTAGCAGGTATTTCTTTTATCCCCTCAATTGTAAGCTTTATATCCTTGCTACCAGGACCTATTGCTAATGCTGCACTTTTAGCAACATTTGTCCAATTAATAGGCATTTCATTTCAATCCATTTTACATGAAGAATTAAATCAACGCCGATTAACTATATTAGGAATTTCATTATTAATCAGTTTGGGTATAATGTTTCTTCCAGAAAGTGCATTTAGCGGAGTTCCTTCTTCCTTACAATATGTTTTAAGTAACGGATTACTCATAGGTACTATGATCGTTATTTTGCTAGAACAGTTTTGGAAAGAGTAAAATTTATAACTAAATAAAAAAGGCGCCCTGCTTACAGGGCGCCTTTTTATACCTAATGACTAATACTGGCAGTTGGGTATAATGTTGTTCCTCCAATTGAAACTTTTATTTCAATTATTAATAGGAAATTTTGTAACTAATAAACAGCAATCGGCCCATAAGGACCATTAATAATCTCTATTTTTGTTTCAAATATATCTGTCAAAAGTGTTGAGTCCATAACCTCTTCTACTGTTCCAAAAGCAGCAATTTGTCCATCTTTCATAGCACAAATTTTATCAGAGTATTTAGCTGCAAAATTTATGTCATGCATAACAGTCAAAATTGTTCTTCCAAACTCATTAGCCGCACGTCTTAAATGCTCCATCATTTGAACAGAACGTGCAACATCAAGATTGTTCAGAGGCTCGTCCAACAGCACATATTCAGTCTCCTGGCACAATACCATGGCTACATATGCCCTTTGTCTTTGACCACCAGAAAGCTCATCTAAATATCTATTCTCTAAATTAGTTAAATCTAAGAAATCGATATATTTAGAAATGATAACCTCATCTTCTTTCGTTAATCTTCCCTTCGAATACGGAAAGCGCCCAAATCCAACTAATTGTCTAACAGTAAGTCTCGTTACAAAATGATTTTCTTGTCGCAATATAGTTAAAACTTTTGCTAAGTCTTTTGATTTGGATTCAGAAACATCCATATTTGCTACCTGGATTTGACCTTCATCCATATCTAAAAGTCTTCCAATCATCAAAAGTGTCGTAGACTTTCCAGCGCCATTTGGTCCAATTAAAGAAGTAAAGCCCGCTTTTGGTATTTCAATATCCAAAGGTCCTATTTTCACCTTATCAGTATAGAACTTTTTAACATTATCGATTTTTATCATAAAGCCCTCTTCCTTAAAACTATAGTTAAGAATATGATTCCACCAAATAATTCAATAATAACTGAAACTACACCTTGAGCATGGAATACATGATACATTAAAAAGTATGCACTCGTCATTATTAAAAATCCTATAGCAAAAGCCATTGGGAAAATATATCTATGATCATAAGTTGACGCCGCCTGATAACTCAAAGTTGCTACTAAAAAGCCGTAGAACGTAAGTGGTCCAATTAGAGCAGTTGAGATAGACATTAAAATAGCTACTAACACAAGCGTATAAATTACACTAGGTTGATATTTAACCCCAAAAGAAGTAGCAACATCCTTTCCTAGTGACAAAACATTCAATTTCTTAGAATGAGTAAAAATTAATAACGCTACAATTATGATCATTGGAATTACAACCGGAAAATATGCAGGGTCTGCATGATTAACAGAACCAAATAATCTCGCTTGTAAAATATCAAATTCTGAAGGCGCAAGTAGTTTTCTCATGAAAGTTGACACAGAATTTAGCCCGGTACCAATAATAATTCCAACTAAAAGCATAAGTTGTAAATTCCCGTATTTACCGGAAAGTAACCATCCATAAAGTATCAAACTCATGAAGACCATCACAACAACTTGAAATAAAAATGATCCAATTCCATTAAAGTTTATTAATGCACTAGCACCAAAGAAAAATATTGTACTCGTTTGAATTGCTGAATAAAGTGATTCAAAACCTAAAAGTGAAGGAGTAATAATCTTATTATTCGTAATAGATTGGAAAGCAACTGTCGCCAAGCTATGGCAAACTGCAGCAATAATCATTGCAACAATAGCTACTATCCTTCTCTTAACAACTGGGATAAAAGAAGGTGAATCTATCGGAACTGGATTGTTATAAACTAAAAGTCCATATGAAGAAAGGAGACCTAAAGCAATCAATGCTATGAGTAAAATCCAATAACGTCTTGCTTCCTTCTTAGAACGAAAAGCACTAGCTGATCTACTTTCATTATGAAGGCTAGAATCGATTTCGACATTTTCTTTATTTCTATAATCTAATGTGATCATCGCAGCCTCCTTGGTTTTCTTTGTCTCAATAGAATAGTAATAAACACGACCGCTCCCACTGTTGCAAGTATTAAAGAAACAGGTAATTCAAACGGCTTTATAATTGTTCGAGAAATGATGTCACAGGCAGTGATTGCCCCCATTCCGATCACACATACCCAAGGTAAATTACTTCTAAGATCATCACCTCTAAACATGGAAACAATATTTGGCACAATTAATCCCAAGAAAGGTAAGTGTCCAATAACAGCTGCAACAATTCCAACTGCCACAGAGATAAGAGCAGTCCCAAAAAGAACAATTCTATTGTAATTAACGCCAAGGCTTGTTGCGACATCTTCTCCTAGTCCAGCTAAAGTCAATCTATTCGCATACATAAAAATAAGCAAAGTAATGATAACAATCAGCCATAAATATTCATATCTTCCCACCTGAATGTTAGCAAATGAACCTACGAACCAAGTTTCAATGCTTTGCGTCATTTGAAAAAGAAGTCCCATAAAAGTAGACACTGCAGAAATAACTGCTCCAAGCATCAATCCAATAATCGGGACAATTAAAGACGAACGAAGCTTAACTCTTCTTAAAAATAGAAAGAAAATCATAGTTCCTATAAAAGAAAAAATGATTGCACCAGTCATTCTTTGAACTAAAGTCGGGGCAGGAAATAATAAATACACAAAAAGCAGGCCTAAGCCTGACCATTCAATCGTCCCCGTTGTAGTAGGTTCAACAAAGCGATTCTGTGTAATGAGTTGCATTACGAGTCCTGCCATCGCCATTGCAGCTCCAGTAAGCATTAATGCAACTGTTCTTGGAACACGAGTGATGAAAAACATCTCCATTCCGTCCTCTTGTCCACGTATATCATAAACTCCAGTAAACAGTGATATAATCCCTAAAATTATAACAACTATAACCGCTATTATAAAAGGTTTTGTCCATATTTTATTGTGATTATAAAACTGGGGTTGAGAAATATTCTCAACCCTAGAAATCATATTTTTTGACACTGTTTCGTACCCCTTTACACTACTTAGCTAAAGTTTTTGCAAGATTTCCAAATAACTCTACATAAGTCTGAATTGATTCATTTGTGTAAGTATCTTCTGGTGCATAAACAACTTGTTGTTTAGAAACAGCAGTTGTGTTTTGAAGAGCTGGTGATTTAGAAATAACATCCTTAGCAGGTGTTGACTTAGCTGCATCAGATGTTGCAGCATCACGATCTAATACGAAAAGCCAATCAGGATTCGTTTGTGCGATCGCTTCAACAGAAACGTCATCACCTTTATGACCTGCAGTAGAATTCGAAACTTCTAATGCTGGAGTCCAACCGAAAATTTCATACATAGGTCCCCAAACGCGACCAGAGTGCGGCGCAGCAAAGCCAATATTTCCACCAGTAACAATAACACTCATAACTTTATCTTTTCCGTTATAAGCAGATTTTGCTTTTTCAATAGATTTATCGAAATCAGCTATTAATTGTTTAGCTTCTTTATCTTTAGCAAAGATTTTGCCTAAAGTAGTTGTAGAATCTTTAAGTCCTTTTACTAAGTTTTCTCCAGGCTTAGTAGCCTTCTCAGAAACATCAAAATTAAGATCAATAACAGCTGCATTTGGCACTAATTTTTTGATTTCTTCGTAATGATCAGCAAATCTTTGACCAACGATTACAAGGTCAGGGTTTGCCGCTGCAATAATTTCAAGATTTGGTTCGCGGTGATTCCCGATATTTTTAACTGAATCATCTTTTTTATATGCTGAATCCGCAGGCATGATATCCTTTGGAGCAGCCGCTAATTTAATTCCCCAATCAGCTAAAGTTTCAAACGTTCTATTATCTAAAGCAACTACATTCTTTGGATTTACAGGGACTTTAACAGTTCCATGAGCATCAGTGATTTCAACCGTTTTTGGCTTATCACTACTATCACCTTTATTAGCTTTCGAAGTTTCCTTACTTGAATCTGAGCAAGCTACTAACATTAAAGTAAAAATCGCTAGAATACTTACTAATTTTAAAAGCATAGTTTTTTTCATACGTATACTCCTTATTATGTAATTTAGTTCGAAAATGATGACATCGATAGATTAAATTAAACAGTAACTTTTATGTACCCAAACTGCTATTGATAATCATTTTCATTTGAACATCCTGTAAATAAGTATAGTCATTAATTCTGTGAAAATCTTGTGAATGGTGTGAATTCATAAAATCAAGCATAAAAAGTAATATGTGCGGTCAGGACTGTTGATTAACCTTCATTAAATACTGTCTCAACGAATACGAGAAAGAGACCTTCCCTTACAAAATACGCACAGTAATAGCTAATATTTCACAGAAACTACTTTATTATCTTATTTTTATCATTCAACCATTGAATAGCCTCTGCCATGTATCGTTTGAATATATCTGTCTTTCTTCTCGCACTTTAGCTTTTTTCTTACATACCCAATATATAAGTCTACTACATTCGGATTTACTACTACGTCATATCCCCAAACCTGGTTCAAAAGCATTTCACGGCTTAATATTGTATTTTTATTCTTAATTAAAAATACAAGTAAATCATACTCACGCTTCGTAAGCGAGAGATTTTTGCCACCTTTTTTCACAATATTGCTAGATGCATCAACAAAGAGATCTTTAAACTGAAAAAAGTTTGTCTCATTTTGCTGGTTATATTCACTTCTTCTTAAAATAGCTTGAACTCTTGCTACTAATTCTTCCTTCACAAATGGTTTTCTAATATAATCATCTGCTCCTGCTTGTAACCCTGCTATGCAATCCTCGCTTGAAATATTGTTGGTCACAATAATGATTGGTGTCTTTTTAACAAGTCGTATTTGTCTACAAATTTCTGGTCCCGATATACTTAATGAATCCCAATCCAATATGATAATATCCCAATCTTGTTCATATGCTATATTTAAACCTTGGTTTTCATTGTGAAGTTTTAAAATGAAATGGCCCTCTTGCGTTAAACCGCTTACGATTTTCTTTGCTAAAGACCGTTCATTCTTAATTACTAACACCTGTCTCACCGATGGTTCACCTCTACTTCAATATAACTTAGTTAGATAAAAATTATCTCAAAAAAATAACTCGAGATTTATAAATACTAAATTCCTAAAAAAGCCATTATAACAGCTTATTAGGAGAACTCTATATAATCTTACAATAGATACGGATAAAAACACAAAGGATATGAAGATTCAAATACATATTATGTAATCATTAAAGGTAGCTATAGTATCTATCTGCTTATCATCAATAACTATTCATTCAGTTTCTGCTTCAAGAGTACTGTCCACAACTTGAGTATTTTATAGAACTACAAAACAAAAAGAACCATACCCTCGCCAATCTGGCAAAGTTATGGTTCATATCATAAAAAATAAAAAACCACCAAACAGTTATGTATTGGTGGAGACGGTGGGAGTCGAACCCACGTCCAAAAATATCGGCACTTAAGCTTCTACGAGTGTAGTCGATATATTAGCATTTCGCGAACTCTTCAGCCTATCGACAGGCTTCCAAGTTGCTAGTCTGATTGTTCTCTTCCTTCGCCCTCAGACGGCGAACTCCGGCGTAGTCCACTTAGTTTGAGTCCCTTACCCTACCACATGGACGATGGAGGGAGGAACCTTTAGTGCAATTAAGCAGCTAAAGAAAGATTGTTTTGTTTGCCAATTATAGGCTTTGACGTTTTAACGAGGCCGATCCCCTCGACTCGCAACCTAAGCTCGAACTATCCCTGTCGAATCCGTAACGTCCCCATGATAAAAATGGAGCATACGAAGAAATTTCGTGATAGCTACTAAGAGCTGTTTTTCAATGTGCAACAATCTTACATAAGTTATTATATCATACGCGCGCCGTTTTACAAATGTAAATATCTGTATTACATCTTTTGACGATCACGGAACGCGCGTGCAATTTCACGTTTAGCTTCTTTCTCTTTTAAATCGTGACGCTTATCATATTGTTTCTTACCTTTTGCTAAACCAAGTGCCATTTTCGCGAATCCATTTTTCAAATAGATTCTAACTGGAACTAATGCATAGCCTGTTTCTTTTGAAGCACCTGTTAACTTCTCAATTTCTTTTTTGTGAAGAAGTAACTTTCTCGTGCGAAGCGGATCATGGTTGAAACGATTCCCTTGTTCGTACGTACTAATATGCATATTATGAACCCATACTTCACCATTATGTACACGTGCAAACGCATCTTTCAAGTTCACGCGTCCAGCGCGAATCGACTTAATTTCCGTTCCTTGAAGGACAAGCCCTGCTTCGTATGTTTCTTCGATGAAATAATCATGAAAAGCTTTCTTATTTTGTGCAATAACCTTACCTGTACCCTTTGGCATATAACGTCCCTCCTCTATTTTTACTATTGTAACAAATGTTACTAAAAAGCGAAAGTGGCTCGCTCAGAATCTTTGGACATTGGAACTCCCGACAGAGAAGCGCTTTTTGCTTCGTCCGAGGGAGTGAAATGGCCAATAGATTCTAGCCACTGTAGCTGGATTCCACTAAAAAGCGAAAGTGGCTCGCTCAGAATGTGAGGTGGATGGAGCTTCTGACCTTGAGGCGCTTTTTGCCTCTTGGGAGGAAGCGAAGCCGCCGAACATTCTAGCCACTGTAGCTAGATTTCATAAAAAGCGAAAGTGGCTCGCTCTCAAGCCACCAAGAAAAAAGAAAAAGCCTCGCTTTTCATCAAAGCGAAGCCATCCTTTTCTTACTTACGCTTTTTCTTTTTCTTCTTGAATCCTGGTACGTTTTCGAAGAATGCTTTTTTCTTCTTGCCGTTACCATCTTTTTTCCCTGGTTGGCTAGCGGATGCTGACGCGGAAGCGGATCCTCTTCCTTTACCTTTGCCACCACGGTCAAATTTTCTACCTGTGCCACGTTCGCCGCCGCGCTCATTACTGCGCTCGCTACGTCCACCGCGTTTCTTTCTGCCTGTTCTTGGCTGTTCGATCACGACTGGACGATCTTTGAACTTACGACGAGGCGTACCTTTCATGCCAACGATTTCAAAGTCGATTGCACGCTCGTCTTTGTTTACGTTAATAACGCGAATTGTAATTTCGTCACCGATGCGGAATACGTTACCTGTACGTTCACCGATCATTGCGAAATGCTGCTCGTCATAACGGTAGTAATCATCCGTTAAGTAGCTAACGTGCACAAGACCTTCAATTGTATTTGGAAGCTCTACGAATAAACCGAAGTTTGTTACAGAGCTAATCATACCGTCATACTCTTCACCGATCTTATCAACCATATACTCTGCTTTTTTCATTTCGTCTGTTTCACGTTCTGCTTCAACAGCACGGCGTTCCATATTAGAAGAATGATCTGCAATCTCAGGTAATTTTTCACGCCATTTTGCTTGTGTTTCACTGTCGACTTTACCGTTAATGATGTATTCACGAATTAATCTATGAACAATCGTATCTGGGTAACGACGAATTGGTGATGTGAAATGCGTGTAGAACTCAGTTGATAAACCAAAATGTCCTAAGCTATCCGCATCGTAACGCGCTTGCTTCATGGAACGAAGCATAACCGTTGAAATAACTACTTCTTCAGGCTGTCCTTGCACCATTTCAAGAATTTGTTGAAGCGCACGAGGATGTACTTCATTTGCACGTCCTTTTACCGCATATCCGAAGTTCGTTACAAATTCGAAGAAACGCTCTAGTTTATCTTCTTTCGGATCTTCATGGACACGGTACATGAATGGTACGTTCATCCAGTGGAAATGCTCTGCTACTGTTTCGTTCGCAACAAGCATAAATTCTTCAATTAATTTCTCTGATACAGAACGATCACGCATAACAACGTCTGTCGGTTTTCCTTCTTCATCTACTAATACTTTCGCTTCTTTAAAGTCAAAGTCGATTGCACCGCGGCGCATACGTTTTTCACGTAGGATTTGTGCTAATTGCCCCATCTCTTTAAACATCGGTACAAGCGGCTCATAGCGCTTAATTAATTCTTCATCCTCATCTTCTAAAATGCTTCTTACGTCAGCATACGTCATACGCTCTGTCGTTTTAATTACACTTTGGAAAATCTCGTGTTTTACAACATCACCTAAGTTGTTGATTTCCATTTCACAAGATAACGTCAGACGGTCTACTTTCGGATTTAATGAACAAATACCGTTAGATAGACGATGTGGAATCATCGGAATTACACGGTCAACAAGATAGACACTCGTCGCTCTCTCCGCTGCTTCTACATCAATTGGAGAACCTTCTTGAACGTAATGACTTACATCCGCAATATGAACGCCAAGCTTGTAGTTACCGTTCTCAAGCTTCGTTACTGTAACAGCGTCATCTAAATCTTTCGCATCTGCGCCGTCAATTGTTACGATCATTTGGTCACGCAAGTCACGACGATCTTTTAAATCTTCTTCTGAAATCGTTTCTGGTACACTGTTTGCATGCTCCATTACTTCTTCAGGGAACGCTAAAGGTAAATGATGTTTATGAATAACAGATAAAATATCTACTCCTGGATCATTTTTATGACCTAGAATTTGAATAACTTCACCTTCTGCACTTAAACGATTCTCTGGATAACTCGTAATTTTCACAACTACTTTATGACCTTCTACAGCACCCATTGATGCACTTTTCAAGATAAAGATATCACTCGTCCAGCGCTTATTGTCCGGTATAACAAATCCAAAGTTTTTCGATTCTGTATATGTACCAACTAGTTCTTTCGTGCCGCGTTCTAAAATGCGTACAATTGAACCTTCTTGACGCGAACCGCTCGATTGGGAACTAAGGCGCGCTAATACTGTATCGCCATGAAGTGCACCGTTTAACTCTGTAGGCGGGATGAAAAGATCATCGTCTCCTGTTTTCTTCTCGTCTGGTACAACGAATGCAAAGCCACGTGCATGTCCAATTAACTTACCACGTACTAAATTCATTTTTTCAGGAAGACCGTAACGATTGCTACGCGTACGAATAACAAGTCCCTTCTCTTCCATCATTACAAGTGCCTTTACAAAATCTTTAAAGCCCTCAGAACCTTCAATTCCAAATGCCTCTTCTAACTCTTGTATCGTTAACGGTTTATACGCTTCTTCTCTCATAAATAATAACAACTTATCAATATGTTCTTGTGTGATTTCTTCCAAGCAAAAATACCTCCTTTAAAACCTTATATTATTTAGTGTATCCGAAAGATAGGGGATGTATAAAGCGAAACTTCAATACTCCCCTTATGATTTTTACAGTTTTCACAAAAAATTCCTTATGAAAAAAAGAGGCAACTAGATCTTACCAATCTAGTTGCTCCAAGAAGTTATATACATCCTCATGTAGCTCGTCACGCTGTTTATCAAGTGTAATGACATGCGTAGAGTCTTCATACCATTTAATGTCTTTTAATGTTGATTCTACACCGTTATAAATAATGTTAGCACTATCTGTATTAATCATTTCATCATGACGCGCCTGTACAACAAATGTTGGGGCATAAATCATGTCCACATTGTTACGTACGTCAGCAATTAATTGTTGTAATGCTTTTAATGTATTCATCGGTGTCTTTTGGAATTCCAACATTTCTTGCTCAATTTGCTCTGGTGATTTTTGCTCACGCTTTTTATATTCGCGGGCGTATGCCAATATACCTTGGTACATTGTTTCTTCACTCTTAATATACATTGGTGCACACATTGGTACTACACCTAAAACCGGTACTGTATAACCTAATTTTAAAGAAAATACGCCGCCAAGTGACAATCCAACGACAGCAATTTTCTCAAAGCCTTTATCTTTTAAAAGCTGATATGCCTCTGTTACATCTTGCCACCAGTCTTCAGGACCTGTATGAACAAGCTCTTCTGGTGGTACACCGTGTCCTTTATAAATTGGCGCATGACAAGTGTAGCCTTTCTTCTCTAAGAAACGCCCTAACATACGTACATCAGCTGAGTTTCCTGTGAAACCATGTAGTAATAAAACAGCGCGGTCTCCACCCTCAAATGTAAATGGTTTCGGAGATGCTAATTTCATCATGTACTTCTCCTCTTTCTCTTCTGTAATCTAGTCGTATTCTTTCTATATCTTAGTGTACCATATTTATATTTCTATAATC
Source organism: Bacillus sp. EB106-04-02-XG92 (assembly GCF_058791995.1). NCBI lineage: Bacteria > Bacillati > Bacillota > Bacilli > Caryophanales > Bacillaceae > Bacillus > Bacillus sp. EB106-04-02-XG92. Next base: position 185,264 of record NZ_JBYTEA010000002.1, read on the forward strand.
TAATTAGAAACATCTTTCAAATGGCAAAATAAAAAAAGAAGAACCATTAGTACAACTTACTAACGCTTCTTCTTTCAATTCTATAAATTTAAGTACGTAACAGCAATTGTTAATACGAAGAATAAAACCGCTAAAACAATTGTAATACGGTTTAATACCGCTTCAATTCCACGTGCTTTTTGCTTACCAAATAATTGCTCTGCACCGCCTGAAATTGCACCTGAAAGGCCTGAGCTATTACTAGACTGCATAAGTACCATAACAATCATTAAAATCGATACAATAATAAGTAAAACGGATAATAACGTATGCACTTGGCGTACCTCCTACAAAGATTCAGTTATTTTAACTGTAGCATAAATTCTATAGAAAAGCGAGAGCTATAGAGTCGCTCTCGCTTTTCTTCTATTACATAAACATCATTGCAAATAACGGTCCGAGCAAACATGTCAAAATTGCTGTTAATGTCATTGTTACCGATCCAATAACACCTTCATGTTCATTATTTTTCATCGCTCTCATGACGCCCATAATATGAGAAGCACATCCAAATCCGATACCTTTACCAACTGAATTTGTAACGCGGCTCCATTTTAATAAAAGCGGGCCGGTAATCGTTCCAGTAATACCCGCAATAACAACGAAAGCTGCTGTTAATGACGGTACACCACCAACTTGTTCTGAAACACTCATCGCAACTGGCATTGTTACCGACTTTGGTAAAGAAGATAAAATTAAGCTTTTATCTGTTCCCATAAGTGACGCAATCGCAAAATCACTTGCAATGGCAACTGTTGTACCTACTAATACACCACCAGCAATTGGTACAACATATTTTTGTAAAACATGACGTTGTTTATAAAGAGGAATTGCAAATGCTACAACACCAGGTCCGAGCAGTTTTGCAATCCAGCCGCCACCACTTTCCATATAATGTTGATATGGTATATCAAGCATGATAAATAAGAAAGCCATTAATCCTGTTGCTACAAGCATTGGAATGGTGAATGGTGTTGGAAATAATTTATAGATTTTTTTAGATAATTGGTATAATAGCACCGTAAAAAGAACCCAACCAATTCCGATTAATATTTGGCTCATCTCGATTCTCTTTCCTTTCTATTCGCAAGATATTGTCCTGTATGTCCTGCGACAATAATAATTAAAAATGTACTCGCTACAATTGTAATGAAAAGAGAAATTCCTTTACTCATAAAAAAAGCACCGTAATTCATTAGGCCAAGCGTTGGCGGAATTAATAAAAACGGCATAATAGCAACGAGTGTTTCTGCTCCTAAATCGAACCATTTCACTGGAAGAACTTTTAGGCTAAGTAAAACAAGTAAGAGGAACATCCCAATCAAACTTCCTGGAATCGGAATATTTAACATTTCTTGCACCCAAGTTCCAACCATATAGAAAACGTAAAGAGCAGCAATTTGGACAAGAATCTTTGTAAATTTCATGTTCATCATCCCTCATGTTTATACGATCTTCTGTTAATATCTTTATCATAGTATAAATTGTAAAAAGCTGCAATTTATCAACTTGACAGCAAAAATAGCCTATGTTAGACGCTTACAACCTTGATATGACTGGATTCCTGCGCGAAAATTAAGTCAAAAACCTTGACCTAATATAAAAAGTTTTTATTTTCTGAATTTATAAGGTTGTTATTTCAATAAAATAATATTTTTATCCTTACGCTTACATATACATAAATAAGATAGGTGGTGAACATATGCCCAAAAAAGTTCTTATTTTTTGTGATCCTGGAATTGATGATGCGATGGCTCTCCTCTTAGCATTCTTTATCGATGAAATAGAAATCATCGGCATTGTTGCTGATTATGGCAATGTTTCAAAAGAAATGGCCGTACAAAATGCTCATTTTCTTAAGCACGAAAAAAAAAATAGAAATATTAAGGTATTTGGTGGTTCAGAACAACCGCTTACTGGTGCCCCTCCTGCTTTTTTTACGAATGTACACGGGAAACAAGGACTCGGGCCAATTATTCCAAAAGAAAATGTAACTAACGGAGAGATGGAGAATTTCTTTGAAGTTATTCCTCTTATTGAGCAGTATAAAGATGAATTAATCATCGTAAGTTTAGGAAGACTTACCTCCCTAGCAATTTTATTCATCTTATGTAAACAGTTAATGAAGCAAATTAAATCTTACTACGTAATGGGCGGTGCCTTTTTGCACCCTGGTAATGTTACACCTATTTCTGAAGCAAACTTTTATGGTGATCCTGCTGCCGCTAATATAGTCCTTCAATCCTCATCTAACATGTACATCTATCCATTAAACGTCACCCAGTATTCCATCATTACACCAGAAATGGCTGAATATATTGAAGCAAAAGGAAAAGCCCCACTCGTCAAACCGTTATTTGATCATTATTACTACGGATATTATAAAGATGCCCTACCACATTTAAAGGGAAGCCCCTTTCATGACACAATGCCAATACTCGCTTTACTTGATAACTCTATGTTTACGTATCACAAATCACCTATCGTTGTCATGACAGAATCTTATGCACAAGGAACAAGCATTAGAGAATTCCGCTCTTTAGAAGAATCTAAACCATTTATTGATCGGCCGATTCATCAAATCGCAATCGATTTTGATTATAACCGCTTCTTTAAACATTTCATGTCAATTATGACGGATGAGCAATTTTAACATAAAGTGAAACTTTAATCAGTGGGGGTTTTCTTCATCCCCCACTGATTATCAGCCCTCACCAATCGGACTTTTATGGGCAGTCGATCCCCACCTAACTTCTTTGCTTTCGCTGAATTTTGAGGTGGGGGTCTTACTGCCCATTAAAGCGGGATAAAAAAACAGACCGTGATTTCTCACGGTCTGTCGTTATTTTCTACAATTATCGTTTGATGTTGTAGAAAGATTTGATACCATCGTAAACAGCGATTTCGCCTAGTTCGTCTTCGATGCGTAATAATTGGTTGTACTTAGCAATACGGTCAGTACGGCTCATAGAACCAGTTTTGATTTGGCCAGCGTTAGTTGCAACTGCGATGTCAGCGATTGTAGCATCTTCAGTTTCACCAGAACGGTGAGATACAACTGCTGTATAACCAGCACGTTTAGCCATTTCGATAGCTTCGAAAGTCTCAGTTAAAGTACCGATTTGGTTAACTTTAATTAAGATTGAGTTAGAGATACCTTTTTCGATACCTTCAGCAAGTTTTTGAGTGTTAGTTACGAATAAGTCGTCACCAACTAATTGTACTTTATCACCGATACGCTCAGTTAATAATTTGTGACCATCCCAGTCGTTTTCGTCTAAACCATCTTCGATAGAGATGATTGGGAAGTCTTTGCAAAGCTCTTCGTAGAAATCAACCATTTCTGCAGAAGTTAAGCCAGTACGGCCTTCGCCTGCAAGGTCATATTTACCAGTTTCTTTGTTGTAGAACTCAGAAGAAGCAACGTCCATTCCTAAGAATACGTTCTCGCCAGCTTTGTAACCAGCTTTTTCGATAGCTTCGATGATTACTTCTAATGCTTCACGGTTAGAACCAAGGTTTGGAGCGAATCCACCTTCGTCACCTACTGCAGTGTTAAGGCCTTTGTCATGTAATACAGCTTTAAGTGCATGGAATACTTCAGCACCCATACGGATTGATTCTTTGAATGTTGGAGCACCAACTGGTAAGATCATGAACTCTTGGAAGTCTACGTTGTTATCAGCGTGAGAACCACCGTTGATGATGTTCATCATTGGAGTTGGTAATTGTTTTGCATTGAATCCACCAAGGTAACGGTATAATGGAAGACCTACGAAGTCAGCTGCTGCATGAGCTACTGCCATAGATACACCAAGGATAGCGTTAGCGCCTAGTTTACCTTTGTTTGGAGTGCCATCTAATTCGATCATAGCACGGTCGATACCAGCTTGGTCAGTTACGTCGAAACCAACGATTTCTGGAGCGATTGCTTCGTTAACGTTGTTTACTGCGTTCATAACACCTTTACCAAGGTAACGAGATTTGTCACCGTCACGTAATTCTACTGCTTCGTGCTCGCCAGTAGATGCACCACTTGGTACGATAGCGCGTCCGAAAGCGCCGCTTTCTGTGTAAACTTCTACTTCTACAGTTGGGTTACCACGAGAGTCAAGGACTTCGCGAGCATAAACATCAATAATTGTTGACATAATAAATTCTCTCCTTTTTATATAAGCAAATTATTTAATAATTGTTTTACCTGTCATTTCTTTCGGTTGTTCCACATTTAAAAGTGTAAGCATTGTTGGGGCGATATCTCCTAAAATACCACCTTCACGAAGCTCTACGTCATTTTTTGTAACGATGAAAGGAACCGGGTTAGTTGTATGAGCTGTCATTGGCTCGCCATCAGCAGTTAACTCCTGATCAGCATTACCATGGTCAGCAGTAATAAGTGCTACACCATCTTTTGCAAGAATCGCTTCTACAACTTTTCCTAAACATTCGTCAGTTGCTTCTACTGCTTTAATTGTTGGTTCCATCATCCCAGAATGGCCAACCATATCACAGTTCGCAAAGTTAAGAATGATAACATCATGTTTATCATTTTCGATTTCATTTACTAAAGCGTCCGTTACTTCGTAAATGCTCATTTCAGGTTTCAAGTCATATGTTGCAACCTTCGGTGAGTTAATTAAGATACGCTCTTCTCCTGGGAATTCAGCCTCACGACCACCGCTAAAGAAGAAAGTAACGTGCGGATACTTTTCAGTTTCCGCGATGCGAAGTTGCTTTAATCCCGCTTGCGCAACAACTTCACCTAATGTGTTATCAAGGTTCATTGGCTTAAATGCCACGTAACCATCTACAGTTTCACTGAAATGTGTCATACAAACGAATTCAGGAATGTGAGGTACTTTTTCACCACGATCGAACTCACGGAAGTCTTCGTTTGTAAATACACGAGCAATTTGAATTGCACGGTCTGGACGGAAGTTATAGAAGATAACTGCATCATCATCATTGATTGTTGCAACTGGCGTGTCATCTTCGTTAACAATTACAGACGGCAATACGAATTCATCATAGATACCATTTGCATAAGAGTCTTCTACACACTCTTCTGCTGATTTATAAGTAGGGCCTTCACCATTCACCATAGCACGGTAACATTTTTCTACGCGATCCCAACGCTTGTCACGGTCCATGGAGTAATAACGACCAGAGATAGTCGCGAATTGTCCTACTCCTGTTTCTTTAATTACTTCATTTGTTGCATCGATATAACCTTGTGCTGTTTTCGGTCCAACATCGCGGCCATCTAAGAATGCATGAATGTATACTTTCTCAACGCCTTCTTTAGCTGCTAAGCGAAGAAGAGCAAACATGTGGTTCATGTGACTGTGCACACCACCGTCAGAAAGTAAACCGAATAAATGAAGTGCAGTACCTTTTTCTTTTACGCTTTTAATTGCATTTTGGAAAGTTTCGTTCTGATCGAACTCGCCTTCACGAATTGCAACGTTTACGCGTGTTAAGCTTTGATATACTACGCGGCCAGCACCGATATTTAAGTGACCAACCTCAGAGTTACCCATTTGACCTTCTGGAAGACCTACTGCCTCACCACAAGCTGTAAGCGTTGTATGAGGGAATCTGTTCCAGTAACCATCAAAATTAGGTTTCTTAGCTTGTGCTACAGCATTCCCATGAGTTTCTTCACGAAGTCCGAAACCATCAAGAATGATTAAAGCTGTTGGCTTTCTCATTTTACCGCCCCCAGAAGACCTAAGAACGAAGCAGGCTCTAAGCTAGCACCGCCAACTAAAGCGCCGTCGATGTCAGATTGTGCCATATACTCTTTAATGTTTTCTGGTTTTACGCTACCGCCGTATTGAATACGAACAGCTTCTGCAGCTTCTGGAGAAACAGCTTCTGCAACAACTTTACGGATGTGCGCACATACTTCGTTTGCATCTGCAGAAGAAGAAGATTTACCTGTACCGATAGCCCAGATTGGCTCATAAGCGATAACAGTTGCTTTAACTTGCTCTTCTGTTAAACCTGCAAGTGCTTTTGTCACTTGACCTGCTACTAGATCAAATGTTTTTCCGCTTTCGCGCTCTTCTAAAGTCTCACCACAACATACGATTGGTGTTAAACCATGTTCAAATGCTGCGATAGTCTTTTTGTTTACTGACTCATCTGTTTCAGCAAACATTTCACGACGCTCAGAGTGGCCAAGTACTACGTAGCCTACTTTTAAGTCGCTAAGTGCTACTGGGCTAATTTCGCCAGTGAATGCACCATTTTTTTCGAAGTGCATGTTTTGTGCACCTACTTGTAAGTCAGTTCCTTCAGTTGCTGCTACAAGGCGCTCTAGGAATAGAGCTGGAGAGCAAACTACTGCATCAACAGCTGAAGCTGCTGGGATTTGACCTTTAACTTCCTCTACGAAGCTAACTGCTTCAGATAGAGTTTTATTCATTTTCCAGTTACCTGCGATAATTGGTTTACGCATGCTTTGCACCGTCCTTTTTCTTTGGCTGCTACTTATTTGTCGTTAAGACAAACTACACCTGGAAGCTCTTTGCCTTCCATGAATTCTAATGACGCACCGCCGCCAGTAGAAATGTGGCTCATTTTATCAGCCATACCGAATTTTTCAACAGCTGCTGCAGAGTCACCACCGCCGATAACAGAGTATGTACCTTCTGCATCTGCTAATGCTTGTCCTACTGCTTTTGTACCTTCTGCGAATGGAGTCATTTCGAATACACCCATTGGTCCATTCCATACAACAAGCTTAGAATTTTTAATTACATCTGCATAAATTTCACGTGTTTTAGGACCGATGTCCACGCCTTCCCAGTTAGAAGGGATAGAATCGATATTAACGATTTGAGTTGTTGCAGTTTCAGAGAATTCCTCAGTGATTACAACATCAACTGGCATGTAGAAGTTTACGCCTTTTTCTTTTGCAAGTTGCATAAATTCTTTAGCTAGTTCGATTTTGTCGTCTTCACATAGAGATAGACCAATTTCATGACCTAAAGCTTTAACGAATGTGTAAGCAAGTCCGCCACCGATGATTAAGTTATCTACTTTGTCTAATAGATGACGAATTACACCGATTTTATCTTTTACTTTCGCACCACCAATAATAGCTGTGAATGGGCGTTCTGGGTTAGAAAGTGCTTTTCCAAGTACCTCTAACTCTTTTTCCATTAATAATCCAGATACTGCTGGTAGGTAGTCTGCGATACCTGCTGTAGAAGCGTGAGCACGGTGAGCTGCACCGAATGCATCGTTTACGAAGATATCAGTAAGAGCTGCAAATTCTTTCGCAAGTTCTGCATCGTTCTTTTCTTCGCCCGCATAGAAACGTACGTTTTCAAGAACTAATACGTCGCCTTCGTTCATTGCTGCAACCATTTCTTGTGCAACTGGTCCGAATGCTTCGTCTGCTTTTTTAACGTCTTTACCAAGAAGCTCGCCTAAACGTGCTGCTACTGGAGTTAAACGCATTTCTTCTACTACTTGACCTTTTGGACGGCCTAAGTGACTTGCTAAAATAACTTTCGCACCTTGCTCTACTAAATATTGAATTGTAGGAAGAGCTGCACGGATACGAGTTTCATCTGTAATTTTGCCTTCTTTCATAGGTACGTTGAAGTCAACGCGGCAAAATACACGCTTACCTTTTAAATCTACGTCACGAATTGATTTTTTGTTCATTGGATTTCCCTCCGACTACTAGTTAGGATTGACAAAACCCACTCAAAAGCTTAACACATTTGCTTTTAAAACGAAAGAAGAGAGAGAGGGAACAAACCCTCTCCCTCGTTTTGTCATTGATAGCTTATATAATTAAGAATTAAAGACCTTTAGAAGTCATGTAAGCTGCTAAGTCTACTACACGGTTAGAGTAACCAGTTTCGTTATCGTACCAAGAAAGTACTTTAACCATGTTACCTTCCATTACCATTGTAGATAATGCATCGATTGTAGAAGAAGCTGTACATCCGTTATAGTCGATAGATACTAATGGCTCTTCGCTGTATCCAAGGATACCTTTTAATTCGCCTTCAGCTGCTGCTTTGAATGCTGCATTTACTTCTTCAACTGTTACTTCTTTGTCAAGTTCAACAACTAGGTCAACTAGAGAAACGTTAGCAGTTGGAACACGTACAGCGCCACCGTTTAATTTACCTTTAAGTTCTGGTAATACTAATGCTACAGCTTTAGCTGCACCAGTAGATGTTGGGATCATGTTTTCAGCTGCTGCACGAGCACGACGTAAATCTTTGTGTGGTAAGTCTAAGATTTGTTGGTCGTTAGTGTAAGAGTGAATTGTTGTCATCATTCCGCGTTTTACGCCGAATTTTTCGTTTAATACTTTAGCGAATGGAGCTAGACAGTTTGTAGTACAAGAAGCGTTAGATACTACGTTGTGGTTAGCTGCATCGTATTGTTCGTGGTTAACACCCATAACTACAGTGATATCTTCGTCAGAAGCTGGAGCTGAGATGATAACTTTCTTAACTGATCCACCTAAGTGTTTTTCAGCGTCTGATTTTTTAGTGAAACGACCAGTAGATTCTACTACTACTTCTACTCCGTAGTCGCTCCATGGTAATTGAGCTGGGTCACGCTCAGCGATAACTTTAATTTCTTTACCGTTAACAACGATGCTGTTTTCGTTAGCAGATACTTCTGCATTTAAAGTTCCGTGAACTGTGTCATATTTTAAAAGGTGAGCTAATGTTTTAGCATCTGTTAAGTCGTTGATTGCTACTACTTCTACCTCAGAGTTGTTAAGAGCTGCGCGGAATACGTTACGTCCGATACGTCCAAATCCATTAATACCAATTTTAGTCATTTGAATTTCCTCCTTGGGGGATTATATTAAAGGGTAATACCCTTTGTTAACTGTTTTGCTGCACCTTCATCTGTAATTAGAATTGAAGTGTGCCCTTGTTTAATTACAGCCTGTATTGCCTTTGCCTTTGAAGAACCTCCAGCGACTGCAACAACGTGAGATACATTTTGTAAATCCTCAAGTTGCATACCAACTGTTCTTACTTTATGAACAACATTTCCTTGTTCATTAAAGTAGTAACCGAAAGCCTCGCCAACTGCTTCGCTTGCTTGAATCTTTAACCAATCTGCTTCCGAAGTATTTCTGCGACGTGCCATTGTTAACGCATCACCTATTCCATGAATGACGATATTGGAAGATCGAATCAACTCAAGAACTTCTTTCACGGAAGGCTCTGTCACAATAGACGCATATGCTTCGCTACTAACATGGTCTGGAACATACAATAAGCGATAATTACTCATCGTATTTTGCGCCATTTTGGCACAAATGGTATTGGCTTCTAATTCGACGCCTTCTCCAATTCCACCACGTGCTGGGACAAATAGCATATGTAAATCTTTGCAATCAAGCTGCATCATGTCCGCAGCAGCAGCTAGCGTAGTTCCTCCAGCCACAGCAACGATATTATTCGCTGTCAGACGGTCTTTTATACAAGTCACACAAGCACGGCCCATCTCCAGTTTGACCCAAGGTGATTCATCACTATCACCAGGGACAACGAAAACTTCATCCAAGTCTAATGTTTCCTTAAGTTGCTTTTCTAAAACCTTTAACCCGGAAATTTCTTTCATAAAGTCTTCCAAAGCAAGAACTAAAGCTGTTCCTTCTTCTGTCAAAGTCATTCCAGAAGAAGCGACGTGAACTAAGTTTTGTTCTTTCAAAACTTGAACTTCACTTCGCAATACTCGTTCTGTCATACCGAGACTCGCTGATAAGTTTCTTCTTCCAATCGGCTGCATGAGCCTAATGTATTGAAGAATTTGCATTCTCGTTTGCATAACAGGTAGCAGATCAGGTAATAATTTTTTTGTGTTCTGAATCCATGAGCGCATATCTTTTCTCCTCACTACATTGGTTCATTTTCCCTCGTGGTCACTTTACGTCCCGTAGTGACATTTTGTGTCCCACATAGGTTAAAAAAATAATCCCTGCTACGTGTATTATTGTAACAGGAGATAGAAACTTATTCAACTCTTAACTGCATTCTTTATATAGTTTATTATGACACCTTTGTGAATGTTACCATATTCTACTTGTTTCCCGTCTATTTCTACAACCGGAATCATGACATGATATTTTTCTAAAAGGTCATTATCTTCATATATATCTATTTCCTCGATTTGAAAAGAATATTCACATTGTACTTCTTTTAAAACTTGTTTCGCCTTCACGCAAAGGCCACAATCTTTTTTTGTATACAGTACAACTTTCATCTTCTTCACCTATCCGATCGTTTTTCTTAATGACGACGCTGGAATATGCATTTGTTCTCTATACTTCGCTACTGTTCTTCGAGAAATAACGATTTCATGCTCTTCTTCTAACAATTTTGAAATCTTTTGATCTGAAAGTGGCTTTTTCTTATTTTCCGCCTCAACAAGCGTTTGGATAAATTGTTTTACACGCTTTGTAGAAACTGCTTCGTCTTCCGTAGTCGAAACAGCATTACTAAAGAACGATTTCATCTCAAATAAACCGTGTGGTGTTTGCACATATTTATTTCGCGTTGCACGGCTAATTGTAGATTCATGTACACTTAATTCTTCTGCTACTTCTTTTAAAGCAAGTGGTTTTAAATACTCCGGACCTTTCCAGAAGAAATCACGTTGTTTTTCCATAATAATGGTCATTACTTGCAGAAGCGTTTGTTTCCTCTGTTTCAAACTACGCATAATCCACTGCACATGCTGATACTTTTCTGATACGTAAGATGCTACTTCACTTTCACTATTATTAAGAAGCGCACTATACTCAGAGTGAATTTCAATTCTCGGCATATTTCTCTCATTCATTTGTAAAACGAGACGATCACCATCTTTTTTCACTGCCATATCAGGCACAATATAAAGTGGTTTATCTGAAGAAAACGCAAGACCTGGTTTCGGCTGCAGGGACGTAATACAGTTCACCGCTAATTGCAATTCTTCATTACTACACTTCAGCACTTGAACGAGTTTTCGCCAATCTTTCTTCACGAAATAAGCGAAATGATCTTCTATAACCTCTTCTGCTAATCCATTTCGCCTTTGTAAGCGCTTCAATTGTAAAGTTAGGCATTCCTGAATATTACGCGCTCCTACCCCTGCTGGCTCAAGTGATTGGACAAGCTCAACAGAGCGGTCGACTACATGAAGCGGTGCGGAAAGGAGATTTGCTAACTCCTCGTTCGTTTCTTGTAAATACCCATTTCCATCCATGTTCATAATAATGAAAGAAGCTACTTTTCGCTCTTCTTCCTCTATTTTATAGTACTGTATTTGATTTAATAAATGTTGCTGAATCGTTGTGGAATCCACACTGTAGATTTCCATCTGATTCTCGACTTGTTTGCTGGTACTTTTACTTGTGTTAGAGCTCTTTTTCTTCTCCCTCTCAAAACCACCTAACTCAATAAGGGGATTCTCTAACGATTGCTCATACAAAAACTCCGATAATTCTTGTACATTATACTGGAGCATTGTAATCGCTTGCCTTAACTCTTGTGTCATTGCCAAACGTAAGCTTTGTTCTTGTAAAAGACTTGCCTTCAAACTAATCTCCCCCTTGTTTCTATTGTACAATAAGTTTGGTAAAAGGAGAATCCTCACGCAGACACCCATTCCAAAATATTATTAATTTATATGTATTAATGAGATTTACAACTTACAACCGAAATTTGAATAATATTGAAAGAAAATAATAAGTTACAAAAATTATTATCAAGTACTAATAGTAAATCTTATCACCAGATATAACAAGAGGGAAATAAAAAAAGTCCTAACCTACAAAACGTAAGTTAGGACTTTTTGACGCGCCCAGAGGGATTCGAACCCCCGGCAGACGTGGTACCGGAAACCACCGCTCTATCCGACTGAGCTATGGGCGCATGATTATAAAATATACTTCATTTTCTCTTCATAATAATAGCAATAAAAACCATTTAAATCAATAAAAACTCTTTGATTGCACGTTATATATGCGCTATTTTTGCATAAAAACGCCCCCTAATTTCTACATTTAGGAAGCAATTCTTATCCATTTTATTTATCTAGCTTCTCTTTAATCTCTTTTGGAATTTCATTAGGCTGTACTTCTTGATATGTTTCAATATATTCCCCTTTCGTTTTAACCTTTACATATGCTCCTTCCTAAGCCCACGAGGTGCATAAAACTTAACATCTCTTCCTTCACCGGAAGCATAATAACCAGAAAGTTTATATTCCCCAGCCACCTCTCCTATTTTAGATAGTCGGCCAGATTCTTTCGCTTTTACATATAACCAATCCTCTTTCACAAGCGGGTTGTATCTATCTGTTATCTCATTATGAGAAACACTTGCCACACCAATAACTAATATAAAAAGTCCAATTAAACCTAATAATAATTTCTTCATTTTCCTCTCCTTCAAACATCCTTTTAACTTGCTTTACTCTCTTTATTCTAGGAGAAAAAGTTTTTGTCCACTATCACTTATCCTTACATATTCATTACAAAATTGTAATTTTAAAATGATACATCCCTAAAATTCCCAATCATAAATTCACCCCAACTCACAAATTATAATCTTTGAATTGATATTCCAAAGGGGGCTTCATTCAATGACTGTAATTACGAAATTAAAGCAAACTGTTTCTGGATTAAAAAGTGCACAAGCTAGCTTAGAGGGATTCGCTCTTGATACGGATAACCAACAAGCGAAGCAACTTTTCCAAACAGCTGCGCAGCAAACACAAACGATTATCGATTCTTTAAACCCTCGCGTTGAAGAAGTCCAACAAGAAGAACCACAATACTCACAGCAATAACGGATTCGTCATGCTGTGAAATAGAAAAAGGATGATATGCAGTCATCCTTTTTCTATCACATTACATATTGCAATAGAAACGGAATGATAATTATGCGAAAACTCGGACTCATAACCGCATTATTTGCCCTTCTATTTAGCTCTTTTACCGGATGTGATAATAGTCCCTTAGATAAAAAAGTGAAAGAAGAAGCAAAACGAACGGAGAAAGAAAAAGGTCCTAAATTAACAAAGACGAGTACGGAATCCTTTAATCAATCTATATCACAAGGAGCGAAGAAAAGAGCTCTCGCTATGAATGAAATTATAAAAAGTACAGCAGTGAATTCAAATTTAGATCTCTACATAGCAGTTACACCTGAGCATCACGAAAGGTTTGGATTAAAACCTCTACGTAAGAAGCTTCAAAAACAGCTAAGTGATGAGCATCCTACTTTCGATGTTCGTGTAAGTACAGATAAAAAAATCTTTATGTTACTCGAAAAACTCGAAAGAAAAATTAAGGAAAAAGAAGTCTCTAAAGATGAAATTAATAAGCAATTAAAATTCATTGGTAAAAAAATGGAGTCTAACACTTAACGCTTTTTAAAAGAAAAGGAAGGATCGCAATGTCTAGTAAAGATAAGAACTTAACCCCTGTACAACAGGAGTACAAAAAATTCGAACAAGAACGAGAACCGAAGCGCCCTGTCTTAAAAAATTGTATTAAAGCCTTTTTCGTCGGTGGTTTTATTTGCTTCATCGGACAACTCATTTCTACGTTTTATATCACATATTTTGATTTCACTGAACGCTCAGCAGGAAATCCAACAGTCGCAACTCTCATTTTTATTTCCATGTTATTAACTGGATTTGGTATATACGATCGGTTTGGTCAGTTTGCCGGAGCAGGCACAGCTGTACCTGTCACTGGATTTGGTAACTCTGTTATTGCCGCATGTATCGAACACCGAACAGAAGGGTTCGTACTCGGCGTTGGAGGAAATATGTTTAAATTAGCCGGCTCCGTTATTTTGTTTGGTGTATTTTCAGCTTTCGTCATCGCACTTATTAAAACGATTCTCGTTCAATGGGGAGGGCTATAAATGTTACAAGGACACCGAACCTGGGTATTTGAAAACAAACCAGTTATTATTTCGACAGGAGTCGTTGGCGGGCCGTTTGAAGCAAAAGGAAAAATTCCAGAAGACTTTGATATCCTTCATGAAGATTTATGGCTCGGACAGGATTCCTATGAAAAAGCACATAAAATTTTATTTGAAGAAGCTTGTAGCCGCGCTACTGAAAAAGCAAAACTTCGTAAAGACGATATTCAATTTGTACTCGCAGGCGATTTAATTAATCAAATTACCCCTACAAGCTTTGCTTGCCGTACACTGGGCACTCCTTATCTCGGACTATTCGGCGCTTGTTCTACTTCTATGGAAGGTTTAGCACTTGGAGCAAGTATCGTAAATGCAAAAGGCGCAAAATATTTATTAACCGGGGCATCAAGCCATAACACCGCTGTAGAAAAACAGTTCCGCTATCCTACCGAATATGGTGGGCAAAAACCACCTACCGCGCAGTGGACAGTAACCGGTGCTGGCGCTGCTATTTTAAGCGATACTGGACACGGTCCTAGGGTAACATCTGCCACAATCGGACGAGTAGTTGATATGGGATTAACGGATCCGTTTAATATGGGAGGCGCAATGGCTCCAGCTGCCGTCGATACAATTGAAGCTCATTTACGCGAACGTCAAATTGACGCCTCTTACTACGATTTAATCGTAACAGGCGATCTCGGCCATGTCGGTCGCGAAATTGCTTATGACTTACTACATAAACATGGAACAAAAGTAACGAGCGAACAGTTTCAAGATTGCGGGCTACTTATTTATAGAGAAGGGCAACCTGTTATCGCTGGTGCTAGTGGACCAGGATGTTCTGCAACGGTCGTATACGGTCATTTATTAAATCGAATGAAAAGAGGAGAATTCAAAAAAATACTTGTCGTTGCGACAGGCGCTTTACTATCTCCACTTACATTCCAGCAAGAAGAAACGATTCCGTGTATCGCTCACGCCGTTTCGATTGAATTTGGAGGTGCAACGCAATGATTTTTTTCTGGGCTTTCGTCATAGGCGGAATCATATGTGTAATCGGACAACTTATGTTTGATGTTGTAAAACTTACACCCGCTCATACAATGGCAACTCTCGTTGTTGCTGGAGCTATATTAGACGGATTCAATTTGTATGAACCATTAATTGATTTCGCTGGAGCCGGGGCAACTGTACCTATTACAAGTTTCGGTAATGCCCTCGTTCATGGCGCAATGGAAGAAGCCGCAAAGCATGGCATCGTTGGCGTCATTACCGGCATGTTTAAAGTAACAAGCGCCGGTGTGTCCGCAGCTATTATTTTCGGCTTCATTGGAGCATTGCTATTCAAACCGAAAGGATAAGGAGTGTTCGTATGACTGTTATTGCTAGCGTTAAAACTTGCCTTGCTAGTGTAAGGGGAGCTCAAGCAAGCTTAAGTTCCCTTTCGCTAAATTCTACAGACAATGAAGCAAAACGCGTATTTCATGAATGTATGTTAGAAATGGACAGTGTCATCGCTGATTTACAGGATAGAGTTTCAGTATTAGAACGGGAAGAACCTCAATATAAAGGGTTTTAAGTAGACTGGAGGAAATGACTATGTCTCACCTACCGGAATGGACACTTGTCATCCTTCGCTCTGTATTCATATTAATTATTTTATTCACTATTACAAAGTGCTTAGGAAAAAGGCAAATCTCTCAACTTTCCTTTTTTGAATACATAGCGGGAATGACAATCGGTGATATCGCTGCTCAAATAGCTACAGGGCTTGATCAAAAGTTTTTCCATGGCGTCTTCGCTATACTTATTTTTGCCTCGGTACCTTTTTTCGTTGGCATAATTTCCTTGAAAAACAAAACTGCTAGAGACTTTTTTGAAGGAAAATCAACCGTGTTAATAAAAGACGGAAAAGTACTTGAGGATAATTTAAAGAAAGAAAAATATACAAGTGATGAGTTACTTGAACTTCTTAGAGGAAATGGTGCTTTTAGTATAGCTGAAGTTGAATTTGCTGTCTTAGAACCGAGCGGAGAATTAAATGTATTATTAAAGAAAGATGCTCAGCCACTTACTGCAAAAGATCTCGGTTTAAAAGTGCCGAATGAAAAAGAACCACAAACCGTTATTATGGATGGGAATGTACTAGATGGCCCCCTTTCAGCAAGCGGGCATAACCGTGCTTGGTTACATTCTGAACTAGAAAAGCTCGGTGTTGTTATTGAAAATGTCTTTCTCGGTCAAGTGGATTCATACGGACAACTTACTATCGACATTTATAATGACAAACTACAAATGCCTTCTCCTCAAAACAAGCCTTTATTATTAGCATCTTTAAAAAAATGTCATGCTGATCTTGAACTATTTTCCCTAGAAACAAAGTCGAAATCAGCAAGCGAAATGTATAGTAAAAACGCGAAACAAATCGAAAAGATTTTAAATAAAGTAACCTATCTTTTAAAAGAATAGATATCGAAAGAACGCTTCATTAAAAAGGCGTTCTTTTCTTTTTTTCTACAGTTTTTATAACGTTTAAATTTATGTAATTCGGTTATGATGTTGAAGATACATAAGCAGGGAATTTCAAAAACATAGCGAATATTTCATGTTACAACTACATATTTTTTTGATTTAAAGTGGTTTCGTTTGACCTTTATTGACCATAATTGTATTATAAGACTAAGAAAGCTTTAGAAGGAGGAAATAACAGATGAATTTAATTCCTACAGTAATTGAACAAACAAATCGTGGAGAACGCGCTTACGATATTTACTCTCGACTATTAAAAGACCGCATCATTATGCTTGGTAGTGCAATTGATGACAACGTAGCTAACTCAATCGTTTCCCAGCTTTTATTCTTGGAATCTCAAGATCCAGAAAAAGATATTCACATCTACATCAACAGCCCTGGTGGTTCTATCACAGCAGGTATGGCAATTTACGATACAATGCAGTTTATTAAACCACAAGTATCAACAATCTGTATCGGTATGGCTGCATCTATGGGTGCATTCTTACTTGCAGCAGGTGAAAAAGGAAAACGTTATGCACTTCCAAACAGTGAAGTAATGATTCACCAACCACTTGGTGGCGCACAAGGTCAAGCGACTGAAATCGAAATCGCTGCTAAACGTATCCTATTCTTACGTGAAAAACTAAACCAAATTCTTGCTGACCGCACAGGTCAACCACTTGAAGTACTACAACGCGACACAGACCGCGATAACTTCATGACAGCAGAAAAAGCTTTAGAATACGGTTTAATCGATAAGATCTTTACAAATCGTTAATACTTAAAAGCGAAAGCGGCTCGTTTAGAATCGCAGGGCGATGGAGCCCCTGATTCCGAGGCGCTTTTTGCCTCGAATGAAGGGGCGAAGCGACCGGAGATTCTAGCCGCTGGAGCTGGATACAACTAAAAGCGGCAGCGGCTCGTTCAGCTCTGACTGGCTAAGGTTCTTTCGCATAAAAGGTGCTTTTTGCCTTCTTATGCGGAAGGTTCTTAGACACAAAGAGCTAGCCGCTGAAGCTAGATACATAAAAAAGCGCCCTATTACAGGGCGCTTTTTTATTATCATGCACCTCCGTCTGGATACCCATCCTGGTATTCACCTAAATATATCAGCGATTTTTCAAATATATCGACCGTAACTCCGATTATATCGGCGATTATTTTAATATATCGACGTTTCGACACCACTTATCGACTTACCGACAATCCTCGACAAGCACATCCCCCTTAAATACCCCTCCCCGCTAATTCGCACAGACAAAACAAAAAAGCTATCGCACATGCGCGATAGCTTCTTATTGTACATATGCAGCTAATGCTTCTAAAGCCTCTTCTGCATCTGAACCTTCTGTTGTAATTGTTATCATGCTCCCAGTTCCAATTGCTAAGCTCATAATCCCCATTATGCTCTTTGCATTCACTGTCTTTCCATCTTTCTCGATGAAGATATCCGCATGAAAGCGATTTGCCTCTTGTACAAACAACGCAGCCGGACGTGCTTGTAAACCGTTTTTTAATGAAACCTGAACTCTTTTTTGAACCACAGCTCCATTTCCCCTTTAACCTCTTATTTTTTTGCTACCGTTTCCCCCGCGCGTAATTTCTCTGCAATCTCATCGATTTTACGCAAACGATGATTAATACCCGATTTACTAATTTTCCCCCCGGATACCATCTCACCTAATTCTTTCAATGTTACATCTTGATAATCTCTTCGTAGTTGTGCAATTTCTCGTAGTTTATCTGGCAATATATCAAGACCGACCGTTTCATCAATATAGCGAATATTTTCAATCTGCCTTAGCGCTGCACCAATTGTTTTATTTAAATTAGCTGTTTCGCAGTTCACTAAACGATTTACTGAATTACGCATATCACGTACGATTCGAATGTCTTCAAATCTTAAAAGTGCATTATGAGCACCTATAATATTTAAAAACTCTGTAATTTTTTCTGCTTCTTTCAAGTACGTAATGTACCCTTTTCTTCTTTCCAACGTCTTACTATTTAAATCAAATCCGTTCATCAGTTCACATATAGCATCATTATGTTCCTTATATAACGAAAAGATCTCTAAATGATAAGATGATGTTTCTGGGTTATTTACTGAACCACCTGCTAAAAATGCGCCGCGTAAATACGATCGTTTACAACATTTCTTCTCAATCAATTCTTGTGATATATTTCGAATAAATGAAAAGTCGTCTCGGACGATATGAAGATCAGCTAATATTTCGCGAGACTTCTCAACAAGCCGTACGATATATACATTATTTTTCTTCAATCGCATTTTTTTACGAACAAGTAATTCTACCGTCACGTCATATCCTTTTTTCAAAAGCGTATAAATCCTTCTTGCAATTGCCGCATTCTCCGTTTGAATATCGATAGATAGACGACGATTTGAAAAAGAAAGCGATCCGTTCATGCGAAGTAACGCTGATAATTCTGCTTTCTCACAGCATTCCTTCATCTCAAGATTCGTCAACTCTTTCTTTGTTTCTGATGCAAATGACACAGTCAACACCTCCTTATACGATTATTGTGGAACAAAAATCTTGTCCTATATGAAATGATGAGCGTTACCTCAAACGAGGCAACGCACATCTACAACAGTGAATATAAAATAGAAGCTAATTTTAATGTATCATGCCTTACAACATGATCATCATACTTCGCTAATTGATCTTGAATGACATCAATATTATTTTCGGTAAAACGCTCTTCATCTACTACAACTGGTGCCGACATTTCTTCCTCATATAACTGACGTAATTCACAAGGAATATCACGGTTATTTACAATTGCAGTATCGATAAATGGCTTACCTAAATGATCATGTAACGCCTGCACATGGTCAAACGCAGTATATCCCATCGTTTCACCAGCTTGCGTCATAACATTACACACATATACCTTCTTCGCTTTTGCAGCAAGAACAGCGTCCCCAATTTTGTTAACAACTAAATTCGGTAATATACTCGTATACAAACTTCCTGGACCGAAAACAAGTAAATCAGCTCGTTTAATCTCAGTCAACGTTTCATGTAACGGCTCTACATCTTCTGGAGTTAAAAAGACACGGTTAATCTTCTTTCCGTAATAAGGAATCTTTGATTCACCTGTTACAATTTCTCCATCTTCTAGTTCCGCATGAAGTACCGCGCTTTGGTTCGCTGCCGGTAACACACGCCCTCTGACATTTAATACTTTACTCGTTTCCGTAATCGCATGGAAAAAGTCTCCTGTAATAGAGGTCATACCCGCCAATAATAAATTTCCTAACGCATGACCTTTCAGCCCGTCTCCCGTTGTGAAACGATGCTGGAATAAAGCTTCCACCAGCGGCTCTACATCTGATAACGCAACGAGTACGTTACGAATGTCACCTGGGGGTGGAATTTCTAGCTCATCACGTAATCTACCTGAACTGCCACCATCATCAGCGATTGTAACAACTGCTGTAATATCAACTGGATATTGTTTTAATCCTCGTAATAATACAGAGAGTCCAGTACCGCCTCCCATGATGACAATTTTAGGTTTTCTCTCTTTTTTCATCCCTTAATGGCCCTTTCTCTTCTCCACATCACGATGAGATACATGAACGCTATACTCTGGTTTCAAATGTTTCCCAAGGTATTCTGTAAGCGTAACAGAACGATGCTGTCCACCTGTACATCCAATTGCAATTACAAGTTGACTCTTGCCTTCTCTTTTATAATGAGGCAGCATGAAAGTAATAAGATCCGTCAATTTCTCTAAAAACTTATGCGTCTCATTAAATTTCAGCACATACGATGAAACTTCTTCATCTAGTCCTGTTAATGGCTTCATATGTGGAATGTAATATGGATTTGGTAAAAAACGAACATCAAATACTAAATCTGCATCAATTGGAATGCCGTACTTAAATCCAAATGACATAACATTTACACGAAATGCTTGCTCCGTTTCAGTTGAAAACAGATGAACAATTTTTTCACGTAATTCTTTCGGTTTTAAATCTGATGTATCAAGCACAATATTCGCTCGTGCCTTCATATCAGTTAATAAGCTACGCTCCATCTCGATTCCCTTTAAAGGCAAACCAGTTGGTGCAAGTGGATGCGAACGTCTCGTTTCTTTATAACGAGTTACAAGCGTGCCATCTTTCGCATCTAAGAATAAAATATGAGGGATAATCCATGTACGTTCTGATAAATCATCAAGTGCTCCCCATAAATGTTCGAAAAACTCTCGGCCACGTAAATCAACGCCAAGTGCTACTTTGTTCATTTTTCCTTTTGAATCCGCCATAAGCTCAATAAACTTCGGCAACAACATCGGTGGTAAATTATCTACACAGAAATATCCTAAATCTTCAAAACTTTGTAAAGCTACTGTCTTTCCTGCTCCAGACATTCCTGTAATAATTACCATTTTTATATCATTATTCTCTGTCATCGTATCCTCTCCTTGACGGTTTAACTCGGATCTAATCGATATGAAAGCAACTCAAAATCTGGGGTATATACAAATGTACCGTAGATTATGCCATTTCCTTTAATTAAATAATCAATAATGTGATAATCTCCTGGCGCCATTGCTAAATCATCAATTTTATCAAATGTATGCCAACCAATGATGCCTTCTTCGCTCTCTAGTTTGTTTTCTCCTGCAAAATCTGTCGCTAAAAAGGAGAACATCATCCATTCAGAGACAACTTTATCACCTTCTTGGATGACAAAGGTGAAGACCCCCTTTAACGCTGGGTTCTTTAAATAAATACCTGTTTCTTCACGATACTCGCGAACAACGGAATCTCTTACAGTCTCACCACGCTCCATTTTCCCGCCTGGTGCAACCCACCAATTTCGACGAGGTTTTTGGAGTAAGAGTACTTCATTATCTCTAATTAACACACAGTTTGTCACTCTTTGCATGTTTCTTCACCTCAGCTACTTGCAGTAAATTTCTCACTGCATACTCATTTCATTATACTATCAAAAACAGTTTGCTACAACGAAGGAGCCAGTCTCCTTTCGCTAAGCATATACTACTCAACAATTTTAAAAAAGCTTTCTATAACAAGCAATGTAAATGCTTAGAAATTCAATAAATAGCATGAAAAATCCCCTTAACGATTTTTATCGCCAAGGGGATTACAGCCCTTACTTCTTACCGAAATAAGTAACAATCGCAAATCCTAAAATAAAGGTAATAATTGAACTTATAATTGAAAATCCACCAGTCGGAATACCAGGGAACACAATCACAATCGAGCCGATAACAAGTCCAATAATTGCCGCAAATGTCATACTTTTATAACGTTCTAATAAGAAACTAATTCCTTTACTACTTACAACAAACCCTACCATAACACCGGCACCGATAACTACGATTAATGGTAAGTTCAATGTAGTTAAAGCATTGATTGCTGTCGGATACACACCAATAATTAATAAAATAAATGATCCGCTAATTCCAGGAAGCAACATAGCCATACTAGCCATCCATCCTGCGAAAAATAAACCAATTGCATTTAAAATTGTTAACGTCGTAATTGGATCTGCTGCCTTATCTGGTTTAAAGAAAGCTGTGATTGCAACAAGGATTGCTGCAACTATTAATAAAACAATGTGCTTACCTTTAAACGACGACTTTGCATCAGCTTCTCTCATTAACATCGGTAATATGCTAATAATTAAACCGAGAAAGAAAAATTGAGTCGGTTCATAATGATTTGCAAGTAAATATTTAATAACGTGGCTTAACGTTAAAAACGCTGCTGCCACACCAGCTGCAAGAGGAATTAAAAATCCTAAATGTTTTTTCCAGTCACGACTAAAGAATCCACTAATTGCCGCAAGTAATTGTTCATAAATCCCTAACACAACAGCGATTGTACCGCCGCTCACACCAGGAATTAAATCACTAACACCCATACAAAATCCACGATATATATTACGCCATTCCATACTGAATAAATTCCTCATTTCTTATAGTGATTTTTCCGTAAAGTCCAGTATATCAATAAGAAAGCTTATAATCCTAATATTTTTTGACAAAACTTTGACATTTTCACACAAAAAAAGAAGAAAGCTCCTATCTGTAGCTTTCTTCTCAAAAGGTATGTTACCCCTTATTTTTCTGATACAGTTTTTAGTTCTTCTAATAATTCTTCTACGTAATGTTGTGCACTTTGTGCTGCAATACTACCATCACCTGTTGCAGTTACAATTTGACGTAGCATTTTTTCACGAACATCTCCAGCTGCGAAAATACCAGGAACTTTCGTTTCCATACGCTCATTTGTTTCAAGGTAACCATTTTCATTTGTAATACCTAGTTCAACAAATGGTTTTGATAATGGTAACATGCCAATGTATACGAATACGCCATCAGTTTTAACTTCTTTCTCTTCTCCACTGTTTACGTCTACAAGTGTTACACTGCCAACTTTACCACTTGCTTCGTTAATTTCTTTAATCGTGTGATTCCAAATGAAATCTACTTTCTCATTTTGGAAAGCACGATCTTGTAAAATTTTCTGTGCACGAAGCGTGTCACGACGGTGAACGATCGTTACCTTTGATGCGAAGCGTGTTAAGAACACACCCTCTTCAACAGCAGAATCTCCTCCGCCAATAACTACAAGTTCTTTTCCTTTAAAGAACGCTCCGTCACATACTGCACAATATGATACACCACGGCCGCCAAGTTCAGCTTCGCCTGGCACACCAATTTTTTTATATTCTGCACCGCTTGCAACGATAATTGCACGTGCTTTATATTCTTTTTTACCCGCAATAATTGTTTTGTATTCTTTACCATCGATGACTGCTTTCACATCACCGTATGCATATTCAGCACCAAATTTCTTTGCATGCTCGAACATTTTATTTGATAAGTCTGGTCCTAAAATAGACTCATAACCTGGGTAGTTTTCTACATCTTCCGTGTTTGCCATTTGGCCACCTGGAATACCACGCTCAAGCATTAATGTGCTTAAGTTCGCACGAGAAGTATATACCGCAGCTGTCATACCAGCTGGTCCTGCACCAATAATAATGACATCATAAATTTTTTCTTCTGACACACCATTCAACTCCTATTCATTCCTACACAATTAAGTTACCCTCATTATACTGTTAGCATCATCTTTTTCCCAATGATTTGCTTACCTTATTTATGCGTACGTTTCACAGCCTGCACATACTTTCGAACAGTCGCTACAGATACATTATATACATCTCCAAGCTCCGACTGTGTCATCTTATTTCCTTGTTCGCTGCGTACGATATATTCAATCGCAGCTGACCAGCCGTATACATTTGTGAAGACTGCCCCAGATGTATATAAACGTATGAACGTACAAAACCAAAATTGTAAACACTCTTCGATTAATTCATCTTCTTTTTTCGTATAATTATATAAGGCATCCGCAATTCGCGCGCACTGTTCGAACTGTTGTAAATCAGCTGGAATGCTCTTATGGCTATTAAGTAAAAAGAAATACTTTGCAAGTTGCGATACGATTGGAACACCGTTCTTCGCCTGCGTTACATCAAAGAAGAATCCCACCTTCTCTGGCGTCGACAATTCATTCATTAAATATAAAGCTAGCATTTGTTCCTCTAGCGTCGCACTTTGCTGAAATGATTTTCGTAATTCTTCAAATAACACGTTTTGTCCTTCATCCGCTAAATTTAGCGCATTCCACGGCTCTTTCCCCTTTTTATCAGGGTGCAATTCTACAACATGTTGCCACATTTTTTCTGCTACTTGCTGATCTTTCACCATATAAGCAGAATATGCAAACCAATAATAAAAACTAACGTCTCCTTCGTATCCTTGACGCTTTAATAATTTGAACCATTTATATGCAGGCTCGAAATGACCAATTGTTGCAAGTGTCGTCCCAAGTTTCAAACGATGTTCAAACGAAATCGGATATACCGAAACTAACTGTCCTGCTAACGCCTCTACTTGTTTATGCTCTCCAATTGAATATAGAAAAATAAGCGTATTACAAAGCGCATGTATATTACCTGGATTTTTCTCTAAAATCATTTCCGTTAATTTCAGTGCCTTATCTACATTGCCAGATTGAAAATGCGCAATAGCTAAATTATTATGCCCCGACCAAAATTCCGGATAATCTTTCGTAACAATTTCTAATGTAGTAATTGCTTCTTCCAATTGTCCGTTACGAATATAACGATTCGCTTCTTCTTGCATAACAATTAGATCATCTTCATCCTCAATCTCTTCTGCACCCATCGCTTCTTCTTCCATAATTTCAAGTAATTCTAATGTATCTTCAACGAATTCCTTCTCTTCCGCCACTTCTAAATAACGATCCGCATATTTTTTGGCCTGCTGAAATAGTCCCATATATGCATAGTTATTTGCAATAAAATAATAGCATTGTTCAAGTTCAGGGTTAGATCTAACTAACTTTAAGAAGGTTTGATTCGACTCTTGATATTCACCAGCCTCAGATAATACTGTTGCTAATTGGCATAAAATAAACGGCTCCTTCTCGCTTTGTGCCGCTCTTCGAAAATATTTAATTGCATCTTGCAATTTTTGTCCTTTGTAAGCCCTCATCCCTTTTTTATAAAAGAAGTCCGCTAATTGATTAAAAGAGATAACTTGTCCGTTCTCCTTATATATTCTTTGATTTTTCCCCATATATCCTCCAGTTTTTTGTTTTCTTCGTTCACACATTCTTCTATCTATAAGTATAAACGATTCCGTAAAAAACAAAACAGTATATTATACTCAATTATTTCCTTTTTATTCATTAAAAAAGAAGAGAAATGTTACATTTTTAGCATCAACCTTCTCTAGCATCCATTTCTTCTTTCGTATAAATAATTCGCATTGGATTTCCACCCACGAAAGCGCCACTTGGTACGTCTCTATGAACGAGTGTGCCAGCTGAAACGATCGCGCCATCTCCAATTTTCACACCTGGTAATATCGTTGTATTTGCCCCAATCATCACTTCATTTCCTATGACGATCTCTCCAAGTCGATATTCTCGAATTAAATATTCATGTGCTAAAAGCGTTGTATTATATCCAACAATTGAATTTTCTCCCACAGTTATCTTTTCTGGGAACATAATGTCCGGCATGACCATAAGCGCGAACGATGTTTTCTTTCCTACCTTCATCCGTAAAAATGTGCGGTACAGCCAATTCTTGACGGATAAAAATGGTGTATAACGAGCAATCTGGATAATAATAAAATTCTTCATTACCTTCCAAAAGGACACTGTTTTATACACATTCCATAATGAATTTTCTCCCGAAACAGGATAGCGCGTTGTCCGTCGCACTTAGCTCGCTCCTCTACTAACTTACTTAAGCCTTTATGAACGGTTCATATTAGACAAAATTGGTAGTAAATCACTCATTTTATCTAGCATAAAGTCCGGCTTGTAAGCCTCTAAATAAGCTCTACCTTTCAGTGTCCATGAAACAGCAGCTGTTTTCGTACCTGCATTTTGTCCACCAACAACATCATGATGGTTATCCCCAACCATTAATGCTTCTTCCGGTTTCGCATCTAATAACTGAAGTGCTTTTTGAAGTGGCTCTGGATGTGGTTTCACATGCTCCACATCATCAATTGTCACGACAACATCAAAAAATTCATCAAGCTTTGACAACTTTAATCCCATTTCAACAGTTTGTCTCGCTTTCGTTGTAACAATCCCAACTTTATAGCCTTGCTTCTTCAACTCTTGAACTGTTTCATATACAGTTTCATATTCTTCTACTAATTCATCATGATGATCATGGTTAAATTGACGGTAACATGTGATCATCTCTTCAACCTTGTTTTCATCAATCTTGCTGAAAGTGTCATGTAAAGACGGGCCGATGAATGGCAATACATCTTCACGCTTATATTGATTTGGATAATATGTATGTAACACATGTAAAAAAGAAGAAATAATAAGTTCGTTTGTATTAATTAAAGTTCCATCTAAATCAAATAACACTGTATTTATTCTCATTGCCTTAGTCCTTTCTCTTTCCTGAATATGAAAGAAGCAGCATCTCATAATAAGATGCTACTTTTCTCTAATTTTCCGAATATCTTTTATCAGCTTGCCCCATTTTTCGTCTCACAATAATGAAAATAATAGAAAGAACAACAAGTCCAATTGACATTACTTGTGCGATACGAAGTGGTCCTAGCATTAAACTATCTGTACGTAAGCCTTCTACGAAGAAGCGCCCTACTGAATACCAAATTAAATATGTGAAGAACAGTTCCCCGCGGCGTAAGTTCACTTTTCGTAATGCAAGTAATAAAATGACACCTGCAAAATTCCATAATGATTCATATAAAAACGTCGGGTGGTAGTACACACCATCAATGTACATTTGATTAACAATGAAATCCGGTAAATGAAGACCTTCTAAAAACTGTCTCGTTACTTCATCACCATGTGCCTCTTGGTTCATAAAGTTTCCCCATCGACCAATTGCTTGTCCTAGTAAAATACTTGGCGCAGCAATATCAGCCAACTTCCAGAATGAAACCCCGCGGCGTTTCGCAAAAAGAATCCCTGTAATAACAGCCCCGATTAAACCACCATGAATCGCCAAGCCACCTTGACGAATATTAATAATTTGACTCGGGTTTTGCGCGTAATATTCCCATTCAAAAATAACATAGTACATTCTCGCAAATAGAATAGCGATTGGTACTGCAATTAATACAAGGTCAACAAATGTATCTTTTGGAATACCTAGCCTTTCTCCCTCGCGAGTTGCTAGCCAAAGACCTAATAGCACACCTGTACCGATAATAATCCCGTACCAATAAACAGGAAACGGTCCAAGTTGGATCGCTACGCGGTCAAGCTGTGGTACAGAACCTAACAGCATATGTATGACCTCCCTCTCCAAAGTTTACTCCTGATTTCCTAACTCAATCGCACTCATTAATCGTTCAGAGAACTGCTGTGCTGCATTGACTCCCATACGTTTTAGACGGAAGTTCATCGCTGCCACTTCAATAATAACAGCCAAGTTTCGACCAGGGCGAACTGGAAGTGTAATCTTCGTAAGTTCTGTATCAATAATCTTCATCTTCTCTTCATCAAGACCTAAGCGATCGTAATTTTTCTTTTGATCCCAAATTTCAAGATTAATAACAAGTGTAATACGCTTATAATTTCGTACTGCCCCTGCACCGAATAACGTCATAACGTTAATGATACCTAGACCACGAATTTCTAATAAATGCTCAATTAAATCTGGTGAGCTTCCTACTAATGTGTCTTCATCTTCTTGGCGAATTTCTACACTATCATCCGCAACAAGACGGTGACCACGTTTTACAAGCTCAAGAGCTGTCTCACTTTTACCGACACCACTTTGACCTGTAATTAAAACACCAACGCCATAAATATCTACTAACACACCATGTACAGCTGTTGTAGGTGCTAACTTACCTTCTAAATAATTTGTTAAACGACTTGATAATCTTGTTGTCGTTTGAGCAGAACGTAATAAAGGCATGCCTGATTCACGTGATGCTTGCAATAACTCATCTGGTACATCTTGATTACGAGTTACAATAATACATGGCGTCTCCTCAGTACAAAGCGCTTTCATTCTCTCTTGTTTTTGCTCTGTCGTTAACGTGTCAAAGAACGTAAGCTCCGTCTTTCCAAGAAGTTGCACGCGATCAGCTGGATAATATGTAAAAAATCCTGCCATTTCAATTCCAGGTCGTGATAAATCACTCGTATCAATTGGACGATGAATTCCTTCTTCACCACTTATTAACTCCAATTGAAATTGTTCAATTAAATCTTTTGTCCTTACTTTCGGCATATGTATAAACCTCCACTCCGCTGCGGGTTCAGTCTCATTTGATGTAAAATTCCATTCTACCGGATATTGTACCATTTTTTTCTGGAAACAAGAAATACGGTTTCTAATAAATAGAAAAAAACATTTCATACACATCATGAAATGTTTTTCTTTTTGTCATTTTCTCTTTTTTTCATATAAAGGTTCCACAATTGCCTTTTCAATAATCATATTAAAAATTGAAATACAAATTGCTGCAACGATCGCTACACCAAATCCTGATATATTAAATGCATCTCCTAATAATGAATCTGCTATTTTTAACGTAATCGCATTAATAACAATTAAGAAGAACCCGAAAGTTACAACAGTAATTGGTAACGTAATTAAAATTAAAAACGGTTTTACAAACACGTTTAAAACAGCCAAAATAACACTCGCAATAATTGCAGTTTGTATATTTGCTACGTAAAACGCGTCTGGTGCAATCCCTTTTAAAAGTCCCGATACAGCGATTAACACAACGCTATTTACAAGAAGTGATACAATCCATCTCATTTTCTTACACATCCTTTTGACATATATATTTCATCATACGCTAATAGATAAGAAACGCAAGTATCATACAAACACTTATATCAACTTATTCTACTCTTCCTGCTTGTATACCTACTAACATTCCTTTGTGAAGTAGGGACCACACCATCTATGTTCATGCGTTTTTACAAAAGTCCAAGTGAACTCTTTATCTACAATATAGATATCACCTTTATACATATCGTCCCTCTCACACAATATATCATCCATATGTAATGAACTCGCATCCTTTATTAGTAGTACGTCATCACAATGTTGATAGAATATGTAGCAATCCTTTTTTACTTCATTATGAAACGCACTCTCTGCTTCCGCCCCTTCTAAACACTTCTTTTTCTCATAACTAAATATGTGCCATAGATACCCACATCCATACTTATCTCCGTAAAGAAAAATGTCTTCTTTTTCCTCATCACTTAAATGATTTGCAAAATGATCCTCCCAGCACTTCCGAAAATATACACCCCAACTTTGAAACTCTCTTACCCTCATGTTTTTCTTTCTTAAAACATCTGTAAACTCCATCTTCTCCCCCTATGAACGAAAAACCGAGTGGCATTTCCACTCGGTTTTTATTAATACACTTATTGAGATAACTCTACTTCTTTTATCTTCTCTTTCATTCTTGCTTTATCACGATTTAAAATCTCTTTTAAATACTTACCTGTATATGAACGCTCTTCTTTCACTACTTGCTCTGGCGTTCCGGAAGCAACGATTTGTCCCCCCTTGTCCCCGCCCTCTGGGCCAAGGTCAACGATATAATCAGCTGTTTTAATTACATCTAAATTATGTTCAATTACAAGTACGGTTTCACCACTCTCAACAAGACGTTGCAGCACTTCTAGAAGACGTGCGATATCATGCGCATGCAAACCAGTCGTTGGCTCGTCTAAAATGTATAACGTACGTCCTGTAGAACGACGATGTAATTCAGAAGCTAATTTCACACGCTGCGCTTCTCCACCAGATAACGTCGTAGCTGGTTGCCCTAATTTCATATAACCAAGCCCTACGTCTACAAGTGTTTGAAGTTTACGCTTAATTTTTGGGATATTAGCGAAGAATTCTACTCCATCTTCAATTGTCATCCCTAACACTTCAGAAATGTTTTTATCTTTATATTTCACTTCTAACGTTTCACGGTTGTAACGTTTACCGTGACAAACTTCACACGGAACGTATACGTCTGGTAAGAAGTGCATTTCGATTTTAATAATTCCATCACCACGGCACGCTTCACAACGTCCACCTTTTACATTAAAACTGAAACGTCCTTTTTGATATCCGCGCACTTTCGCTTCATTCGTTTGCGCAAACACATCACGAATATCATCGAATACACCTGTATACGTTGCTGGATTAGAACGTGGTGTACGACCGATTGGTGATTGATCAATATCGATTACTTTATCTAAATGCTCAAGACCTTTAATTTCTTTATGCGTACCTGGCTTCGCTTTCGCTTTATATAACTTTTGCGCTAACGATTTATATAGTACTTCATTAATCATCGTACTTTTACCGGATCCAGATACACCCGTTACCGCTACAAACGTACCAAGCGGGAATGACATCTTCGCATTCTTTAAGTTATTCTCTTTTGCGCCGACAATTTCCACTTTACGTCCGTCACCTTTACGTCTTTCAAGTGGAACTGGAATAAACTCTTTACCGCTTAAATACTTACCTGTTAGCGAATTCTCATCTTGCATCACTTCAGCTGGCGTACCTGCTGACACAACTTGACCACCATGAATACCTGCACCAGGCCCGATATCAAGTAAATAGTCAGCTGCCATCATCGTATCTTCATCATGTTCAACAACAATTAACGTATTACCTAAATCGCGCATTTCTTGCAATGTACGAATAAGACGATCGTTATCACGCTGATGCAAACCGATAGAAGGTTCATCAAGAATGTAAAGTACGCCAGTAAGACGAGAACCAATTTGCGTCGCTAAACGAATACGCTGCGCCTCACCACCTGATAAAGTTCCTGCGGCACGACTTAACGTTAAATAGTCTAAACCGACGTTTACTAAGAACCCAACGCGCTCTTGGATTTCTCTTAAAATTAAATGAGCAATTTTTTGTTGTTTCTCCGTTAGTTCCACATTTGAGAAGAATTCCTGTACTTCTTGAACAGAATACTTCGTTACGTCAGCAATCGTTTTCCCGCCAACGAAAACAGCTAAACTCTCAGGCTTTAAGCGCCCGCCTTTACACTTCGGACAAGCTTGTTCTGCCATATACTTTTCCATTTGCTCACGAACATAATCAGAACTCGTCTCACGATAACGACGTTCAATATTTGGAATAACACCTTCAAATAAAATCTCATTTTCCTTTACTTGACCAAATTCATTTACATAGCGGAAATAAACTTTCTCTTCACCGCTTCCGTACAACACTTTATCAAATAAATCTTTCGGTATATTTTTCACAGGCACATCCATATCAACGCCGTAATGATTACATACAGATTGTAAAAGCTGCGGGTAATATTGTGAGCTTGTCGGTTCCCAAGGAGCAATCGCATGTTCATTTAATGATAAATCCCAGTTCGGAATAACGAGTTCTAAATCTACCTCTAGCTTTGAACCAAGTCCATCACAAGAAGGACATGCCCCGAATGGACTGTTGAATGAGAACATACGTGGCTCTAATTCTCCGATTGAAAAACCACAATGCGGACAAGCATGATGTTCACTAAATAGAAGTTCCTCTTCTCCCATTACATCTATTAACACTCGGCCCCCGCCAAGCTTTAATGCACTTTCAAGTGAATCCGCAAGACGGCTTGCGATTCCTTCTTTTACAACAATACGGTCAATGACAACTTCAATAGAATGTTTCTTATTTTTATCTAACGTAATCTCTTCAGATACATCCAACATTTCACCATCAACACGTACACGAACATATCCTTGCTTCTTAATATCTTCAAGCACTTTCACATGCGCACCTTTACGTCCAGAAACGATAGGAGCTAACACTTGTAATTTCGTACGTTCAGGAT
Source organism: Bacillus sp. EB106-04-02-XG92 (assembly GCF_058791995.1). NCBI lineage: Bacteria > Bacillati > Bacillota > Bacilli > Caryophanales > Bacillaceae > Bacillus > Bacillus sp. EB106-04-02-XG92. The sequence continues at coordinate 217,186 of NZ_JBYTEA010000002.1, forward strand.
ATTCAAGAACACGGTCTACCATTTGCTCTACTGTTTGTGATGTAATTTCAATGCCGTGATTCGGACAAATTGGCGTACCAATTCGCGCAAATAATAAACGTAAATAATCATAAATCTCCGTTACCGTTCCGACAGTTGAACGTGGATTACGACTCGTTGTTTTTTGATCGATTGAAATCGCTGGTGACAACCCTTCAATCGTATCTACATCCGGCTTATCCATTTGTCCTAAAAACTGACGCGCATACGCAGATAACGATTCTACGTATCTGCGCTGCCCTTCTGCATAAATCGTATCAAACGCTAATGATGATTTCCCTGAACCAGACAATCCTGTCACAACAACAAGCTGATTTCTCGGAATGGTTACATCAATATTTTTTAAGTTATGTGCTCTAGCACCTTTTACAACAATAAAATCCTTGCTCATGCTCACTCCGTTCACCCTTCCGCTTTTAATTCTAATAGTAAATCTCTCAATTCAGCTGCACGCTCGAAATCTAACGCTTTTGCTGCTTCTTTCATCTCTGCTTCCATCTTCGCAATTGTCTTTTCACGCTCTTTTTTCGTCATCTTCTTGGCTGGCGCAGCTTCATACGTTTCTGTTTCTTCAGCAGCTGTCGTTGCACGTATCACATCACGCACGCCTTTTTGAATCGTTTTCGGCGTAATACCATGCTCTTTATTGTAAGCTTCTTGTATAGTACGACGACGTTGCGTTTCTTCAATCGCAATTCCCATCGATCTTGTTATACGATCTGCGTACATAATTACGCGGCCGTTTTCATTACGTGCCGCACGACCGATTGTTTGAATTAATGAACGCTCTGAGCGCAAGAATCCTTCCTTATCAGCATCTAAAATAGCGACAAGTGATACTTCTGGAATATCTAATCCTTCTCGTAATAAGTTAATACCGACAAGTACATCAAACTTACCAAGGCGAAGGTCACGGATAATTTCAATACGTTCTAACGTTTTAATTTCAGAGTGAAGATAGTTCACCTTAATTCCTACATCTTTTAAGTAATCCGTTAAATCCTCTGACATCTTCTTCGTTAAAGTCGTAATTAATACACGTTCATTTTTTGCAATGCGATCTTGAATTTCTCCTAATAAATCATCAATTTGACCTTCGATTGGTCGTATATCAATTGGTGGATCTAAAAGCCCTGTTGGACGAATAATTTGTTCGATTACTTCTGGTGACTGCTCTAACTCGTACGGTCCTGGCGTTGCTGAAACGTAAATAACTTGATTCGTTTTCTCTTCAAACTCATCGAATGTGAGCGGTCTATTATCTAAAGCTGATGGCAAACGGAATCCATGATCTACAAGCACTTGTTTACGTGCTTGGTCCCCGTTATACATCGCTCTTACTTGTGGCACGGATACGTGTGACTCATCCATAACGATTAAGAAATCTTTCGGGAAATAGTCTAATAGCGTATACGGCGTTGCACCCGCTGGACGAAGGGTTAAATGACGGGAATAGTTTTCAATCCCTGAACAAAAGCCCATCTCGCGCATCATTTCTAAATCATAACGTGTACGTTGTTCTATACGCTGCGCTTCTAACAGCTTGCCATTATCATTTAATTCCTTTAAACGCTCTTCTAATTCTTTTTCGATATTTTCAATAGCGACCTTCATTTTTTCCTCACGTGTAACGAAGTGAGATGCCGGGAAGATTGCTACATGATCACGTTCTGCTAATACTTCACCTGTTAACGCATTTACTTCACGAATACGATCGATTTCATCACCGAAAAACTCAATTCGAATACAATGCTCGTCAAGTGATGCCGGGAAAATTTCAACTACATCTCCACGCACACGGAATGTACCACGCTTGAAATCAATATCATTACGTCCATACTGCACATCAACAAGCTCGCGAAGCAATTGATTGCGGTCCTTTTCCATACCAACTCGAAGTGAAACAACTAACTCGCGGTATTCTTCTGGTGAACCTAAACCATATATACACGAAACACTCGCAACGATAATTACATCGTCCCGTTCAAATAATGCGGACGTTGCTGAGTGACGCAATTTATCAATTTCATCATTAATTTGCGCATCTTTTTCAATAAACGTATCTGTTTGCGGCACATACGCTTCTGGCTGATAATAATCGTAATAACTAACAAAATATTCAACTGCATTATTCGGGAAAAAATCTTTCAGCTCACTATATAACTGTCCTGCTAACGTTTTATTATGAGCCATGACAAGTGTTGGCTTCTGCACTTCTTTAATGACATTTGAAATCGTAAATGTCTTACCCGTTCCTGTCGCTCCAAGCAACACTTGCTTTTTCTTTCCACTATTAATTCCCTCTACAAGCTTCTCTATAGCTACCGGCTGATCACCTTGCGGGGAATACGCTGAGACAATTTCAAATTGACGTTCCAAGAAAATCCGACCTCCTCATAAAAAATCTGTATTATTATTTTACCACGAATGCCCATAAAAAACCTAAAAAAACGAACAGATATTCGGTAAAGTTTTCGACAATATATACATAGAAAAAGGAAGGAGAGCACACTTCCTTCCTTATCAAACCTTCTCCCACATGAACAGAAAGTAAACAACACACTAATTAAAAACCTAATTCATTTCAAATAGACATATAAAACTAGCTCTTTTTCCTACTGTCATCCTCTCCTATACAAACTATTGGTATACTAAAAAAGCTACTTTCCTCTACGAAAGTAGCTTCTCTTTTCCTTTTTCCTTCTTCGGGAAAAGAACATATGAAAATGAAATAACTGTATCCACTAAAAGTATAATCGCCCAAACTTGGCTAACACGACTTGCTTTTTCATTTAAAACAATCCCCGTTTCTAACCAATTATGCCATTGTTCAAACGGGACAAAACCGTACAGAAAGAAAAAGAAAATATGCACAACAACGAATAAAACAAGATGTAATACCCAATTTTTTATTTCCTGCTTCGCATAAGCCATACCTGTTAATTCTACGTGTTCTTCCATAATTGGCGCTGGTTCATTCCGCCATTTCGCAACTAGCTTTTGCGCAAATATATCAAGCTTCTTCAAATCCTTTTTCCCGTAGAAAACTGCATACAATAAAATAATTACCGTAATGATTTGAAAGTTAGAGAACTTTCCTGTTTGATAATAGTCCACTACCCCTAAAGTTAAAATAAACACTTCATTTACGAGTAGTACAATCCCCATAATAAAGCTTGCCTTCTTCAAACGGAATCCGTAACGAAGTAAAAAGAAACCGATAGCTGATAACCAAAATACAATCTCTGCCCCAATTAAAAAATACCAACGATATTCTGCAAGTATACTCATTTATCCTTCTCCTTTTCATCATATATACGAAAAGCTTCATCCATATATAATAAAAGTTCTTCTTCAATTGGATACATGCTCATTTTCTGTGAATCTTCCTTCGATTTTCTAACTTCCCATAACTTATCTAAAAATGCTTCATCACCATTGGCCATTTCTAAACACTTCTGCATTAATCTCTTCGTTGCCTCTTGTACCTCATCACTCACGACTTCTTTGCCCTCTTTCATAAAAGTGCGAAATTGCTTTAATAAATCTACCCACTCTAAAACATTCGGATCTTCTTCACTCATATTTGGCAAATTATGAAGCAATTTTTGTTCTTCCTTTGAAAATACTTCATTTTGAAATATTTCACGTATACGAGATGACTGTTTCGAAAGCTGAATCAGCTCGAACATAACTTTCCAATCAAGTTCACCCTCTACATCTACCGAATAAACAACTGCTTGTAAAACGCGCTCCATTCGATTGAATTTCTTTTGTTCTTCCTGTACAAATCTAAGTTGTTTTTCAAGCGAATCCTTTAAGTTAAGCTCACCTTTTACTAACATATTCGCAGACTCTTTTAATGAAAATCCCATTTCCTTTAAAAATAAAATTTGTTGGAGACGTATTACGTCAGCTTCACTATATAAACGATGCCCACCTTCTGTTTTCCCGCTCGGCTTTAATAAATCTATTTGATCATAATAACGTAACGTACGTACTGTTACCCCTGTTTCTTTCGTCAATTGTTGTATTGAAATCACTACCATCACCTCTTCCTCTTCATTATAAAAGGTGACGTAACGTCACTTTCAATACTTTTGTTAAAAAAATACAAAAAGCTGTTTATACTCTTCGTATAAACAGCTTTTACGGAAATAATCCTTTTTGTACAGCGCGCCCACAAAATAAAATAAGTGCTCCAACGACAACACTCGTTGCTGTTTTATGATAATGAGCTGAAACTAATAAATAATATGATAAGCCTACAGTGCCAAGCATAATACAAATACTCGGTACTGGATTACGAGAGAAGTTCTGCATTCCCCAAAACAAAGCAAAAATAGCCGTAGCGACACATAATACCGGTAATCCCATCCCAGTTCCCCTTTTTCTACCTATTCCTTGTTGCTAACACACTCGTCGATGCCACACTTATTAATGAACCAAAAATAACAATATATAATAACTCATTTACATGTACTGCTTGCCTATCTAAATACTTATTTACACAAAGATACATAATGAATAAGAAAACGAAGCTTGTTATACTAATCGTAAAATACGACTTCATCTTGTTCACAACTCGCCCATCAATCGACGGTACTCCCTCTTCTTTCAAACGCTTCTGTTCTCTGTATTCCGAAATACTATATAAAATGACTAGTGCTACATTCGATATGAAAATAGCTCCCCACGAAATATTTAAAATCACTAAACTCACATTTAAAACAAGACCCGCTAAAAACAAACTTCCTATGAACCGTATAACGTCTTGCTTACTCATACATGATCAGCCTCTTTTTCATTTCTATACTTCCACTTCGGCCAATAGTTCACAAAGAAATAAACAAACTGCCCTACTACAAATAATACAAACGGCATACCGGCACTTCCGTCAATGATTAGATTGTACAAACTCCACACAGCTAAACTAATCGTAAAAAACAACCCTACATATTTAAACGCTTTATCCGACTGAAATCTCTCAAACTCATCTTGCATTTTTCATTCCTCCTATCTTTATGCTCGTTTCCCTATCATGACTCCTATGATGAGACTACCCGCAAACAAGGAACTACATATTATAAATATTTCTTGTATTGGCATAACGGCTCTACCTATTGCTTTACTCGCAACAATATAAACAATAAGCAATAAAAATGCGAATACAAATGAGACATTTACATACCTCTTTATGTTTTCATTTACTCGCTCGTCTATATCTGGAAGTTCTTCTTTTTTGTACTTACGCTTTTTGTAATACGTATACACTATTAAAAATACAATTGCTAAAACGTTTTACTCACTATGAGCGGTAAAATTGGTATAGCCGGATTCATAATATGAACTACAATGTCTCCCAAAAACAATCCAATAGTCGCACCAATCAATAACTTTTTAGTATCGTCCATTTTTCTCCCCTTACTCTAGCGTAAATATTTCCTCCACCTTCATCCCAAAATATTTAGCGATTTTTAACGATAACTCTAGACTCGGATTATAATGATGATTTTCAATCGCCACAATCGTCTGCCGCGTCACCTGCATCGCCTTTGCCATTTCAACTTGCGTTATATGATTTTGCTTTCTTAACTCTTTTATTGTATTTTTCACACCCATAGGCTCCACCTTTGAAAGTAAAGATATCTTTACTTCAATTATAAATATTTTCCATTTTCAAGTAAAGATTTCTTTACAAATTTTAGAAAAATGTTTTCACTAAATATCTTCTCTAACAAAGTACAAGAGTCATTTAATTTATATCAGGGATTTTTTTAATATATCGACTTACCGGCAAATACCGATATCATTAGCCCTATAATCATAAGAAAAAGCTGTCCCCAACTACCTATGGGAACAGCTTCTCCGCCCTACTACATAAATCCTAACGCATATACAAGAACGTATCCAAGAATAGAAAGGCAAATCGAACCAATTAGCCCTGCCACGAACGCTTTACTTCCTAACTTACGAAACGTTTTAAACTCTACATTTAAACCAAGCCCCGCCATCGCCATTGCGATAAGCATGTAAGCAATGACAACAATGTATCCGGCAACAACTTCTGGTATAACCCCGAGCGAATGTACCGCACTCATCGCTAAAAATCCGAAGATGAACCACGGAATTGGAAGATCGCGCCACGATCTTTTTTCCTCGCTACCTTCGCTCTTACCAAACCATAATCCAATTAAAATCGCTACTGGCACAAGCATTGCAACGCGCGTTAACTTCACGATAACTGCGATATCTACAGCCGTACTTCCTCCTGGCGCCGCAGCTGCGATAACATGGGCGATCTCATGCAGCGTCGCACCTGAGAATACACCGTAACCGTACGGAGAAAAGCCGAGAACTGGGTATAATAACGTATAAATAAGTGTAAATATCGTACCTAAAATTGCAATAATTGCTGCGCCGACTGCCGTTTCTTCATCCTTCGCTTTCACTTGCGGTGCAATTGCCACGACAGCAGCCGCCCCGCAAATTGCCGTCCCGCATGCTGTTAAAATTCCAAGCTTCTTCTCTACCTTAAATACTTTCGTTAGTCCGTATACAACGAAAATCGTAAATGTAATAACAACCGCTGCGATGACCAATACTTTCGGCCCTGCCTTCGCAATATCAACAAGATTTAATCGCATTCCAAGTAAGATGATCCCGAAGCGAAGCAACTTCTTACTCGCAAAGTTTGTCCCTGCAATTGCATCACGAGGAACTCCAATTGCCGCACGCCAAACCATCCCAATTAGAATAGCAATTACTAATTGTCCCATAATATTTAAAAATGGAAGCTCTGCTAAATATTTCGCCGCAATTGCAATTAATAGTGTAATCCCAATTCCTTGTGAAAATCCAAAGCCCTTCTTCTTTTGTATAACAAGTGTTTGTTCCACTTTGTACCACTCCAATAATCGTATTGGAACATGCATGTTCTATCTACTTACATTATAAGAGAGTTTCTATAATAAGTTTAATACCAATACCCAATCTCTATCATCAGAAATACTTATGATAAGATGAAAGAAAAACGAAAGGAGCTCATTACATGAACGTAGACATTTTAAAAATTTTCGTTACTGTCGTGGAACAGAAACATTTCTCCCGTGCAGCAGAATTATTAAACCTTTCACAGCCTGGTGTAAGTATGCACATTCGCAACTTAGAAAATGAATTTGGAACTACACTCATTCAGCGCTCCCCGAAACACGTTCAAGTGACAGAGGCTGGAAACATTTTATACATACACGCAAAGCAAATGCTCTCTCTTTACGAAGATGCGAAACAAGAAATTAACGAATTACATAACGTTGTAACAGGAACTCTTCGCATCGGTGCTAGTTTTACAATTGGCGAATACTTACTTCCAAAAATACTGGCTAACTATGCGAATGAAAATCCACACGTCGAAGTTCATACCTTTATCTCAAATACAGAAGACGTTTTGCAAAGCCTTCGCTCTAATCAAATTGATATCGGCTTAGTGGAAGGGCAAGTCGTATACGCCGACGTTGACGTTGAAACATTTATGCAAGATGAAATGAAGCTCGTCGTTCCGCCAAATCATCCACTGCTCCGCACAAATGAAATAAATGAAAGCACACTCCAAGATCAAGTATGGGTATTAAGAGAAAGTGGCTCTGGTACACGTGCTTATAGTGATCGTTTTATTCATCAACACCATTTAAAAATGAAACGATTCTTTACATTCAGTAGTATCCAAAGCGTGAAGGAAGCAGTTAGTGCCGGGCTTGGCATCGCTATCCTTTCTGATTGGACCGTACGGAAAGAGCTACTGGCAAAAGAGCTATTCCACGTCGAAGTTCCAGACGAACAACTCATCCGTCCATTCTCCATCGTGCGCGGCAAATATTTTATCCCATCTAAAGCTATTCAAGTATTTTTAAATCATGTACATTCTTTTGCGAAAAAACAGCATTGACCTTCACATTAGTGTGAAGGTTTACAATTACGAAACATTATTAGTTCAAATCCGGAAATGCCAAGAAGCGCTCTAATGTCTTCCCTATATATCGACGAGACCTTCCGCATTTCCCAAGAAATATTGAAACTTCGACATAGAATAGCATCAATAAAAGTAAAAGCCGTGCATCAGCACGGCTTTTACTTTAAATACGAACAGCAGTCCCGCTCACTGCAACCATTAGCATTCCTTCGCGAACTACTTCGTAATCCACGTCGATACCAACAATTGCATTCGCATTTTTTTGTCTTGCGAAAGTTTTCATCTCTTCCATTGCGATGTCACGTGCTTCTTTCAATTTACTTTCATAAGCACCCGCACGACCGCCGACAACATCACGGACAGAGGCGAAGAGGTCACGAACGATATTCGCGCCCATAATCGCTTCTCCATTCACGATATCGATATACTCAATAATTTCTTTTCCTTGAATTGTAGACGTTGTTGTTACAATCATATTTTATAGCCTCCCATATGAGATTTTCATCTACTTATATGATGTGCTAATTCAGTAGAAATTATATTTACGAACTAAACTGCGCTTCGTATAACCTGCTGTATCCTCCGCCTTGCTCAATTAATTCATCATGTGAACCTTGTTCTGCAATACCATCTTTATTTACAACGACGATACGATCTGCATTTTTAATCGTTGCAAGTCTGTGAGCGATAACTAACGTTGTACGACCAACTGCTAATTCAGCAAGTGATTTTTGAATCGCTAGTTCCGTCTCTGTATCTAATGCAGAAGTCGCTTCATCTAATATTAAAATTGGCGGGTTTTTCAAGAACATACGAGCAATCGCTAGACGCTGCTTCTGTCCTCCTGAAAGTTTCACGCCGCGCTCACCGATAACAGTATCTAAACCGTCTGGTTGTGAGTAAATTAAGTCTTCTAACTGCGCTCGTTTTACTGCCTGCCAAATGTCAGCCTCTGACGCCTTTAAATTTCCGTAAGCAATATTTTCACGAATCGTTCCAGAGAATAAGAACACATCTTGCTGCACAATTCCGATTTGCTTACGAAGTGAAGATAACGTCATATCTTTCGTATCAATACCATCAATTTGAATCGAACCAGACGATTGCTCATAAAAACGTGGGAGTAAACTACATAACGTTGTTTTCCCTGCTCCTGATGGTCCAACGAATGCAACTGTTTCGCCTGCATGTATTTTCAAGCTAATGTCATTTAAAATCGGTTCTTTATTTTCATATCCGAACGTAATGTTGTTATATTGAATATCGCCGTGTACATGTTTAACTTCAATCGCATCTTTAGCGTCTACAATATCTGGCTCTGTCTCAAGAAGCTCTACATATCTCTTAAAACCAGCAATCCCTTTCGGATAACTTTCGATTACCGCATTAATTTTTTCAATTGGGCGGAAGAAAATATTCGTTAATAGAACGAATCCGATAAATCCACCGTACGTTAATTCACCTTGCAGAACAAACCATGTACCGCATATTAAAACGAAGAGCGTTACGAGACGCATGAGCATATAACTAATCGACGAATTTAACGCCATAATTTTATACGCCATTAATTTCGTTGTACGGAAACGAGCGTTGTTAACAGCAAATTGCTCTTTCTCAAACTTTTCATTTCCGAATGCTTGTACAACACGAATACCCCCGACATTGTTCTCAATACATGCATTGAAATCAGCAACATCAGAGAATAAACGTCTAAATGTACCTGTCATTTTTTTATTGAAGTATAGCGCTAACCATAATAAGAATGGAATAACGAAGAATGTTAATAATGCTAATTTCCAGTTGATCATCATCATAAATGAGAATGCCCCAACTAAAGTCATAACGGCGATAAATAAATCTTCTGGCCCGTGGTGAGCAATTTCTCCAATTTCCATTAAGTCGTTTGTAAGACGCGAAATTAAATGACCTGTTTTATTATTGTCAAAAAATCTGAATGATAACTTTTGAATGTGATCAAATAATTTCTGCCTCATATCCGTTTCAATGTTAACGCCAAGCATATGCCCCCAATATGTAACGACGTATTGTAAGCCTGCGTTTAACATATACACTGCAAGTAAACCGAAACAAGCCCATAAAATAAGCGTCCAGTTTTGCCCTGGCAATAACTTATCAATAAATTGATTTACGATAAGCGGGAAGCCAAGTTCTAATAACCCTGCGACAACCGCGCAAGAAAAATCGAGTATAAATAAACCTTTATACGGTTTATAGTAAGAAAAAAATTTACGTAGCATATCTTCCCTCCATTTTCCAAAATTAAAAAGACTCCCTAAATGATAACCATTATCAAATGATTATTCAAGTTATCCGTCTATGAAACTTCAAAAGAAGGTTTGCGATAGTTTTCGTTTTTTGCCGGAAAGTCGATATATTTGAATAATCGCTGATATATCCCGATAATCGCCGATATAAATTTCGTTTACTACTCTATTGCCCCCATCCAATACAAAAAGGGTATCACCTATTGGTGACACCCCCACTTCTATTACATCGCTTCCGAATCCCACTCATGCTCCTGCTGGACAAATACAATACCTAATTCGTGATGTCCTCCGGCGTATAATGCCGTTTGAGCGAGGCGAAGCTCTCCGTTTGTATCTAATACTTCTAATTTACAAAATGCTCCTGTCGTCTTCGTTTGAAGCGCATCGTAAAATTCTTCAGCGCTTCTTGGAATGACTCCATTTACTTTCGTAATCATTTCTCCAGGTAGTAAATTCAGCTCTGCCCCAATTGTATTCGGGATTGTATCTAATACAACGAGTCCATCATTACGTGCAGCGAAGTACGCTGGTCTTGTTTCATCCGCAATTTTTTCTTGCATCGAGATTGTGAAACGTCCAAGCATTGCAACGCCCATCGCGATAATTGCAAGTACGTGCCACCAATAACTTGCGATTCCTAAAACTAGCACAAGTCCTGCTAATCCGTATACACGTCTTCCTGTAAATAATAAAGCTTCCGTCGGTTCATAACTTCTAATCCTTCTCATAAATCCAATTAAAAATGGAACAAGGAATAAAGAATATGTATCTGAACCGATTGAAACGACAGGCCACCATGAAATAAACTGCGTTACCGCGTCACCTGGTACAAGAATAAAAATAGGAACGATCCATAAACGCTTTGATTCGTGTAAGCCGACCTTTAATCCGCGCTTACCCTTCCTCATCTTCGGCGTCGAATAGCCTACTGCATTTTTAGAAATCAATAAGCCCTCTACAACGAGCATGACGCCTAGCAAAATAGCAAGAGATACAATCGTACTCTCTTCACCTTCTCCAAGCTGTAAGAAGGAAACTGGTAGCTTAGAAGATAATAGAACACACACAATTGCGATACTAAACGTATAAGCCGCTGATAAATATCGATACGTAGCAGTTAATCCAAATAGGAGTGTCCAAAGTAAGATGACCCATAAGCTCGCTTTGGAAACAACAAGTCCAAAGCCAATTGTAATAATAGATACGATTAATCCGTATTTAACTCCCGCAAATAAGGATGTTCGCAGTTCAAACCAAATATCATAAACTTTAAAGGAAAAGTCCTTTCGTTCTCGTAACATACGTAAGTATCCGACGAAGATACTACTTATTAAAAATACATAGACAGCAGGGTGTAAGAAAAAACGTCCAACTGCCCGCATTATTTCAAAAATCCATGCCTCCACGAACCCATTCACCACCATTTATATCATTCTTTCTTTTTATATTATCATAACTGGACAAACGTTTGTTTAACACAAAAAAATACAGGCAGCAAACTGCCTGTATTTCTTTTTATTTCGCTATTAATTTTAATGCTGATTGTAATTGTAGATCATTTTCTCCAGAACGGATTTTTTCAATAATTTTCGTTTGAATCGCTTCAGCTGTCTTTTTATCAAGCTGTCCTGTCGCATCCATTTTATTCGCATTTTGGAATGCTTTCAGCGCTGATTCTGTCTCTTTACTAAAGTATCCATCTTCACGCCCTGTTACATATCCTAAACTCTTAAGCATTTCTTGCGCGTGTTTTACTTGTACATCATTTGAATTGTATGAAAGTGTCTTTTCAATTTGAATTGGCGTCGCATGATAATAATCTGGTTGCTTCACTTCTACTGTTGGCTCGATTCCTTTTTTATGAATCCAGTTTCCATCCGGCGTTAACCATTTAAACATCGTTAATTTAATGTTGCTGCCATCTTTAAATGGAACGGCTTGCTGAACAGTGCCTTTACCAAACGTTTTTTCACCAACTAAATCATATCCTTCTCCCTCTTTTAGCGCACCCGCTAAAATCTCTGAAGCAGAAGCACTTCCGTTATCAATTAATACTGAAATTGGATATGGCTTTCTTTGTTTCAGTTCCGTAGAGAACTTCTTCTTCTCACCATTTCGCTCTTCTACTTGTAACATCGGCTTTTTATCCGTCATAATTTCCCCTAGTATCTCTTCTACACTATTTAAGTAGCCACCAGGATTACCACGCACGTCAATAACTAAGCCTTTTATGTTTTTCTTCTCTAACTCTTTTAACTGATCCTTAAATTCTTTCGCTGTATTTTCAGCAAAGGAAGTGATTTGCATATAACCGATATCTTTTCCGCTCTCTTGTTTCACAGAGCTAAACACTGTGAAAATCGGAATTTTTTCACGTTTAATTTTAAATACAATCGGATCAGCTACTCCTGCACGCTTAATTTCAATCGCAACAGTCGTTCCTTTTTTACCACGAATCTTTAATACTGCTTCTTCACGTGATAAATCTTTCACACTATTTCCATCTACAGATAAAATTTGGTCATTCGGTTTAATTCCAATCTTTTCTGCCGGTGAGCCTTTAATTGGAGATACGATAATAAGTTTACCGTCCGTCTTGTTCACCTCAGCCCCAATCCCCTCTAGCTCAGGATCGAGTGATTCGCTAAACTGTTTAGCCGTTTCTTTATCCATATACGTGGAATAAGGGTCCTTCAGCGTAGACAACATTCCTTGTATTGCACCTTCGACTAATTTTTCATCCTTCACGTCTTCCACATAACGCGAATCAATTAATGCATACGCCTCATTAATTTTTGCCAAATTCCCTTGCGCAGTGCTAGCGTTTCCACTCGAAATTGTTTGCGTTACTTCTGCTGGGTTTACCCCAAATAAAGACATACCTGCAAACATTCCGCCAGCACCAATTAAAAATGCAACAACCATTCCAATAATTGCAACTCTACGTTTCAATGCGGAATTCCCCTTTCCAAAACACACAGGTGGTGTAGCAAAAGGCATCACACATTGTGTGATGCCTTTACCTATTTCTACTATATGATAAGCTTGTACGAATTATGTTTGCAACTTTTTATACTTTTAAGAAGCGACGAATTGACATTACACTTCCCCACATACCGATTAAAGCACCGATTAACACTAGTAAACCAGCTAATTGGAATACGAATGGGCTGTATGGTAGAAGTTCGAAAATTGTTCCGCCAAGTTTCTCGTTAAACACACTTTGTAGTGAATTATAAGTAACTAGAATTAAGCCAATTGGAATAATTGATCCTAATACTCCTAAGAATAATCCTTCTAATAAGAACGGCCAACGAATAAACCAGTTTGTCGCACCTACAAGTTTCATAATTTCGATTTCTGTACTACGAGCATAAATTGTAATTTTAATTGTATTAGAGATTAAGAACATTGCTGTGAATAAAAGACCAGCAATTAACACAATCCCGATATTACGACCAGTTTTTACAGTATCAAATAATCGTTCAACTTGACCTTTTCCGTACTGAACATTACTTACAAACTGCATTTTTTCAATCTTTTTCGCGATTGTCGCTGTATCTGTTGGTTCTTTTGCTTTTACAACGAATACGTTTTTAAGTGGGTTATCTTGTTCAAATAACTCAAACGTTTTTCCGCTATCGCCTAAGCTTTTAATTAAACGTTTTAACTCTTCTTCTTTAGAAGAATATTTAATAGAGTCTACTTTTGCAATCTTACTCATATCATCTTCTAATTTCTTTTGATCAGCTTCTTTTGCTGCTGGATCAATGTGTACACGAATCTCTACATCTTGCTCTACTTTCGTCGCAAAATGGTTCATATTCATAATCGCTGTTAAGAAGACACCTACAAGTAATAATGTAACTGTTACTGCACTAACAGAAGCAAACGTCATCCATCCGTTACGTGATAGATTCTTTACACCTTCTCGCAAATGTCGACTAAGGGTCTTAGCCTTCATATCCGTATCCTCCCTCAATCTCATCTCGAACAATTTTTCCGCCCTCAATCGCGATTACACGATGACGGATTGTATTTACGATATCTGCGTTATGTGTTGCCATAACAATCGTTGTACCACGCTCATTAATACGCGTGAAAATCTTCATAATATCAAGAGCTGTTTCAATATCTAAGTTACCTGTTGGCTCATCGGCAATTACAACCTTTGGTCTATTAACAATTGCTCTCGCAATCGCAACACGTTGCTGCTCTCCGCCTGAAAGTTCGCTTGGAAGTGCATCTGCACGATCTTCAAGACCTACAAGACCTAAAACTTCTGTTACACGCTCAAGAATTGCTTCTTTTTCTTCTTCAATTACCTCTAAAGCAAACGCAACATTCTCATATACCGTTAACTTAGGTAACAATTTAAAATCTTGGAAAATTACGCCTAATTGACGACGGAAATATGGAACATCTCTTTCCGCTAATGTTTCGATAACAAGTCCATTTACATTAATTGATCCTGTAGATGGCTTCTCTTCACGATACATCATTTTAATAAATGTAGATTTCCCGGCTCCACTCGGTCCAACTACGTATACAAACTCACCTTGTTTAATGTTAACTGTGAGACCAGCAATGGCTTTCATACCATTCGGGTACTCCTTATAAACATTCGTCATTTTTATCATTATTTATCACCCAATACTTAATGATTTTTTTCGAAATACTTTTCTGTACATCTGAAAATAAAAACTTTATTCTCACTTAACCACTCTTGTTGAAGGTAGCTTCCATTCATGCTTTTTATTAGCAGCGCTACTCTATGTAATATATTTCAGCAAAATTCTACAAACCTCATTGTAACATCAAACGGTTTCCAATTCGGATACATTTTTGTTACAGTTATGTTACATTCCACAAAAAGGAAAACGAGTTGGCAATATAACCAACTCGTCTATTTTACTCTCTTTATTTATGGTCAGCTAACCACTCAGCTACTTTTTTCGCATCCTCACCTTGAATGATTCCTGGTGACATGGAGCCGCGACCTTTTTCAATAATTTTTTCGATGTCTGCCGCATCATACTTCTGTCCCACTTTTCGTAAATCCGGTCCAGTCGCTCCTGATAAATCTTTCGCGTGACAGCCTATACAACTTTTTTGATAAATTTGCTCTGCGCTATCTGTGCTTGCAGATTGTTTTGAGGGCTTACTCTCTTCTTTATTTCCACACGCTCCTAAAGCAAAAACGACTGATGTTCCTAGCGCAATAGCCAACAATTTCTTTTTCACTTCTATCGCTCCCCATTGTTGATATTCTTTTCATTCCTAACACACTCATTTTCATTATAAGCATTATCTTTATATAGAAAAACTAAGGTATATTTCATATTCTTCAAAAATACAGCGAAAACCCTAATAGTATAAAGCTTTTATAGGTTGTTTCAATTCTGTGAACAACATAAAAACTTCTATAAAGTATCCTTTTTGAACGGGAAATTAAAAAAGTTCTGTATAAAGTCTTACTCTATTGCCACTCTGTTTTACTATTCTCTACTTTTTACAAAACAATATACAACATTGTATGCTACATATAATCCCATCAAAAAGAGAAGTTGTCGTTTCCAACTTCTCTTCCTCTGTAGTCCATCCTATAGATAAAATAATACTCTTTATATCCTCTATATCCTCAACATGCGCCAACAATTTTGTTGGCTTTTTTTCAATTAGCTTATTAGATGCGAGAACGTAAGTAAGCATCAATAAATGGATCAATTTCTCCATCCATTACCGCCTGTACGTTACCAACCTCTGTGTTTGTACGGTGGTCTTTCACAAGAGAATACGGGTGGAATACGTAAGAACGAATTTGGCTACCCCATCCGATTTCTTTTTGCTCACCGCGAATTTCATCTAACTCCGCTTGTTGTTCTTCTAATTTCTTTTGATATAATTTCGCTTTTAACATTTTCATCGCATGCTCACGGTTTTTAATTTGTGAACGCTCTGACTGACATGTTACAACTGTGTTTGTCGGTGTATGTGTAATACGAACTGCTGAGTCTGTCGTATTAATATGCTGTCCACCTGCACCACTTGCACGGTACGTATCAATTTTTAAGTCTTCTGAACGTATTTCGATTTCAACTTCATCATTGAACTCAGGAACAACTTCACAAGATACGAACGATGTATGACGGCGACCTGAAGAATCGAATGGTGAAATACGTACTAGACGATGCACACCTTTCTCTGCCTTTAAATAACCGTAAGCGTTATGACCTTTAATTAATAAAGTAACACTCTTAATACCAGCTTCATCACCTGGTAAATAGTCAACTGTTTCTACTTTAAATCCACGTTTTTCAGCCCAACGTGTGTACATACGTAATAACATAGAACCCCAGTCTTGTGACTCTGTTCCACCAGCACCTGGGTGTAATTCTAAAATAGCGTTATTTTTATCATAAGGATCGCTTAGTAGTAACTGAAGTTCATACTCATTCATTTCTTGAATTAAACCTTTTACTTCTGATTCAAGCTCCTCATGTAAATCTTCATCATACTCTTCTTTTAAAAGCTCATGCGTAATTTCTAAATTTTCGAATGTCTCATCTAACTGACGGAACTTTCCAACCATATCTTTCAGTGCATTCGCTTCATTAATTACAGCTTGCGCGCCTTGTTGGTCATCCCAAAATCCTGCGCCCATCATTTTCTCTTCTAATTCTGCAATTTGTTTCTCCTTAGTAGGAAGGTCAAAGAGACCCCCTAAAAGCCGCTAATCTCTTAGCCATTTTCTCTAATTCCTGTCTAATTTCTACTAATTCCATTTCCTTCACCTCTATGTAATTGCTGTTACTTTCGTATGAAAACAAGGGAAACTCTCTCCACTTATGACGGAGAGAGTTTAATCCTTCTTAATTATACATTTTTGATGTAAAAGTTTGCAAAGTAGCCTAAGCTACCGACCTGTATTACTTCCCAATGCCGCAGCAGTTTTTATATTTTTTACCGCTACCACATTTACATACATCATTGCGGCCCACTTGGTCACCTTTTACAACTGGCTTTTTCTTCGCTTCTTCACCATCGCTAGATGGGTGAACAGCTTCACCTTGAACAACTTCTTGACGCTCTAGGTTTTGTTCAATTTCAGCTTTCATAATGTAACGAGAAATTTCTTCCTCAATAGAAGCAATCATTGATTCGAACATTGCGAATCCTTCCATTTGATACTCACGAAGTGGATCAATTTGACCGTAAGCACGTAAATGAATACCTTCACGAAGGTGATCCATCGCATCGATATGCTCTGTCCATTTCGTATCTACAACACGGAATACAACAACCTTTTCGAACTCACGCATTTGCTCTTCTGGCATAAGCTTTTCTTTGTCATTGTAACGCTCTATTAATTTCGCGATAATTGGCTCGCTCATTTCCTCTGGAGCAAGGCGACGTAATTCTTCTTCTTTTACATCTCCTTCTTGCAGAAGGTTTGTATTTAAATAGTCAACAAGACCTTTAATGTTCCAATCTTCTTCAATTTCCTCTTGTGTATGAAGTGCAACCGCACGCTCTACTGTAGATTTCATCATACCTTCAATAATGCCGCGTAAGTTCGCAGACTCCATTACCTCTTGACGCTGTTTGTAAATAACTTCACGTTGCTGACGAAGTACATCATCGTATTGTAGTAACTGCTTACGTGCATCATAGTTATTTCCTTCTACACGTTTTTGCGCAGATTCTACCGCACGAGAAACCATTTTACTTTCGATTGGCTGAGAATCATCCATACCAAGGCGATCCATCATTGCTTTCATATTGTCAGAACCGAAGCGGCGCATTAGTTCATCTTCCATCGATAAGTAGAACTGCGTAACACCAGGGTCTCCTTGACGACCAGCACGACCACGTAACTGATTATCAATACGACGACTTTCGTGACGCTCTGTACCAATAACTGCTAAACCAACATTTTTAATATCGTCTCCAAGCTTAATATCCGTACCACGACCCGCCATGTTCGTCGCAATCGTTACAGCACCTTTCATACCAGCTTCTGCAATGATATCTGCTTCACGCGCATGGTTTTTCGCGTTTAAAATGTTATGACGTACGCCTTTACGCGTTAACATTTTTGAAATAAGTTCTGACGTTTCAATCGCCACTGTACCAACAAGAACAGGTTGTCCTTGTTTATGACGATTTACAATATCCTCAACAACAGCATTAAACTTGCCTTCCATTGATTTGAAGATTAAATCAGCACGGTCATCACGAACAATCGGTTTGTTTGTTGGAATTACGATAACATTCATATTGTAAATGTTACGGAATTCCTCTTCCTCTGTTTTCGCTGTACCAGTCATACCAGATAACTTTTCGTACATACGGAAGTAGTTCTGGAATGTAATTGTCGCAAGCGTCATACTTTCATTTTGAATTTCTACGCCTTCTTTTGCCTCGATAGCTTGGTGTAAACCTTCGCTATAACGACGACCTTTCATAAGACGACCAGTAAATTGGTCTACAATTACGATTTCGCCTTCTTGTACAACATAATCTGTATCACGGTGCATAACAACGTGCGCACGAAGTGCCTGATTAATATGATGAAGAAGTGCTACATGTTTTAAATCGAATAAGTTTTCAATGTGGAAAGCTTTCTCGGCTTTCGTAATACCATCTTCTGTTAACATTACATTTTTCGTCTTCACATCAAATGAATATTCTTTTTCATTTTCTAACGTACGAACGAATGCATTTGCAAACATGTATAGCTCTGTTGATTTTTGAGCTTGTCCAGAAATAATAAGCGGCGTACGCGCTTCATCGACTAAGATAGAATCGACCTCATCGATAATAGCAAAGTGAAGTGGACGTTGAACGCACTGCTCTTTATATAAAACCATGTTGTCACGTAAGTAATCGAATCCAAGCTCATTATTTGTGCTATACGTAATATCAGCAGCATAAGCTTCTTGTTTTTCTTCGCGTGACATACTGTTTAAGTTAATTCCTACTGTTAAGCCTAAGAACTCATGAAGTTGTCCCATTTCGTTCGCATCACGTTGTGCTAAATATTCATTGACTGTAACAACGTGAACACCTTTTCCTGTTAAAGCATTTAAATATACAGGTAATGTAGATGTTAACGTTTTACCTTCACCCGTTTTCATCTCAGAGATATTTCCTTCATGTAAGGCGATACCCCCCATTAACTGTACGCCATACGGACGCATTCCAAGAACACGAGTCGCAGCTTCACGAACAACCGCAAAAGCTTCAGGTAGTAGATCATCTACTGTTTCACCTTTTGTTAGACGTTCTTTAAATTCAAGCGTCTTCCCTTTTAATTGTTCATCAGTTAATGGCTTAATAGATGACTCTAATGCATCAATTTGCTCAACTGTCTTCTGCATACGTTTAATTTGGCGTTGATTTACATCAAACACCTTTTTTAAAATACCGATCATAGGAAATACGCTCCTCTTTTTATTAAAATAAAACTTCCGATTGTTTTTTCTTTTTCTCTATTACAATCAGTCGTTATAAAAATCAAATGTATGTTATGCCAATTTTTCTCCTAATTAAAAAACTAAAATGTATATACCTAATGATAATTGTAACACTTGTCTTATAACTATGACAACAATCGGCCGAATGTCTCGTTCTAAATTAAGAAAACTTTTTGTAGAAATCTATTTTCAGCAAAAAAAGCGCAGCCATTTCGGCTGCGCTTTTGAATTATTATTTAGTTTCGATCAAACCATATTTCCCATCTTTACGGCCATATACAACGTTAGTTTCATTTGTATCAGCATTTGTGAAGACGAAGAAATTATGTCCTAGCATATCCATTTGTAGGATTGCTTCTTCAACGTCCATCGGTTTTAAATCGAATCGTTTTGTACGTACAAGTTCTAGTTCATCCTCTTCTACCTCATCCAGAACAGCTACTGCTTCTGGAAGGATAAAGTTCGCTTTCATAGAACCTTTCTCACGTAACTTACGATTTACCTTTGTTTTATGTTTACGAATTTGTCGCTCAAGTTTATCAACTACTAAATCGATAGCAGCGTACATATCGCTATTAGTTTCTTCTGCACGAAGTAATAAATCAGTAAATGGAATTGTTACCTCGACACGTTGCTTGTCAGAGTATACTTTTAAATTAACTTTAATCTCTGGGAATGTATCAAAATAACGCTCTAACTTACCTAGTTTTTTCTCTACATATTCCTTTAATGCTGGAGTTACTTCAATATTTTCACCACGAATGTTGAATTTCATAGATGAATTCCTCCTTTCAAGCCTATGTACTATAATTTCGACACTGGCTTAAAAACTCCTTCTAACTTTTTTAAAAAAATTAGTGGAATTGCGATTTTTTTATCGTTTTTTGTTGAAATGAAAAGATGCATCGTTTCTATCTTTATTTTATCCTATTAACATCGTGAATAACGAATATAACTGTGGACAATTCGTTACAGAAAAGAAACAACTTTTTGACAACTCCATTCATAACAAAAACCCCTTGCAAAAAACAAGAGGTTCTACCATATATATAACGTTGCCACAAACGCAGCTTTCTCTTCCCAAAAACAATATTCCTACAGTTTTACAACATTAGCTGCTTGTGGCCCACGTGCGCCATCTACAATGTCAAACTCAACTTGTTGCCCTTCTTCTAATGACTTATAACCATCTTGTTGAATCGCAGAAAAATGAACAAATACATCATCACCATCTTCACGCTCAATAAACCCAAATCCCTTTTCTGCATTGAACCATTTCACTCTTCCTTGCATGTTCATTCCATTCCCTTCACTCTAAAAATCAGGGCATTTGCCCCATAATTTGACTATAACGAATGACAACTTACGAAGTCAAAGAAGACTTATCGTCTTTTTATTATCTCTTTCGACAGTTACAGATCAACTTCTACAGAGCGTCAAACTAGAAACTTCTCTTGCTCCTCTATCGTATAAAAGACTTCCAATTTGTCTCACTGTAATTCCTGTCGTATATACATCATCCACGAGTAAAATATGTTGACCATGAAACATCTCTTCTCCCTGAAAATAAAAAGGATTACTTCCCGAAAGCCTTTCTTTACGCGTCTTCTTACTTTGCTTTTCTGTTTCCCTTCTTCTTAATGATGGATACGAAATGTTGACAGGTAAACAAGTTGCTAATAACTCTGCCTGATTAAAACCGCGTTCATACTCCCGTTCCCTACTAAGCGGAACAGCAATAACAGTTGAAACGTTCGTAAAATACTTTTGAAATAGCTCTCGAAAGGATTGATGAAAAATACGAACTAACTCCGCATCTCCTCTAAACTTAAACTGCGCTACTATTTCTTTCATCTCATCATCGTACACATGCAAAGAACGATTTTTAAAAGGACGATACTTCTCCTTATTTATCCATCTTACGCAATCCATACAAATATCATTTTCTTTATATTCGGAAGGCAAATCCTCTAAAGGTCTCCCGCACTCCTTGCAAATCGCTCCTATAATATAGGAAAGTTTCCGCTCACATCTATTACATACATATTTTTTATAGGACTTTACAAAGAAGGTGTACCAACTAACTGTTTCCACCATATACTCATCACAAAGCAAACAATGCATTAATCGATCAACCCTTGTTCCTTCGCATTTTTGTTCATACTTAGAATGTGTTTTTTCGCGCGTACCATCGACTCTGTCTTACCGTAATGAAAATACATAACCTCGCCATATGGCTCTTCAAAACTACGACCCGCCCGGCCTGCAATTTGTACGAGCGCACTCTCTGAAAAAATTTCTTCTTCTGCCCCTAGCACCGCCACTTGTAAATTCTTCACAGTTACTCCCCTTTCTAAAATTGTTGTCGTAACTAATAACGGAATTTCTCCCTTTCTGAACGCTGCTACTTTTTCTTTCCTCATCGAATCTTCTGCATGTACACCATCGATTCTATTATCCAACTCTTTCAATAACAGACTTATTTCTTCTATATATCGCACATGAGGAACAAATAAAAAAATAGGATACTTTTTGCTGAAGTACATTTTCAACCATTGTAGTAACACTCGAGGAATTTTTTTATGATGAAGGCTTTTCTTCCAATTTCCGCACCAGCTAAATAGCGGAACTGGTAACGGATGACGATGGTATCGTCCTGAGACAATAATACCTTTTTGATTCCCCTTTCTGAAATTACGCTTCCACTTTTCATCAGGAGTTGCTGTTAAATAAATACGCGCCGCTTTCTCTTTCATCGCTTGTTGCACCGCATACTGTAACATTTGATCTGCGTGATACGGGAAGGCATCAATTTCATCTACAATCATGACATGAAACGCTCTATAATAACGTAACAATTGATGCGTCGTTGCAACGACTAACGCTGCATCTTTTTCACGATCTGTACTCCCTCCGTATAAAGCAGCTATATTTATATTAGGAAACACTTCTTGTAATCTCGGTGCTAGTTCCAGTACAACGTCTGTTCTTGGCGTTGCAATACAAACTCTTTCTCCTTTTTGAAGTGCCTCTGCAATACCGTAAAATAACATTTCTGTTTTTCCAGCCCCGCATACAGCCCAAATAAAGAAAGATTCTTTCTGCTTAATAGCTTTTATAACACCTTGCGCCGCCAACTCCTGACCGGTAGACAAAACCCCTTTCCACTGCAACTGATTTAACTCTCTTTCTTCCTTTCTTTCCTGAATCCCACGAACGAGTACAGTACATTCACTAACTCTCCCCATCGTGATGCACTTCCGGCAATACGTGCATCTTTTACTGCACCTTTTACATAAAAATGATGCAAATAATCGCTGCTCTATATTTCCGCAGCGCTGACATATATATTTAGAAGCCTTCTTTGTTATGCCTTGTACATATGCGACTTCTCCCTTCTTTTTCAAATCACTTAATTCTTTCCGTAAATCTGAAGAGAGTTCTTCTAATAGCAACTGTTTTCCAGCAAGCATTCATACCACCTCCAGCACTACTATAAACCTTTCTCATAATCTCGTAAAAACTCAAAAAAGCCGATAACCTACTTATAAAATAGTAAGCTATCGACTTTATACACATGTTTTATTCGTTTATAAATCCTAGAATCGACCGTATCCTAAGAAGTGTTTTTGGTTGTAGCTACTGCTTAAGCTAGAATAAGCAATCCCTTTGTCACCAGCATGAATCATTTGGCCATTACCAACGTAAATACCGATGTGAGATGGACCTGGTTTATAAGTACCTTGGAAGAATACTAAATCTCCAGGTTGTGGGCTACTTACTTTAGAAACCGAATTCCAGTAACCTGCAACGTCTTGACGTCCTACACCATAGATGTAAGAAATGAATCCACTACAGTCAAAACCACCGTTTGATGGAGATGCACTTCCCCAAACATATGGTAAGCCTAAGTAGCCTTGCGCTTTACCAATTACGCCACCCGCATTTGTAGTTGGTGCTGGCTCTGGTTTTTTCTTTTCTAGCTTAGGTGCCTCTTTTTTAGGCTCTTCCTTTTTAGGTTCCTCTTTTTGAGCTTGTCCACCATTGTTTGCTGGTGCTGCAGGTGCAGCTTGCTCTGCTGGTGCTGGCTGAGCTTGCGCATCTTTAGCCGCTTGCTCTGCTTGCTTTTGAGCAGCAGCTTCTTGCGCTGCTTTTTCTTGCGCTTCTTGTTCAGCAATACGTTGTAATTGTAACGCTTGCTTCTCAAGATCCTTCAATTGATCTTCCGTACTTGTCATTGAAGTTACAACTGTATCCATTTTACCGCTTAAATCGTTTACTGCCGCTGCTTTTTTCTCTTTTTCAGCGTCAAGTTCTTTCTTAGCAGTTTCAATTTGAGCTTGTGCTTCTTTTAATTCTTTTTGTTTTGTTTTTACCGTTTCAACATCTTTTTTCACGTTCGCTTGATCTTCTTGTTGTGTTTTCATGATGTCTTCGTCAGACTCAAGAATTTTAGAAACTGAATTTAAACGATCAACTAAATCTGCAACGTTTTTAGAGTTTACAAGAACTTCTGTTACAACATTTGTGTTTGGTTGTTCTTGAAGTGCAACTAAACGTTTTCTTAATAGCTCTTCACGTTTTGCAATTTTCGTTTGTAATTCTGCAATATCTTTATTTTTCTTTTCGATTAATTGCTCCGTATCAGCAACTTTTTTCATTGTTTCATCAAGCTTTGAAGCATTCTCTTGAACAGACTTATCCAAACCTTGAATTGTTTTGTTTAAGTCATTCATTTGTTTTTGCAATTCGTCACGTTCTTGTTGTTGTTTATGTAAAGTATCATTTTGTGTGTTAATTTGTGATTTCACGTCAGCAATTTTATCTTCTGCAAATACATTTGGTGTTAGCCCTGAAAACATTAACCCTGCAACTAATGCGCAAGATGCCATTTTTAGCTTTTTCATTGTATTTTTTACACCGCTTTCTTTTTTTCTTTTTCCGTATATAACCTATAAATTTTATACCATAATTCGGGATTTTTTTTGCGAATGTTACGCTATTGTAAAACAAATGTAATATTATATGTAACTCTATCGCAAAATATGCATATTTTTGTATGTATGTGTAGAATTTTAAACGTTTTTTTATAAGCAAAGAAAAAAACGTAAGGTTTCCCTTACGTTTTATTAAATATACTAATACGAATGCAATCCAAGCGTTATTTCATCCATTTTTCAGCCCAATTTTGGACTTCATCCATAACACTTTCTAATGCTTTCCCTTTGTCAGTTAAGCCGTACTCGATTCGAACTGGTACTTCTGGATAAACATTACGAACTACAATGCCTTCGCTCTCCAATTCCTTCAAACGCTCTGACAACATACGATCGCTCATATTCGGTATAATATCTGCGATTTCTCTAAAACGTTTTGACTCTTCAAGCAAAGATTTAATAATCAAGCCAGTCCATTTTTTACTAAGCAAAGTAAAAGCTGACTCAAACTTTGGACATAAACAAGAATTATGCTCCATATGTTTCACCTCTCTTCTATTATAATATAGTTTCTTGTAAAAAGTAAGTTATAAAACTTTCCTCATTATTTTATTTTACGTACATTTTACCATTTCCAAATATTAACTTGTCAACTACACGTAAAATATCCGTAAAAAAACCCTCTTAAAAAGAGAGCTTTTTATATCTTTATTACTTCGTATACCATCCAAGACCTAATGCACCTTCACCTAAATGCGTACCAATTACAGCACCAAAATAACCTGTGCGGATTGTGACATGAGGATATTTTGCTTCTAATTCAGCCTTCCATTCATTCGCTTCCTCTTCACGTTGTGCATGAATGATAACTGCTTCCATAGGTACACCTTTACTTGCTTGCTCATCAAAAATTTCAACAATTCGTTTTAACGCTTTCTTACGCGTACGAATCTTTTCAAACGGAATAATGATTTTGTCTCTAAAATATAAAACCGGCTTCACTTGTAACAAACTACCAATGAAAGCTTGCGCACTATTTAATCGTCCGCCACGTTGTAAATGATGTAAATCATCCACTACAAAATAAGCGTCCATCGTTTGTTTCATTTCATCAAAACGGGCGATAATCTCTTTCGGATCCTTTCCTTCGCTTGCTAGCCTTGCACCTTCACGCACATAGAATCCTTGTACCTCACAACTAATTTCAGAGTCGTACGTATATACATCAATACCCTCTACCATTTGCCCGGCTGTCGTTGCCGTTTGATATGTACCACTAATCCCACTTGAAAGATGAATGCTAATAACCGCATCATAATCTTTAGATAATTCTTCAAATAACTCAACAAACTTTCCGATTGCTGGTTGAGATGTTTTCGGAAGTTCTTCTTGCTCACGTACTTTTACATAAAAATCATCTGCTGAAATTTCAGCTTCTTCTTGATAAGATTCCGTTCCAAACACAACGTTTAATGGAATCATATATATATTGAGTTCATCACGAATATGCTTCGGTATATATGCTGTACTATCAGTAACAATAGCTGTTTTCATTTTCGTACCTGCCTTATAAAAAAGTTTTTATTTCTTAAGTTTACACGAAAACTAAAAATGGTGCATCCATACATGAAAATGCCGGTTTGAAATTATACTCACCATTTTGACAAATTACAACAAAAAGGTGAAATACTCACCAAAAAATTCAACTTATTTATAAAAAATGTTTGAATATAAAAACGCTCGCTTTTAAAATGTAAAGTACTAGTCCATTTTGATAGATAGGGGCGTATACGAGTGTTATTACAATATTTAACAATCAAAGACTACGGCGAGCATGAAATTGTCATTCAAAAATCAAGATTTATCTGTTACATTAGCCGAGCTACAACCGAAGAAGAAGCGCAAGAATTTATACAAAAAATAAAAAAACAAAATTGGAATGCAACACATAATTGTTCTGCATATTTAATTGGCGAACAAGATCAAATCCAAAAAGCTAATGACGATGGCGAGCCTAGCGGTACAGCTGGCGTACCTATGTTAGAGGTACTAAAAAAACGCGGTTTAAAAGATATCGTCGTTGTCGTTACCCGCTATTTTGGTGGCATTAAACTTGGTGCAGGTGGATTAATTCGCGCATATGGAAAATGTACAAGTGAAGGCATTAATCATGTCGGTGTTGTCGAGCGAAAACTCATGCGTGTTATGCAGACCGAAATTGATTACACATTACTTGGCAAAATTGAAAATGAATTACGTAATTCAAAATATGCCATTAAAGATATACATTATCTCGAAAATGTCACATTTGATACGTATGTAGAAGAAGATGGAAAACAACCATTCACAGATTGGATGATTGAATTAACAAATGGGAAATGTACAATTACAGAGGGAGATATGTTGTACTTAGAACAAGATGTTATCTAAGAATAACTATATTATCACCTTTAAAGATTAATGTAGTGAATTACTTCCCTACAAATGAACTAAGGAGATTATATATGGAAGAACGTTATTATCATCTCCAAAATAGCAGAATAAAAAAGAAACGAAGAAGAAAGTTTTTCTACTTCCTTATTTTCTTATTTTTATTTGGTAGTGTAGGACTTTATATATTAAATTCCTACTCTTCTCTCATGGGGATGTATGGTGGTTTTACTCGTGAAAAATCGGATTTGAGAACTGAAGATGTAGAAATTACAAAAGAACCTTTTACGATCCTCATTATGGGTATAGAAGATTATGCGACAGACGGGCAAAATGGTCGTACAGATTCATTAATGTTTGCAACAGTCAATCCGAAAACGAAAAAGATTTCGCTTATGAGTATCCCTCGTGATAGTCGTGTCCCAATTGTCGGAAAGAATAAAGAGGACAAAATTAACGCTGCGCACGCTTATGGTGGAGAAGAAATGGCAATCAAAACAGTCGAAGGTTTTCTAAAAGTGCCTGTAGACCATTATCTTAAAATTGATTTCCAAGGCTTTAAAGGTATTGTTGATGCTGTTGGCGGTGTTACCGTAGATGTTCCCTTCGATTTCTGGGAGCGTTCTGACGAAGATTACTACAAAAAAATCGAATTTAAGCAAGGACAACAAGAATTAAACGGTGAAGAAGCACTCGCTTACGTTCGTATGCGAAAGCAAGATCCAAACGGTGATTACGGTCGGGCTGCTAGACAAAGACAATTACTAGCTGCTGTTGCTCAAAAGCTAAATTCCACCTCTACCGTATTTAAAATTAAAGATTTAACGACAGTCGTTGGAAAATATATAAAAACTGATATTCCTATTTCAGATGGACTTGCACTTTACAATAAACTATCTGGATTTGATCCTTCTACAATACAAACGTTCAAACTTGAAGGAGAAGATAAAAAAGTAGGTGGTATTTATTACTTCCTTCCTGATCCAATTGGTGTCGAGACAGTGCGTAACGAAATTAAAAAAGAATTAGGCGAAACAGCAAACACGCAAGACAATTCAACGACAAAAACCGAATCAAATCCTTCTTCAAATGCTAACTCTAACGAAAAAGCGAAGAAAGAAACGAATCAGAATCAGAACCAAACACCAACTGAACCTCCACCTTCCACAAATGCTCATGCAGAGTGGATTATGAGAAATCAGCAATAACAAAAGAGCCAAATCGCAAATGATTTGGCTCTTTTTTCTTTACTTATTAAAGTGTTTTAAAATCGCTTCTACAATTCGCTCTGATGCACGGCCATCACCGTATGGATTAGATGCTTTCGACATCTTATCATGAGCTTCTTTATCTGATAACAATTCATCAGCAAGACTAAAGATTGTCTCTTCGTCTGTTCCTGCTAATTTTAATGTACCCGCTTCAATACCTTCTGGGCGCTCTGTTGTATCACGAAGAACAAGAACTGGTACACCAAGTGATGGTGCTTCCTCTTGTACTCCACCAGAGTCAGTTAGCATTAAGTATGAACGAGCTGCAACATTATGGAAATCAATTACATCTAACGGCTCAATTAAATGAATGCGGCCATGATCGCCTAAAATATCATTTGCAGTTTCACGAACAACAGGGTTCATATGAACAGGATACACAACTTGTACGTCTTCATGCTTATCAACAAGACGTTTAATTGCACGGAACATGTTACGCATTGGCTCTCCTAAGTTTTCACGACGGTGAGCTGTCATAAGTACAAGACGGTCACTTCCAAGTTTCTCTAGTACAGGGTGACTATACGTTTCTTTTACAGTCGTTTTTAGCGCGTCAATCGCTGTATTTCCTGTTATGAAAATGCGTGACTCATCTTTATTTTCTTTCTGTAAGTTCGTTGCTGATTTTGCTGTAGGTGAGAAATGAAGATCTGCCATTACGCCTGTTAATTGACGATTCATCTCTTCTGGGTATGGAGAATACTTATCCCATGTACGAAGTCCTGCTTCGACATGACCTACTGGAATTTGATTGTAGAAAGCAGCTAAACTTGCAATAAATGTTGTCGTTGTATCACCATGTACAAGTACAATATCAGGCTTTGCTTCTTTCATTACTTTATCCAAACCTTCTAAGCCACGCGTTGTAATATCAATTAAAGTTTGGCGGTCCTTCATAATATTTAAATCGAAATCTGGCGTAATTCCAAAGATACTTAATACTTGGTCTAACATTTGACGATGTTGCGCTGTTACAGTCACAATCGATTCAATTTTGTCTGAATGCTTTTGCAGCTCTAATACAAGAGGTGCCATTTTAATTGCTTCTGGACGTGTCCCGAAAATTGTCATTACTTTTAAACGTTCAGTCATTTCATTGCCTCTTTTCTTTCACTAGTTACAAATTCTATTATGACATATAAGAATATACATGAATACATACCTTTTTAACGAATAACGGAAAAGTCTCTCTTACAAATACTTTCTCTTCCAATCGAATAATAATCTATCCCTTGCTCTTTGACACCTTCAATAGTATAACAATTTCTTCCATCAAATAAAATAGGCTCCCTCATAAGTTGTGCATACTTTTCTAACGGATAAGCTCTGATTGCTTCCCATTCCGTTATGATAAAAGCCGCACTCGCTCCTCTAATCGATTCATCTATACATTCGCTATATTGTATAGTCTCCCCAAAGATATTTTTCATATTGTGAATCGCCTTCGGATCATATAGAACTACATCCGCACCCATATGAATTAATTCTTGTATCATAATAAGGGATGGTGCTTCTCTTATATCATCCGTATTCGGTTTAAATGCCGCTCCCAGTACAGCAATCCGCTTCTTGTTCATATTTATTACTTCCTTCGCTTTCTCAATCAATAACAACTGTTGTTTATTATTTACTTCAATGACTGCTTTTAATAAGCGAAAGTCATGTGCCACATTCCCTGCAATTTGCACAAGTGCTTTCGTATCTTTCGGAAAGCAAGATCCGCCGTAACCAATGCCCGCATTTAAAAATGACGCACCAATTCTCTTATCCATTCCCATCCCTTTTGCAACATCCAATACATTTGCTCCTACCTTCTCACAAATACTTGAAATTTCATTGATAAAACTAATTTTTGTCGCTAAAAAAGCATTCGATGCATATTTAATCATCTCTGCACTTTTTATATCTGTAACATACGTTTTTAAGCGTAATTCACTATACAAATTCTCAACTTTTCGTGCTACTTCCTTATCATCTGCTCCAATTACAATACGATCTCCTTGAAAAAAATCGTAAATACCTGAACCTTCCCGTAAAAATTCTGGATTTGATACGATGTGTAATTCATATCTATTTTGTAATTTCTCCTCAATCCATCCCCTCATAACATCATTCGTCCCTACAGGAACCGTACTTTTTGTAACAACAATGACATCGTTAGTCGCATATGTTCCGATATCTTCACAAGCATTTCGAATATATGTTAAATCCGCTGTTCCATCTAATAAAGATGGTGTTCCAACTGCAATGAATATAAATTCTGCATCATTAACTGCTTTTACTCTACTTGCTGTAAAAGTTAAATGATTATTCTCACATGCATCATTTATTAATTCATATAGACCAGCTTCATAAATAGGCAAATCCCCTTGCTTTATCCGTTCAATTTTCTCATCATTTATATCAAAACATGTAACCGAGTGGCCTAACATCGCCAACCCTACTCCTGTAATCAATCCAACATATCCGGTACCTATTATCGTAATTTTCATTTCCTTCTCGCACAGGAATATACAATAGAAAATATACGAATACATAGAATTCTCCCTGTGCTTCCCCCCTCTCACATTAAAAATGAGAAAACTCTTTTACTTCTTTATTATATGAATTACTTTTTCCATTCTTTTTTAAGTTTTTGTAAAATTAAATGCACCAATATAAAATGAAATTTTATTCAGTGAAAGAGCATCAATTCTCCGCTCATTATTAGCTAAACCAATCGAGATTTTACAGGAATTAAGGTTCCCACCTCTTTTCTTCAACTTCATTTTGAGGCGTGAACCTTACTGCCCGTTCATGCGAATAAATTCCCACATTTTAACACGGAACTTACTCATTTCTACGTGTAACACTTATAATACTGAAATAAAAGTATTCACTATTAAAGAAAAAGAAAAAATGTCATATTCCAAAGCCTAATACGATTAACCTTCTCAAATGATCCAACATTCTGTATACAATTGTCATATATTCTATCTGCTTCCATTTAACGTAAATAGAAAAAAAGATTGAATTCTAATCTTTTTGTGATACCATATGTTATGAGCCTGTAAATAAACATCATAATTTTCAGATAAATACATTTAAAAAAATTACGTTAGACTATAAAAGGGTGGGGTATTAATGGACTCACAAGTGATTTATGCCATTTTGGCATCTTTCATCACTGTACTCGTCGTTACTCCTTTAGTTATTAAGTTAGCTTTTAAAATAGGAGCAACAGATAAGCCAAACGCTCGTAAAGTGCACCAAAAGATTATGCCTCGTCTTGGCGGGTTAGCGATATTTATTGGTGTAGCTGTAGGATTTGTTGTCGGCGGCTTATATGAACAAAGAATGTTAACGATAACGCTAGGTGCGATTATCATTGTAATCATCGGTATTTTAGATGATATGTACGAGTTATCTGCGAAGGTAAAATTCGGGGGACAACTACTAGTTGCCATTATGATTGTTAAAAGTGGATTATTAGTGCAAGTATTATACATCCCAATCCTCGGGGATACTGAACTTGGGTGGCTTGCTTATCCAATTACAGTATTTTGGATTGTAGGTATTACAAATGCAATCAACTTAATTGATGGCTTAGATGGATTATCTGCTGGTATTTCATCTATTGTACTTGCAACGCTAGCATATATGGCCTTCACTAGCCCATGGGGCACTGGAGCTGCTATTATCTTACCACTAGCATTAATTACATTAGCAAGTACAATTGGATTTTTATTCTACAACTTCCATCCAGCAAAAATCTTCATGGGAGATACAGGCGCACTATTTTTAGGATACTGTATTTCTGTTATATCGTTACTTGGGTTATACAAAAGTGTAACGTTATTCAGTTTTATCGTTCCAGTTATCATTTTAGGCGTACCTGTATTTGATACGACATTTGCAATTATTCGTCGTATCGTAAATAAAAAACCTATTTCAGCACCAGATAAATCGCATTTACATCACCGTTTACTTGCAATGGGCTTCTCTCATCGTAAAACGGTACTAATTATATACGCATTCGGTATTTTCTTTAGTGTAAATGCAATTATTTTCTCTAGTGCAACATTATGGTTATCCATTATTCTTCTTTTCGTTTTAATCTTCTTTACAGAGATTATTGCTGAAGTAATCGGGCTTGTACACGAACGTTACAAACCACTTATTTCCTTTTATAAAAAAGTGAAAAAACGCGAAGACTAATTGTAGTATAGCCTTTACAATTATGAAATATTCAAATAGCATCCTCTTACTTATAAGAGGATGCTATTTTTTATTTTTTACGCCTCATTTCATATTTCCAAAATATAGTTTGTTTGAGAGTCACACTATTGGAGAAAGATATACATAATAAGAAAAGGATTATATTTTCTTTTTTACATCTTTGATTGTCAAACTGAGGGTGAATGTTATGATCAAGCGAGTATTCCAATACACTATTTTATTTTTAACGATTACGATGTACGCGTCATCTCATGCAGGAGCAACTACAATTCCCCCTGCTGAACATCATCCCAATACCGAAACTACCTCTTCTACCAAAAAAATCGCGTACTTAACATTTGATGACGGACCAAACAAATATACTACGCAAATTTTAAACATCTTAAAAGAAAAGAACGGAAAAGCAACTTTTTTTGTTATTGGTGGAAAAGTGCCACATTATAAAAAGACAATGCAACGATTAATTAAAGACGGACATTATATCGGACTTCACAGTATGTCACACGACGTAAAACGCCTTTACACTGGTGACCCGTCTGCTTTAATTGCAGAAATGGAACAAACACAAAACATCGTTCAGCAAGTTACAAAATTAAATACACATCTCGTTCGTGTCCCGTACGGTAGCATGCCTTACTTAAAGAAGAATTACCGTGATGCACTTGTATCAGCTAAGTATAAAATGTGGGATTGGACAATCGATACATACGACTGGAAAAGCTATGATAATCCTTCTGCCATACTAGAAAGAGTACGTAATCAGAGTGATGAACAAGTCGAAGTAATTTTAATGCATGATTCGAGTGTAACTGTACAAATACTGCCACAAGTAATTGATTACTTACAGTCACAAGGATACAAACTTCTTCCTTATAATCCATCTTCCCACCTTGAAGTGAACTTTTGGAAAGACACAAGATTGTAACAGCTTTAGTGCCTATATGCTAAAGCTGTTTTATTTTTCTCTTCCCACCCTTCCCATTTTTGTGTAAACTTTTAAATAGTGATGAAGTTTCGAGGTGAATAGAAATGAAACGAATAGATCTCATTTTTAACGCAATACAAAAAGGCAATTATACAGAAGGTGTAACCGCATCAGAACTAGCTACCCTATTGCAACTAGATCGAGCCAATGTAAGTAGCGACTTAAACAAACTTGTAAAAGATAAACGTTTATTAAAAACAAATACGCGTCCTGTTCGTTTTTATATAGAAACGAACGCTTCGTTGGAAACGCATTCAAAAGAAGTGACTTCATTAGATACATTTGCAATTGAAAATACGAGCCTTAAAATCGCAATTGAAAAAGCGAAAGCTTCTATTCTCTATCCTCCAAACGGTATGCATACTTTACTGCTCGGAGAAACAGGAGTCGGAAAGTCTATGTTCGCTTCTTTAATGCACGAATATGCAATTGAAGTTGAACAACTTCCTAAAAATGCACCATTTATCGTCTTTAACTGTGCTGATTACGCAAATAATCCACAGCTTCTACTCGGGCAGTTATTTGGGATTAAAAAAGGAGCTTATACAGGGGCAAGTGATCAAAAAGGGTTAATTGAAAAAGCACATGAAGGGATCCTTTTCTTAGATGAAGTACATCGTCTTCCTCCAGAGGGACAAGAAATGCTTTTCACCTTTATTGACCGCGGAGTATACCGCCGCCTTGGAGAAACAGAAAACGAACGTAAAGCACAAGTATTAATCATTACTGCAACAACAGAAGAACCAAATTCATTTTTATTAAAAACATTTACAAGACGTATCCCGATGACTGTTACGCTGCCACCACTTCGTGAGCGTACACATAAAGAACGCTTTGCTTTACTACAACTATTTTTCACAAATGAAGCAATCCGCCTGCGAAAAGAAATTCACGTTAGCCCGAATGCAATGCGTGCTTTCGTCTTTTACAATTGTCCCAATAACATTGGTCAATTAAAAACGGATGTACAAATTTCCTGTGCCAAAGCCTATTCTGACTTCGTGACAAAGAAACGTGATTCTGTCTATGTTTCAAGTACAGATTTACCTTGGTATATGAAAGAAGGGCTATTCATTGAAAGAAAGAGCCGTCATCTATACCAAATACCGAATGAAACATTTATATTTACAGTTGATGAAGGTTGGAGTAATCATAAAATAGAAAATGAAAAACAGTCTTCTATTTACGATTATATTGATTATAAATACGAAGAACTTCAAGCTCGCGGTATTGAAGAGGAAGAATTAGAATTACTAATCGAAAATGATATTCAAAGCTTTTTCGTACAATATTTTAACCAAATGTCAAAAAAGACAAGTCATGAAAATGTTTTTAAAATTGTGGATCGTAATATCGTTTCCGTTTGTGAAAGAATTGCAGAACTTGCTGAAAAACATTTATCTAAGACATTTGATGAAAAAGTATTTCTCGCTTTAAGTTTACATGTACAGACAACTCTACAACGTTTGCAAGCTGGAAAACAAATTCATCACCCACAATTAAATCAAATTCGTACGAAATATAAAGAAGCGTTTTCCGTAGCTATGCAATGCATCCAACTACTGGAGGATGAATTACAAATAACAATGCCTATCGATGAAGCTGGCTTTTTAACAATGTTCTTCGTTGTTGATCCAATTCCTGCCTCACAAACAGAAGTAAAAGTATTAATATTAGCGCACGGTAACGGCATCGCAACAGAAATGGCAAACGTCGCAAACGAACTGCTCGGCATTGAGGAAGTAACCGGTATCGATATGCCGTTACATGAATCGCCGAAAGATTTCTTAGAACGTGTGAAAGTGTATATGAAAACACTCCAAAATGTAAACGGGCTTCTCTTACTCGTTGATATGGGATCCCTCGCTTATATTGGTGATATATTAGAAACTGAGTTCAAAATTCCGGTGCGTGTTCTTTCCATGGCAAGCACCCCACACGCATTAGAAGCAGCTCGAAAAGCTCAGCTTGGCTACTCGTTAGATGCATTATATGAAACAGTGAAGAATTTAACACCGTTTTACTTAAACGTACAAGAAGAAAAGAAAAAGCCACTATCACCAATGAAATCTGTTATTTTGACAGCTTGTTTAACTGGGGAAGGCAGTGCTTTAGCTATTCAAAAAATGTTGGAGAACTATTTACGATTTGACAAAGACTTAATTGAAATTATTCCGATTAGTATCGTCCATGAAAAAGATTTAACAAAAATGATTGAGAACATAAAAAAAGAGCGGAATATCATTTGTATTGTCACGAATTTCGATGTACAGGTACCGTGCTTAACGTATCATTTCCAAGACATTGTAAACTACACAGCAATACAACCAATTCAAGAATTAATTACGTATGAAGAAACATATGCAAAGATGGCTGATATTCTTGAACAACAAATGCAGCGTAACGACGGAGCCCTACTTATTAAAACAATTCGTTACGCATTAAATACAATTCAAGAATTAATTTCCTTACAGCTAACTCCTGACAGTTTAATGGGTGTTATTCTTCATATGAGCTGTATGGTTGACCGTCTTCAAAAAGGAGAAAGCCTTCTCCCTCATCCAGATAAAGAGA
Organism: Bacillus sp. EB106-04-02-XG92; assembly: GCF_058791995.1. Taxonomy (NCBI): domain Bacteria; kingdom Bacillati; phylum Bacillota; class Bacilli; order Caryophanales; family Bacillaceae; genus Bacillus; species Bacillus sp. EB106-04-02-XG92. The sequence continues at coordinate 253,376 of NZ_JBYTEA010000002.1, forward strand.
AACGAAGACAAGATGAATACTGGATGTATATGAAAGTGAAAAAAGCGTTGCAGCCAATTGAAAATACATTTGAAATACAAATACCTGATGACGAAGTGTTTTATGTTATGGACTTCTTTATTAAAAATCAGCCTGTAAAAAATTAATCGCGGCAGTTTTTTAGTATATCGGCGTAACTCGGATTATATCAGCGATTTTCAAAATATATCGATTTACCGGCAATAACCGATAAAATTTGCATCTTATAGGAAAAAGGCTGTTCCAAAATATGGACAGCCTTTTTTCTACTTCTTTACCTTCCTGATTCTCCCCCTGATTTCACCCTTCTTATTGGACTTCGTATACACATTTACATATACATTCGCCTCAATGATTTCTTGTAGCAAGCTATCAAACGCTCTCCCCTGTAACGGCCCTTCAAAATCTTCCACATTAACTACACCAGTCACGACTCCTTCATTCAAACTAATACCTTGCTTTAGCGGACCAAACAAATTCAAAACAACTGGACCAATTTGATCCGATTTCCCTAAATGAATTTGGCATGATGTAACTTTTTCGATGTTTTTCAATATGACCCGATATTGTAATTTCTTTAAATCACCACTAAATATAAACTCTGCTACGCCAAAAGCTTCTGTATTTACAGGAGGTATTTCCCTCTTGCCTGTTAACCTCGCAAAGAAATGTGTTGTCATACGGGCATTCTCCTCATATAAATTTCCCAGCACTACTTCTACTACTTTATGGTTTATACATAATCATTTATGACTTTTTCAAGTTTTAATTACGAAGAAAAGATTCACACAATCTTTACATTAGAATCGTTCCTTTTGCTTTACTACCTCTTGTATAATGCACTTAGAAAAACATTCTAGGAGGACATTTTGAAAAATAACAAATACACTTTTCACACATTATTAGAGATTTTTCTCGTTTCATTTAAATTAGGACTTACTTCATTTGGTGGCCCCGTCGCCCATCTCGGCTATTTCCACCACGAATATGTACAAAAAAGAAAATGGATGGATGAACGAAGCTATGGAGATTTAGTAGCACTCTGTCAATTCCTTCCTGGTCCTGCTAGCAGCCAAGTCGGTATGGGGGTTGGATTATTAAGAGGCGGGGTATTAGGATCTATTATTTCATGGATTGGATTCACTTTACCGTCTGTACTTGTTTTAGTTTTCTTCGCCTCATTCCTTAATCAGTTTGATCTTGGAAATGCTGGCTGGATTCATGGACTAAAACTTGTAGCCGTCGCTATTGTTGCTCATGCCATATGGGGAATGGCACAAAAATTAACGCCAGACCGAAACCGTGCGACGATCGCAATTGTAACTGCCGCAATCGCCTTATTATGGCCAAGCAGCTGGACACAAGCCATCCTCATTATAATATCTGGCTTTATCGGTTGGTTTTTATATCGCAACCAACCAATTAGCCAATCTCAACATATAAAAGTACCTATTTCAAAAAAGATAGCAGTTTCTTGTCTCGTCTTATTTTTTGGACTATTACTGCTGCTACCAATATTAAGACCGTTCTCCTATTACATCGCTTTATTTGATAGTTTCTATCGCTCTGGTGCGCTTGTATTTGGAGGCGGACACGTCGTGCTTCCCCTTCTTGAAGGTGAGTTCGTACAAAACGGAATGATGACGAAAGAACAGTTTCTAGCTGGATACGGATTAACACAAGCCGTACCAGGCCCACTATTTACATTCGCTTCTTATATAGGAGCTGTACTAAACGGGACGCTTGGGGCACTACTCGCAACAATTGCAATCTTTCTTCCTGCTTTCTTACTCGTTATTGGTGTTTTACCATTTTGGGATAGTGTAAGAAAAATATCTTTCATACAAGGCGCCCTACTTGGAGTCAATGCAGCTGTTGTCGGTATTTTAATTGCCGCTTTTTATGATCCTATTTGGACAAGCACGATTATGAAAGCTGTGGATTTCGTTTTTGCGTCCCTTCTATTTTGCTTGCTCGCTTTTTGGAAAACACCACCTTGGGTTATCGTTATACTTGGAGCCTTTGGCGGATATGTTCTATCCATTTTATAAATAAAAAAACGACGGCATGATATAGCCGTCGTTTTTCTATTAAAACTTCACAAGCTCTATTCCTTCAGGCAATTCGCTCTCTGTTAAAATACGCAATTCTTTCACGCGATCCATTACGTAAGAAGAACGCTTCACAAGCTCTGGATCAATATACGCTGGATGAACCATAACTTCTACCGTTTGTTCATCTTGTACTCTTTCTTTTAACTTCACAAAGTAATCTTCCGTCACACCCTCCGCATAAAAGTCACTACAAAACACGTCAGAAAACGGGCGTACTGCTCGCTCTTTCTCACAACGACGAATCGGAACATTATATGTAGCCGCTAATCTCTCCAGAACATCGTGCAAAATCGGTAAGCTGTGCACGTGATGATGACTATCTAAATGAGTTGGTGTTAATCCGTAAGATAGAAATTTCTCAATTTGAGCAGTCCATTCTCGCTCAACTTCTTCTGGGTTTATCTTCCCTTCCCATACGACGCTTTGTTTATGAAACAACCCATCGCTACTTACAAGTGATGGCACGTCTCCAAGAAGTGGTTTCCCTGCTGTTAATACGAGATGTACGCCTACTCCTAGCGTGTTATGCTCTTTCGCTAAGCGTACCGCATGCTCTGTTCCTGGCATATTCATCATCATCGTCGTTGAATTTACAAGTCCATTTATATGCCCATCAATAATGCCGTAATTTGTACCCTCTGTAAGACCGAAATCATCTGCATTTACAATTAACTTAATCATCGTCATACCTCCTAATAGAATAAAAAAAGCGGGCTAAATAGCGCCGCTTTTATTTCTCTACCTTTTTGAAGAATTGCGGAAGATATTCTTTATGTGCTTCCAACATTTCATCTAAAATTTGTTTTGCCACTTTATCTGATGGTACAAGTGGATTAATTGTCATAGCAAGCAGCGCTTTATGATAATCCCCTGTAACAGCAGCTTCAATTGTTGTGCGCTCAAATGATTTAATTTGCTGTACTAAACCGCGAACCGGTACCGGAAGATCTCCAACTGCAATTGGTTTTGGACCTTCTTTCGTAATAATACAGTTCACTTCAACAGCTGAATCATGTGGTAAGCTTGCAATTGTTCCGTTGTTTCGTGTATTAACAGGCTGAATATCACCTTTATTATTGTAAATAGACGTAATTAAGCTACATGCTGCGTCACTATAATAAGCGCCGCCACGTTTTTCTAATTGTGGTGGTTTAATATCTAAGTTCGGGTCTTTATATAACTCGAATAAATCATCTTCTAATTGTTTTACTACTTCTGCACGTGTACCTTTTTCAACTGAAGCTTCTTTCTCTTCTTCTAACATTTCACGTGTTTTGTAGTAGTAACGATGGTATGGACATGGAATTGCACGAAGGCCTCGAATAAAGTCTGGCTCCCAGTTAAGCGCTGCAATATTTTCCATCGTAATTTGCTTTTCTGGATCTGTTACAAGCTCTAACACACGATCCATTACACTTACGCCATCTAAATATACGTCTAATCCGTATACCATGTGATTTAAACCTGCAAAATCAACGTGGACACGACTTGCATCTACTTCAAGTAATCTTGCAAGACCCATACGAATTCCGATTGGAACGTTACATAGACCAACTACTCTTTGAATATTTGTATAACGAAGGACAGCTTCTGTTACCATACCAGCTGGGTTCGCGAAGTTAATTAACCACGCATTCGGACAAAGCTCCTCCATATCCTTACAAATATCTAAAATAACAGGAATCGTTCTCAACGCTTTGAATAAACCACCAGGACCATTCGTTTCCTGACCGATTACATCATATTTTAATGGGATTGCTTCATCTTTTGCACGAGCTTCTAATAAACCTACGCGAAGCTGCGTTGTTACGAAATCAGCATCTTTTAATGCTTCGCGGCGATCAAGCGTTAAGTGTACCTCGATTGGTAGACCAGATTTTTTCACCATACGTTTCGCTAAGTTACCAACGATTTCTAACTTTTCTTTTCCCGCCTCAATATCTACTAACCAAATTTCACGAACAGGAAGCTCATCATAACGTTTAATAAATCCTTCAATTAACTCTGGTGTATAACTAGATCCACCGCCGATTGTAGCAATTTTAATTCCAGTCATGCTTTATTCCCCTTTCGCTTCTAACTTTTTATAAAGGTCAATAAATTCTGTTGCTAATTCTTTTACTGTAATCGCATTCATTAAATGATCTTGTGCGTGTATTAAAAGAACACTAATCTCTGTTTTTTCTCCTCTTGCTTCTGATTGTATGAGCTCTGTTTGGAAATGATGCGCTTCATTAATCGCTTCTTTCGCCTTTACCATTGCTTCATCAGCCTCTGCCATTTTCCCCTGTTTGGCAAATTGAAGTGCCTCCATTGCAAAGCTTCGTGCATTACCACTATTTAAAATTAATTGGAATGGAATTTGTTCTGCTGTAGTCATCATAATTACCGCCCTCTCTATAAGGTTCAACCGATTTAAATACCCCTTCAGTTTGAACATTTCTATTACATTATTATTTTATAAATGATAGTTTGGTGTTCTTGTAGATGGGTTTCATCTTTTGGAACATGATATAAAAGTTAGTTGTTCTGACGAGCTATAAAAACTCGTCAGAACAATACTTTTTAAAGTGATACTGAATTGTCATTTCCTTTTGTTTCAGCTTTTGCAGCTTGTACGTAAGTACGGTCACACATTAATACGAATGGATAGTAAATTACTACCGCAATTGCAAAGTTTACTACTTGTAATGCTGCACCAGCGATGCTTCCACCTGCTACAAGATAACCACTAAAGATTGGTGGCATTGTCCATGGAACTAAAGCAACTGTTTTTGGTACCCATCCTAAAGAGATCGCTGTATAAGAAGTAATAACTAATACAACTGGTGTCAGTACGAATGGGATAATTAATGCTGGATTTAATACAATTGGTGTACCGAAAATAACTGGTTCGTTAATATTGAAGAAACCAGGACCGATAGATACACGGCCTACACCGCGAAGCTGTGCACTTTTTGCAACAAGCATTACTGCAACTAAGAATGCTAACGTTGCACCAGATCCACCGATGTATACATATACATCAAAGAATGGTTTTGTGAAAATGTGCGGTACATCATATGCAGACATACCATCGTTAAATAATTTAATATTCTTTTCTAATGCCGGTAAATAAATTGGGTCAATAATACCACCAACGATATTAGGACCATGTAATCCGAAGAACCATAATACGTGAATAAGTAACGCTACAATAATTGCACTTGGTAGTGTACCCGCTAAACCTTGTAGTGGTACTTGAATTGTTTCAAATACGATTTTATGAATACTTGTTCCTGCTAATTTCACTGCTAATTGAATACTTGCTGTTACGATTAAAATAACGAATGCTGGAACTAATGCTGCGAATGATTTCATTACTGCTGGTGGAACACCATCTGGCATTTTAATTGTAATATCTCTTTGAACAAAGAATCTAAATGCCTCTGTTACAAGAAGAGCTACAATTATAGAAACGAATAAACCTTGTGATCCTGTCCATGCTAAATCAATACCGCCTTCTTTTGGCGTTGTCGGAGAAATAATAATTAATGCACCGAATGTAATAATTGCTGCTGACAACGCGTCAACGCCGTAAGATTTCGCTAAATTATAACTTATCCCTACTGCGACTATGAGAGCGAGTATAGCGAAGGAACCTGCCCACATACCACCGCCGATGTCTTTCCAAACTTCCCCGAATGCACCTTTCATAAATTTTTGGAATGCATCCACTGGTAAGTTATTAATAAGTATTGCAAATGATCCAACTAAAATAAGAGGCATAACTGCGATAAATCCATCACGGATCGCAACTAAGTGGCGCTGCGATCCAATTCTACCTGCGATTGGAACTAAATATTTCTCCATAAATGCAATAAACTTTTGCATTTCGCTTCCCCCCTAATTATTTTTTTAGTGTTAACGCGTGATCTAAAACTGCTTCTCCATTCATCATGCCGTAGTGCATTGGGTTGATAACGTCGATTCCAACGTTTTTCTCATCGGCAAGCGTTTTCATTGAAGAAAGCATGTAACGAACTTGTGGTCCTAGTAATAATACATCTGCTTGATCGATATTGTTTTTTACTGCATCCCCAGATACAGCCCAAATCTTTCCTTCTAGACCGCGAGCTTTTGCAGCCGCTTCCATTTTTGTAACTAGTAAACTTGTAGACATCCCTGCTGAGCAACATAATAAAATATTCATTTGAAAATCCCCCTTGTGTAGTATAAAAAATTTATGTTTTATTTATTTTTCTTTACGCTATTTATTAATGCAATTAGCGTGCCAACTTTTTAAAACCACTAAAATCAGTGCTTTTTCGAGCATTTTCTTTGTGTGTTAACGCTTTCAATTAGTGTGTCACTCAAAAAACACACAGTGTGTTATAAAACAACACGCTTTTAACACATAACTGTATGAAAATAGATTAGTGTTTAGTTGTCTAGTTGTATTTAAAAGAAAAAAACACTAAAAAAAATTTATTAACATGAAAATCTAGTGAAAAATAAACCTCTCTTAAACACACTCTTCTATCTATTGTCCAAGCAAATTCTACTAGATTACATAGAATAGAGTAAAATAACACAATTCGAAAGGGGATTCCTATGCCAAAACATAGAAAACAGAACAAAATAAAGATTTATAGAATAACTAGCTATAAAAAAGACAAGCGCTCTGAATTAGACTCTGACAAATTTGAACTAGAACAAGAGGAAATAGAGATTAAGCAGGACAAGCAGGATAGACAGGACAAACACGATAAACAAGACAAACACGATAAACAAGACAAACACGATAAACAAGACAAACAGGACAAACAAGGCAAGCAAGACAAGCAGGACAAGCAAGAACAATTGGAACCTATAATAGAAACAAGTTCACACAACTTAGATGTATGGGATGCAATTTCTCTACAACAGATAGAAAATGGCGAGCATACAAGTTTATTTGCAAAACAAAGTAATTACCAAAATATTACTTTGTTACAAGTAAGCGATGTTCGTTTATATTTGGACAAGCAACTACAATTTAGTTCCGTCGATGAGCAAATTTATCATGAAGCACTCGTTCATCCAATTATGTCAAAAGTAATTGATCCAAAACGTGTTCTTATATTAGGTGGTGGCGATGGCCTTGCTTTACGAGAAGTTTTGAAATATGAAACTGTGCTACATGTAGACCTTGTTGATTTAGATGGATCGATGATTGATATGGCTCGTAACGTTCCTGAATTAGTTTCTTTGAACAAAAGCGCATTTTTTGATAATCGTGTGAATGCACACGTATGCGATGCAAAGGAATTTTTGAATTCTCCTTCCGCTTTATACGATGTAATCATTATTGATTTTCCAGACCCCGCGACAGAGTTGTTAAGTACTTTATATACAAGTGAACTTTTCGCTCGTATCGCTACGTTTTTAACAGAAGGTGGCGCGTTCGTCTGTCAATCTAATTCACCTGCTGATGCACCCCTAGTATACTGGAGCATTGGTAACACAATTGAACATGCTGGATTAACTGTGAAAAGTTATCATACAATCGTACCTTCTTTCGGAACTGACTGGGGATTTCATATTGCAGCTAATTCTGACTATGTACTCGATCAAATTGAACAATTATACGTTGTACCAACTCCTCAAACATTGCCTTCTCTTCTTTCTCCCTTATTTCAATTTAAAGAAGAACATCTCGAACAGCGTAACCTTGCCCTTTTAAATTCAGAATCAAACCTTATCCTACATGAGTGTTATAAAAAAGAAATGGAGTTTTAACGATATTATAGTGAGGAGTGCTACCTTATGGAATACTCTACTTTCGGTAAGCATATAATAGTAGATTTATGGGGAGTGGATTTTTCCCTATTAGATGATGTTCACTTTTTAGAATATCATTTAGTTACCGCTGCGGATCGCTCTGGCGCACATATTTTAAACGTAAGTGCAAAAGAATTCGAACCGCACGGTGTTACTGTCTTAGTTTTACTATCTGAAAGCCACCTTTCTATTCACACTTATCCAGAAAAAAACTTTGCAGCCATTGACTGTTACACGTGCGGTACGACCGTCGAACCGCAAATAGCAATTGATTATATCGTAAGTATATTAAAACCAAATGAGATAAATATAAAAAAACTAATTCGTGGTATAGGAGAGATTGTAAATACTGATTAAATATCACTCTTATTCATTTGTTAAAAAGGAGGATTGCAAATACCATCAGTGGAACAAACATTCCACTGATGGTACAGAAACATACATAAAAAAACCTTGCATAAGCAAGGTTCATTCAGCCACTGACATCTTCCTATATAATTCTACAAATTCACTCGCTAATTCCTTCACCGTAATTGCATTCATTAAATGATCTTGTGCGTGCACCATTAGAAGGGTAACTTCGGTCTTTTCACCACCAGCTTCTTTCTGTATGAGATCCGTCTGTACACGGTGCGCCTCTTTTAATTCCTCTAACGCTTCTTGTAATTTACCTTCTGCTTCTGTAAACTCTCCACGCTTTGCACAATCAATTGCTTCCATTGAACAACTTCTCGCATTTCCCCCATGCAAAATTAAATGAAAAGCTTTCGTTTCTATCGTATCCATTTTAGTTCTTTACTCCCCCTTTTCTTCCGCTACTTTTTGTTTATCCCATATTTTTAAGAACGGTAAATAAATGAAGAATGCAAGCGCAAAGTTAACAAGTTGTAAAACAACACCTGAAAGTTTCCCGCCCGATCCTAAATATCCACTAAAAAGAATCGGTGTCGTCCAAGGTACAGCAGCTCCGCTCGGACGAGCAACTAATCCCCATTCCATTGCAAAGTAAGAAACAATTGTTAACACAACTGGAACCAATATAAATGGAATTAATAAAATTGGATTCATGACAATCGGCATCCCAAAAGTTACCATCTCATTAATATTAAATATACCAGGCGCAATTGACAATCTACCTATACTTTTTAATTGCTGACTTCGGGCAAATAATAACATTCCTACAACTAAAGCAAGCGTTGCACCGGAACCGCCCATATAAATCCATAAATCAAAAAACTGTGCAGTAATCGTATTTGGTATATCCTGCCCTGCTTGGTAAGCAACTCGGTTTTGATCCATTAACGACAACCAAACGGGACTCATTACACCACCAACAATAGTAGCTCCATGAATTCCACATGACCAAAGAACATGAACGAGAATAACAGCTATTATTGCGCCCCAAAGACTAGCACCAAGTACACTAAGTGGTTCCTGTAAAATTTGCCCTACAATATTATGGATACTGCCAAAAGAAGTATTTTCTATAATTAAACGTAAAATCCAAATAACCGTTACAACAATAAATCCTGGAACAAGTGCGGCAAATGAACGTGTCACAGCTGGCGGAACTGTCTCTGGCATCTTTATAATTATCTTTTTTTGTACAATAAACCGATAAAGTTCAGTAGATATAAGTGCAATAATCATTGCTACAAATAACCCTTGGCTTCCCATTAATGCAGCTGGAATAGCACCTTCTACAAGTACACTCTCTTTTGTACTTGGTATAATATATGCAACTTGAAATGGCGTCGCAAGTAAAAATGTCACAAGCGACAATGCCCCGGATGCTAAAGCGTCCACTTTATAATATTCTCCAAGTCTGTAAGCGATTCCAAAAACAGCTATTAAAGCCATTATATTAAAAGTTGCACTAACTGGATACCCCAAAGCCCTCTGCCAATTCTCCCCAAACAAACCGGCCATAAAATCATTATAGCCTGGTATTGGTAAAGCACTAATGATGAGGAAAAATGATCCTATAATTAAGAAAGGCATCGTCAATACAAGTCCATCACGAATCGCTAGCAAGTGCCTCTGCTCTGCAACCTTCCCTGCTACTGGCATTACATATTTCTCTAAAAACCGTATCATCTATCCCACTCTCCTCATGGTTTCATTAACAAAGCTGCTTGCAGGATTGCTTCCCCATTACAAAGCCCGTAATGGACGGACTGAATGACATCAACAGGTATCCCTTTCCCTTTACATAACTCTTTCATTTTCGGTAATAAATAACGTACTTGTGGTCCAAGTAAAAGTACATCCGCTTCATCTATGTGACTATTTACTTCAGAACCTGATACTGCCCAAATCTTTACCTCTATCCCTCTTGCCTCTGCTGCTTTCTCCATTTTCGTAACAATTAAACTGGAAGACATTCCCGCTGCACAGCAAAGTAAAATATTCATCCCTTTTCCCTCCCCCTTTTTCCAAACCTAAGTTACGGTGCATTCCTTGCCGTCACTAGGTTACAAATATATATGTCTAGATTTCCTGCTGTATGCCGAGCTTAAAAACAAAAATTTCTCGGTTTTCACGCTATTCCATCTATCCGTATTTTCCTAGTAAAGAGGGCGCTAACTCGCTATAATAATTCAGTATGATTTTTTTAATTGATAGGAGGATATATTTATGAAGGCATATCGCTTTCCACTTATTTTATTATCTTCTATCCTAATTGGTGGTTTCATTGGTTATTTCATGGGTGCCGATGCAGTTGCTTTAAAGCCGCTTGGTGACATTTTCTTAAACTTAATGTTTACGATTGTTGTACCGTTAGTGTTCTTTAGCATTGCATCATCTATTGCTAATATGGATGGATTAAAACGTTTCGGTAAAATTATGTCTAGTATGGCTGGGACTTTCTTATTTACAAGTATTTTAGCTGCTATTTTTATGATTATTGTCGTGAAAGTATTCCCGCCAGCACAAGGTGTTGTATTAGAACTAACACAACCTGACAAAGCTGAAAAAGCAGTTAGTGTTGCAGATCAAATCGTCGGTATTCTAACAGTATCTGACTTCTCGAAGTTACTATCTCGTGAAAATATGTTAGCACTTATTTTCTTCTCTATTTTAATGGGGGTTGCAACTTCAGCTGTTGGTGAAAAAGGAAAACCATTCGCTACATTCTTACAAGCTGGTGCAGAAATTTCAATGAAAGTTGTATCTTTCATTATGTACTACGCTCCAATCGGACTTGCTGCTTACTTCGCAGCATTAGTTGGTGAATTTGGACCACAACTTCTTGGAACTTACTTCCGAGCTGCAATGGTATACTATCCAGCGTCTCTCATTTACTTCTTTGTATTCTTCACGTTCTATGCATACCTTGCAGGTCGCAAACAAGGTGTACAAGTATTTTGGAAGAACATGGTCTCTCCTACAGTTACATCACTTGCAACTTGTAGTAGTGCTGCTAGTATTCCAGCGAACCTGGAAGCAACGAAGAAAATGGGTATCTCGTCTGACGTTCGTGAAACAGTTGTCCTTCTTGGATCTACACTTCATAAAGACGGCTCTGTTTTAGGCGGCGTATTAAAGATTGCTTTCTTATTCGGTATTTTCAACATGGAATTCGAAGGACCGAAAACATTAGCAATCGCACTTGTTGTTTCTCTATTAGTAGGAACAGTAATGGGCGCTATTCCAGGCGGCGGTATGATTGGTGAAATGTTAATCGTTTCTTTATATGGCTTCCCGCCAGAAGCATTGCCAATTATCGCAGCAATCAGTACAATCATTGATCCTCCTGCAACGATGTTAAACGTAACAGCAGATAACGCTTGTGCCGTAATGACAGCTCGCCTTGTAGAAGGTAAGAACTGGATTAAAAACAAATTTGCTTAATAAATAGAAAGAGGATGCTCCAAACGAGCATCCTCTTTTTTTGTTGTGAATCCATTCCGCCACAAATTTGTTATAATCTTCACAAATATTCCACATCCATTATCCATTCTCCATACTATAATCATGTATGGAAAAGGAGATGGACACGATGACTCAAAGCGCACCTGAATTTAAAGTTTTGCAAAGCATTGCATTTCTCGCTGTCGTTTTGCAAAGTTCCTTATTATATACAATGAATCAAGGAAATGTCTTACTTGAGCAATCCCTCATTATGGGCATGCTATTTAATCTTGCAAAATTTTCAGCACCAGCATTCATATTTATCGTTGGATTTCACTTAATTCGGCACTATACGAAGCAATTAGTATATAAAGAATATATTTCTGAAAAAGCGACACACTTACTCATTCCTTATTTCTTTTGGTCTATTCTTTATTTATTAACAACAAACGACCTTATTACATTACAAAGCGGAATAAAAAGTTTATTACTCGGAACAGCCGCACCCCATCTTTGGTATGTTATTATGATGTTCCAAATTCACTTATTGTTCCCTTTACTATGTACACTTTTTTATTGGTTTCAAAAACGAACAGAAAATAAAAAAGACATATATAAATATATGACCTTTTTCGCGTGCCTATATTTTCTATTAATGTGGTTCTCTTCTCACTATATTTTTAATGGCGAAACATTAACAAGTTCAACAATTTTACATTATACAGATCGATCATTTCTATTCTACTCATTCTATTTCGTTATGGGTGGCATTGCCGCTGTAGCACTAAAAACTTGGCGTACATTTGTCATGAAACATATCCCGCTTATAACAATATTATTTTTCATCTTATTTTTATTCATCAATTATGAGCTATTTAGTTTTTACGGAGCAAATTCGATTCATTTAACCGTTTCGACTTATTTAAAACCGTCTATGTTTTTATATATCGTATGCGAAATTATCATACTGTATGTGTTATCTATTATGATAGTACAGCGTCGTGGTTTCTTATATAAAACGTTACGTTTCATTGGAAATTACACGTATGGTGCTTATTTAGCTCATTTATTCTTCTTGCAACTATGCACAAAATTTCTTTCTTTATTCACACTGCAAGAAAATACTATATTATATAGCCTATTACTATTTGTATTAACGGCCATTACCTCTATTTCAACAATGGTCATTTGTAGCACAATACCATTTCACACTTGGATTACAGGTCCTTCTCCTACAACAAAGATGAAATGGACGAAGGTTGTATTCCGAAAAAATCATAGAAAACTATTCAAACCATATATTTGATATAATAATACGCATATAAAAAAGAAAGCGAGAGACACCTATGATTAATCAAGTTGGACAAATTATGCTATATGTAAATAACCAAGACGAAACAGTACAATTTTGGACAGAAAAAGTAGGATTCCAAATCATTGCGGAAGAAAATAACGGAAACGGATTCCGCTGGATTGAAATTGCACCGGCGAAAGATGCAGAAACAAGCATCGTCCTTCACGATAAAGCGTTAATTGCGAAGATGCAACCTGAATTAAACTTAGGTACTCCTTCACTTATGTTCTTCTCTAATAACTTAGATCAACTATATAAAGATCTTTCTGAGAAAAACGTTACAGTTGGACAAGTTGTAGATTTACCTACTGGCAGAGCATTTAACTTTGCTGATAATGAAAATAATTACTTTGCGGTAATGGAACGCAAATAAAAAAGAAGCTATCCGAAAAAACGGATAGCTTCTTTCATTTTAAGAAACTTGTTCTGCATTCGTTTCCCTATGTTGTATATGACTCGTGATCCAAGCAACTCCGCCGGCAACAACGAGATAACATAACAATATTAAAATTTGCATTTGTAATTGCGACCAATCTCCTAAAGAAATAACATCTTGTAATCCTCTAAGAGAATGAGACATTGGGAGAAACTGTCCAATTTTGCTAAGAACAGCTATGTTTAATTCTCCTGGGAAAGTACCCCCGCTCGTCGCTAATTGCAGGACAAGAAGCGTTACTGCTAAAAACTTTCCAACAAGACCAAATACTGTGACTAACATAAGAATAAATGTCATGAACGTAAAGGAAATAACAATACTTGATAAAATAAAAAGTGGCACACTTGCGACTTCTAATTTCATAACTCCTAGCACAACTACATCTACAAGTAATGCTTGAATCAGTCCAATTAAGTATACCAATCCTAATTTATTAATAAAGTGTACCGTTCCGCTTACCTTCATATTTTGTCTACGGCCAAGCGGTAAAATATTCGATGCCATAATTCCGCCAACATAAAATGCAAGTGATAAGAAATATGGTGCAATACCTGAACCGTAATTCGGCACATCAGAAACTGTCGACTTCACTAATTGAACCGGCTCTGAGAACATCGTATTGCGTGCATCATCATTGCGAACATCCGCTATCTTCTCTGCACCCTCTCCCAATTTCGTAGAAAGTTCTTTCGCGCCATCGTCAAGTTTAACAAGTCCGTTCGTTAACTGATCAGCACCATGATTTAGCTCTGTTCCGCCACTCGCAAGATGATTTACACCTTCTTGTAATGAAGTAAATCCACTTCCCCACTTCGTAAATCCATTAGCCAAATTCGATGCACCATCTGCAATCTTTTTCGTTCCAGTAGTAGCTTCATTTAACTTAACTCCAAATGTATTCATGCCCTCTTCAACCTTATGCTGACCATCCACAAGCTTCTGCGCACCTTGTGTCAATTGTTGTTGGCTATTATTTAAAGTGTTTGTTGCTTTAGCTAATCCGTTAGAAGTAGCAATGATCTTTTGAAAGGCAGGATCTTGCTGCATTTCTGGATGACTTTTCACGTACTCTTCTAATTGTTGTTTTACACTATTTGCTGCATTGTCCACTTTCACTTGTCCTTCAGCAAGTTTCTCACTTCCATTTACCCATTCGTTTGTACCAGAGCTTAATTCACTAATCCCTGATTGTAAAGTTTTTTCACCTTGCGTCAATAACTCCATCCCACTATGAAGTGATGTCGCTCCTTGGCTTAGCTCATTTGCTCCGCCAGTTAAGGCTGATTGGCTAGCAGCAAGTTTTTCACTTCCGTCTTTCACTTTTGATGCCCCGTCGCTTAAACGATGAATACCATCTGCAAGCTGATTTGCCCCATTTCTTGCAGATGTCGTTCCTTCATGTAACTTCTCGGCACCACTACTTGCATCACTCAATCCTTGCGCTAAGTCTTGAAACTTTGAAAAGACACCTTCTGTATAAGATTTCGTAATACTATTTGAAATTTTTGTTTTCATATTTTCAACAGCTGTCGTTCCAATTTGAGCTGCTACGAAGTTTTTGCCCGGATTTACTTTGTATTGAAGCTGCGCTGGCTCTGGTTTCTCATCCATAAGTGTACTTACCTTTTTAGAGAAATCCTCTGGAATTGTCACAACCATATAATACTTATCTTCTTTTAACCCTTCATCAGCATTTTTTTCTGATACGAAATGAAAAGCTAGTTCCTTATTCTCTTTTAAATTTTCTACAAAATCGGCTCCTGCATGAATTGTTTTTTCATCCATTGCAGCACCCTTATCTAAATTTACAATCGCAACAGGTAATTTATCTAATTTTCCATATGGATCCCAGTATCCAGCTAAAAAGAATCCTGAATAAATTAAAGGAACGATTAATAAAAAAATTAAAGCGATACGTCCATGTTTATGGTGCCACATCGCTTTCCAATCTTTAAATATAAGTTGAATTCCATTCATGAAACATACTCCTTCTCCTAATTTAACACCATTACAATGGTTTAACAGATTTACTATACACGTCCATATTCATACTGTATAATACATCTTTAATTATCAATTCATTCCTTTTGGTCTATAGAAAGGAGAGTCAAAATGGAACTACTTCAACTAAAATACTTTCAGACAGTCGCACGATTAGAACATATGACAAAAGCGGCTGAAGAATTGCATATCGCACAACCTTCGCTCAGCAAAACAATCGCTAGATTAGAAAAGGACTTAGGCGTCCCGCTATTTGATCGCCAAGGTCGACAGATTACATTAAACTCTTTTGGGAGATTATTTTTAAAACGAGTAGAGCGCATTTTTCATGAATTAAGTGAAGGGGAACGAGAAATTAAAGATTTAGCTGAATTAGAACAAAGCTCTATTACACTGGCAGTTTCTATTCCGAGAATATTACCAGAACTACTCGGTTCTTTTTTACTAGAACATCCTAACGTTCGATTCCAACAGTTTCTCGCATCTACCCCTTCTATGAAACGACAACTAGATAATATAGAAATTGATTTTTGTATTTCTTCTGTGCCAATTGAAGGCGAGGAAATTGAGTGGGAACCACTTATTACAGAAGAAATTTTCTTAGTCGTCCCTTCAGGTCATCGTTTATCAAGACGCGGCAGTATCCATCTGCATGAAGTAAAAGACGAACCGTTTATTAGTATGAACACCGGTTACGGATTTCGGCACTTAACAGATGAATTTTGCAAGAAAGCTGGCTTCACTCCGCATATCGCTTTTGAAGTAGATGAACCAACCGTAATTAGTGACCTAATTAAACAAGGTCTCGGCATCGCTTTCGTCCCAAGTTTAACTTTATTAAAAAACTCTACTTTAGCATTAAATAAGTTACGTATTATTGAACCGAATTGCGAGCGAACTATCGGCTTAAGTTGGTCGAAAAAACGCTATTTATCGAAAACTGCTCAGCAATTTCGTGAATTCGTGATTAACTACTTCTCTAATATTAAGACGTAAAATTATATCGATAAATAACGATACAAATAGAAGGTGCCCCCTCAAAAGGATGGCACCTTCTATTTCTTACTCTTCTCCAATTCCATTTCCGCTAAAAGTGGCAATACGTTATCAAAAATATGCGTATTATTATTTTCGCCTGTTACGTACCCACCATAATATCTACTAAATATATTGTCATTGCGGAATGTGACCATATGATCATATAATTCCTTTGCAAACTTTGTATCGCCTGTTTGTAGTACGTACATAATCGTTAAACCGTAAGCGGCTGGTGATTCATAATTCACAGTTTGTTTTCCCGTTTCTAAATTGTAACGACCGTATAGCTTTCCATCCTCTTGGAATTTCTTCTTTATAAATTCCAAATAAGCATCTGATGAAAGCCCACCTAAACTTCTGTGATAGGCAACGTATGATTGGTCGATTATATTCACTTCTTTGTCATACGTAAATGTACCATCTGCTTTATACTCTTTCGGGAATGCCCAGCCATGCCTTGGGTAATCCGCTAAAAATTGAACGACTTCCTGATATTGCTGATCAGAAACTTTGCCGTACTTCTTCATATAAGAGAATGCGTGCGGATTTAAGTATGATGTCGTTGCAAAATTATTTTGTTTTCCTGCATCTGCATCATAATAATCAACATAATAATTATCTTTCTTATTATAACGAATGACAGCATCACTCAATTGATCTGCCAAGTTTTTATAACGCTCTTCCTTATACATTTCATAAGCACGATATAATTGCTCTATCATACGAAGATCATCTATAAGCGCATTGGTAGCCGACTGTATTTCTCCCTTTTCAGAGATTTTCCATACAACGATTTGATCCTTATGTACAAAGTTATTTTGAATAACCTTAACTTGTTCATCGAATAACGCTTGATCGTCTTTATCGAGTGTATATTGTAGCCATAATCCTGCTGATTCTGATAAAGCTTCACGGCCTTTCGCTTCACCCGTACCTGCCTTTGTATCCGCTAAACGATATGTAGCAAGCGTCCCATTTTCATTCACCATATGCCTCAAAATAAAATGTTCTGTACGGTTTCCTTGTATAGCTGACCAAAATACAATTCCGCCTAAAGCGATTAAGAGAATAACTCCAATCCCTATATATAAACGTTTCCGCAATCTATTCACCTCCTTAATAAGGCTGGCCTTAATTTTACCAGAACATACGTAAAATTAAAAAAGACAATCTATTAGATTGTCTCCCATACTTCTATCCCTCACAAGCCTCTTTAGAAGGTCTATATAGCGATTCCACGAGTCGATCATACTCACTACGCGTAATCTCTTTATTATACAGCTTCAATAATAAATCTCTATGCTCTTTTGAAAATGCCATCTTTTTAATGACTTCAGGATACATAAAACATCCTCTCCATTTCACATAAACTTCTTCACCTTAAAACAGAACTTATGTTCGCATAAAAGATTATAAAATATTCCTTCCTAAAAAACAAACAAAATATTATTAAATATTAACTTCTTTCTATTCGTAATATTCAAACATTATATTACCATATCCACTTTTTAAATACACATATATTTTTGGTAGTTTTTTTGAATAAATCTTCCAATTAAATCAGAAAATAATGGCAAAAAGAAGAGGAGTTTACATATGGATACGGTAACATTAGCAAGAGCATTTTTCGGTTCTTCATTAGCATTCCACATTATCTTTGCAACACTTGGTGTCGGACTTTCATTGATGATTTTTATAAGTGAAATACTCTATCACTGGAAGAAAGATTCCGACTACGCCATTATGGCGAAAAGATGGACGAAAGCGTTCGCCATCCTTCTCGGTGTAGCAATTCCAACTGGAACAATCGTTGGTGTACAAATCTCACTTCTTTGGCCTGGTTTTGCCAAAATTGTTGGACAGGTTATCTCTGTTCCCTTTCAAATTGAGATTTTCGCCTTCTTTTTAGAGGCTTTGTTCATGTCCATTTATGTATATGCTGCTGACAAACTACCTCCATTCATGAGATTAATCTCGCTATTCTTCGTCATGATTGGTGCCACTGCATCTGCCGTGCTTATTACATCAGCAAATACATGGATGAATACACCCGCGGGCTTTTCAATGGGGCCAGATGGATCAGTTTTTAACGTTGATCCGTGGAAGGCTTTCTTTAATCCCAGTTTTGGCACAAGCGCATTCCACGTTGTGATTACAGCCTATGCAACTGGAGCTGCCGTCATTGCCTCTATCGCCGGATTTAAATTATTAAAGAAGAATTTAAGTGAACGTGAAATGGCGTACCATAAAAAGGGGCTGCTGTTAGGGCTCATTGTGACATTTATTACAGGAGCTACGATGTGGCTTTCGGGACACGAATCAGCAATTGCCTTACATAAGCATTCTCCTGAGAAACTTGCATCTGCTGAAGCTTTATTTGAAACGACATCACATGCACCTTTATCGATTGGCGGCGTTGTGGATCCTAACACACTTGAACTAAACTATGCACTAGAAATTCCGAACATGCTTAGCCTACTAGTGGGACTAGACCCTAGCACCGTCGTAAAGGGACTAAATGAATTCCCACAAGAAACATGGCCACCATTTTACACTCATACACTATTCAACTTAATGGTTGGCACCGCTGCCTTCACCTTTGCAGTTGCAGCAATTGCCCTCTTATATTGGTACTTTGTTTACCGAAAAAAAGGCGCAGAATTACCGAAGTGGCTTCTTTGGGGAGCGGCCGCATGTGGACCAATTATGATGCTCGGCATTGAATTTGGATGGATTTTTAGCTGTAGCGGTCGTCAACCGTGGACCATTTACGGTATGCAACGTACAGTCGACGCTTCTACACGCGCTGACTTTGTCGGTCCTTTATTTATTCTATTCATCATCTTATATATTGGACTCGGTATTTTAACTGTTTTTGTACTGCGGACATTCTTTAAGAGACATCCGCTTACAAATGATTTACATCACGAAGGAGGCGATTCTCGTGCATGAGGAAAGTATTGCAATCATCATCTTGTGGGCTCTTATTTTCGTATACAGCATATTAGGGTCTATCGATTTTGGAGCAGGTTTTTGGGGCATGGTATACGCAAAACATCCAACAATCGCTGCCAAGCTTGCCAACCGATACTTATCACCAACTTGGGAAGTAACAAATACATTTCTCGTCTTTGTCGTTGTCGCTTTTCTCGGTTTCTTCCCAAAAGCCGCTTTCACCCTTGCGACAGTAATGTTTGTACCAGTTATGTTAATTTTGATACTCATTGCAATTCGCAGTACATTCATGGTATTTGCTTACTCTGTGCCAAAATATCAGTACCTTCTTCGGGTTATTTCAGGTATTACTGGGCTCTTAATCCCAGCCTTATTAATTACCGTTTTACCTGTTACAGAAGGAGCTTATATTACAATGTCTGAAGGAAAAGAAGTACTACTGTATGGGAAACTTCTTTCTAGCCCGGTTATTTATTGCTATATGCTCTTCGGACTAACTTCGGAACTATTTCTCTCTTCTCTCTTTCTTGCTGACTTTGCAAGAGAGCAAGGTTCAGAAGATTCGTATAGAGTTTATCGAAGAAATGCCATCATCCTTGGTCCTGCAACACTCGTTACTGCGATTATCGCCCTCGTTGTAATGGACCCGGAAACACACTGGCTTATGCAAGGACTCATAAAGCAATTCCCATGGTTTACAGTTTCTATCGCTTTATTCGTGATCGGATATTCATCTCTTTGGTGGACAAACAAGAAGTATGACTCACTAGGATACCCTCGCATTGCCGTTTTAGCAGTCGTCGCTCAATATGCATTTGCAAGTTACGCTTACGGTGTCGCTCATCTACCGTATATTATTTATCCTGATGTAACTGTATTTACAAGCTTTACAACGCCAGAAACATTCTATGCATTACTTATTCTATATGCAATTGGGATTGCAATTTTATTACCAGGATTTATTTTCTTCTGGAATTTATTCTTGAAAGATCGAACTTTTTTGAAGGAAAAATAATATAAACTTGGAGTCTGTTCCAAAAGGTATTTTGGGATGGGCTCCTTTTGTCATGTTTTGTCGATAAGTCGATATATTTTAAAAATCGCTGATATATTTTAAGTTGCGCCGATATATTTCAATAATCGCTGATATATTTTAAGTTACGTCGATATATCTCCATAATCGCCCATATAAATTTCATTTACTATCTTACTGCCCCAACTAATTTATAGACTCCTGTCATCATAGTTATTTCACTATTCGTGACAGTTGTCCTTTCGCTTGAAAAACACATATTCACTTTATTCCATTATATGTCTAGTTCTTCCTATTTTTTGTTGAATATACTATCAATACAAACTTGAGACAAGCTACATTTATTCAAGGGAAAATAGAAAGGTAGGCAAAATATGAGCATTGAAATATGGATTACTATTATTGTATTCTTCTTTACGATGATTGTTATCTTTTGGCGACCCCGCGGCTTAAATGAGGCGTGGCCCGCAGCAATTGGCGCTGGCATTATCTTGATTACTGGACTTGTATCAAGACCAGACGTCATGGATATTATTAGTAAAATTGGCGGTGCCTCTATAACAATATTAGCGACCATCGTTATGGCAGTTATATTAGAAAGCTTCGGTTTCTTCCACTGGTCCGCGGCGAAACTTGCAAACTTAGCAAAAGGCTCTGGTCGCCGTTTATACTGGTATATTCAGTTATTATGTTTTCTTATGACTCTTTTATTTAATAACGACGGTAGTATTTTAATTACAACTCCAATTTTAATTCTTCTTCTAAAAAACCTTCAATTAAAACCGCATCAACAAATTCCTTATTTATTAAGCGGTGCCTTAATTGCTACTGCTTCTAGTGCACCAATTGGTGTAAGTAATATCGTAAACTTAATCGCGTTAAATATTGTGAATATGACTCTTTATATGCACACAGCTATGATGTTTGTACCTGCAACATTAGGACTATTGTTTATGTCATGGCTTATGTATACAGTTTTAAAGAAAAAGCTACCAGAAAGATTACCTGTTTCTTCATATGATATCGAAGAAATTTTCTTCACGAAAAACTTCCATCCGTTAAAAGGAAAAAATTCAGTTGATACGAAACAAAAACGTACAAAATTCATGTTAAAAGTATTAGGCTTCGTCTTCCTTATGCGCTGTCTTCTATTCGTTGCATCCTTCTTATCAATTCCAATTGAAATTGTTGCTGTACTCGGTTCACTCGTTCTTCTCATCTGGAGATGGTACTACTTACGAACAAACC
Source organism: Bacillus sp. EB106-04-02-XG92 (assembly GCF_058791995.1). NCBI lineage: Bacteria > Bacillati > Bacillota > Bacilli > Caryophanales > Bacillaceae > Bacillus > Bacillus sp. EB106-04-02-XG92. The sequence continues at coordinate 275,230 of NZ_JBYTEA010000002.1, forward strand.
CAGTCGATATTTTGAAAAAGACACCATGGCACATTTTAATTTTTGCTTTCTCTATGTATGTCATTATTTACGGGCTTCATAACGCAGGATTAACAGCAGCGCTTGTAAATTGGCTTGAGCCATTAGTAAGTCAACATCTACTCTATGCTAGCTTTGCAATGGGCGGACTCGTCTCTCTTCTCTCTAACGTCTTCAATAACCACCCTGCACTTATGATTGGTACAATCACATTAACTGAAATGGGACTAGACCCAGTCACATTAAAAACTATCTATCTCGCAAACATTATTGGTAGTGACATCGGTTCACTATTATTACCAATCGGTACGCTAGCTTCCCTCATTTGGATGTATATCCTGAAACAAAACAAAATTAAAGTAAAATGGAAAGACTATTTAAGTGTATCCCTTATCGTTATTCCACTCACAACAGTCGTCACATTATTCCTCTTATACTACTGGGTACACCTCTTCTTCGCCTTATAAACGACAGAAGCCCGCTTTGCTACCGTCTTAGCAAAGCGGGCTTCTTCTATATTTAAGTTAGGTACTACAGTGTGATCAATCAAGTAAAGAGGTGTAACGTATTATTGGTATAAATGACTACCAGTGTCTTTAAATTCTTTCGCTTTTTCTTTCATTCCTTTTTCAATTGCTTCTGTCGTTTCTAAATCATTTTCTTTTGCGTATTCCCGAATATCATGTGAAATTCTCATACTACAAAACTTCGGTCCACACATGGAGCAGAAATGAGCTGTTTTCGCGCCTTCTGCTGGCAATGTTTCATCGTGATATTCCATCGCACGTTCAGGATCTAAAGATAAATTAAATTGATCGCGCCAACGGAATTCAAAGCGAGCTTTTGAAAGTGCATCATCACGCTGATGAGCCGTTTTATGCCCTTTCGCCAGATCAGCCGCATGTGCAGCGATTTTGTACGTAATAACTCCCTCGCGAACATCATCTTTATTCGGTAAACCTAAATGTTCTTTCGGCGTTACATAACAAAGCATCGCCGTTCCAAACCAGCCAATCATTGCAGCTCCAATTGCTGAGGTAATATGGTCATAACCTGGTGCAATATCTGTCGTTAACGGCCCAAGTGTATAGAATGGCGCGCCCTGACAAATATCAAGTTCTTTCTCCATATTCTCTTTAATTAAATGCATCGGCACATGCCCAGGTCCTTCAATCATCACTTGCACATCATGTTTCCAAGCAATCTTCGTTAATTCACCAAGTGTTTCAAGCTCGGAGAATTGTGCTTCATCATTTGCATCTGCAATCGAACCTGGACGTAATCCATCTCCAAGAGAGAACGAAACGTCGTACTGCTTCATAATTTCACAAATTTCTTCAAAATGAGTATACAAGAAGTTTTCTTTATGATGGAATAAACACCACTGTGCCATAATCGAACCACCGCGCGAAACGATACCTGTCGTACGCTTTGCAGTAATCGGAATGTAACGAAGTAATACGCCTGCGTGAATTGTAAAGTAATCCACGCCTTGCTCCGCTTGCTCAATTAACGTATCACGATACACTTCCCACGTTAAATCTTCTGCAATTCCATTTACTTTTTCCAGCGCTTGATAAATCGGTACAGTTCCGACTGGTACAGGCGCGTTACGAATAATCCACTCACGCGTCGTATGAATATTTTTACCTGTAGATAAATCCATAATCGTATCTGCACCCCAGCGCGTTGCCCACGTCATCTTCTCTACTTCTTCTGCGATAGAAGAAGATACAGCAGAGTTTCCGATATTTGCATTAACCTTCACGTGGAAATTACGTCCAATAATCATCGGCTCTGCTTCCGGATGGTTAATATTCGCTGGTAAAATAGCACGGCCTTCCGCGATTTCCTTGCGAACAAACTCAGGCTCTACACCTTCACGAATCGCAACATACTCCATTTCAGACGTAATAATGCCATTACGCGCATAATGCATTTGTGTAACGTTGGCCCCTTGCTTCGCTCTAAGCGGCTGGCGATCCATTTGCGGAAAAACAGGTGTATGTTTTGAAGCCACCTTCACACCGTCATCCTCTGGTTTCACTTCGCGCCCTTCGTATGCTTCTACATCTCCCCGCTCCAGGATCCAAGAGTGACGCGGCGCCTGCAATCCCTTTTCCAGCTCCACTTTATACGCAGGATCTGTATAAGGACCGCTCGTATCATATACACGAATTGGCGGATTCGGAATGCCGTTCGTTTCACTTTGTTCAATCTCGCGCATCGGCACTTTCATATCAGAGCGTGGTCCATCCACATACACTTTCTTACTTCCTGGTAAACTCGATTTCAATTCAATTTGCTCAGCTGAAACAGATTGTTTCATACCTTTGTTGCCCCCCTGTACGTGACAAGGACGAGATATGGCCAGCGTATGCCAAAATAAAAAGAGCCAGGTCCATAAAAAAATAAGGACCTGGCTCATAAAGACATCATTATGTAAAGCCGTTAACTTCCCTACGCTGGTACGAGCCAGATCAGGTCCAAAGGGTTAAGAAGTTCACGCGCTTCTCTCTCAGCCTACGCATACGTTAGGCACCCCTAGTTTATCACTGATTTAATTTTCAATACTTTCCCATCATACACGATAATCTGAAAAATGCAAAGTTTATTTCTTTTTTTGTTTATGGAATCATCCACGTTAAATAATATGCCTGTACATACGTCATAATACCAACAATAATTACGAAAAATAAACTATGCTTCACTGTAAAGCGGAATAAATCTGATTCTTTTCCAGCAAGTCCAACTGCCGCACAAGCAATTGCAATCGATTGCGGAGAAATCATTTTTCCTGTTACACCGCCCGTTGTATTTGCTGCAACGAGAAGTACTTCAGATACACCGACTTGCTGCGCTGTAATCGCTTGTAAATTTGAGAACAGTGCATTCGCTGACGTATCAGATCCTGTTAAGAATACCCCAATCCAGCCCAAGAATGGTGAGAAGAACGGGAATAGTCCGCCAGTTCCTGCAAGCGCTAACGCTAATGTAGAAGATAAACCAGAATAGTTTGCAATAAATGCAAACCCTAATACGAATCCGATAGATAGAATTGGCATTTTAAGCTCATTTAACGTTTCTTTAAATGTCGCTACCGCATCTTTTGCACTCATTTTCAAAATAAAGATAGAAATGATACAAGCAATTAAGATTGCTGTTCCTGTTGCTGATAATACATCAAATTTCAAAATTGCCTCGTAAGGCGTCGGTTTATTTACAATTGGTTCTGCTTTCATCACCAAATTGTGTAAGCCTGGAATTTCAAACTTAAACACGAGGCTTTCTAGTGCGCCGCCTGGAGCAAATAACGCTTTAAAGAAGCTTTGACTCCAAATGACTACCATCACAGTTAAAATAATAAATGGAGACCATGCTTTTACAACTTTCCCTACTGTTAGTTTCGGCATGGATGTTGCCGTCGTTGTCGCAGCTACTTCACTATTTGCTTGTTTAGACTGATAAATTTCTTTCGGCTGCCAAACTTTTAAGAATAGCGATAAACTCACTAAACTTACTAGTGCTGACGTAATATCCGGAAGTTCTGGTCCTAAGAATGTCGCTGTAATGAACTGCGTAATTGCAAATGAGCTACCCGCTACAAATAAAGCAGGCCATGTTTGTCTTACCCCTTTAAATCCATCCATTAAAAATACGATAAAGAACGGAACAAATAATGATAAGAACGGTAATTGATGTCCAGCCATTTGTCCAATTTTATGTGGATCAATACCTGTTACTTGTCCAGCAACCGTAATGGGAATTCCCATCGCTCCGAACGCTACCGGTGCCGTATTTGCGATTAAGCAAAGACCCGCTGCATATAAAGGATTTAACCCAAGACCTGCAAGAAGCGCTGCCGTAATCGCTACTGGTGCACCAAATCCTGCTGCTCCTTCTAAAAATGCTCCGAATGAAAAACCGATTAAAATAACGAGTAAACGATGGTCATTCGTAATGGACAATACAGATGCACGAATGACATCAAATTGACCTGTTTTCACAGAGATTTTATATAAAAATACCGACATAATGATAATCCAAGCAATTGGCCATAGTCCGTATAAGAAACCATATCCGGTCGCTGCCATCGCCATTGTGAACGGCATCTTATAAGCGAATAACGCCACTAAAATTGTAAGTACAACTGTAATAAATCCTGCCACATACCCCTTCATGCGGAAAACTGCTAAAGCTAAGAAAAAAAAGATAATCGGAATAAGTGCGACCGCTGCCGAAATCCAAATGTTTCCGAACGGATCATAAACTTGTGTCCATGTGTTCATTGTTCTCTCCCCCTAAAGAATCCCCTTTTAAGTAGAATAACCTCATCAATAGACTATCAGGTCATCATACCTTTAAGTCTAAAATAAAAAACGTCTAAGAAAACGTTTTCATTAATTCTATCACAACAATTTCCATTACGGAAGATTTTTTTGAAAATTTCATTTTTAATCTAAAAATCTTACAAAAGCGTCACGTTCTTGTAATGTTCATCGATAGGAAGCTCGACACATTTCCTGCATAATAAAAGTATAACAACGGACATTATTTATGAGGTGATATATATGAACGGAAACAAAATATTAGCAGCTTTATCATACTTTAGTGTATTATTTGCCCCTATCTTATTCCCAATCATTGTGTGGATTGTGGGCGATTCTGAAACGAAACCACACGCAAAACGCGCTCTATGGACACACATCATTCCAAGCATCGCGTCATTCATTGGATTTATTATTCTAGGAATTATGGGGATTGGATCAAATCAAACAGACGTAACACTTGGTATTGGAGCAATGATTGTCTTATGTATTTGCGGCATTATTAGCTTATACTACTTCATTTGGAATATCGTAAAAGGTATTAAAGTACTGAAAGATTAAGTTTAAACAAACGTTTGATTAAAAAAGCACATTGATACGACAACCTTTTAATAAGAAAAAAAACGTCCCAAAATACCTTTTGGGACGTTTTTTTATCTTCTGCGTTTCTTCTTTTTTCTCATCATTTTCTTGCGGCGCGTGTTCACTTTATCCGCTATAATGTGAAGCGTGCTTGCGACAACAATTCCCATTACGAACGTCACAATTTCAACCTCATGTTCCTTCGCAATTTCTATTAAATTCCCGTCAAGCGCGATTACATTTAATAGAAATAAAAACGGAGAAAACACAATTAACATGTATGCAATACGAATCACATCACCAAGTATAATTGTATGTGTAAAGAAGGAGCGATGCGGCATGACCTTCTTATACGGATACCAAAATATACGCAGGAATCCCCATTTATTATACGCATTACTATACGTATCTAAATCGGGCGTTAAAAATGTAGTACCTACTAAAAAGCCAATTGCAAAAGTTAATAAAAAATCAAAATTTGTTAATCCATACGAAAAGAGCATAAACAAAACAACCGGAAGGGATATTAAGTTTATTTTCGTATGCGTTCTTCCTGATGGCATAATGCACTTCCTCGCTTACGTTCGCCCTGTCACTATATGACAGTTCTCACCTATTGATCTAATTTCTGATCGATAAAGGATGTGTCTATATCCGAACCAAACCATTCTGCCAACTTCACTCGTGCCTTATCTTTCACATCATCATTGACGTATAACGACGCTTGTAATAGCGCAGCCATTAACGCCCCTAAATCATCCGTATAACCAATTCCAGCAACGAAATCTGGAATCGCATCAATCGGTGCAATAAAATAAGCAAGTGCTCCAATTACAATAATTTTCACTCGTTTTGGAACATCCGGTTTCTGCAAAACGTAAAACAATAATAAACTTGCATAAATAACCGATTGACCTGCTTGTTTTGCAACATGTTTTACTTTCTTCCAAAACGCTTCAACTGAAAATTTTTGTTCCATGTAAAAGCCTCCCTATTTTTTAAAAGAAATAAGCTACAATATGTTATCAGTAAAAGTTCATCAAAATTACACATAATCTATCAATGAACTTTCATTGTAACAAACAAACGGAAAAAGAACAAGTGTTCGTTAATTTTTACACACTTTCCTTCATATAATAGGTTTCTAGATAACCACTTACCCATTTTCATTTCTTATTTCTCAACAAGAAAATTTTCACTTTCACTTAACATTCTGCTCTACCTTTGTTATATTTTCTAGTTGACGGACATATAAACGAATGTTAAAGTTTTCTCTGGTAGTGACAAATCTTATACAAAAAATGTAAAATGTTATAGTGTTTCTCAGAAATGAATTTTGTTGTATAATACAGAAATGACGTTATGCTTATGAGCAACACAAGAAACTAAAAGGGTATGCATAGTTATAGTCGTATATGGGTGAATATAGAACCTCTAATTATGGCCAAGAAAACTATGTATTTTTTATTTTAGCATTTTTCGCTCCAAAATCGACCAAGCCTGATAGAGAAAGGGTGGAAATGAATGAAAGAAACCTTGAAATCACAATTTCAAAATGTGCGTTTCACTGTATTCGTAGCTTTAGCCGTATGGTTGAAGACATATCTTATTACTCGCACAAGCTTTGATTTAAAACTTGAATCTTTCATGCAAGAATTCATTTTATTCCTTAGCCCATTAGCAGCATCATTACTGCTTGTTGGTCTTGCATTATTTGCAAAAGGGAAAAAACGTAACTATATAGCACTTGGAATTAATTTTGTTTTAACAATCATTCTTGTTGGTAACGTAATGTTCTACGGATTCTACAATGACTTCGTTACTTTACCTGTACTAGGACAAACATCTAACTTTGGAAGTTTAGGTTCTAGTGTGAAAGAATTATTTAACTACAAAATCATCCTTGCATTTGCTGATATTATCGTATTCTTCATTTTATTGAAGAAGATGAAAAACTTTGCACCGACAGAACGTGTAGCACGCCCAATGCGTTCCCTATACTTCGTTTCAACAATTGCTATTTTCTTCGCAAACTTAGGACTGGCAGAAGCTGAGCGTCCTGAACTATTAACACGTTCATTCGACCGCGTTATGCTTGTTAAAAACTTAGGTTTATATGTACACCAAGTGTATGATCTTGGCTTACAAGCAAAATCAAGTTCACAAAAGGCCTTTGCAGATGGTAGTAAATTACAGGAAACAGAGAACTACGTAAAAACAACACAAAGCAAACCAGATCCAAATATGTTTGGTACTGCAAAAGGGAAAAACGTAATTGTTGTCTCTCTTGAGTCATTACAAACATTTTTAATTGGTGCAACAGTTAACGGACAAGAAGTTACACCGTTCTTAAACCAATTTACGAAAGAAAGTTATTACTTTGATAACTTCTTCCATCAAACTGGGCAAGGAAAAACATCTGATGCTGAATTCTTAGTAGATACTTCAATGTATCCACTAGACCGTGGTGCTGTATTCTTCACACACGGTAATAACGAATATACAGCAACTCCAGAAATTTTACGTGAGCAAGGATACCACACATCAGTATTCCACGCGAACAACGCAACATTCTGGAACCGTAACATTATGTATCCAGCACTTGGTTATGATCGTTACTACAACGAGCTTGACTATAAGATTACACCAGAAACGAAATTAAATTGGGGATTAAAAGATATCGAATACTTCGATCAATCTATCGATATGTTAAAAGAAGTGAAGCAACCGTTCTATACTCGCTTCCTTACTTTAACAAACCATTACCCATTCACTTATGATGACAGCACGAAATTAATCGATGAATACAATTCTGGTGATGGCGTATTTGACCGTTACATGGTAACTGCTCGCTATTTAGACGAAGCAATGAAACACTTTATTGAGCGTCTAAAAGCAGAAGGTATTTACGACAACTCAGTTATCGTATTCTACGGTGATCACTACGGTATTTCTGAAAACCATAACCGTGCAATGGCACAGTTCTTAGGAAAAGAAGAAATCACTGCATTTGACCATATGAACTTACAAAAAACACCGATGTTTATTCACGTTCCAGGTCAAAAAGAAGGTAAAACAATTTCAAAACCAACTGGTGAAATTGACATTAAACCAACAATTCTAAACTTACTTGGTGTAGATTCTACGAATCAAATTCAATTTGGTCACGATGTATTCTCACCTGATAATAAAGGATTCGTTGTTCTTCGTGACGGTAGCTTCATTACAGATAAGTACATGTACACGAACAGTACATTCTACGACCGTGCTACTGGCGAAGTTGTACAATTACCAAAAGAAGAATCTCAACCACTCATTGATCGTGCTCAAAATGAATTGAACATGTCTGACAAAATCATTGAAGGTGACTTACTTCGCTTCTCTGAAAGTAACAAGACCAAAACTGGTGAAGTAAAGACAGCTATTAAAGAAGAAAAGAAGAGCGCTGAGTAATCTCAGCCTCTTTTTTTATATTTCTCCATACAATTACTTATATTCATTAACTTTAACATTACATAACCTTTACCAAATATTCACATAGGATTAATGAAACATCTCTATAATAAAATATGTAAGCAAGGTTCTATATATTTCTCATCTGTAGTAAGATCCCTTAAAGAAATATATGAATCGTTTATTTCTACTTTCTTATAATTGTCTTTCAATATGTTTTGTTTCCATACACAAAACATTCAATAAGACGATGTCCCTATGAAAGATAGCTACCCTCCTTGTGCAGCATTCCATAAGAATGTTGCTTTTTTTTATGTAAAAGCAGGATTCTTATTTCTCATTTTCGAATTTGTATATACAAAATGCTGTAAATCACCACTACTTCTCTACCATTTACAAATACATATGCGTCATATGTAAAGAAGTACTCACATAAAAATTACTATAGTGATTTTTATTCCGAATGAAAGTTTCACTTTACTTATGCACTTACGAAAGGATGGGACGAAAATTGGCATATGAAAGATTTGTACTTTGGAATGATACAGTTATTGATACAACGAAACAAAAAACGTACATAGAACTTGAAGAAAGAGGCTTACAGTTTGGAGATGGTGTCTACGAGGTTATTCGCCTATATAAAGGGAACTTTCACTTATTAGATCCGCATATCACAAGATTATATCGCTCCATGGAAGAAATAGAATTATCACTCCCTTTCTCAAAAGCAGAACTGATTATCCTACTTTACAAACTAATTGAAAATAATAATTTCCACGAAGACGGAACGATTTATTTGCAAGTATCTCGTGGTGTACAAGCTCGTACCCACACATTCTCATATGACCTCCCTCCGACAATCTATGCCTATATTACGAAGAAAGAAAGACCCGCGTTATGGATTGAATATGGTGTACGTGCTATATCAGAACCAGATACGCGCTGGCTACGCTGTGATATCAAATCATTAAATTTATTGCCAAATATATTAGCTGCTACGAAAGCTGAGCGCAAAGGTTGTAAAGAGGCACTTTTCGTACGAAATGGTACTGTAACTGAGGGAAGCTGTTCTAACTTCTTTTTAATCAAAAATGGAACTCTTTACACACATCCAGCCAATCACCTTATTTTAAATGGAATCATTCGTCAATATGTCCTTTCTTTAGCAAAAACCCTTCGCATTCCGGTACAAGAAGAACTTTTCAGCATTCGCGATGTTTATCAAGCAGATGAATGTTTCTTTACAGGAACGACGATTGAAATTTTGCCGATGACTCACCTTGATGGAACTGCAATTCAAGATGGTCAAGTTGGCCCTATCACAAAAATGCTACAAAGATCATTTTCTCAAAGCTTGTTACAATCCAACATGTCATCTTCTTAAACACGAATCATTTCTATCCTTTCTACATTCAATATATGTATTTAAATGGAAATCATGGTATAGATTTATGCCTTGATTTTTTTTTTGTAATCTTTTTGTCATATTCAGATTACCGCATAAGTCTTGACAGTAATCGACATGCTCTTTAGAATTTTTAACAGTTGGTAAATATTTCTTCACTACATTACAGACAGAAAGGAATCGACAAATTATGAAAAAATACCTTGCCGGTCTTGCGGCAGTGTCTGTAGCAGGAGGAGCAGCACCTACACTTGATAGTGTTCAAGCTGCCCCTGAACAAAATACACAAAAAGCTGCTACACAAACTGTCCAAGCTTCCGCATCAAACAGCTCATCTTATACGGTGAATGCTAGCGTACTACATGTTCGTGCAGGATCAAGTACTTCTCACGACATCATCTCTCGTGTTTATAACGGTCAATCATTAAACGTGATTGGCGAAGAAAATGGTTGGTTCAAAATTAACATTAATGGTAAAACAGGCTTTGTTAGTGGCGAATTTGTATCAAAAAATGGAGCAAGCAATTCTAATGTAAGTACAACAGGTGGAAAGAATAAAGTTACTGCTGATGTATTACGTGTACGTACAGCTCCTAACACTTCTAGTTCTGTTTCAGGACGTGTATATGAAGGACAAACATTAAACGTAATTGGCCAAGAAAACGGTTGGGTGAAAATCAACCATAATGGACAAGTAGGTTATGTAAGTGGTGAATTTGTATCTGGCGTTTCTGCTAATGCAGGTTCTTCAAACAACAATACGAATAATAACAACCAAGAATCTGTAAAACCAGCAAGCGGAAACTATACAGTAAATGTATCTTCCCTTCGTGTTCGTACAGGTCCTAGCACTTCTCACACAACTGTAGGTTCTGTTACAAAAGGACAAGTCGTACAAGTTGTTGGCGAAGTTCAAGATTGGTTCAAAATCAATTATGCAGGACAAACAGCTTACGTAAGCAAAGACTACGTAACAAAAGGCGGTTCTAGCGATAACGTTACACAAGGAAACAACCAAAATAATAATCAAAACAATAATGTAACTGTTCAAACTGGCGGTACTTACGTTGTTAACGCAACATCTCTACGCGTTCGTACAGGCCCTGCTGCTTACCATAGTGTAATTGGTGGCGTGTTAAATGGGACTACATTAAACGTAGTTGGATCTGAAAACGGTTGGTTTAAAGTAAACTATCAAGGAAAAACAGGCTTCGTTAGTAGCGAGTTTGTAAAATTCGTTAAAGGTGGCACTGCTACTCCTGAACAACCAAAGCAACCTGAACAGCCAAAACAACCTGATCAAGGTGCAATTGGTGACTACTACATTAATGCTTCTGCATTAAACGTACGTAGCGGCGAAGGTACAAATTATAGAATCATAGGCGCACTTCCACAAGGACAGAAGGTTCAAGTAATCTCTGAAAACTCTGGATGGAGTAAAATTAACTACAACGGTCAAAATGGTTACATTGGAACACGTTATCTTTCTAAAACACCAGTTGGGGGCGCAGTAGATAATAAGCCTAACAACAACCAAAACAACAATCAAAATAATAACAACAATAATACGGGCAATAATAGCGGTGACAGTTCTTCTATACTTGCATATGCAAAATCAATGCAAGGTGTACCGTACGTTTGGGGCGGTACTTCTGCTAACGGTGTTGACTGTAGTGGTTACATTTATCATGTATTTAAGAAATTCGGTCATAACATTAGCCGCCAAAGTGTTGCTGGATATTGGGGGAGCCTACCACAAACTTCAAATCCACAACCAGGTGACTTAATTTATTTCCAAAATACTTATAAATCGGGTCCTTCTCATATGGGTATTTATCTTGGGGGCGGATCATTTATCCAAGCCGGAGATAAAGGTGTTGCAATCGCTTCATTAAGTAACTCTTATTGGAAGAGCCATTTCTTAGGATACACAAAAGCACCTTAAATTATATTTTTAGAGCCTTCTAGATTACTAGAAGGCTCTTTTTAATGTGTATAACCTATATCCCCGAAAAAATAATGTATCTATTTTTCTATTTCATACACCATATTCTACAATAATGATCCATAACGTTATCATAATGCATATTTTTACATAAAAAACATAACCTATTTCATGTCTATTCATTTTATATGTGTTTTTTTAAGGAATTTTCTTTTTATTTAAACTTTTCGTTAGATGTTTGACCTCTGATGTCCATTATGATAAGTTACTTAAGATGTTATATTCGTAAACGTATAGACAACTGGTTTATACACTTTTTTTACTATGAGGAAGGAGCATACACTGCATGAATCTTTTATGGGGAATTGGCGGCGTGATTGGAGTATTAGCAATTGCTTTCTTACTATCTTCCAACCGCAAAGCTATTAATTGGCGCACAATTTTAATCGCGCTAGCATTACAAATGTCATTTTCATTTATCGTATTACGCTGGGATGCTGGTAAAGCAGGTTTAAAACACGCTGCAGATGGCGTTCAAGGATTAATTAATTTTTCTTACGAGGGAATTAAGTTCGTTGCTGGGGATTTAGTCAACGCAAAAGGCCCTTGGGGATTTGTTTTCTTCATTCAAGCACTACTTCCAATCGTATTTATTAGTTCATTAGTAGCAATCTTATATCATTTCGGTATTATGCAAAAATTTGTTAGTGTCGTTGGTGGCGCATTAAGTAAACTTCTTGGAACTTCTAAAGCTGAAAGTTTAAACTCAGTAACAACTGTATTTTTAGGACAAACTGAAGCTCCAATCTTAATCAAGCCTTACTTAGCACGTTTAACAAATAGTGAATTCTTCACTATTATGGTAAGCGGTATGACAGCTGTTGCTGGATCAGTTCTTGTCGGTTATGCAGCAATGGGTATTCCGTTAGAACACTTATTAGCAGCAGCAATTATGGCGGCTCCATCAAGTCTATTAATTGCGAAGTTAATTATGCCAGAAACAGAAAAAGTAGATAATAACGTTGAACTTTCTACAGAACGTGAAGATGCAAACGTTATTGACGCAGCGGCACGTGGTGCATCTGAAGGTATGCAACTTGTTATTAACGTAGCAGCAATGTTAATGGCTTTCATCGCATTAATCGCTTTATTAAATGGCTTATTAGGATGGGTTGGTTCTTGGTTTGATATTAAACTTAGCCTTGATTTAATCTTCGGTTACTTACTATCACCATTTGCAATCTTAATCGGGGTTTCTCCTGGTGAAGCTATACAAGCAGCAAGCTTTATCGGTCAAAAACTTGCAATCAACGAATTCGTTGCATACGCAAACTTAGGACCACACATGGCAGAGTTCTCTGACAAAACAAATTTAATTTTAACATTTGCAATCTGTGGATTCGCAAACTTCTCTTCTATCGCAATTCAGTTAGGTGTAACAGGAACATTAGCTCCTACTCGCCGTAAACAAATTGCACAATTAGGGATTAAAGCAGTTATCGCTGGTACATTAGCGAACTTCTTAAATGCAGCAGTTGCGGGTATGATGTTCCTATAAAATGATGTAAAGTCTCCTCTTTCTAAAGAGGGGGCTTTTTATTATGTTATATATATATATATTTAATACTTCATGCTGAAATATTAAAACATTATGATACAATAATTAGTAAGTCTGTTTATTTTTTCTTACAAAAGAGGGATACTACTTGTGGTTGCTCTCCAAAATAACCTAGTTATCCGGTCTATTTCTTAATAATTGCGCATACTACAAGTATCCTTGCATGAACTATCTTTAAGGAGGAAAGTTTTGTGAAAGATAACTTCTATAAAGTCCTCTCTATGTGGATTTTACAAATTTTATTTTATTTTACAACTGTACATGTAACACAATATGAGCATGCTCTTATTTTTACAATTATATATGTAATTGTTAATGTACTATTTCTATTATTGCCTGATAAAACTGCATTTGTTTTCTTTATATTAGGAACCATTATTTCGGTATTCTACCTGTTCTACCAAGCATGGCTTTACTTATGGAGTACATCAGAACAATGGGAATACATTATTACCCACTTCCTAATGGCAGCAAACTTCTTCATTGCATATATCTCAACACATTTATTAAAGAAGGTTATTCATGAAAATAAAGAATTAACCGAACGTGTGAGAATATTAGAACAATACATTGGCGAATCAAAATTATTAACAAGACAAGAATTTGAAAGACGACAAGCATTATTAATAAATGCAATGAATCGTCGTAATGAAACAGGCGTTATGATTCACTTCGACTTCACTTCCTTTAGTAAATATACGAAGGAAAGTGTTATGGACCGCGTAGCTTCATTATTAGTTGAAACGATAAGGAATGACTTTGACCTTGCTGCTAAATACGATAATAATACGCTCGTTATTTTATTACAAAACACAAATGAAGCCGGTGCTGACATTGTAATGAACCGCCTCAAGCCAAAAATGGAGCAATGGCTTGCTGCTGAAGCAATCCAAGATATAAAAATTTCACGCGAGCAAATTGGGAACAAAGGACAGACATTATTATGATGACACTCGTTATTCTGCTTTTATTCCTTCTATTTTGTGTACTCGTGTTTTGGATTAGCATCACATTTTCGATTAAGTATATACTTATTTTTACTGCCTTTCTATTCTCTGGCTTACTCGTTTACTATTCATTCTTAACACTCGCAGGTTTAGTTCACCGAAATAGTAAACGAAAAGATCGTACGCTAGAACATTACCCAAGCGTCGATATTTTAATACCTGCCCACAATGAAGGGGTCGTTATTAAAGATACTTTAGAGGCGATGGCGAAGATTGAATATCCAGGTAAACTAACTGTTTATTTATTAAACGATAACTCGCAAGATGAAACACCTGAAATTGGTGACGATTTTGACAAAGCTTATGCTCACATTCGTCACATTCGTGTTCCGCCTGGTGAACCAAAAGGGAAATCTCGTGTCTTAAACTATGGTCTTAGTATTTCAGATGGTGAATACTTCTGTGTGTATGATGCAGATAACCAGCCTGAACCACATGCACTGCGAATGCTTGTAGAACACGCTGAAACAACCGAGGATGCTGTTGGAGCTGTTGGTCACGTTCGTACTGTAAACGAAAACAGAAACTGGCTAACACGAATGATTTCGTTGGAGTTTCAAATCTTCCAGCTCCTTATGCAATCCGGACGGTGGTTACTCTTCCAAACAGGTTCACTAACAGGAACAAATATGCTTCTTCGTCGTTCTGCATTAGAAGAACTTGGCGGCTATGACCCTTATGCAATTGCAGAAGACGCTGAATTAACATTACGAATTACACAAAAGGGCTATCTCTTACCAATCGTGCCAGAATCGATTACATGGGAACAAGAACCTGAGCATTTAAAAATCCTTATTAAGCAACGTACACGTTGGCTCCAAGGGAACTTGTACATTTTAGAAAAAATGTTTTCTTCATTAAGTTTCTTTAAAGGAAAACTTCTCGTCCATTCCTTACAACAAGTTTTAGTATATGTTGTATTTTGGCTATTCTTAATCATTTCGAACGTTTGGTTTGTAATTGGGTTACTTGGGATATTCCAAATTCAATATAGCATTCCGCTACTATTTATGTGGTATGTCGCATATATTACATATGTTTCTCAATTATTTAGTGCCCAGAGTGTGGAACGAACCTTTACACCAACTAATATTTTCATTAGTGTAATCATGTACTTTACGTACGCACAGCTCTTTACGTACTTATTCATTCGTAGCTTAATTTTATACTTACGTGCAAAGAGCAAGAAACAAGTCATTGGCTGGGATAAAACAGTTCGATTCAAAAAAGACAAATAAAAATAAGCACAGAGCGCCGTATGCTCTGTGCTTATTTATTGCCGTATAAATTATATATCAGACAATACCCCTTAGCTGAAAGTAATTTCACGTCCATCCCCCAACGAACGATCGACCTTCATTTATATACGAAAAAGTGATTGCTATTTTTGTAGAACCAATTGCTTCTCTTGCTGTTCTTTGCGCGTTTCAGTCTTAGGTTCCGTGCTTTCTTGGACACTACGATGTGCCACACGTTTCAAACAAATATGCTTCCACTTTCTTTCGTAACGTTTCATTATTCTTGATGTCCCCCTTGAATGCGCTTTAAAACTATTTGAAATCGCTTACAGGAAATAATATAGCACATATACATAAACGTGACAACACATTTCCGACAATTTTTTGTCAAAAATACAAATAGAATTCGCAAGATATCGAACATTGTCGAAATGTATCGATTTTTCTTCGTATAAAAGGCATACTACTTATATAGTAAAGTATTTTATTTCCCTGACTTGCAATTAAAATTCCTTCTATATAAAAAAGAGCTGATACAAAATCAGCTCTTTTTCCTTCTATTATTTATGACGCTTCATACGCCCTTCTTTTTGTAACTCTTTAAACAATGCTGCCATCATAAAGAAAATAACGAAGACGAATGGGAATGCTGCAATGATAGCCGCCGTTTGCAGTGCTTCTAATCCACCTACATATAATAAGATAGAAGCTAACGCTGCTAAAACGATACCCCAAATCATTTTAATACGGTTTGGCGGATTTAAACTACCATGTGTCGTTAACATCCCTAAAACGAATGTCGCAGAATCTGCAGATGTAATAAAGAATGTAGAAATAAGAAGAATAGCTAGAACAGATAAAGCCGATCCAAAGCTTCCCATCTGATCAAACATAGCGAATAATCCTACTTCTGTTCCCATCTCTTTAATTTTTTCAAAGATATGTGCATCACCAAACAGTTCCATATGAATACCAGTCCCACCGAAAACAGAGAACCAAAGCGCACCAATTACGGTCGGTACAAGTAACACACCGATAACAAACTCACGAATAGTACGTCCTCTTGAAACACGAGCAATAAATGTACCTACGAACGGTGACCATGCGATCCACCATGCCCAATAGAAAATTGTCCACGATTGAATCCATTGATTTCCGCCTTCATCTAATGGACTTAAACGGAAACTCATGCTTGGCAATTCCTGAATATAAGAACCGATTGTCGAAGTGAAGTAATTCATAATAAAGTTTGTTGGACCCGCAAATAATACAATGATCATAAGTGCAAATGCAAAAATAATGTTCGTATTACTTAAATATTTAATTCCTTTATCAAGACCTGTTTGCGCAGATAACATAAATAACACTGTTACGATTGCAATAATAACTAACTGCGTCGGTAATGAATTCGGGATAGATGTTAAATAACTAACACCACCTGCAATTTGTTTTGCACCAAGACCTAATGACGTCGCCACGCCAAATACAGTCGCAAAAACAGCTAACACATCAAATGAATGAGCAATACGCCCATGTTCCCCGCCCTTAAATAACGGACCTACTGTCGCACTAATCGTACTCGCTTTTCCTTTTCTAAAAGTAAAGTAAGCAATACATAGCGCTACAAATGCATATAGTCCCCACGGATGTAATCCCCAATGGAAAAATGAAAAGCGGAGTGCAAGACGTGCACTTTCCTCAGTTGCACCTTCTCCAAACGGAGGTGCGTATAAATGGTTTAATGGTTCGGCAACGCCCCAGAAAACTAAACCGATACCCATACCAGCACTAAATAACATAGCAAACCATGTCATATAACTATAATCAGGCTCGTCATCATCTTTACCTAAACGAATAGAACCGTATTTCGAAACAATTAAAAAGATAGACACACCTAATATAATAGAAACAGAAATAATATAAAACCATCCAAACTTACTAACTAATACAGTTTGAATTGCGGTTGTTACATTTCCTAAGCTACCTTTTCCGATAATAGATTCGGGAATAATCCCCCAAATTGTAAATGCAATACATAATGTTAATGAAACGATGAATGTTTTTGTCAGTTTCCTCATCAAATCCCCCTTCGTAGGTTTCACTTTTGTAAATAACATAAATTCCGATATGTAAAATCGGATAGAAAACTATAATTTTACGGTGATTTTCTTACTTTCACCTTCACCAACTAGAATTCTTATGGACAGCCTTACCTTCCGTATAACCTTTTTCACTCTGCAAGAGCTATAAGATCGAAATACTGCTGTCAAATTGTGCGAGAAAAATGCGGATGGGAATGTGTTTTCCCAAAAAAGGATGTGTTACAGATTTAAAAAAGGGCATTTTTCTTCCTTGCAACCCTTTCTTTTTGTAACAATTATGCGGTTTTTTTGCTAGTATATAGCACGTGTTTATAGTTTCACAAACGAAATGTTTATGTTTATATAACTATATTACCCATAAAACGGTAAAATACTCAAGGAATGTAACTGTTTAGTAAACATTTTGTAACACTCCTGTAATATTTTTATTTACGCCGAAAACAATATGTTGTATTAAATATTTTGAATATAAGTAGAAACCTACTAATCATATAGAATGAAAAACGCTTTCCTGTATTTTTTGTTATATTACAGGATGTTAACGACTTATTACGAATGGTTTGTAATTGTGTGTTTTCCCGAAATCCGAAAAAATCTGTTGCTATAATGAGGACACGAAAACAAACGCAATGGAGGCTATCATGAAAAAATTAATTGGAATAGCAACAGCAGCAGTTTTTGGTCTTGGGATTTTCACATCATCTGCTAATGCAGAAACTGTTGTAACAACAGACGTACTAAATGTACGAGAAAACCCTACTACTGAATCAAAAGTTGTCGGTAAATTACTAAACGGTAATAAAATAGATGTACAAAATACAGAAAACGGATGGTCAAAAATCACTTTAGATGGTAAAGACGCATTCGTAAGTGCAGAGTTCACAAAAAGCATCTACTACGTAACAGCTAACGTATTAAACGTACGTGCTGAAGCGAACACAAACTCAGAAATCCTTGGGACGCTTAAGAAAGACGATATGATCGAAACGACAAACCAAGTACAAAATGAGTGGTTACAATTTGAATATAACGGGAAAACAGCTTATGTTCACGTTCCTTTCTTAACAGGTACAACACCTGTTATTGAGAAACAAGAACAACCTGCTCCTGCTAAAACTGTAGCACCAGCTAAAGCACCTGCAGCACAAGCAAAACCAGCTGCTAAGCCTGCTGTGAAAGCTGCTAACACTAGCGCACCTTCTGGTGGTCGTGAGTTAACAGTTGTAGCTACAGCATATACAGCTCACCCGAGCGAAAACGGTGGCACATACGGTGGCCGTGTATTAACTGCAATGGGTCATGACTTAACAGCGAACCCAAACATGAAAATGATTGCTGTTGACCCGAAAGTAATCCCATTAGGATCTAAAGTATGGGTTGAAGGTTACGGAGAAGCTATCGCTGGAGATACTGGCGGTGCAATTAAAGGTAACCGTATCGACATCCTACTTGGATCAGATAGCGCTGCTCAAAAATGGGGACGCAAAACTGTTAAAGTGAAAATTTTAAAATAACCAATGACTGCTAAGGCCAGTTCTCTTTGTTGAGAGCTGGCTTTTATTTTTTTATAATGACTATAAGGAGGTTATGTCCATGAATGTACAAGCAAAGGTAGACTGGATCGGTACACCAAAACCGTATATATATAAAGATGAAGTAACATACGATGCTACTTCCATTGACTTTTCACTTGCTGGCGATGACAATCGATATAAATTAATTGTGCTCAGTTCTAAAGAAAATACACATTACAAACTTGTCCAATATGGAATTAAACCCGGCTCCCAAAAGCCATTTCCTATCGACATTCCATTTGAACAAAACATGTTACCCATTATAGAACAAATATTACATGATCCATATGTGCAAGCGATATTAAAGGAAACGCGCTCCTAATCGAAAAAAGACTATCTCAATTATATGAGATAGTCTTTTTATTAACGGTTCGGACCAGATACTTCCTCTGACTTAAGCGTATTATTCGCTCCAAGAGAATGGTACAATATCTTTCCATTTCCATTAACAGTAACGATATGTTCATTATTAAAACTTTTGAACTTCACAGATCCATCACCATAACGAATATGGTACTCTTCATATGTCGTTACTTTATATTTCGTATCACTTTGACGCTCTACATTACGAATTTCCATTGTTAATAAATCTTCAGTAATTCCTTTTTTATGTAGATATTGTATATAATCACGGTCTTCCTTATACGATTTCCCGCTCTTATCATAATTATTTTCAATTAAACTAAAATCATTCAATGAAATCGCACGTACATTATCATAAATATGATTTCGTACAAAATCACCCACTGCTGAGCTTGATGTTTCTTTCGGGAATTTTAAGTAATATGTACTTTGGTCTCCAATTTTAACACTTTCAGATTTTATTACACCAAAATCAGTAGTTTTCTCTAAATGTACTTCTACTGTTTCATCTGTGGATACAGGACCCAGTTTATAATTACCATAACTTAATTTCCCACGTTTTTTACCATTTACAAATACGGTTGCATCATTTTCATCAGAAGAAATGCTTACATACTTTCCTTCAAGCGATAAATCTACATTCACCTTCTCGCCCTGTTCATCTGCTAAATCTACTTCTTTCTCTGTTTCTAATTCAGTAAGTTCTGTCTTCGCTGTTGCCTTGACAACATACGTACCTGGGGAGTATGGCCCCAACTCTTTCGAAGTTTTATCACTAGAAAGTTCCGTTTCTTTTTTATCATTCACATATATTTCCGCATTCTTTGCAGTCGTACTAACACTCATATAATAAGATTTCATGCTAAACTTATACTTTGGATATAAGAACCACTCTTTTCCCTCTTCTACAATTTCCCCATCTTTAAAAGAATTTTTATCCTTTGTTAACTTTTGATCTACTGTCTCTTTCTGTAAATAAGACAATAACTGCTTATTGTAAGAAGGGTTCTCTTTTAAGTAACGCATGTACGCTTTAATATCCTCTGTCTTAATCTTTAAGCTTGAATCATTTGCTTTCACAAACTCATCAATTGCATTAATATCTTTCTTTTGGAATGCTTCAATCATTACATTTATTTGCTTTTCTTTTGAAAACTTATATGCTCCAAATTTATATGCCCCAAATAATAAAATAATAATAATGGCAAAACCAATAATTAAAAATAAATTTTTCTTACTTTTCACTGGTTGTGTATCGCTTTGTACTTCTGTATATGAAGCGTCAGTGTTATCGACGATTACTTCTACTTTACTCCCACACTCAGGACAAAAATTCAAATGGTCTGCAACGTTCTTTTTACATGTTCCACAAAACTTCAACGTGCTCTCCTCCTATTTTTTAGCTAACTTCATTCCAACAAATGCTGCTACATATGTCACAACAAAACTACACATAGTTAAATATACAAATGAATTTTGCATAGATAATACCGTTCCACTTGTTCCAAACAAACTTGTTACAGTCCCTGAAACATCTATTTGGAACTTAGAAATCATATTCATTACAATCATCATAATCGTGTAAGAACCACTGCATACTGCTAATGTAATATATATATTGGCAGTCGATAATTCAGCTAACTTTCTTCCCGCTCTAAACATAAGGAACAACGGAATAATAAGCAGTAATAAACCGTAATGGAATACGTTATTCACTTCATCAAATTCAGCAAGGCTTTCCTGACTTGCTCCTTTTGAAATCATGATATCTCTAACCACTACGCCATTTACAGAGATGCCTGATATAAATGAAAATGATAATGTGCTCTCAGATGATTTTGATTTCTTACCAATTCCAGTAAACTCCTTACTAAGTGCTGGACTTGATACTTCTAACGGAGCAAAATGAGCCATACTCCATAATTGAGGTGTTAACTCTAATGCTAATAATGCACTTTCAGATTTTAAAGTTGTTATTTCTTTTAATGGTTCAATACTGTCTTCCTTATTTACTAACGCCATAATACAAACCACTACTGCTGTTATTAAAAGTCCTTTTATCATGGATGAAATACCGTAATAAACAGACGCTCCATATGGCATTAACTCTTGAAATGCTGCTGCCATATTATTTTTGCTTGTATGAGCAATAAATCCTATTAAGGTAAATAATGTCCCACATACAGAACCACTCAGTAAACTCTTAATCGCTGAATAGCCAACCGTAATCTTACCTGCTTCTGAGAATGGAATTGCGAAAGATTGTGATGCTATAAAACTTATAATGGATAAAAAGACACCATAAATAATACCAACTGTTGCTGCTATAAAGATTTGATCCTTAATCGTTTTTGCAACACACTGCTTTCCTAACCAAATGCCTGTACCAGAGAAAATTATAAATGGAATGATTAATAGTAATGTAAATGGAGTATGCCAAGATAAAGAAAACATCAATCCACTATCGTCGCTAGCTGTAAAACCAAGTAAATGATAACTTAACATCGTAGAAGTTGCACTCGAATAAAAGCTTGGCAACATTTCTAATTCTTTCGCAAATTTACTAAACATCTCACTTAATATAGAAGCAAATAATACACTACCAATCCAACCAGCAGTTAACATGAGTATACTTGCAACAGCCCCACCAATAAAACCTGTTTTTAAAACGGCTTTATCTGCTGTAAATTTAACTTCAGTAGTACCGTCCATTGTCGGCAATTTAATAGATTGTTCTTTTTTCTTCACAATACATAAAGAATGCCCACACTTTTGGCAATATAAATTTTGCTGAGCATTTTCACTGCCACAACCTTTGCAGTATTTTGCAGTATCTTGTTCTAACGTTACTGCCTCTATAGCTCCTGCAATCTCCATACTTCCTTCGTTAGGGCAATAGTTTACCTCTTCACCATGTTGATTTCCACATGTGCGACAATACATCTAATTCACTCCCCACTTTGCTTAATTCCACAAACCGGACAGTAAGTAGAGTTTTGATCGATATGTTCATTACATGAAATACAATTCGTCGTTTCACCTTCATGTTCTATCGCTAACATTGGATTAGGCTTTCCACACGAACCACAAAACTTATCATTTATTGATAAAGGTCCACCACATTCACATGTAGCTTTCTCGCCTTGTTGCTTTTGCAGTTCAACAATGCGTTTTCTTGCTTGATAAATAGCTACATCAAATTCTTGAACTGGAGCAATCATCTCTTTTAGGCTCGCTTCATCTAATCCGTTTCCTCTTAATTGGACGTAGACTCGTTGTCCAATCTCTAATAGCACCTCTGCCTTTTTCTGCATTTGCACTTGCATTTCTTTTTTCAGTTGAGCGATTTCTTGCGCAACTTGTAACTTCATCTTCCCTTGCTCAATTCCTTCTTGTAACTTATTCATTCCACTACCTAACTTCGTCTGTAAATCTGACAAACCGATTCTCCTCCTATAAATATATAGTAATATATAAAATTAACATTATATATATTACCATGATTTTCAATTTATGTAATCCAAATTTCATTTTTTCTGTTTTGAGCATTTTTTGTTTATAATGGTAGAGGAAAGAAATATGTGTACGGAGGAATATTATGCTGCAACACTCAATTACGAAAGATGAAATTATGATGATTGCGAATGAGTTCGTTCAAGGACTAGATCCACAGCAAACAGCTGATCAGGAACATGTCGCTACAGCTCGGCACCTATATCGTAGTGGTGTTGTCTACAACGTTGACTTTGATGGTTATACGCTATCAGGAACTGTAGACGCTGAAGGCAGCGTATATAGCGTCCATATCCCGATTCGTAACGTCGCTGAAAGCTATTGCGATTGCTTCGCACCAACGCAATGTGAGCATATGCTCGCTGTGTTACTATCTGCAGCGTCTAGTTTCGGGCAAGTAGGAGATGTATTAACTTTATTCAAAAATAATACGAAACCTTCCCTTCCTCCTATTCGAACTGCAAGACAAGTATTGCAATCATCAGCTTTTGAAGACACGGATTATAAAAGTTGGCAATCATATTTTGATAACGAATATGAATCATTTAAAAAAGAACAAGCTCGGCTTACTTATAAACAAATGTATTTTCTTATGAGTATTTTTACGGACTTCTATACGAAACTCGAGCGGAAAGCTCCGCGTATTGTTGCGATACATGAATTGTTCAGATTACATGCAGCGCTTTATTGCTTTCAAAAATTATTAGAAGAAATTCAAGACTTCGAAGCAAATAAAACGTATTCTTATCATCAGCCTGTTAACGTCGTTCGCCTATTTGTAGATAAAGTCGAATCCATCGTTCGAGACTTACAATTAGAAGCGATTCCTTCAGAGTCTGAAGCAATTTTGCAAGAAACAGCTCGTCTCGTTCACGAAGTATTCTTCTCCACCGACGCTTATACGCAAGAGAGATTCTTTATTTATCGTCACATATGGAGTGAACTGTTACACACTAAAGAGCAACTACATGAAGAAGAAAAACGAATTGATACGAAAATCAATCCACTTTCCAAAACATTAGCATCTTCTCATCTACTCTTTTTAAATGACGAAGATTTATTAGCCATGGACTTACTAAAGAAACAACCTGCTTCTGTTGTAAGTCTGTACTTCTATTGGCTAGAAGAGTTGTTAAATGCAATGAAGTGGGATCGTGCGAAAAACTGGCTTTCCTTTACGTATAAACAAGTGAAGAAAACGATACATGAGCAAGAAAATACAATTTTCATAAAAGATATCGTTCGCTTATTCGTCATCATGTATGAAACGTATGCAACTCATACAAACGAACAAGCCGGACTCGAAATGATTTTGCAAGAGCTATTACCATATAGTTTCGCAAATTATGAGCAATACGTACTCGCGAAAAAGCAGTATCGAACATGGGCAGAACTTCAGCTCCTACATGGATTTGAAGCAATTGAACTTTTGAAAGAGCCGCTGAAAGATATTGAAAAGGAAGCACCGGAAGCGGCACTTCCTCTGTATCACCTTGCTGCTACCGAGGCCATTGAAGAGCGAAATCGCAAATCATATAGACGTGCAGTTCGTTACTTAAAGAAATTACGTACATTGTATAAACGATTAAAGCGCACCGATGAATTTGATGCATTCATTATTCACATCGCAAACTTACATTCACGTCTGCGTGCACTACAAGAGGAATTACGGAAAGGAAAATTAATCGATGATCAATCAAACTGAAGTAACAATTAGGCTCCAGCATGTTAGTCAAGGTTGGTTCCTTTGGGGAGAAGATGACAGCGGTACTCCATTATCCGTAACAAGTTGGAAACGAAATGCATTTACATGGCACTCCACTTCCTTCTACGGCACGTTTCTAAAAGAAGCAACCTTGGAAGGAAAACAAGGTGTTATGCTAACGAACGCACAAGCATTTGAATACATCGCTAATAAACCGATGAACTCCTTTGCCCATATTCAAATGAACGGCCCTATTACGGCACTTACAGAAGATGCGAGCGAATTATGGGACGCCTTCACAAGCGGTAGCTTCGTACCTGATATGGAGCGTTGGTCTCAGCAACCATCTTGGAAAGTTCAAAATACACCAATCGAAGATGACACATTAGCATCTCTTTTCTCGTCTGCAGTAAATGAAAGCATATTACAAGATAACCGTTCAAACGACGGATGGGAAGATGCAAAGAGGCTTTATGAACATTATGACTTTACGAAAAGACAATTGGATGCGGCACTACATGAAGAAGATTGGCTTCGAAAAATTGGATACATTGAAGATGACCTTCCTTTCACAATCGGACTACGGCTACAAGAGCCGCAAGAAGAATTTGAAATGTGGAAGCTTGAAACAATTGTTACGCCAAAGCGCGGAGCACATCGCATATATGTATATGAAAACATCGATTCTTTACCAAAACGATGGCACGATTATGAAGAGCGTATTCTTGAAACACAAGAAGGCTTTAGTAAGCTTGTACCATGGTTAAAAGAAGGCGATACATTCCGAAGTGAGCTCTTTGAAACAGAAGCGTGGAACTTCTTAACAGAAGCAAGTAACGAATTACTCGCTGCAGGTATTACGATTTTACTACCATCATGGTGGCAAAATTTAAAAGCGACAAAACCAAAATTACGTGTGCAACTGAAGCAAAATGCAACGCAAACGCAATCTTTCTTCGGTATGAATACACTCGTTAATTTTGATTGGCGCATTTCAACGAACGGCATTGATTTATCAGAAAGCGAATTTTTCGAACTCGTTGAACAAAACAAACGATTATTCAATATAAATGGTCAATGGATGAGATTGGATCCAGCCTTTATTGAAGAAGTACGAAAGCTCATGAATCGTGCTGATAAATATGGACTCGAAATGAAAGATGTCCTTCAGCAACATTTATCAAACACGGCTGAAACAGAAATTGTAGAAGAAGATAGTCCGTTTACCGATATTGAAATTGAACTAGATGGATATTATGAAGAGCTATTCCAAAAACTATTGCACATTGGAGATATTCCAAAAGTAGATGTCCCTTCTTCACTAAACGCAACACTCCGCCCGTATCAACAACATGGCATTGAGTGGTTATTATATTTAAGAAAGCTTGGATTCGGTGCACTATTAGCGGATGACATGGGACTTGGAAAAAGTATTCAAACGATCACTTACTTACTATATATAACAGAGAACAATCTCAAAACTGGTCCTGCCCTAATCGTGGCACCGACATCTGTTCTTGGAAATTGGCAAAAAGAATTTGAGCGTTTCGCACCAAATTTACGTGTTCAGTTACACTATGGAAGTAACCGAGCGAAAGGCGAATCATTTAAAGAGTTCCTTCAATCAGCAGATGTCGTCTTAACATCTTATGCATTAGCTCAACTTGATGAAGAAGAACTTAGTACGTTATGCTGGGATGCTGTTATTTTGGATGAAGCACAAAATATTAAAAACCCACATACGAAACAGTCAAAAGCAGTGCGAAACTTGCAAGCGAATCACAAAATTGCTTTAACCGGTACACCGATGGAAAACCGACTTGCCGAGCTTTGGTCTATTTTCGACTTCATTAATCACGGATATCTTGGCAGCTTAGGACAATTCCAGCGCCGCTTCGTCTCACCAATTGAAAAAGACCGTGACGAAGGAAAAATCCAACAAGTTCAACGATTTATCTCGCCGTTTTTACTGCGTCGTACGAAGAAGGATCAAACAGTCGCATTAAACTTACCAGATAAACAAGAACAGAAAGCGTACTGTCCACTTACTGGTGAACAAGCTTCCTTATATGAACAACTTGTTCAAGATACGTTGCAAAATGTAGAAGGATTAAGCGGAATTGAAAGACGCGGATTTATATTACTCATGCTGAACAAACTCAAGCAAATTTGTAATCACCCTGCTCTTTATTTAAAAGAAACAGAACCAAAAGATATCATCGAACGCTCCATGAAAACGAGCACGTTAATGGAACTCATTGAAAATATAAAAGATCAAAATGAAAGTTGTTTAATCTTCACGCAATACATCGGTATGGGGAACATGCTAAAAAATGTGTTAGAAGAACATTTCGGTCAGCGCGTCCTCTTCTTAAACGGTAGTGTACCGAAGAAAGAACGTGACAAAATGATTGAGCAGTTCCAAAACGGAACGTATGACATTTTCATCTTATCGTTAAAAGCAGGTGGAACTGGCTTAAACTTAACCGCTGCCAACCACGTCATTCACTACGACCGTTGGTGGAATCCAGCTGTAGAAAACCAAGCAACAGACCGCGCATATCGTATTGGTCAAAAACGCTTCGTTCACGTTCATAAACTTATTACAACGGGGACACTCGAAGAGAAAATTGATGAAATGTTAGAGAGAAAACAATCATTAAATAACGCCGTCATTACAAGCGATAGTTGGATGACCGAGCTATCTACAGATGAGCTAAAAGAATTACTTGGTGTATAAAGTGAAACTTTAATCAGTGGGGGTTTTGTTCATCCCCACTGATTATTAGCCTTCACCAATCGGACGTTTACGGACAGCCCGACTCCCACCTAACTTCTTTGCTCCAACTGAATTTTGAGGTGGGAGTTTTACTGTCCGTTAACGCGGGATAAACAAAAGGAGCTAATCTCAAAAGATTAGCTCCTTTTTCTATTCCAAAACCAATTACTTATTATAATCCCTGTTAATCCGCCGCACGTATCCAATAATGAATCTTGCCACATCGGTGTACGATCTCCCGTAGTCCATTGATGAATTTCATCAAATGTTGCATATCCCGCAACGAAAAGAAGAGCATATATGAAACACCTTTTTCTTGAATAACCCGATCGATGGAAAGCATAATACGTCAATGAACCGAGCAAAAAGAACACCATAAAATGAGCACCTTTACGAAGGAAAAACTCAATAAATCCGCCTACACCTTTATTTGCAATGCTGACAGGTGTACCACCGCCGTAATCGATAGATACCCATGAAAAATGCTCTTTCACAAACTCAACATTTACATATTTTTCAATATCCGAGCGCATATCCTGCTTTTTATACGGTTGTGCCGAGGAATAGAAAATCAATCCCATCCATAGTAAAACAGGAATCCAAAATAACCATTTACGATTCATTCTTCCGAAACCCCTCTCTTAGTCTTTTAAGCGTACCAAAAAAAAGAAAAAATTTCACGCCAAAACATGACATTCGCACCCTATTTATAAAGTGAAAGGGGGTGATAAACATGGCAGTCGAAACAATCGTAATGGACTTAACTTTACGTCTTGTCTTAAACAATGGATTGGATAAGCGGAAAAACAGTTTTCAAGAACAAACAATTTAAGCGCGTTAAACCAAACGCAAACTTAGAGCAAGCACAAAACGTAGCACGTGCTCTTGCTTCCTTACAAGCATCACCACTTCACGCTGTGCAACTTGTTAGCACATCAGATCTTTCTAGTCTATAAGGTGAAACTTTAATCAGTGGGGTGTTCATCCCCCACTGATTATTAGCCAACATCAATCACCTTGCCCGCATATAGCGGAATCAATATAAAGGGGGAAATAACGTATGCAAGTATTAGAATTAATTTTCGCGAAAGAAGATGGAAAAACAGTTGTTTTTTCTATCGAGAAACCTATCACGCCTGTCGATGCACAAGTCGTAAATCAAGTAATGGATACCATCCTTACCTCATCTGTATTTTCATCAATTAATGAAAATACTCGAAAAAAAGGAGCCCGTCTCGTAGAAAAGAATGTATCTGAAGTTCCCATTACGTTATAAATAAAAAGACGAATCTGCATCATTTTGCAGATTCGTCTTTTTTCTTCGGCATTTCAATTGGAATAAAGATGTTTGAAAATCCGACGCATACATATTTATAGTGTTCTCCGCCTATATCAAACTCGGTCGTATATGTTGAGAAGAAAATATAATCATTTCGCTTTGTATAATTCTCGATTAATAATCCAACTTGTGGCTCAACATATTTTTTCGCCAACTTCTTACCAGCCGATGCTAGATCGCCAAGGATGCCCTCTTCATTTTCTTTTTGAACTTCATCTAACTTCTTACTTACATCATTACGTTTCATAAACTGCTTTGCTGCCCAGTCTGTATATTCTCCTTTACTCGGATTACTATTTGCTAAATATACTAGAAGAACAACAACTAGAGCCATAATAATATACTTTTTCTTCATACTATCTCACCGCCTACTCTTTTCTATTTTCATATATATGTACAAGCGATGCAAATTAGAAAGACTAACATCTATTGATTGTAAACGAATAGCCAAAATTTACAATATGAAACGGAATATTAACAATCACTTTACTTAATTCGTATATAATAATATTAATAATATTATTTTAAAGGGGAGGACTCGAAGTTATGAACAATGAAAATGATATTTTTATTTCTAATGCAACAATGATGTTAGAGCCTTACAAGCACCCTTATTACCAAACAAAAATAATAGAAAGTAGTGGGAACCATCTTTACTCCTGTCAAACTGCTCTCCAGCTCATCAAACAATCTTGTCTAGCCAATGTTCACTCTACTTATCAAGGCAGGCGTAAAGCAGTTCAGACAAACTTTCATTTCAAACAAAATGTCCCAATTCCAATTAATCATCGAGAATATATTTGTGCTTTCCCGACAGAATCTCCTTCTTCTCCAAACTGTATATGGCTGTTTTATAACCATATACATGACATAGAGTTTTTCAAAAAGAGTAAAAAAGCTACCATTTATTTTTCAAATGGCACAACTACAACAATACATATCAGTCCTCATAAGTTAAAACAACAATTATTAAAGTCTGGATACGTATTATCACGTATGAACATGCAAGATTCACTACAATTCAAAAACCTCTTACTACATTTACTACCTTAACAGAATAAGTAGAATGGAAAGCAATATCCCTTGCCTTCCATTCTTATGATACTATTTATCCTCTTAAACTATTTCGCATTTTCTCAAGTGCTTGCCGATACATCCACCTCACTTGATAATAAGTCATTTCCATCTCACTAGCGATCTCTCCCATCGTCTTCCCTACAAAAAAGCGTTCAAAAATAATATACTTCTCCTTCTCATCTAACACACTCATAAAATCCTTCGCTCTCATTTCAATATCTTCAAAATGAAAAATATCCTCATACTCTCCTACATATACACACTTTTCTTGCACTGCAAACTCTTTCTTCAATCTTTCTAATATATAACCACGCACCGTTATAACTGCATATGCAGGAAAACTTCCTTTCTCCGCATCATACCTTTCATATGCATACCAAAGACCAATTAAACCACATTGATAATACTCTTCATGATCTTGATAAATACCTAACTTCTTTATTTGATTCACAATCATACCTTCATACAAAACAACTGCCTCTTTAAAAGTTGCTGGTTTCACACAGTACCCACTTCTAAAAGGTATACCTCTTTGTTATTCCGCCGGTACCTCCACAATATAAAAATAAAGAAGTGATTTCACTGTGAGTAATTTTAAATAGTATCGCTGAAATTTGAAATTACATGAAGTAGAATTTGAAATTTCGGCGATAGTATTTGAAGTAGAGGTAAAAATAAAAAAGGTGACTCTCGGGAGAGCCACCTTTTAGTCCCATCATATTATGCACCAAAACCGTTTGCTAAACCTTTTAGGAAACCTAATCCTACAGTTAGAATAAAGAAAATGACAATTAAAATTGTCGCTTGTTTCTTGCTTAAACCGGCCACAATATGTAACCCTAATCCTGTTAAAATTAAACTCCAAATATTAAAAATTTCAATCGAAGATGCAATGCCGTTTAAAACCGTCCCTTTTTCAAATAAAGGGGCTAAACTTGTATAAGCATCCGTTCCATTTCCATCGAAAATCAAACTTAATGCTGCATTTAACAATCCACCAATGTAGAAAATAAGATTAGCATATAAGTAAATAGATAATATCTTCATGTAAGGAGTATCATTTCCCATTAACATCATAATAACTTTATAAAAACCTGCTGCAATAAAGAGCCCGATAGGTGTTCCAATTGCACCCAAAATTGCCCCGCCACCAAGTGCAAACCATTTTATCATCTCCCCATCTTGGCCATTCATTTCTTTTGCCACTTCTGGGGTATTAACCACTGATAAATAAAATACCGCAGCTGTCGTAACCGTCCCAATTAGAACAAATAAAAGGAAAGCTACCCAGACCGGACTTTTCGTCTTCATTCTCTCAAACTGTTCACCTGGAGATGTAATCATCCCTAATAACGATGGCTTTTTCGAACCTACATCTTGCGTATTAATATTTGTTTCCATTATAACGCCTCCTTATTTACACTGGCATATTTGGTAAGAATGCCGCAATTAACATAACAATTGCTGCTAAGAATAACGCTTTAATGATGAATAAAACGATAATTGGAATTGCTGCTTTCACTTTACTTACTCCTGCTGTAATTTGCAGCCCTAACCAAATTAAAACGATATTCCATAAATAGAACACTTCAATTGTATTACCGATTCCATAAGCTAGCGAACCTTGCTCAAATAGTGGTCCTAAACTTGTATATGCATTTGGTGCTTCACCTAAAATTAAAGCTATAATTCCATTAATAAATCCACCAATAATAGCAACAATGTTCGCATATACAATAATCATTACTAGTTTTTTATAAGAGGTATCATTCCCATAGAACATCATAAATATTTTATAAATAGCTGCAACAATGAATGTTACCAGCATACCACCTATAGTACCCGACACAATACTGGAAATAACGTCAGATGTCAGTGAACTCTGTCCCGCAAATTCACCTAGTTCTTTTTTCATTTTCACCATCTCAGGTGACGTATTCGTAACGTACGTAGTAAAAGCACTTAAAAGCCCTTGTAATAGCGCCATTAAGAAGAACATACCCCAAACTTTCTCGCTCGCCTTCATTCTCTCAAACTGTAAACCAGGAGAAGTAATCATTCCAAACAAAGATGGCTTCTCGCCGCCAGCTTTTTGTGTATTCACATTTGCCTCCATTATAACGCCTCCTTCCATTTATATAACCCGTTCTAACGGGCGGTTCACTTCCTCATATAGAGGCTACGAACCGCCCACTAGAACGGTAGTGTGTAGTTCTACTACACTATTAATTACTCATAACGTAATGCTTCAATTGGATCTAATTTCGCAGCTTTGTTTGCTGGAATTAATCCGAAAATAATACCGAGTGTCATAGAGAATAATACGCCTCCAACGACAACTTCCCATGAAACGAGTGGTGGCCATTTCGCAAATGTGGAAACAATATATGCTCCGCCATATCCAAGACCTATTCCGATTAAACCACCTAGCAGTGTTAACATAACTGCTTCAATTAAAAACTGTAATAAAATTTTACTACGTGTTGCTCCAAGTGCTTTACGTACTCCAATTTCACGCGTACGTTCTGTTACAGATACGAGCATAATGTTCATAACACCAATACCACCAACGACTAATGAAATACCAGCGATACCACCGATAATCATTGTCATAATGCCTGTAACTTTAGAAACATTTTCTTGGAATTCTTTTAAGTTCACCAGTTCATATTTACCTGGAATTTCACTTGGCTTACGACTATTTAATACATCAACAGCTTGTTTCCCAGCTGCTTCTAAATCGTCTACATTTTTAGCTTGAATTGCGATATTTTGAATATCATCTGTTCCGAATAAAACAGGCCATAATGTAAGGGGGATTAACGCTTCTTCCATTTCAAATCCCATAAACTCATTATCAGATGTATACACACCAATAATTTGCATTGGCTGCCCCTTCATCTCAATAATTTGTCCAACTGGGTTTACGTCCTTAAATAGCGTCTCCTCTGTTTTTGTACTAATCATCACAACATTATTTGCATGAGAAATATCTGATTCACCTAAAGTACGTCCCTTTACGACCTTTACTTTATTAACTGCAAAATATTCATTATCAAGACCAATAACATTCAGATTTGCTTTTTTATCATTTACATCCAGTATCTCTGTCGTCGAATTTGTCGTAATAACATGTGAAACATCTTTCACTTGTTTTACTTCCATAATATCTTCTTCCGTTAATTTTGGTACTTCAAATCCGCCTATAGCAAACTCATCATTCATATCTGGCTTAAATTGAATTGGCATCAGGTTATTACCACCAGAACCTGCGAATTTCGACTTCAGCATCGCTTCCCCGCCTTGCCCAATCGCAACGACAGTAATAATAGAACCTACCCCGATAATAATACCGAGCATCGTAAGAGCTGAACGCAGTTTATGAGCTAAAATAGAAGATAGGGCAATTTTTATACTATCTAGTAAACTCATACCGCACACCTTCTATCTTCTGTAATTTTCCCATCTCGCAGTACAATGCGGCGAGAAGAATACGCTGCTACTTCCTCTTCATGTGTAACCATAACAATCGTTGTACCTTCTGCATTAAGCTTCGTGAAAATATCCATAACTTGCTCACCAGACTTCGTATCAAGCGCACCAGTCGGCTCATCGGCCATAATGAACGTTGGATTGTTCGCAATCGCTCTTGCAATTGCTACACGCTGCTTCTGTCCACCTGATAATTCATTCGGTAAATGATGCACGCGATCCGCTAATCCAACTTTACCTAACGCCTCTAACGCACGCTTACGACGCTCTGCCTTCTTCACGCCGCCATATACGAGCGGAAGCTCAACATTTTCCACTGCTGAAAGACGCGGCAGCAAATTAAAGTGCTGAAACACAAAACCAATATATTCATTACGAATTAAAGCAAGCTTTGACTCATCTGCTGTTAAGATATTCACATCATTCAGCATATATTCGCCTTCTGTTGGACGATCTAAACAACCGATAATATTCATAAGCGTTGATTTACCAGAACCAGACGGTCCCATAATCGAAACGAATTCACCGCCCTGAATCGTTAAACTAATACCGTGCAAAATCGGCACTGCCAATTTTCCTTGATAATACGTTTTAGCAATATTATTTAACGTAATCATTTCTCTTTCACTTCCATTCCGTCATACACGTTGTCGGAAGGATTTTTAACCACCTTTTGCCCCACTGTTACGCCTTCTACAACCTCTGTCCAGTCTCCATCAGTAGAACCTTTTTTCACATTTTGTTTATGAAGTTTTCCTTTATCCTCAACATAAACAAATGCATCATCGTCTTTTTCTACAATACTCTTAGTCGGAACAGCAATCATCTTCTTATTCTCTAAATTTACTTGCAGAGAAACGTGATAACCTGGAGATAAACCATCTTGACTATCGAGACTTGCTTTATATGTATATTGAGACATGTTTTGAGTCGCTTCACCCATACCACCAGCTTGAGCCATCTCTGCACTCGTTGGGAATTCACTTACCTCTGTAATCTTACCTGTCCACTTCTTCTTATTATTTGCTTTCGCAGTTACAGTGAATGTTTGATCCTTTTGAATTTGTGACTTTTGAAGTTCAGTTAACGTCCCTTGAATTTGGAACGGATCTTTAGAAGCCACTTGTAAAAATGCTTTCCCTTGACCACCTAAAGCTTGAGATGAACTTTGCGCCGCATCTTTATCTAACTTTTGAATGACACCAGCAAAATTACTATAAATCGTAAGCTCTTTTTGCTTTTTACTTAACTCCTCTTTCTGCAACTTCCCTTTTTCTTTCTCAAGATCAGTTGTCTTTTGAGCTATCTCCAGCTCACTTACTTGCTCTTCCATCGGATCTGTTACTTCTTTCCCAGCTCCGCTATCTTTCGCTTTCTTAATTTCTTTCTTCAGCGAATCAATCTTCTTTTTCCCTTGATCATAACGCATATCAGCCATCTTCTGATCAAGCTCAGCTTGCTTCATTTGCAAATTAATCTCTTCATTATCATAAGAGAATAACTTCGTACCTTTCTCTACCTCTTGTCCTTCTTTTACTTCAATATCTTTCACTTTTCCTTTAGTTGGATCTGCATAAAAACTTTCAATATTTCCAGGCTTCACCTGACCAGAAATCAGCTTCGTATTATTAAGCTTTCGCTCCGTTACCTTCTCAAAACTCACAGCATCAGCCGTTGTTGCTGCACCTTTCTTCTTCCCTTGCATTACAAAAATATTAATTGCTGCTACAATAACAATTAGTGCAATAACCCCGATAATAATCCATTTTTTCTTCTTGTTTGGAGTACGAACCGTATTTGGTACCATAGTCTCTCTCCTTTTTTATAACTTAATAGTTTAATATAAAAATTGTATAAAACTTTCTGAAAACAAATTACATATTATTACATTCTTTTTACAAAGTTTTACACATCCATTTATATTGTAACAAAAATTCCAATGATTAGAAATATGACATATCGTCTTTTAAGATAGATTTAAGGAAAGATTATATTAATATAAAAAAAAAGCTATCCAAAATGATAATTGGATAGCTTTTTAAACACAATATTACGCTGCGTTAGGAGCTTTTCTCTCATGTCCACGTTGAACGATGAACAAGAAGATTGTTGATAAAATAGCACCTGTTAATAGTAAGATAAAGCAACCGTCCCAGCCAGAACGATCGACAATAATACCGATTGCTGCGTTTGCTACAAGACTTCCGCCTACGTAACCGAACAGACCACACATACCAACTGTCGTACCTACTGCAAATTTCGGTACTAATTCCATCGCACTTAAACCGATTAAGAACTGTGGTACATAAATTAAACAACCGATAATAGAAACAGCAATACTTACAACAAGTATGCTAGTTGCTTGCCAATATACAAACGTACCAATAACAACTCCGACCATACTAATGATACATAATGGCATACGTTTTCCTTTAAATAATTTATCACTTAAAAGACCAACGATTAATGAACTTGGAATTGCCATACCTTCAAAGATTGCGTACGCCGCGTGTGCTTCATTTTTTGAGAAACCTTTAACTGTCGTTAAATAAAGTGGAACCCAGTTAATAACACCGAAGCGAATTAAATAAACAAATGCATTCGCAATACATAAGAACCATACAAATTTATTTTTCACTACATACTTCATTAAAATTTCTTTTGGTGACATCTTGTTAGCATTATCTGCTTTTTCAAGATTTTCATAGTCATTACGATACTCATCAATTGGAGGAAGACCTTCTGATTCTGGTGTATCCTTCGCATTAATCCAAACAAGAACTGCAATTACCATTGCGATAATCGCAGGGAAAATAAACACGCCGCCTTGCCAATGATTTTCACCGAAAATACCTACACCAATTCCGACAAGTGGTGGCACAAGCATTCCGCCAACGTTATGTGAAATATTCCAAAGACCTGTTTTCGTACCACGTTCTTTCTTCGAAAACCATTTCGTCATAACAATACTACAAGGTGGTGCTCCCATACCTTGTACAATACCATTTAGCACAAGTAATGTAACAATCATCCCAAATGACGATGCAAAACCGAAACAAATATTTACAAGCCCTGATAAAAATAAACCGACTGCGATAAAGCGCTGGGCGAAAGCTTTATCTGATAAATTCCCCATAAAGAACTTACTAAATCCATAAACAATTGCCATGATTGAACCTAGCAAACCAATTTGAGCTGTACTAAATCCGAATTCTTCCACTAAATACGTACTTGATAACGTAAAGTTACTACGAACTAAATAATAAGCAGCATATCCAACTGAAATCCCGATTAACACACGAATACGTAGTAATTTATATACACGGTCGATCATATCCGCTGGCAATCTTTCAATTGCAGGTGCTGGCTTGAGCCATTTAAACATATTCTTTCGTCTCCTTTTCTCACTTCTGAGAGAGACGCTGTCCATTCCATATCTCGATTATTCCGCTATTTGATATATTTTGGTTTGTTCTTCTAACTGGCTGTCCTTCTATTTCTTTCTCATTCTTCGCAAACATCATTGGTACGCCAAACGAAACTTTTTCTAAAATGTGACCCGCTTCTTCTGATAAACAATAATCAATAAATAAATCCGCAATAATACCATTCGGTGCACGTTTTAGTTTCGAAATCGCATTAACAGATAACCCTGTTTGCTCAGGTACAATACTTACAATTGGAAAGCCTTGTTTTTGAAGCATTCTTTGGTCTCCCATGAAATTGATGCCTATCATATACTCACCGCTCGCAACAAGTTCTACTGGTATGTAACCATTCACCGTTACTTCACCAACTTGTCCTGCGAGGTCCTTCACATATTCCTTCGCTTCCTCTTCACCTACAGTATCAATAAGTGATTGAAAAAACGTATATGCTGTTCCTGATACATTTGGATCTGGCATAACAACCTTTCCCTTATATACTGGATTTAATAAATCTTGCCACCTTGATGGATAAGGAATTCCAAGCGGTGCTATTTCTTCATTCCACCGCTCTTTATTAATTGCAATTGCCAGTTTCTCCACTTCATAACCGTACCAATAACCGTCTTTATCTTTCACAGTTTTTGAAATACGATTCGCATGCTGACTTGTAACAGGAATAGATAGATTTTTTTGTTTCATCATTTGATGCGCGTCTACCGTACCACCAATAATAATATCCGCTTTCGGATTTCCAGCTTCCTCTTCTACCCTCCGAAGAAGCTCCTCTGTCGAAAGACGAATAAATTCATACGTACAACCGCGTGGTTTACAAAATGATGAAAGCAAAGCTTCACCAACTTCCTCGCGTGCCGCTACATACGCAACAAGATGACGATCATCTAAAATAGGGAGACCACTTTTATTATATTTAATAGAGGTTGTATCTCGAGAGCAACTAGACATCGCTCCTCCAATTACTAGCAAAAAGAAGAAAAAGGCTATCTTTCTCATGACACATT
Organism: Bacillus sp. EB106-04-02-XG92; assembly: GCF_058791995.1. Taxonomy (NCBI): domain Bacteria; kingdom Bacillati; phylum Bacillota; class Bacilli; order Caryophanales; family Bacillaceae; genus Bacillus; species Bacillus sp. EB106-04-02-XG92. The sequence goes on from NZ_JBYTEA010000002.1 coordinate 313,215, forward strand.
CTCCTTTACAAATACATTTGCGAGGGAGCTTTTCATATACATGACATTCCCATTGTTATCACCGAGATATTGCACAACAAAGTACGACGGATACACAGAAATAGTAAGAATGTCTTCTCGCTTATTCTTTATACGCTTCCCTGTTTTATAAGCGGTAATATAAGCAATCGGTTCATTCTGTGATTGTAATAATTTCTGTATTTCTCCGTAATCTGTAATTTGCTTTGCCTGCCGAATCGAATCGAGTATGTGCGTAACATTCATCACACGTTCTACATCACCTTGGCGTACTATGACATCCTGTGCTGATGCAAAAAAGTCACGAATACGTTCTGGCGTGTAATACAGGCTTAATAAATACGTTTGGAATGCTGAAATCATTGGATCCGTACCATTCTTTCCGTACATATCAGCCCCGTACTGGAACAAGTCACCTACTGCAAAAGTACGTTTATGTCCATTCAAGTACGTTACTTCTCCAGTAAATACTTGTTCTTGATTCTTAGCTTCTCTCGGTTCTATTTGAATTCGGTCAAAGAATGAAACAATCGTATGCAAACGAACTTCATCCGTTATAACAATTTCTCCCCACTTTTCATGCCTAACCTTCATTTCGGTAGGCAGGGATTCATTCACCCTTTGTAAAACAGTTTGTTTGTCATCCACTATTGTGATTTGATTATATATTTGCTTCTCCATTACATAAAACAAAATAAGAGAAAAGATTATACAAAGGACAAACATAAGAATTTGAAATGATAGCCTTTTCATTTCTGCCTACCTCCAAGATAAAAAAACGTTGTTTCGAAAATACCGCATAATTGTTTCATAAATGTATCATTTAACCGCTTTCAAGTTTTTTATGTCTTCCATCCGTCTCGGAAGCAAGAATGTAATAAATATTGTAGTACCAACCTCTTCACTACTCTCAATTCGCATGCTTCCGCCCTGCTTATTCATAATCTCCTGACAAATATACAAACCGTAACCATTCCCGTAACTAGAAGGCAGTATCTTCCCTTCTGGTGATTCATTCCACTCTGCAAGCACACCTTCATCTATACCAATGCCGTCATCATGAACAAAAACCTTTGCCTCACGTTCATTTACAATTACATTCATACGAATTTGCGTAGCATCGCTATATTTTATCGCATTATCCAGCACGTTTAAGAAGATCTGTTTCGTCTTATCGAAATCCGCAACAACATGTACATCTGTTAACTCATTTATCACTTCAATCTCGAATTTCTGCAAGCGAGGCTTCACAATTGAAACTGCTTCTTCTGCTAATTCCTTTATATTCACAACTGTAGGTGACACTTCAAACGTACTCGTCCCGTACTTTGAAGACTGAAGTAATTCCTCTACAAGTGATAATAAACGCTCACTCTCTACAGCCACATAACGTAGGCTCTCCTGTACATCTTCCTTCGCCTTTAACTTCGGAATTAAATCTACATAGCCAATAATCGCCGTTAGCGGTGTTTTTAGCTCATGCGTAATACGGTCTAAGAAATCTTTCTGCTTCTCTTTCTCCTCTTTCAATTGCTTAATATGCAATTCAATTCCATCGGCCATCGCATTAAAAGATGCTGAAAGCTGAGCAATTTCTACATATTCATTTAGCTCAATCTTACTTTTATAATCACCATTCGCAAGCCTTTGCGCCATTTGCCTTAATTGATCAATCGGCTTATGAAGAGACTTTGCCAAACGAATTGCAAAGAAAATACCCGCAGCTACTAAGCAAAGAGACGTCATTAAAAACGTCCAACCAACATTTGTTAAAACTTCCTTCTCACCCGTTAACTCATTTATAAAGCGAACACTACCAATGACATCGTTTCCATAATACACCGGGCTTGAAAACAAAAGAATTGGAGCCGGGTCTCCCTCTTCAAACACATACGATTTCTTCCCCTTCAAAGAACTCTCAATATCAATATTCCGGTGAAGAAGCGCTCCCTTTTGCGTATCCGCAACAACATCTCCATTCTTCCCGATCATCTGTACACGGACATCCATGCGCTTCGCTAAATACGAAGCAATTAAAAGTGAATTCGGACCGAGCGTCTCAACCTCTGCTTCCTTCTCTAAATAATTCATCGTATAAATTTGTGCTTCTACACTTAACTTCTCCAAAGAATTTGCCGCGTTATGATACATATTCTTTTCTAACGTAATATAAACAACTGCGTACAACAGAACAAAAATCGGGATTAACAGTCCAACTATTCCAAACACCATATTTCTTTTTAAAGACATACCATCACCACTTAACAATCCAGTTTATAGCCAACGCCATAAATTGTCTTAATATATTCCCCGCTATTCCCTAGCTTCTTCCGCAGTCTTTGCACCATAATATCAACCGCTCTCGTATTTCCGATATACTCAAATCCCCATACTTTCTCAAGTAACTCATCTCTCATAAATACACGCTGCGGATTCGAAACAAACAACTGACATAAATTAAACTCTCGGTACGTTAACTGAATCTCTTCTCCACTAACATGCACTTTTCTTTCCTTAGGACAGATCGTTATCTCTCCCGCTCCGATTACTTCATGACTTACCGTTACCTCTTTCTTCTTCACACGCCGCGTCATATTCTTAACCCGAAGAATAAGCTCCGCATAATTAAATGGCTTCGTCACATAATCATCTGCACCAAGCTGCAAGCCAAGCAATTTATCATTCATCTGACTCTTCGCAGTTAACATGAGTACCGGAATATCCCTATTCTTCTCGCGGAACAAACGAAGCAACTCATACCCATCTGTATCTGGAAGCATAACATCCAAAATTAATACATCCGGCGCTTCATTCCATTTCTTTAAAGCTTCTCTCCCGTCAGCCGCCGTGAGCACTTCATACCCTTCCATCTCAAGCTGCATCCGAATCAAATTACGAATACTCGATTCATCATCAACTACAAGTATTTTCATGATTCTCCTCCTTCCATCCGAGATTATAGTACAGTTTAGTATAGCAAAAATCTTATAAAAAAAGAGAGGGTATTGTCGAACATATGTTGAACGACAATACCCCTCTTTCACTTATTATATTTTATTTATCATACCCATTAGGTTTCTTCTGATGCCAATTCCAAGCATGCTCAATGATTGTCTTCACATTTACATACTGAGGATCCCATCCTAACTTCTCTTTCGCTTTCTGAGAAGAAGCAACTAAACGTGCTGGATCTCCCGCACGGCGCGGCGCTACTTCAGCAGGAATTTCATGATTTGTAACTTCACGAACTGCATCAACGATTTCTTTCACGCTGAAACCATTACCATTTCCTAAGTTATAGAAATCACTCTCTCCGCCGTTCTGTAGGTCTTTAAGCCCTAAGAAGTGAGCTGCCACTAAATCTTCAACATGAATATAATCACGGATACAAGTACCATCTGGTGTATTATAGTCATCACCAAACATCATAATCTTCTCACGTTGACCTAACGCCACTTGCAATACAAGAGGAATTAAATGCGTCTCTGGACGGTGATCTTCTCCAATAATACCATTTGGCGTTGCACCAGCCACGTTAAAGTATCTGAAAATCTTATAACGTAAATTAGAAGCTTGGCTATACCAATGAAGCATCTTCTCGATTGCTAACTTCGTTTCTCCATATGTATTCGTTGGATTTGTCATCGTTTCCTCAGTAATAAGGTCTACATCTACCTCACCATACGTTGCCGCAGTAGAAGAGAAAATAAACTTATCTACCTTAAACTCATCCATTACCTCTAATAAACAAAGTGCACCGTACACATTGTTATTATAATATTGAAGAGGCTTCTCCATACTAACTCCAACTAAAGAATCAGCTGCGAAATGCATAACAGCCTCAATATTTTCTTGTGTAAAAACATCTCTTAAAAATGCTTTATCACGAAGGTCTCCATTATAAAACTTCGCGCCTTCCGTAATTGCATCTTCATGACCAGTTTGTAAGTTATCTACTACTACAACAGATAAACCTTCATCTACTAATTTTTTCACAGCATGAGAACCGATATAACCAGCTCCGCCGCAGATTAGAATTGAATTCATTGTCTTCCTCCTACATATATTAGGATTTCTTACTCACTTACTTATTATAAAAGGTATACGATTGCTCGTATACCTTTTGTGTACCTTTATTACTTAGCAACGAAATAATCCGTTACATATTGTGCCCAAACTTCATGCCCTTTAGCACTTGGGAAACCGAATTCTTCTGTTAAATACGGCAAGATAGCCTTCGTTGATGCATCAGGCCATGCTCCCCAGTGATCCACATATGTATAACCGTTTTGCGTCGCAAATTGTTTTAATGCTTCAATTGCCTTCGGATAATTCTTCGCACCATACACTGGGTTTGGTGGTTGAATCATGATCGTAGCACCCTTTGCACTAGTAGAAAGTGCTTGTACAAATTTCTGCGTACTCGGAACTGAGTTTCCATTACCAGTTTTACCATTGTCAGTAATAAATGGTGGTTCGAATAAAATCACATCTGGATTTTCTTTCGCAATCTCTTTATCACGCTTATTTGCGATTAACTCGTCTGTGCTTTCACCCTTATATTCCTTTACCGTCACATTCCATAAACCTTTACCATAAGCACTTTCTAAATTAGCCGTTAACTTAGCTGCCCAAGCATCTTTTTCAGATGAAGAAGCTTCATCACCAACAATAACAAGATTTACTACCTTCTTATCCTCAGCAGCTTTCTTTAACTTCTCTTTCACTTCATCTGGTAAATTCTTCGCATATGCTTCATCAAAAGATGACTTTGCATCTTGTTTTTTCTCTGTTTTCTCCGCTCCGCTATCTTTCACTTCAGACTTCGTTTTCGTTACTTCACTCGTCTGTCCCGTCGCATTTGCAATCTTCTTATTCCAGTACAATTTACCGCTCACAATCGAAGCGACAAACAATACAAAAATAACTAGGACAAGTACTGCTTTCTTATTCATCGATTCACCTCATCTATTAATCTCACAACATATAATATTAATATAAATTCATGCAAAAATAAACCCAACTCCTACCAAAGGAGTTGGGTTATTACATATTACTTAGTCAATTCAAGATGCGCTCTTAACTTATTCGTAATATCTTGTTTCGCTGCATCTGGAACGTAGTAGTACCAAATACCATCAGCAGCTTTGTGGCCGTCACCTGGGATTTGGATTTCTTCACTATTCTCCATGCAATCTTTATAGTTCTTTTGAATATCAAACATTTGATCCTGAGTTAAACTTGTTTTAACGTTTTTCTCAATTGCTTTTAATACATCACCGTAACTTGCTAGAGAAGATACACTTGCACCCTTTTTAATTACAGCTTGGATAACTTGACGTTGACGCATTTGGCGGCCGAAGTCACCACGTGGATCTTCATAACGCATACGAGTATATTTTAATGCAGTTTCACCATTTAAATGGATATTACCTTTAGCAAAATGTTGATCCCTCGATGTAAACTCCAAATCGTTATTTACATCGACACCTCCAACAGCATCTACAATATCCTTGAATCCAGCCATATTTACTTCAATGTAATGATCGACTGGTACATTTAGAAAATTCTCTACTGTTTTTACAGTCATATCAATGCCACCGAAAGCATAAGCGTGGTTGATTTTATCCTTTTTACCTTTACCAACAATTTCTGTATAAGAATCACGTGGGATACTTGTAATTTTCATAGATTTTGTTTTTGGATTTAAAGTAAATAACATAAGTGAATCTGATCTACCTGTTCCGTTATCTTCTTGGTCTACACCCATTAATAAAATAGATATAGGTTTATTATCCGAAATATTTACTTCCTTATCTCGCTTATCCGACTTATCACGCTCTAAAGGCTTATGTACTGTATTTAACGCATTAGACACATTAGAGTATACAGTATATGCATATACACCACCAGCAATAACAAGAACGCCAATGATACCTAGAATCCAGAATAGAATCTTTTTCTTCATCGTTTTTCCTTCTTTCGGGTAACAATTTTAACATTATAAATTTCATTCCATATAATACTATACGGATATACACATAACTTGTAAATGGCTTGTAAACTAAATGCTACTCTACTATCTCGTTAATAGAAGGCATACATGTTTATATATTAAGAATTTAAAAATAAACTCTCATAATCATTCACTATTTTCTCCCACGAATATTCGTGAATAATTCGATTTTTAGCTTTGTTACTTAACTTATCAATTTCATCTTCAGAATAAGCCTCTACTTCTTGGATTAAATTAGCTAAAGCACCTTCTTCTTTAGAGAAATAAACCGCACCTTCTTCGCCAACTTCTTTATTGAATACTACATCCAAAAGCAAATTCAACTTCGTAGACGCTAACGCCTCTAATAATGATGGGTTTGTCCCACCCACTTCATGTCCATGGAAATAAGCAAATGCATCTTCACGAATTTTTCTTAACAAATCTTGGTCATATACAGTACCAACGAATTTAATGCGAGGATCTTTATTAAAATTCGTTTTTGTTAATAATTCTTGATAAAATTGGTTTTCTTCAACATTAGAAATAATAACAAAATCCTTTTTAGAATTGGATTTCATAAATTCACGAACCATTAACTCATAGTTATTCTCTGGAACAAAACGACCAACTACTAAATAATATTCACCCGCAGCTACATCATGTTTCTTATACCATTCAATTAATGTGCTGTCATCTTCATTTAAAGAAGAAGTTGTAACATCTGCACCATAAGCAATAAATGTTGTCTTTGGTTCATGCTTTTTATAATCCTCTTGAATATAAGACTCAATACCTTTAGAATCACATACCAGTAAATCAGCATGCTTGACCATTAGATTTTCAGATATTTTCCAATAAGCTCTAATAGCTGGACTCCATTTACTTCTTTTCCATTCGTGCCCATCTGGATTTACAAAAACTTGAACACCCATTTTTTCTAATTTCCTTTTATAGAAAGAGAAAAATGGACCAATACGACATGCGAGTATATATACAATACAGTTTTTAAGATTATTTTTTTTTATATAACTAATACACTCTCTTAAACTCAATATATCATATGCTACAGCTTTCGCACTCCCAATTTCAGGTGTCTTCACATTGAAGCATCTCGCCTTATTATGCTCAAATTCTTCATTGTTATCCGCTAAGCAAGACACATGATACTGAATATCTTCACTTTGCCTACGTTCTGTTAAATACTCTACAAATGTTTCAAATCCCCCATACTTAGCTGGGATTCCTTTCGATCCAATAATAAATACGTGTTTCATCTATTCTTCTCCCGCTCTTACCTCTTGATACAGGTTTATTATTTCTTTAGTATGTTGCTTCATTAAATGAGGAAAATCCAATTTCAATAAATTTTCATTTACATAATCTAATAATGAAGTGTCGTCAAGAATCATCGATAATTTATCAATAAAATCATGCTTATTTACTTTATATATAAAGCCAGTTTCTCCATCTTGTACTAAGTCCTTGAAACCAACATATTCAGAGACCATGACTGGAACGCCATACGATTTCGCTTCTAATCCAATAAATCCAAAGGTTTCCTTACAAACACTAGGGATAATTAGTAAATCAACTTCACTAAAAATATCTTTTAATTGACTATAACTATATCGGCCATAAAAGGTGAAATATTCCGGATTATAAATGTCTGGATCATTTACAAAGTCGCCATAAACCCCTAAGTGCCAATTAGTATATCCCTTTTCCTTTAAAGAATCCAATTTATCTTTCAAAGAATAAAAACCTTTATAAGTATCTATAGGCCCTAAATACCCTAATTTAACTACTGAACTGTCTCTTTTTTTAACACGACGCTCTTGACGATAATCAGAAATATCTTGATGGCTAATAGAAACTATCTTTCCGCTCACATTAAGATATTTTTCAAACTGCTCTTTTGCTATAGAACTATTGAAATGGAAATAATCTATCAATTTGAATATTGTTAAATAATAGTCGCGTAATTCTATATAATGCGTCGCTAAATTCACATCTACTTCTTCGATTTCTCGTTCTACACTAGTAGCTATAGTATTATTTTTAGTTTGATTCTTTTTAATTTTTCTAAGCGATTTTACGATACTACTATCTTTTAAATAACGATATGGATACGATTGCATCACATGAACCATCGGAAGACTTAATGCATTCACATTACATTCTATACAGCTTCTCCCATCATCAAAATCATTACAAATGTTACCTTTTGAGTCCATCAAATTTACTTTTGGACAAAGACCAAAATAATCATGTGTAGTAAATACAATTTTTATATTTAATTTCTTTGCCGTTTCAAAAAATTCTTTGTGTATCCCCATCAAGGTATGTACATGAATTACCTCTGGTTTTACTTCTATTAAAAATTCCTCATATATCTTATGATCTATTTCCTTCATAAAATGTTCAGGTTGATTAATCCCATTTAATAAAGGAACCGGTAAAGGGTTCACTAATTCATATACCGATATACTTCCATATGGTTTATTCTTCTTAATAGCTGTCCTTTTCGAAAAGGTAAATTTCCCCGGATACAAAAGAAATACTTGATGTTCTTGTCCTTGTGAATGCATTAAATCTACTGAGTATTTTGTTAACCCACCTGTGCGATACGGTGGTAATCCCAGTGAAATATGCAATATTTTCAATTTGTTCTCTCCCTAGTTTCACCACGGGATTATAAATGTCCCATGTTATTATTTATAAAAAAATGAAGGTAATAAAATCTATCACCTTCATCTCAAAATCATTCTATTAAATGATGCTTAATATTAATAGCCCCTATTGCTTATAAATTTGTATATTGTTTCGCAAAATAGCTCTTGTATTCACCCGATACAATTGCTTTCCACCATTCTTCATTATCTAAATACCACTGGATTGTTTGAGCAATTCCTGTTTCAAATGTGTAAGTTGGTTTCCAACCTAATTCCTCTAGTTTTGTCGGATCAATTGCGTAACGCTTATCGTGACCTAGTCGATCTTGAACAAACTCGATTAGTTCTTCCGATTTGCCAAGTATACTAATAATAGTTTTTACTACTTCTAAATTTGTACGCTCATTATGTCCACCAACATTATAAACCTCTCCATTTGCACCCTCATGCATAACTAAATCAATTGCAGCGCAATGATCAATAACGTGTAACCAGTCGCGAATATTTTTACCGTCCCCATATACAGGAACCTTTTCATCATTTAATACACGTGAAATTGTTAATGGAATTAATTTTTCTGGGAAATGGAATGGTCCATAATTGTTTGAGCAGCGTGTAATGTTAATTGGTAAACCGAATGTCTCATGATATGCTCGAACTAATAAGTCAGAAGAAGCTTTACTTGCACTATATGGGCTATTTGGTTGTAAAGGTGTATCTTCTGTGAAGAATGTAGTTGGATCAAAATCTAATTCACCGTATACTTCATCTGTTGATACGTGAACAAATTTAGTAATGCCATACTCTTTTGCTGCATCTAATAACACTTGTGTCCCTAATACATTTGTGCTAATAAATACTTCAGGTTCAGTAATTGAACGATCGACATGACTTTCTGCAGCAAAATGAACAACATAGTCGAATTTTTCTTGTTCAAATAGTTGGGTTACCGCCTGACGGTCTACGATATCAACTTTAGCAAATGAATAATTATCTTTATTCTCAATATCTTTATGTTTTGTTAAATCTCCAGCATATGTTAATACATCTAAATTAACGATATGGTACTGGGGATATTTATTTACCATATACTGAACAAAATTACCCCCAATAAATCCTGCGCCACCTGTAACTAATACTTTCTTTTTTTCCAACTTATTTCACCTCTTGTTGTAATTGTGTAATATAATGTTTTGTTGCTTTCTTCCAATCTTGCAATGGCTCAAATCCATTATCAATTAATTTCTGCTTCGACATACGTGAATTTTTAGGACGTACTGCGCGAGTAGGATACTCTTCTGTTGTAATACTATTTACTTTTACATCTTGTCCTGCAATCTCAAAAATTTCCTGTGCAAATTCAGCCCAACTGCAGAAACCTTCATTTGTAGCATGATATGTACCATATTTCTCTGTTACGACCATATCAACTAACAAACGAGCTAAGTCATATGTGTAAGTTGGTGATCCTATTTGATCTCCCACAACGTTCAGTTCATTACGTGTTTCGCCTAAACGAAGCATTGTTTTAATAAAGTTATTTCCATTAATACCGAACACCCATGAAATACGCACAATAAAGTTGCTATCTATTAGGCTTCTAACTACTTTTTCTCCCTCATACTTTGTTAAACCATAGTATCCAACCGGATTAGGTGTGTCAGTTTCTACAAATGCATGAGTTCCTTCTCCATCAAATACATAATCCGTACTAATATAAACAAATTTAGCATTTAATTTTTTTGCTGCTGTAGCAAGGTATTTTGTACCTTCTACATTCACATTCCAACAAAGTTCTTTATCATCTTCAGATTTATCAACAGCCGTATATGCCGCACAATGAATAATTGCATCTGGTTTTACTTTATCTACAAATTCATAAACCGCAGCTTCGTTTGTAATATCTAAATCTTCTATTCCAATACCTTGCATTTCTAGTCCTTGCTTCTCTCCACGTTTTACTACGTCATATCCAAGCTGACCATTATAACCGGTTACTAAAATTTTCATTTTTTTACTCCCCGTATACAAAGTTAGTTTCTGCTTCTTTTAATGAAGGTGCTTTTTCATCTTTTTCAGATAACACTGGTTGAATTTCCATTGGCCACTCAACACCAATTTCAGCGTCGTTCCAAACAATGCCTCGATCGCATTCCGGAGCATATAATTCATCAACTTTATACTGAACCTCAACATCGTCTGTTAATGTCATAAATCCATGTGCAAATCCTTTTGGAACTAATAACTGTTTTTTATTTTCTGCACTTAGCTCAATACCGAACCATTGACCGTATGTAGGACTTCCCTTACGAATGTCGACCGCTACATCAAAGATTGATCCACGTGTACAACGTACAAGCTTAGTTTGTGCTTTAGGATTTAACTGATAGTGTAAACCACGAAGTGTTCCTTTTGTTGCAGAAAAGGATTGGTTGTCTTGTACAAATTGCAGATCAATTCCAGCTTCTTTCATTGCCTTATCGCTATACGTTTCCATAAACCAACCACGATGATCTCCAAATACTTTTGGCTCAATTACTTTTACACCTAATAAGTTTGTATCTAAAACTTTCATTATGTTCACTCCAACTTAATATTTAATACTGCCGTTTGCTACTTTTAATAAATATTGACCATAGCCATTTTTAGAGCACTGATCACCTGATTCAATTAAAGTTTCTTTATTAATCCAACCATTAATAAATCCAATCTCTTCAAGTGCTGCAATTTTAATTCCTTGATGATCTTCAACTGTTTTTACAAAGTTTGTTGCATCCACTAGACTTTGGTGCGTACCCGTATCTAGCCATGTATAACCACGACCTAATAATTCAACTTCTAACTCACCACTATTTAAATATGCTTCATTTATAGATGTAATTTCTAATTCTCCACGTGCCGATGGTTTAACATTTTTTGCAATTTCAACTACACGATTATCATAGAAATATAGACCAGTAATTGCATAATTAGATTTTGGTTCTTTCGGTTTTTCTTCTACACTCAATACTTTCCCGTTCTCATCAAATTCAACTACACCAAAACGCTCTGGATCATGTACATGATAACCAAACACTGTAGCTCCACTTTCCTTCTGAGCTGCACGCTGTAACATTTTGCGCATTCCGCTACCATAATAAATGTTGTCCCCTAGTACCATCGCTACAGAATCATCACCAATAAATTCTTCACCAATAATAAATGCTTGTGCTAATCCATCTGGACTTGGTTGTACTTTATATTGAAGAGAAATACCAAATTGAGATCCATCTCCTAACAAAGATTCAAAACGTGGTGTATCCTCTGGTGTCGAAATAATTAAAATTTCACGAATTCCCGCTAACATCAGTGTAGATAGTGGGTAATAAATCATTGGTTTATCATATATAGGTAACAATTGTTTACTTGTTACCATTGTTAATGGATATAATCTCGTTCCACTTCCACCTGCTAAAATAATGCCTTTCATTCTTTACAGCTCCCATTCTAGTTTTTACAATATATTAAAACTTCAAAATCACTGAGAATTATTCTTAACTTTTAACGCTCCCAAAATTAATTTTTTCTGTGTAAAGTAGGACATTGAAATAAATACTACTCCACCTATAATTACAAGAATAAACAATTCAACTATAGGATATAAATCTAATTTCATTAAAACCTCTTTCAATCCAAGTACTAACAAACACATCACAAAACCATTAAGTGTAAGAATACAGTGGTTTTTTAACATCTGCTTCCCACTATCTAATGGGCCAATTTTCCCCTTTAGCTTATTATAGGATAGTACTAATGATATAATTGATGAAAGGACTGGCCCTATGGCTATAGCATAAACTTTAACGAAAGGAATTAAGAGAATAATTAAAATAATATTAATCACTACTACAAATAATGAATTACGTGATGGAGTCCGCGTATCATTTAGACAATAGAAACTCCTATATATATAGTCTCTAACAGTGTTAATGGGAAAAGATAGAAATAAAATTGCACTCATTAAATATACTTGCTTTGTATTTTCCGAACTAAAATTCCCCCGCTCGAAAAGGATTTCTATAATAATATCGCCTACAGCAATAAACCCAAATACAATTGGAATGACTAATAAATTTGTCAAGCTTATATACGTAATCAAAGATTTCTTGGCATTATCAATACTCTCATCAAATTTTCTTGCCAAATTAGGATATAGTATCATGATGATATTTAAGATTATTAAGCTATGGAATATATTCACAACTTGATTTCCATACCCAAAGATTGATACATATCCAGTTCCAAAATAACTAGCAATAAAATTAGAAAACACTAAAGACACTTGAAATGCTGCCGAACTTAATATAATTGGTAAAGTGTTTTTCATTAACAATTTAAAAGTAGGATTTGAGAGCTTTAAGCATAATTTCAATTCAAATGCTATCTTTCTTTGCTTTGTTGCAACATAAATTGCTTCTACAATAAATGAAACCCCTAATACAATTGTTATAGCATGCATATTAGGATTTGCTGAGAAAACAAAATAACTCACACTTACCATACCAGCTAATAAGGTTGCAATTTTAGGATTAATAAAGTCCTCATTTGTCTGTAAAAATGCTGTAGAAATTCCTGTATACACCTTAAATAATTGTGAGATAGCTAAAATTAAAGTTAATTGAAATGTTAATACTTGTATTTCTCTAGCTTGTCCAGGTGTAAACAAACTAATTAACGGATAACCAAGTATAAAAAAGAGTAAGATTAAGGACAAGCTAAATAGCCCTAGTACTGTTATAAATGTATTAATGGATTCTCTTTTCTCTTTAGAATCATCTAAATTTGACAATAACGGTATCAAAATAGTCGTAACAGCCGCTGAAACAATTCCCATAGTACTAACAGTAAGTACATTGGCTAAATTATAAGAATCCATTTCAGCGCTAACACCAAAATGATTTGCCATTAGCATATTTCTAACCATCATTAAAAGCTGCGTTATTATTGTTATAAGCGCTAATACTGAAAAAGATTTAACCAACTTCATAAATGTTCCACTCATTTTCTCAATAAATTATCTAAATGTAAAAAATGTCCTTGTGCCTTCTTGGCCAATTGAACAATTTCATCTTTTCTATATGCTTCTTCACCTTCAATAAGGTTCTTTTTTACCTCTGCAACATTACCTATCGATATCTCTTCAAGCCTCATATATTCTAAATCTATCCCTAAAAATTTCATTGTATTTAATGTTTTTTCACTATATATCACAGGATAAATAGTTTGACCATTAATTAAAGATATAATTAGCGAATGGAATCTAGCTGTAATCATCGAGTCACATTGAGAGTATTTTTCTAAAAAGGATTTTATATTTCCGTCATAAGAAATAACCTCTACTTCTTTTTGAGCATTATTGTCCAATTTCTTAATTACCTTATTTATAATTTTATAATCACTAATTTCACTAGTATTTTGAAATGCAAAAATTCTTATTTTTTTATTTTCATCTACTAACTCTTTAATCAAATTTACATTAAAATCAATATAACCTTTTTCATTATTATTTTTAGGCCAATTAATTATTGAAATTCCTAGAATATTAGATTTTTTACTCTCTCGTTCATAACATTTCTTTGACAAGACAATGTCCGGATGTACGGTAATATTAATGCCTTTATCTTTTATTAAGTCGAAAGAATATTGATCCCTAACCGTCATATGTGTGAGTTTCTTAAAGGTTCTCAAATACTTTTCTTTATATTCTACCGTTTTATATGGACCAAAATTACATCCTAATACAAATGTAGATTTTCTAAATAATTTAAATATGGAAACTGTTAAATCAAATTTCCTCCATGCTTTCTTCCAATCTTTAGGTTCTTGAAACATTGAACCTCCAATAAATATATAAGCATCATATTTTATAATATTCCGCAAAACTTCCTTGCGGCTTTTATAATTTACACGAGGATGATTAGTAAAAGCCTTACATGCCATTTCATCACATAGCATAAAATCAAAAGTAACATTTTTATATCTATCTACTAAAATATCAAGGAATAAATCATCCCCTAAATTATTATTGAAATATGCATCTACTGCTACTCTCACTCTATTCACACTTCCTTTATATCTCGCTCTAATAAACTTGCTTTTTCTTACGGATTTTATTTTTTAATATCACTACTTTTTTCAATAGTCTTTTTCTTTTAGGGGAATTAATTATATAATTAACATATTTTAAATATGGAGCAATTATAAAAACTGAGATATCCAAATTATCTATATCATCAGCATCATATTTTAAACAATAATTCACAAATTGCTTCATTATCTTCAAATCCCTAATTAAAGATTTAGAATCAACTTCCTTTTTAATCCTTAATAATATGTAAAACTCCCCTAATAACATATTACGGTAATCTATCATTGTATTATTTTCATGAACAAATACATCAGCCCCATAATAATCTGTCTGTGAAAATATATTTACCTTTAATAATGTTTTCACCCAGAAATACCAATCTTCACAATAAGATAACTTTTCAGGATACTGACCTGCTAATTCTTTTTTAAAAATAACTGAGTGAATCGGAAATAAATTTTTCCTTAATAATAACTTGTCCATTTTTTTTCTAGAAAGAGATTTAGCTTGCATTTTCGTTATCAATTGATTTCTCTTCCAGTAATTAGTTCCGCATTGTACCGCATCAATCGCAGAATTCCCTTCCAATAAATGTATTGCTTTTTCAATTTTTTTCGGATCTATTGTATCGTCTGAATCCAAAAATTGAATATACTTTCCTTTAGCTAATTTCAATCCTGTATTTCTTGCTATAGATCTACCTTGATTTTCATAAAAGTTATATTTAATTCTAGAATCTTCAATTGATCTTACAATATTCCCTGTGTTATCACTTGAGCCATCATCTACAACAATTATTTCTATATCCTTATATGTCTGATTTAGGCAAGAATAAATAGTATTTTTTATTGTATTTTCTGAATTATAAGCAGGAATTATAATTGAAACCTTACTCAAATTTAAATTCCCCCCTTTAAAAATTTTTAATATTTTCAACTTGATAAATGGTCCACATAAATAAAAAGTCCCTAAAATTAAAGGGGCTTTTTATTTATAGACAGATTCTTTTCAGTCAAAAATTATAGTTTTTCAATCAATCTTAGTATTTTCTGTTTCCGTTGTACTATTGTTTTTCACAAAAAGTGCTACAAATAAAATTAAAATTGCTACCATAAACATTGTGTAATGATCTCTAAATGGTTGCGTTATGAAAGATAGAAAAGCAAATATAACGATGAAAGTTATATATAAGCTAACTGCTTGAATATCAAATTTCCGCTTTAAAGCCCCAACTGCAACTAAGGCATATATATTTAAATTAACTAAATAATACCAAATACCACCTTGAATTAACATTAACGAAAAACTATTTATGCCTAAATTTTTATGAATCATTTGGGTTTTAAAATCAATATTATTTATCCCCAATCCTAAGCCATCCGCATGATAGTATTTAAATGCTAGATAATTCAAATAGGCACGTTCATTATGAGTATTCAGAGCAGCATTTGTATCAAAATCTAAAGCTACTTCAATTAAACTATCTACCTGTTCCTTTACTATGTCTATATACTCATACATTATAAACCCAATTATAACGCCTATGCCACCTAGAAAAAGTAATTTAACAACAGCCTTGACAGTGATTTTATTACATAAAAATACATATCCTAAAATCACTGCTATAAATAAAATTGCAGTTGGAATAAACGCCTTATTTTCATTAAAATATGATAAAAGTAACATAATAGGAACCTCTAGTACAAACATAAAAAACCATTTTTTATTCCGAGTTATCAAGTAAAATAATAAGTTACCTATTAACAAGCTTACCCAAAAAACATTTAAAATCCCTGTTCCAAATGGTCCCATAAATCCTGTCATATGATCAAAATTGTACATTCCCCATGATAGGAAACGCCCCATCATAAAGTTTTCAGTTAAAAATTGTATCACTATAATAGGAGTGTTTATCCAAAAATAAACATTCAAAAATAGCATCACTTTTCTGGATGTTTGTAAAAGAATATCAAAAGAATATCTCTGATTTAAATATGAAAAATATATTATTAATGTGATTGGCATAAGGGCCATCATAATATTATCAGAAAAGACTTTACCCGCCCCATATTCCATCACATTTAAAGACACACAGAAAATAAACATACACACTGATATAAAATACCAAAGGTACATCCCTAAACTTTTCTTACTAATTTGTACAAGATTAACAAAAACATAGATCAACAGAAATATATCTAATATATACCATTGTTCGTAGAAGACCTTAATATACCTTAAAAAGAATACTCCTATAAGAAGCATGAAAATGATGAACTGATCTGCTTTTTTCATTCTCCAAACCTTTCAAAATTAATTATTCATTTCGTCCTGAATTTTACTACATATATTCTTCACTTTTTTATCAAAGAATAAAAACCTCTTCACATTAAAAGGGTGAATCCAGTGCTTTTTATAAAGTTTTTTCTTATTTTGAGCAATTAGATTTGCTTTTTCACCCTTAAAAGATGTACTACCATAATGAAAAATAAATGTATCATCCGCTAAAACATTTTTATAACCACGCTTGATTACTCGACATGAAAAATCTTCTTCTTCTCCATACCCCATTCCAAAAGAATCATCATCAAAGAAACCAACCTCATTAATTATACTTCTTTTAATATACATTGCATGTCCTACAGCTGTAGGTAGAGTTGGATAAACCCTTTCTGAGACTCTCTCCACTAAATTAGCAAATTCTTCAATTGTATACCCTTCAGGTAATTTATTATCTTGGTTAAAATACGGAACCGAAGCAATCGTACCATTATTAGTTAACGCTGTCACTGTACCAACTTTTTGATTTGAATATGCAGCATTATACATTTTATCAATCCAATTTTCTGTAACAACAGTATCAGAATTTAATAAAATCACATCATTCTCAGATAATTTCATTCCTCTATTGACAGTCTTAACAAAACCTAAATTATTCTCATTATTTAAAATCGTAACACGTCTATCATCAATACTATTTAACAATTCAAAAATATGCTCATTTGGTGACTTATCATTTATAAAAATAAAATGATGCTCTACTAAATTTTTAGATTTTAATAACGATTCAACGCACTCTCTTGTTTCTTCGTACCCATTATAAACAGGTATAATTACATCTATCATTTTACACTCCTAAATTATGCTCTGACTTCTAGACTACTTTTTTCACTAGCTTTCATTATTTATATATGCATAAAGATTTTCTATCTTTAAATTTATATATTCACGCTCTTTTCTAAAATAAAGAAAACTAAGAATTTTAATATGCTTCCTTACTACAAAATACTTCTTTCACTGTCTTGAAAATAATAATAATATCAAATAGGATCGATCTTTTTTGTATATATTGTAAATCTAATTGAACCATCTCTTTAAATCCAAGGTTATTTCTACCACTTACTTGCCATAGCCCCGTACATCCTGGAATTACTAGCAATCTTTGCTTATCATATGCTGTATATTCCTTTACCTCTCGTGGTAAAGGTGGCCTTGGGCCTACAAGACTCATTTCACCTTTTAAAACATTAATTAGCTGAGGTAGTTCATCTAGACTTGTTTTCCTAATAAATTTTCCGATTTTCGTTATCCTTGGATCTTCTTTCATTTTAAACATAGCACCGTTCACTTCATTATATTGCAGTAAATCTTTAAGCCTTTCTTCTGCATCTGCAACCATAGAGCGAAATTTATACATATGAAACTCTTTTCCATCTTTACCCACACGAATTTGCTTAAAAAGTACTGTTCCATTTGGATCCTCATATTTAATGATTAACGCTATAATTAAAAAAAGTGGTGATAATATAATCAAACCACATAATGCCCCGACAAAATCCATGCAACGTTTAGCAAACAAATACCCTTTACGAGCATTCACCGCTTCCCAATCTATTTTTTTCTCATTTACCTCTGTGACATCCCCATCAGATAATTTTACCAAGGTCAAAACTCTTCCACCCCACTTTTATATATGTATATTTTCTTTTTCAACAAGCCCACTCATATATTTCATTAATTCATCTTTCAAATCTTCATTCTGAAGTGCCATTTCAATCGTTGTCTTAATAAACCCAAACTTCTCTCCAACATCATAACGAATACCTTCAAAATCATAAGCAAACACTCGTTGAATTTCATTTAACCGTTGAATTGCATCCGTTAATTGAATCTCTCCACCTGCACCTGTTTGTTGATCTTCAAGAAACATAAAAATTTCTGGCGTTAATACGTAACGACCCATTATCGCTAAATTAGATGGTGCTGTACCTTGTTTTGGTTTTTCAACAAATTGACGCACTTGATAACGACGATCGTTTTGTTCAACTGGATCGATAATACCGTAACGATGTGTTTCATTTTCAGGCACTGTTTGTACACCAATAACTGACGACTGTGTACCTTCATATTGATCCATTAATTGACGTAAACATGGCGTCTCTGCTTGTACAATATCATCACCAAGTAATACCGCAAATGGTTCATTTCCTATAAATTTACGCGCACACCATACTGCATGTCCAAGTCCTTTTGGTTCCTTTTGTCTTATGTAATGAATGTTAATTCTTGAAGAAGCTTGTACCTTTTCAAGCATTTCATACTTTCCTTTTTCTAAAAGGTTTTGTTCTAGTTCGAATGAATGATCAAAATGATCTTCAATCGCGCGCTTTCCTTTTCCAGTAACTATAATAATATCTTCAATTCCTGATTCTATTGCTTCTTCTATTATGTATTGAATTGTTGGTTTATCGACGATTGGTAACATTTCTTTCGGCATCGCTTTCGTTGCTGGTAAAAACCTCGTCCCAAGACCAGCCGCTGGGATAATTGCTTTTTTTACTTTTTTCAATCATATGCCTCCTACATCTATATATTTTTATGTAACAATAACAAAAACCCTACCTATAAAGTCATATTTACAACTCCATAGGTAGAGTTTCTATTACAAATAAATTATGGGCATCTAACCCATCCTCACGTCATACTCCCGACGACAAGCGTCTAAGGTAGGTTCGAAATGAAAATTTCTACCCACAGCACGACCGAGTGCCTCCGTTGATAACGGTTAGGAGACATCACCAGGTTCTTTATTTAAAAAATACCGAACAATTTTTTACGACGAATTTGCTCTGGATCTTCTTTATAAATTGCTTTCCCGCTAATGATTAAATACGGATTCTCTCTTAAATCGTTCATAACACTTGCACCAAATTCTTTCTCTATTAGTTCGTAGCTCTCTGCTAAATGAAATCCTCTTGATGTTGTATTATGCGCATCTGATGCGATCATATGGGTTAAATTATGTTCCACAAGTTGTAGTGAAAACTTTTTAATTTTTTTACCAAAATTACCTAGTAAACTACCTGCCGTTACTTGTGTTAATGCACCTTTATTTACAAAGTTATATAACTTATCTGGTCTCTCGATTAACTCGGCATTACGTTCCGGATGAACGATAATTGGAATCATTCCTTTTACACGTAGTTCATAAAATAGTTGTTCTGCATAACGAGGTACATGATTAGATGGAAATTCAATGAATATGTACTTGTTTGTTTCATTTAAAGTAACGATTTTACCAGCCTCATAGTCTTCTAATAAATCACCATATAACCTGACTTCTTGTCCTGGTAAAATGGTAAGTGGAATATTATGTTGTTGCAGTTCATCATTTAGTTGTTTTACTTGATGAATAATTGAGGTACGTTCATTTATATATTTTCCATTTTGGTGGTGTGGTGTTGCGACAATTGTATGAACACCTTCCTCTATTGCCTTTTGCGCCATCACTAAACTATCTGTTACTGTCTGTGCACCGTCATCGATACCAGGTAAAATGTGACAATGTAAATCTATCATTTGTTTCATCCTCCCTTTCGTATAAAGATCTTTTTTCCCTTGAATATGAGAAATCTCATATTCAAGGGAAAAAAGGAGATATGTTCTTCCCATATCTCACTCTTTCAATTAATTTGCACCGTAGTAATAATATAAGCCCTGCTCACGTTCACGATCATTCAGAACAACGCCTAACAGTTTACCTTTTGCTGATTCTAATAAACCTTTTGCTTTTACTGCTGATTCTTTCTCTGTCGATTCACTACGAACAACTAGAATAGAAGCATCACATACATTTGCCATAATTTGCGCATCTGTAACTGCTAAAATTGGTGGTAGATCAAAAATAACCAAATCATACATACTGTATGCTTGCGCAAGAAGTTCTTGCATTGATTTTGAGCCTAACAATTCCGCTGGATTCGGCGGGATTGGACCACAAGCTAAAAAGTGTAAATTATCAACTGATGTCTTTTGTACACATTTTTCTAAACGTTCACTATGTGTTAATACGTTCGTTAGCCCGAAAATATTATCGACTTGAAACATTTGATGCATCGCTGGTTTACGCATATCCGCATCAATTAATAATACTTTCTTGCCTTGTTGGGCAAATACAACTGCCATATTCGCTGTCGTTGTCGTTTTCCCTTCACTTGGGTTCGCAGACGTTACCATTAAGGAATGTAAATTCGTATCAACAGCTGCAAATTCGATATTTGTTCGAATATTACGATACTGTTCTGAAATTGGTGATTTCGGTTGTTGATGAGCAATTAATTGACGACGTTGGCGATGATTTTTTTTCTTTTTAAATAAATTAAGAGCCAATTGTTTGTCCCCTCACTTTTCTTGATGATGGAGCATGTGATTTCACACTTGTTGTTTCTTCATCCATACGAGCTACAATACCTAACACTGGTAATCCAAGTAAGTTCTCTACATCTTCTTCTTTTTTTACTGTGTTGTCTAAGTACTCTATTAGGAATGCAAGACCAACTGAAGCCATTAAACCAAAAGCAAAAGCAATTATTACATTTAACATTGGATTCGGTTTAATTGGTGATTGTTTCTCCACAATTTCTGCTTTTGATAATACTGTTACATTATCTACACTCATAATCTTTGCAACTTCACTTTTAAAGACTTCTGCTGTTGTATTTGCAATATCACGAGCTAACTTCGGATCTTTATCTTGTGTAGTTACTGATACAACCTGTGAATCTTTTTCATTCGTCACTTCAATTTTTTTATTTAATTCTTGCGTCGTTATATTTAAACCTAACTTTTCTTTCACTTGATCTAAAATAACAGGACTCTTAATAATAACCTTATATGTATTGGTCAATTGAATATTTGTTTGCACTTCATTAAACTGAATTGCTGCACCTTCTTGTTTCTTCTGGTTAACAAGAATCTGCGTCGCAGATTGATAGATTGGTGTCATAAAGAAGAAGCTAATGATAGCACTTACAATAGCTGCACCAAAGGCGATTACGAGGATCATTGCTAAACGTTTTTTTAAAATATGAAATAACTCTTTCAAACTAATTGTTTCTTCCATAAGTTCCTCCAACTTTCTAAAATTTGCACATAACAAAAATTATAACATATAATCTTACATTTTTTTATTTTAGTAATATCTATGTACGATTGTTATTTAAAAACATATATAATCTTACAAAATAATCTTAAATATGACAACACATTCCATCAATTTGCCAAAAATTCTATTGTATCATGTTTTCTGTATAATACGATACAAAATTTTAAAACAATTCAAAAAAGCTAGTAAAAAAATTACTAGCTTTAAAAAACACTTTTTAATACATTATTTTCTAATAATATCCATATTGTTCCTGTTCTTCTCTTTTATCGTTTAATATAACACCAAGTAGCTTTCCAGATGCTTTATCTAATATTTGTTTTGCTTTTATTAGTTTATCTTTTTCTGTTTTTTCACTGCGCACTACTAATATAACTCCATCACATTTATTAGCCAGTATTTGTGCATCTGTAACGGCCAATACAGGTGGTGTATCGATCAGAACGATATCAAACATGTTATATGCCTCTAGAAGTAATTCGTCCATTTTACGATAACCTAGCAATTCTGCTGGGTTTGGTGGGATTGGACCCGCTGACATAACATATACGTTTTCTATGTCTGTTTTTTGAATACATTGCACAAATGATGCTTGTCCTGATAATAAATTCGTTAATCCATTTGGATTATGTGCAGCAAATAAATTTTGTAATGTTGGCTTACGTAAGTCGGCTCCAATTAATAATACTTTTTTTCCTTGTTGGCCAAAAACAACTGCTAGATTAGAAATGGTCGTTGTTTTTCCATCACCTGGATCTGCTGAAGTGACAATGATAGAACGAATATGGTTATCTACAGATGTAAATTCAATATTTGTACGGATATTACGGTATTGTTCCGCAATGCGTGATTTAGGCTCTTTATTTGTAATTAATTGTCTTAATGGCTTTCTTTTCTTTCTCCCGAACATATTATAGTCTCCTTTTTCAGAATACGTCATTTTCCCCTTTTTCTCTTTTATGCTCGATATGCTACGCCAATTTTTCATTTACTTCTACCGTTAAATTTCTCCATTACTTTCCTCTACAATCCATCATAACGAATCAGAACAACCTTTGTCCTACCTTACACCTTCTATAATGTGACAACGACTTCTCTATTTTTATCACGCTATCATTTATCTTAATTTCAAGATATTTATAGCGTCATTATATACAAACTTCCATTCATTTACAATAAAAATTCTGATTACTCTGTATTTTAACTTTCCGAACAAAAATACATGAATTAAAAAAATTCTTCTGCAATATGCAGAAGAATTTTTTTAATTCACATCTATTCCTTTTTATCACCAATCGCAAATGTAATTTCAGCTTCACATGCAACTTCACCATCTACTGTTGCAATTGCTTTTCCTTTTCCGATTGGACCACGTACACGTGTCATTTCTACTTCTAGGCGAAGTTGATCACCTGGACGTACTTGTTTTTTGAAACGACAATTGTCGATACCTGCGAAGAAAGCAAGTCTTCCGCGGTTTTCTTCTTTCTTTAATACAGCAACTGCTCCGACTTGTGCTAACGCTTCTACAATAAGTACACCAGGCATAACTGCATAGTCAGGGAAGTGCCCGTTAAAGAATTCTTCGTTTGCAGATACATTTTTAATTCCAATCGCTCGTTTTCCTTCATCTACTTCTAATATTTTATCAACAAGTAGAAATGGATAACGGTGAGGAATGATTTCTTTAATTTGTTCTATATTTAGCATGTAACAATCGCCCCTTTTGTAATATTGGTCTTACCACTTGGACATATTGTTTATTATCCCATTTTGTTTATTGTTTGTCATTATAAAGTAACACTTTACTTCCTATTTATAAAAAAATGCATACACTCTATTCTCTAAAAATAGCTGCATATATTTGCAACTGACACGGAGGTAGAAAAGAGTGTATGCCCAGATTAGGGAAAGGCAATATGTATTGAAACATTATTTGCCTTAATGTCGTATTCGACTCATTATATTATAAACGTTTTCAAATAAGGAAATATTAAATTTAACCATATATATGAATATTTTACCTGTTTTCTTCGTTTTTCTTTATTTTTCTTCTATTTTCTCAATAAATCGAAATAGAAAAATAAAAATACAAAAAAAGAACTAAGGTTTACACCTTAGTTCTCCTCACTTTATCGCAGCGCACGACGTGGTAATTTATCGATATTCTCTAACATAATGCCTGTACCAACCGCAACGCAGTGCATTGGGTTTTCAGCAATTAATACTGGTACTTTTAGTTCTTCTGCTAGAAGCATGTCGATACCGTGTAGTAAAGCTCCACCGCCTGTTAGAATAACACCGCGGTCGATGATGTCCGCTGATAATTCTGGTGGTGTGCGCTCTAGTACGCCTTTTGCAGCTTGTACAATAACAGCGGCATTTTCTTTTAATGCTTCTGTAATTTCTTCAGAGCATACTGTAATTGTACGTGGTAAACCTGTTACCATGTCACGTCCGCGAATTTCAAGTTCTTCACTACGTGCACCTGGGAATACTGTACCAACTTTAATTTTAATATCTTCTGAAGTACGTTCTCCAATTAATAGCTTATACTTACGTTTAATGTAGTTTAAGATCTCCATATCAAACTTATCGCCAGCCATTTTGATAGAGGAAGAGGTAACAATATCACCCATAGATAGTACAGCGATATCTGTTGTACCTCCACCAATATCAACAACCATGTTACCGCTTGGTTGGAAGATTTCCATACCAGCACCAACTGCGGCTACTTTTGGTTCTTCTTCTAAAAATACTGTTTTACCACCTGAACGTTCAGCAGCCTCACGAATTGCTTTTTGTTCTACTGATGTGATATTTGTTGGACAACAAATTAAAATGCGAGGTTTTGAAAAGAAGCTCTTTACGTCCAATTTGTTAATGAAATACTTTAACATCGCTTCTGTAATTTCGAAATCTGCGATTACACCATCTTTTAGTGGACGAATTGCTACAATATTACCAGGCGTACGTCCCACCATACTTCTTGCTTCTTCACCTACTGCTAATACTTTACCTGTGTTACGATCAATAGCAACAACAGATGGCTCATTTAATACAATACCCTTACCTTTAACATGGATCAATACGTTAGCCGTACCTAGGTCAATTCCGATATCTCGCGCAAACATTCCCGTTTTTTCCTCCTCGATATTCAAAATCAGGTTATACCCGAATTCTTTTACACCTAATTTCTGATTTTATCATAAATTTAACAGAAACGTAATATTCGCAAAAAGAATTCTTCTGAAAAATATTACCGAATTGAAACGGAATGTTCACGATTGTACCTTTATTGACGTACCGGCTTTTCTACATCTTCTTTTCTATACTTTTGTTTTGTTGCTTCTCCGCCTCTTAAATGACGAATAGACTTATGATAATCAAGAATTTCTTTCACTTCATTTGCGAGCTCTGGATTAATTTCTGGTAGACGTTCCGTTAAATCTTTATGGACTGTACTCTTTGATACCCCAAATTCCTTTGCAATGACACGCACTGTCTTTCTTGTCTCCACGATATACTTACCAATCTTGATAGTTCTCTCTTTGATGTAATCGTGCACACCACTCGCCTCCCTAAATTGGATGTGAGAAGGGTGAAATGAGCCTCGCTGCATATGACTAAGAAGTAAGTGTGAGTGCTGCTTGTAAGCGTTAAATATTCTTGGATTTATAATAAAATGATTCACGATTTCTCACCTCAAACACTCTCTTTGCTTTGGTTTATACCATTGTATTGCCCGCACTACTGATATATGCTACATGTTCACTATTTTTGCGGACTAAGTTAAGAAAAATTACGTTTTTTTGTGAGAAATACGTTAACAGTGACTATTTTGGCGAAAAAAAATGACACCTTGTATATAAGGCGTCATTCCTCTCTTTCCAACTCTTCTTCTAATAACTGATGGTGGGGAACCTCTTTCTTACTAGCAATGTAATAATATAAGGTGAATAACACAAACAATAAAATAATAGCAGTCGACAGAACAAACAAAAATGACACAGTATCCCCTCCCTTTTGTAATATATATTCGAGAATCTCGTCATTTTTCCTTGTTATTGCAACTTTTTTCTCGAAATTGAGTATTTTTATATAAAAATAAAAAAATCAGTTCTCCTAGTGAGAACTGATTTTTTCACTTTCTTATTCTTGTGAAGAAGAACTGTTAGATGATTCTGTAGAACCATTTGTTGATTTTTCTTCTTTCTTCGGTTCTTCTTTTTTGTCACTAGTCGAACCGCTTGTTGATTTCTCTTCTTTTTGAGACTTATCTTCTGTTTTACTTTCTGGTGTCGTGCTCGTTGACTTCTCTTCTTTTTGAGATTTGTCTTCAGCTTTTTTACCAGAAGCGTTCGTTGCCTTTGCAGCACCTGCATCAGCTTTAATCTCTGCTACCGATTTATTTAAGTAGCGCTCAGGATTCACAGCCACATTGTCTTTACGTACTTCAAAGTGAACGTGAGAACCTGCTTCTTTATTCATTGCACTTAGACCGGATTTTCCTAATACTTCACCTTGTACAACTCGTGCACCTTTTTCTACTTTTACACTGCCTAAGCTTTGATAAGAAGCTGCTACACCATTTCCGCTATCAACTGTTACAACATAACCAAGAAGTGAATCTTTTTCAGCTTTCGTTACTGTACCACTTAAAGCAGCTGTAACATTGAATTCTTTTCCATTCTTCGCAGCAATGTCAATTCCTTTGTTTGGGGAATATGTGTTGTTATAAAAGACAAGTGCTTTTTCTTGTTCCGCCTCAGTTGCTGCATCTTCATAGAACTTCTTCTGTACGACTACTTCCGCATTAGCAGGGGCTGGCATTTTCACTACTTCTGAAGACTTCGTTACTGGTACTGCTGGATCTTCCGATTGTGTATACGGTGTCGCTTGATCTTGGTTCGGAGTCTTCTTCGGATTAGCTCCTTGGAACCATAGCGCAACCATTAAAATTACCGCTGCACAAGCAATGTATAGTGCCGGAAATACCCATCTTTTTTGAAATAAATGTACTACCTTTTGCGATTTTTTATTATTTCTTCCTCTCATTCCATCATCACCTCAGCAATCATTTTGAACAATATTCACGTATCCTATACAACGTATAACTAATTAATTTTCGACAAAATCTGTAAAAATATGTATAGTAATTGTAAAATTTCCGAGGAAATGATTGAAAAAAGAAAAAACTGAGCGTTTCAGCTCAGTGTTTAGTCCAATTGTTTCTTTTTATATACGATTAAACATGCAATAAGTGAGATAATAAGCCACACTCCAACATTTAGCATATGTCCACTAATACTACTAAACCCAGCACCATCTACTAAGCTTTTAATCGCTTTTTCAAGATGAGATGTTGGAAGATAACTAATCATTGTCTTAATCATTTTATTTTCAACCATTGGTTCAAATTGTACAGCTAAATACATCGTCATTAATATCGGCATTCCAATTAGTGATGTTTGTGGGACAGACTCAGCTAGTAACCCAATCACTGTTCCAATTAAGATAAATAGAATTGTTCCACATAAGAAAATAAGTGCTAGCAATAAGAGATTGCCACTTAATTGATCTAGAATGAATAAGTTTACAATGGAAATACCCAACGTTAAACATGCTGTTAATATACTTTTCCCAAGAAGAACTTCAACAGAAGAAGCTGGTGATAGCATTAACACACGTAACGTATGTTTTTCTTTCTCTTCTGCAATTACCATCGATTGAACAAACCCTGCTACAAATAGAAAGGACATTAAAGTAATAATGCCAACCCCCATGCGCCCTTCTCCAAATCTGCTAAATATAAATGCAAATATAATTGGTAAAGATGCCATTAGCAACACTTGTGAATTCGTCTTAAAATCTTGTACTTCTTTTCTAAAAATAGCTGATACACGTCTCATTGAAAATGTCATTATAATCCCCTCCCAGTAACTTCAATAAAGATATCGCCTAGCGTTGGTTCATGTGAATGAATCGATAGTAATTCACCTTTTTTCATCCATTCTGAAATACGTTTTGCACCTAATTCATCTTTTTGTACGATTTCTTTTTGCTTATCTTTTAATACGACTTGTATTTGATCTTTCGCGTATTGTAAGCGAAGGTTCTCCGGTGTATCAAGCGCTACAATTTCTCCGCCACATAGAAAGGCAATGCGGTTACAAAGCGTTTCTGCTTCGTCCATGTTGTGAGTTGTTAAGAAAATTGTCGTTCCTTCTTTATTTAAGTCTTTTAAGATTTTATGAATGTTTTGTACGTTAACTGGGTCAAGTGCCGATGTTGGTTCGTCTAAGAAGAGGATATCTGGTTTATGAAGAATTGCTCTAGCTAATGTAACGCGCTGCTTCATTCCCTTTGATAGTTTCTTTACTAATGTTTTTTTATCATCTAATAAATTTACTTGTGCTAGTACTTCATCAATTCGCTCTTTTTTACAATCATATAAGTCACAAAATAATAGTAAGTTATCATAAATGCTAAGTCTCTCATATAAACCGCTGTTGTCTGTTAAAATACCAATTTGTTTGTAATCGATGCTGCTTGGGCCTGTGATATCTTTTCCTAGTACCCTTACCGTTCCAACGCTATGAAGTAATTGAGAAGTTAAGATCTTTACTGTTGTCGTTTTTCCTGATCCACTCGGTCCGAGGAATCCAAAAATTTCTCCTTGCTTCACTTCAATATTTACATTTCGAAGTGCTGTTTTTTCGTTGAAACTTTTCATTACATCTTTCATTTCAATTGCCAATGTCATCTCGTCATCCCCTTTGTTTTTTCTTTTATAGATGAAAGTCGCTTTAGCGCTTTTCGTTTGTTTGTTTCGCTTTTCTTGACTCAATCATATGAAAAACAAAGAGTTTACGCAGTAAAATACCGGTAAAAGGAGTATTTTTACCGGTGAATGAATCGTATTTTGAGCTTATTGGAGCAATTTTTATAGCCCAATCACACCTTTTAATTCATCCATTCGTCCTTTTGAAAGCGGGATTGAACTTTTTCTTTCGTCGTCTAAAATTAAACTAAAACTATTACGAGTCCACGTAATCACTTCTCGTACTCTTTGTAAATTCACAAGGTACGAGCGATGACATCTAAAGAACCCGAATCCTGTTAATCTCGCTTCTAGTTCGCTTAACGTTAATGCACATACGAAACCACCTTCGCGCACATGAATATGTGTCACTCCGTTTTGCGTTTCAATGAAATGAATTTCCATCGGATCAAGTAAAATGATTTTATCGTTCACTTTCGCCGGAATTCTTTCAAGTTTCATTTGCGGAATCATTTGAACAACCTTTTCTTCATCCACCTCTTCAATTTCTTCTTGTTCGATTTCTACTTTTTTCACACCATCATTGTTTAATATGTATACATCTTCTGTTAACGAAAGGGCGTCCGATAGAAACGATGACGTAATGAAAATCGCTTTTCCTTGCTCTTTCATTTTCATAATTGATTTCCTAATAATAATCGTGCTCTCTGTATCTACATTTTGCTCCGGCTCTTCCAAAATAACTAAATCCGGATTATGAATCATAACTCGCCCAATATGAAGACGACGTTTCTCTGAAAATGATAGTTTTTCTATTTTAACGTTTAATTTATCTAAGAGACCGACATATTGTACGACTTCTTCCGCGCTCATATTTGATTCATAAAGTCCTATTAAGAACTTGAAGTATTCCTTTACCTTCAAACGGTCATATGCTTCATCTTTCAAAAAACAAAAGCCGATGCGAGAATAATTTTTCTTTCCAATCGATTCTCCCTCAAATAGCACGTTGCCAGTTGAAGCTTCTTCCTCACCAATAATAATGCGGTGCAACACTTTCGCTGTATGGTTATTACATTGCAAAACAACACATTGTCCTTGCTCAACCTTCAGTTCAACTGCTGGCAACTGGTTCGTCTTCCCTAATTGTCTCAACTCGAGTAACGCCATTCTGTCTCCCCCAAATGTTTTTATCTTATTATACCAAACAATTAATGGAAAATTATGATATTTAATACAGTATTTTAAGGTATTATAAAACTATGAAAACATAAAAAGGGTGAAAACGAGGTAGCCGCCCCCTATATCTTCTCACCGCTGAACATTGAGGGTTTTCAAATATACTTATCACACTTTAAAATATATCTACGATTCGACAAAAATAACCTACCTACTAACAAAAGAAAAACCGTCCCAACATACCTCTTGGGACGGTTTATTCTGCACCTTACTTCTTCACCATTAACTTTCCTTCATAATCGTTCATCGTCTTTATTTCAACGCCTTTATAATAATGAGCGACGATATCTGTATATTTCTTTCCTTCCGCTGCCATGCCGTTCGCTCCGTATTGGCTCATACCGACGCCGTGGCCGAATCCTTTCGTTGTAACGATGATTTTATCTCCCTCTTGTTTCCACGTGAAGTCAGAAGAGCGTAATTCTAATTTGTCACGCACATCTCTTCCTGTTAATGTTTTCCCTTGAAACGCTACGTCTTTTACGCGTTTTCCTTCTGTACGCCCTTTAATATCACCAACTTTTCCGTCTGCTAGCACTTTCACACCGAGACGTTTTTGAAAGTCAGCTACTGTAAAGGTTTGCTCGCTCGTAAATTTCGGAGAAGCTTGATCCCACGGACTATCTACGCTCTTTAAGTACGGATAATCATTTCCCCAGTAATCAGCCGCATTTTCTGTCCGGCCATTACTCGTTGAGAAGAAGGATGCTGAGATTGGTTTTCCATCATACGTTAAAACTTGTCCTGCAGTTTTCGAAACAGCTTCCTCGATTTTCTTCAAATTATTTTCGTAGTTATTGCCCCATTGTTTCTTCAGTTCTTCTTTACTTTTGTACACTTGATCTTTCACCGTATCTGTCACGTCCGCATTGTTTTTCTTACCTCCGCTTAGCATACGCTGTACCACAAATGTTCTAGCTGCTAATGCCTGCGCCTTTAGCGCCTCTATTTCAAAGCTGGCATTCATCTCAGAAGCTACTACACCGGTTACATACTCCTCCATAGGTAATGACTCTACCTTTTTTTGTTTCTCACGATATACAGCAACTTGAACCGCTGTATCCACTTTTCCTGGAGCTGGTATACTTTCTATCGCTGGAGGAGTTTTAGAAGCTGCTTCTTCCCCTACTTTTGCTTTCGCAAACGGAATAACAAGAGCAGCAGGTACAATGATAACGAGCGCTATGAGAAGCGCTACTGTAATACAAAGTGGCTTTGAAAATTTCATCTTATTTCCCCCAATATAAAAAAGCTTTACTCCATTCATTCTTATGGAACAACTCTTTCTTTTAGAACATACTTAAGGGGACCTGTTTAAAATGAAAATTTTCTAAATTTTTTCACTGGTACGTGCATAAGTATAGAATTTCTTGACTATAACAGTAATAACCCAAAAAAATAGCCCCTACGCCAAAAGACGTAGAGACTATTTCAATTAAGCGTGAAGATCAGAAACTTCTTGTTCTTTCACTTCTTCTACTTTTTCGTTTACACGTTCAATAGTTGCACCTAATGCAGCTAATTTCTTATGGAAATCTACATAACCACGGTCAAGATGCTTTAATTCAGTTACACGAGTGTAACCTTCTGATACTAAACCAGCTAAGATTAATGCAGCAGCAGCACGTAAGTCAGTTGCGCCTACTTCAGCACCTTGTAAGCTGTTTGGACCGTTCATAATAACAGAACGACCTTCGATTTTAATATCAGCATTCATACGACGGAATTCTTCAACGTGCATAAAGCGGTTTTCGAATACCGTTTCTGTAATCATACTTGTTCCATCAGCTTGTAGTAATAATGCCATCATTTGTGATTGCATGTCTGTTGGGAAACCTGGGTGAGGCATAGTTTTAATATCAACCGCTTTTAACTTATCTGGGCCGATAACACGTACACCTTCGTTTTCCTCAATAATTTTAACACCCATTTCTTCCATTTTCGCTGTAATTGAGCGCAAATGTTCAGGCACAGCATTTTCAATTAAGATGTCTCCACCAGTAATTGCCGCTGCAACCATGAATGTTCCCGCTTCAATACGGTCAGGAATAATAGAGTGGTTTGCACCATATAATTTATCAACGCCTTCGATACGAATCGTTCCAGTTCCAGCTCCGCGTACTTTCGCTCCCATCGCATTTAAGAAGTTAGCTAAGTCAACGATTTCTGGTTCTTTCGCTGCGTTTTCAAGGATTGTTGTCCCTTTTGCTAATGTAGCTGCAGACATAATGTTTTCTGTCGCGCCCACGCTTGGGAAGTCTAAATAAATTTTAGCTCCTTTTAGTTCTCCCTCAACGTATGCCTCAACAAAACCATTACCAACCTGTACTTTTGCTCCCATTGCTTCGAAGCCTTTTAAATGTTGGTCAATTGGACGTGAACCAATTGCACATCCACCAGGAAGTGCAATACGAGCACGACCGTTACGTGCTAATAATGGTCCCATTACTTGAACAGATGCACGCATTTTACGTACATATTCAAATGGTGCTTCAATGTTTAGTTCATTAGAAGAATCAATTGTTACTTGATTATTTTCAAATACGACTTCAGCATTTAAATGACGTAATACCTCATTAATTGTGTATACATCAGACAAAACTGGTACTTCAGATAGTACATTCTTTCCATCACTCGCTAATAGGGCTGCAGCGATTATAGGTAATACAGCATTTTTTGCGCCCTCAACACGCACTGTGCCGTTTAACCGCTTTCCGCCACGGACGATGATCTTTTCCAAATTATTCCCCTCCGTGTCCTTTTTTCAGTATCTATTCACTCAATACTCAGAAGTTATGATCGGTGTGCCAACCACAATTGTATCTTTGTTGTCAGTAGAACGTATTGCTATTTGCACATTTATTTTCTCTCTATTTGTTGAAAGAGCGTCATCCCACTTTTTATTGTATGCGGAGACTGACACAAATGCTCTTTCTTCTATCTGCTCGATCGCTCTTGCTGAAAGATCTTTCAAAACCTGATTGGTTTTATTTTGCAAAACACCTTCAATCTTATCATTCAGTACACCTTGAACACAAGTGTAAATTATAGGTTTTTCACTAAAAATTTGATTTGTTTTCTGAATGTACTTTGGGTCCCATTTCGCCCCACTCACTTCAAAAATAATGAAAGTGTTTTCTTTATTATTTTCCTTACTCCAAGTTACTACTACTCGTTCTTCATAAGAAGAAAATTTTTTATAGGATGTAGCTTTATATCCATCTGGAGATTGCTCTAATTCCCACTTTTGAATATTCGCCTTGTCCTTCACATCGTTTAACAATTTTTGAAACGTATGTATATTAGAAATTGTTTTTGTTTCTCGCGCTAACCATGACCACTTCTCTACTTTAGCATCATTTTTCTCTAAGGACGCAATCATGCTCTCCATTTTCTGTTCATCGCTGACTGGTTTCATCTCTCTATATCCAACCAAAAATAAAACAACACTAAGTGCAACAATAAGAATGGCTTTAAGCTTCAATTTCATCCCCTCCTATCCCCATTGTTAACGGAGATATGAGGTTCTATACACTTACTTTACTAAATACGTTAAACTCTTTGAATAGCCTAAATAATCAAGGAAAAAGTTAGTTACAGATGTCCCAATTGCAATTGTAATTAGGATGAGTAATACTCTCGTCTGCATTACCTTTCCAGGCTTCATTAAACGCTCAATGTGAATACCTTGTAAGGCCCACCACGTAATGGTAATAAACAATAAATGCGAAACGATGGCAATCAGTGCTTGTTGCCCTAAAAGATGTGCCAAAAAATCGACCCCTTTTTACCTAGCTACTACTTACGAAATACTATAAAAACGATACCATAATAAGTAGGAGCCACACTTTTTCAAATACAAATAAGCATCTTACATTTCACATCATAATTTTCTCTTAAAAAACGTATACCTATATGCATTTTCAGTTGTAGTTCACACAAAATAAAA
Organism: Bacillus sp. EB106-04-02-XG92; assembly: GCF_058791995.1. NCBI lineage: Bacteria > Bacillati > Bacillota > Bacilli > Caryophanales > Bacillaceae > Bacillus > Bacillus sp. EB106-04-02-XG92. The sequence goes on from NZ_JBYTEA010000002.1 coordinate 347,446, forward strand.
AGCGCAGAGTAACGACTCCACACCTTTTATTTTCACTATTGTACCATGTTCCCTAGAAAGAAGAAATCTTTCATTAATGGAAAATATTCATAAAAGAAATTGTATCCAATCATCGGCATAATCCCTAGTATTACAATCGAAATTGCGCAAAGGCTCATTACAACCTTTATATTGAATGGCAAACGAATCTTCTCTTCTACTTCTCCCGTCCTGAAAAACATTTGCTGTAAAATACGGAAATAATATACGAATGAAATGACTGTCGTCCCCATCATAATAGAAGCTAGTACGTAATGAGCTGGCTCTACATGAAGTGCACCTAAAAAGATGTTAATTTTCCCGATGAAACCAGCTGTTCCTGGTATCCCGGCCAACGATAAAATAAAAATCGTCATTACGATCGCTGTGAATGGCGACCTTTTATATAATCCAGTGAAAATGGTGATATTTTCTTTGTCGCTTTGTAAGATTAAGCCGTGGATAATTGCAAATGCGCCTATATTCATCAGCATATACGCAAGCATGTAAAACCACATGCTATCCATTGTAAATGGCGATAATGCGACAAGCGGAACGAGTAAATACCCCGCATGTGCGATTCCCGAATAGGCAAATAGGCGTTTTACGTTATATTGCTTTAATGCGACTACGTTTCCGATAATCATCGTAATACTCGCTAGTACTGCAACATATATGCTCATACGTCCGTATAAAGATTGCATGTCTCCTTGCACCGATACAGTTGCGAAGACCATGAGGAACAGACGAATAATGAGTAGGAAACCTGCCATTTTAGAAATCGTCCCTAGAAAAGCAGTAACAGGTGTAGCCGCTCCCTCATACACATCTGGTGCCCACATATGAAACGGTACTGTCGCAATTTTAAACGAAAGTCCAACGAGTAATAGTAAAAATGTGAGAGCTAACAATAACTGAATACCACCAGCAAGTTCCCCTGCGAATACTTTTTGCATATCCACGATATTAGTTGATCCTGTAATACCGTACAAATAACTCATTCCAAAGAGCGTAATGGCTGTTCCAATTCCTCCATTAATGACATATTTCATGGCCGCCTCATTTGATGCACGGTTCTTTTTTCGTATTCCTACTAAAATATACGAAGAAAGTGAAAGCAATTCTAAGCCGACGAAAAGTGTAATGAAATCAACGCTAGAAGCCATAAACATAGCCCCAAGAAGTGCCATTAAAAATAAGTAATAATACTCTCCCTTATCTTCAATTGAATTCTTCTTATCATCGCTCATTGCAGTGCATAAAATGAGAGCAGCTCCGCCTAATAACAACGTTTTAAACCCTTTTGAAAACCCATCTAACACAAACGATCCGTTTAAAATATCTCCCGCTGGTTCACCGTATAGCGTAATTAATGAGACGATTGCTAATACGATAGCTGCGATTGCGCTAAGCGCTACATATTTATGGTTCAGCTTAAAAAACAAATCACATATGGAAAGAAGGATGGCAGCTCCGAGAATAATGAATTCTGGCACCATGAGATGCCATGATAGGCTAAGTAACGTATTCATATCCATCCTACTTCACCCCCAATGTTTTCAATGTATTTTGAAGCGGATCTCCTAATATTTCTGGCATTACTCCAATTGCAATAATGCAGAAGATAAGCAGCAATATAGGGACATACTCCCATCCATGTATATCAGCTTTTGCTTCCCACTCTTTCTTACCAAATGTTATTTGAAGTGTTGCTCTTAATACGTATACAGCGGTTAAAATGATGCCAAGTACTCCGGCCGCAGCAATGACCGGCTCTCCTTGGAATAAACCGAGAAAGGCAAGAAACTCACTTACAAATCCAGACATACCCGGCAATCCAAGCGATGCCATTCCTCCCGCTAAGAAAAATCCGCTAAGTATGGGTACACTTTTTGCAAGTCCGCCAAGCGCTGTAATATCCGACGTTCCAAAACGCTGTTCTATAACGCCGAGTAAGAAAAAGAGTAAAGCCGCAATTAAACCGTGCGACACAACTTGGAATAGTGCCCCTTGTGTGCCTGGTGCATTCAACGCCGCAAGCCCCATTAATACAATGCCCATATGCGAAATACTAGAGTAAGCCAGTACCTTCCGGAAGTCCGTTTGGATGAGCGCTAAGAAGGCTCCGTACAATAAATTAATGACTCCTAAAATCGCAATGAGCGTTGCAAACTCTCGAAAGTATTCCGGGAATAACCCCTGTCCGAAGCGAATCATACCGTATGCTCCAATCTTCAGTAAAACACCTGCATGAAGCATAACTACAGCCGGATGTGCTTCAATATGTACATTGACCATCCAGCGATGTAACGGGAAAACTGGTAATTTAATCGCAAAAGCGATCATTATGCTAAGAAACAAGCCGAACTGTAAGCTACTTGAGACAGCCGTCCCTCCCCCAGCACCTACACTCGTTAATATTTCTTTAAGCTCTGTTATATTCGTTGTACCTGTTTTCGCAAATAAAACTGAGAAAACGATGAGCAAAATAGCGGAGCCAATACCGTTATATATTAAATAACTATAAGCAGCCTTTTCACTCGACAATTTCCCCCACTTCCCAATTAATAAAAACATTGGCGGCAATGTAATTTCAAAGAAGATAAAGAACAACATTAAATTTTGAGCAGCGAAGACGCCGAGCATCCCTATTTCTAACATGAGTAACAGCATATAAAATGCTTTCAAATTCCTTTTAATCGTAAATGCGGCAATTGCTGCAAGCATCGCTAGAAGGGCCGTCAATACCATCATAACGAGCGATAAACCATCAATACCAAGCTCGTAATAAATGGAGAACCATCTTTTATCCACCGCTGCAAAATCCCCAAATTTAATCCATTTTACTTTTTCATCAAATAGCGACAAGCTCTTTCCAGAAGCGTATGTACAAGCGAGGACGATAGCAATTCCAAATGGAAGCACCGTTCCAAATAAACCGAGCGCTCGCACTGTACGCGATTCTTTTTTCGGTGTTAATGCAAGTAAGAGAATTCCTAAAAGCGGGGAAAAAATGAAGAACGTTAATAACAAATCATTCATCGTAAATCCCCTCCCGTATAGAGCAAAATAATGACGAGTACCGCAAGCGAGACAGCTGTTACAGTCCCGTACACTTGTACATTTCCGTTTTGAAGTCTAGACCCAAGTCCGCTTATCCCTTTAACTACACTCCCTATTAAAACGGCAATTCCTTCGACTACATACACCTCAAACAAGCGAAGCACATGAGCGATTCCTTTCGTAATAGGAAGCACCGTCATATTGTATAGTTCATCCACATAATATTTTTCTTTCAAAAGGTTATAGTGAGGTGCTTTCTCACCCCCAGCCCAATCTCTAGAAATAGATTTCTTGCCATATATGAAGTATGCGAGAGCAATCCCTGCAAATGAAACGAGCGTCGCAACAATCATAATCCAAAATGGTCCGTGTGCTTCTCGCGCTTTAAATGCCACATCTTTCGTAAGCCAATCCCCGAGAAATGTCCCAAACCATGGTGTATTTATATAACCTGCCACTACTGCAAGAACGCCAAGGACAATCATCGGATACGTCATAATGCGGGGCGATTCATGCACATCTTCCTTCGTCTTCGCTTCCCCAGTGAAGACAAGGAAGTATAGCCGGAACATGTAGAATGCTGTTAGGAATGCTGCAATTACTGCTAAAATGAATAAAACGTAATTGCCGTTCATCCAAGTCGCCGCCAGAATTTCATCTTTACTAAAGAAGCCGGAAAGGAGCGGCACACCACTAATTGCAAGCGTACCGATTAAAAATAGTACACCCGTTACTTTCATCTTCTTCTGTAAGCCGCCCATTTTATTAATGTTTTGCGTACGCACTGCATGAATGACACTTCCTGCTGCCAAAAATAGTAGCGCTTTAAAAAAGGCATGTGTCGTTAAATGGAAAACACCTGCTACATAACCAGCAGACCCTAGCGCAAGCATCATATACCCGAGCTGGCTAACTGTAGAATAAGCGAGCACTCTCTTTATATCCGTTTGTACAAGACCGATGGAAGCCGCAAATATTGCAGTGAAGGCTCCAACGATTGCCACCGTCTGCATCGCCACCGCACTTGCTGAAAATAGCGGAAACATCGTTGCCACTAAATATACGCCAGCTGCGACCATTGTCGCCGCGTGAATAAGTGCCGAAACAGGCGTCGGACCTTCCATTGCATCTGGTAACCACGTATGAAGGGGGAACTGACCTGATTTCCCCATTGCACCAATAAAAATTAATATCGCTGTTATTGTAATCATCGTAGGAGTAAGATCCCCAGTATGAATCGCTCTAAAAATGGCATCATATTCAAAACTACCTGCATGCCAGAAAATTAAGATCATCCCAATAAATAAACCGACATCGCCAATACGAGTCATAATAAAAGCTTTTTTCGCAGCAGCCTTCGCTTCTTCTTTAAAGAAGTAAAAACCGATGAGTAAAAATGAACCGAGGCCTACTAACTCCCAAAATATATAAAGCTGTAATAAATTCGGTGATATAACGAGCCCAAGCATCGCAAATGTAAAGAGCCCTAAATAGGCGTAAAAGGTTGGTAATCTTTCCTCGCCTTTCATATAACCTTTCGAATACACATGTACCAGTAAACTCACAAGCGTAACGATAAACAGCATTAAAGCTCCTAATGCCGTCACTTCAAAGCCGAATGATATATCAATATCTCCAGCTCTAAGCCATACCCACTTATGCTTCATTGGTACTGTCGAAAACCGTTCTATTAATACAAGTACCGCAAATATAAAGGAGAGAAAGACGAAGAAAATACTAAGTACACTGCTTCCTTCTCTAATTTTCTTCCCGAATATAAGTAATAAAAAAAACGAAACAAGCGGGAAAAGCGGTATGAGCCATGCATAATCGATCATTGTTTCCTTCCCCCTTTTCGGTCACAATGTTATCCTTTGAGCGTATCCATTTCATCTACATGAACCGTCGTACGATTACGATACAAAGCAATTAAAATGGCGAGTCCTACCGCCGCCTCCGCTGCCGCTACAGCCATCGTAAACAGAGAGAAAATTTGCCCTGTTAAATTTGGGAACAAACCTAACTTACTAAACGCTACTAAATTTAAATTAGCTGCGTTCAGCATTAATTCAATACAAACTAATACAATCACTGTATTTCGCTTCGTTAAAGCTCCAAACAAACCGATGCAAAACAAAATAATCGCAAGCGTTAAATACGCAGAAGCAGGCACGCTACTCATTGGAATCCTCCTCTTTCTCATCCTTCTTCGCAAGAATAATTGCGCCAACAAGTGCTACAAGTAAAATAACTGAGGTTAACTCAAATGGAATAATATATTCTGAATAGAGAAGTGTACCGATTTGAAGTGTGTTTTTTTCATGGAGAGGTAAACTTCCTTGTGTGCTTTCATTTGCAAAATCAATATTGTTAACAGCGAAATACATAACTGCCCCAAATGCTACAACCGCAAAGAAGATAATCCATTTTCGAAGAGTAAGACGCGATTCATTTTCTGCGTTATGTTTCGTTAACATAATGCCAAAAATCATAATAATTGTGATTGCACCTGAGTAAAGTAAAATTTGTGCAACCCCGATAAATTCAGCTGATAAAAGAAAGTACAAACCTGCGATGCTGAGAAAGGTCAGAACGAGAGCTAGCATCATATGCATAACTTTCGTTAAGTTCAACATAAGAACGCCGCCAATAATTGCAGACAAGGATAGTATAAAGAATGCTATAAACTCGCCATTCATGCTTTATTCTCCTTCCTGACGTTTTCGTCGTTTTCGTCAAGCCACTGCAAATTTTTAAATAAGTCATCCCGTGAGTATTCCGCGAGTTCAAAGTTATTTGTCATAACAATCGCCTCTGTCGGACAAACTTCTGTACATAAATCACAAAGAATACAAATTTCAAAATTAATATCATACGTATCGATAATTTTTCCTTTTTTCGTAGGATCCGGATGTTTTTTCCCTGTTAACTGAATACAGTCTGTCGGACAAATGTTAGAGCACTGATTACAAACAATACACTTTTCGGGATAAAACTTTTGAATACCTCGAAAGCGGTCTGGCAATGGCAACGGTTGATTTGGATAATCGTACGTCACCTTCTTCTTACTCAAATTGCTTAATGTATATTTTAATCCTTTAAATAGTCCTTTCATCTCTTACTGGCACCCCCCTCATAGATTAGAAGAATAACTCCTTAATCAATGCCGTTAAGAAAATATTTGCAAGTGCAATTGGCAATAATACTTTCCAGCCAAACTCCATTAACTGATCACCTCTTATACGCGGAAACGTAACGCGGAACCAAATTAATAGAAAGACTACACTGCTAAATTTCAAAGCAAACCATACAGCTCCCGGGATAAATCCAAGGAACATGACTGGATTCCATCCGCCTAAAAAGAGCACTGTAATTAAAGATGCCATTCCGAAGAAATATACGTACTCTGAAAGCATAAAAAACGCCCAGCGAAACCCTGAGTATTCCGTATGATATCCAGAAACAAGCTCCGACTCAGCTTCTGGTAAATCAAACGGCGTCCTATTTAACTCTGCTACCGCTGCGATTAAAAACACGACGAAACCGATTGGCTGCACGAAAATGTACCAAACATTCTCCTGCGCTGCTACGATCTCATTTAAATTTAGGCTACCAGCTAATAAAACGACGCCAATTACGCTCATTACAAGCGGAATTTCATAAGAAATCATCTGCGCCGCCGCACGCATCCCTCCTAAAAGGGAATATTTATTATTCGATGCCCATCCTCCGGTCACGACACCAATCGTCGTAATCCCAGAAACAGCAATGTAATACAGTAAGCCTACGCCTATATCCGCGAACTGAAATTTATCAGTAAACGGGATAACTGCAAGCACCATAAATGCTGGTGCGAATGCAATGACAGGTGCTAATATAAACAACGGTTTATCTGCCGCCTTCGGAATACTATCTTCTTTCAGTAATAGTTTTAAAACATCGGCTACCGTTTGCAGTAAACCGAACCGGCCCCCAACTTGGTTTGGTCCAATCCGTCCTTGCATAAAACCCATCACTTTCCGCTCTGCCAAAATACCATATGTAACGAAGCCAAGGACTGCAAATAGTAGGAGTACCGCTAATCCGAAAAAAATAAAGAAATTCGTCCAGCTTGAAGGTGATTGTAAGAGCGTTTCAATCATTAGCCATCAACCTCCCCAAGTACAATATCAACTCCACCTAAAATCGTAATTAAATTGGCGATGTTTTCACCTTTCAATAACTTCGGTAAAATTTGCAAATTGTAAAAAGACGGCCTGCGAAACTTCAAGCGGTATGGCTCTTTCTTTCCGTCACTAGCAATATAGCAACCAATCTCTCCGCGCGGCGATTCTATACGGACGAACGCTTCCCCTTTAGGCGCCTTAATAATTTTCGGCACTTTCGCAAGTACAGCTCCTTCTTTTGGGAACTGCTGGACAGCTTGCTCAACAATTTTTAACGACTCCTCAATCTCTTGCATACGGCAAACGTAGCGATCCCAAGCATCCCCCACGCTCCCAACAGGAATATCGAAATCAAAACGATCATAAATCGAGTACGGCTCATCTTTGCGAAGATCCCAGTTTACTCCGGTGCATCGTAAATTTGCTCCGCTTAAAGAATACGAAATCGCATCTTCCTCGCTATATATACCAACGCCTTTTACGCGATTTAAGAAAATCTCATTCCCACTAACGAGATCATGATAACCTGCTAGTTGCTCTCTCATGTACGGAACAAACTCTTCCACTTTTTCAATCCAACCGTCCGGCGCATCCCACTTTACACCGCCGACTCTCATATAGTTAAAAGTAAGCCGGGCGCCGCATAACTCATTTAATAAATTAATAATCATCTCTCGCTCACGAAACGCGTACAAAAACGGGCTGACCGCTCCTATATCAAGAAGATTTGTCCCCCACCAAACGAGGTGGCTCGCAATCCTTCCAAGCTCCATTGCAAGTACTCGCAAGTATTCGGCCCGCTCCGGTATTTCAAGCCCCATCATCGTCTCTACAGCGTGGCAAATGACGTAATTATTCGTCATAGCCGATAAATAGTCCATTCGATCTGTATAAGGGATAATTTGCGTATACTGCAAGCTCTCCGCAATCTTTTCGGTCCCGCGATGCAAATATCCAATAACCGGTGTAGCTTCTTTAATAATTTCCCCGTCAATCTTAATAACAAGCCTGAACACACCATGCGTACTCGGATGCTGAGGACCTACATTCAAAAGCATTTCTTCCGTACGGATCATTTAGCTACACCTCCACATCATACGGTTCATAATCTTTTCTAAGCGGATGTCCTATCCAATCATCAGGCATTAAAATACGCGATAAATTCGGATGCCCCTTAAATACAATGCCAAGCAAATCATACGCTTCCCGCTCTGGCCAGTCCGCTCCTTTCCAAAGCGCTGTCACCGATTCTACTTGCGGCTCTTCCCTATTCAGCTTCACCTTTACCGCTACTGACTGTTTCTTTCCATATGAAAATAAATGAACATACACTTCCATATGTGTTACAAAATCCGTCGCGTGTAGCTCTGACATATAATCAAAAGCAAGCCCCTCATGGAATCGCAGTAACTCCATTACTTCATAATATTTGGATGGCTCGACCACAAGAGTTGGCACATCTTTTGAAAGTTTATTAATGTAGCAATCTACTAATGTATCCTCCCCTACTTTTCCCTTAATAACTTCAACATACTGATTTAAATACGGTTGATTCACGGATGGCTCTTCCAGCTTCGGCTCCTCTTCCTTCTTACCTTCAGCGCCCTTTGTCTTCGCCCTTGCTGCCGCTGCCGCTTTTGCCTTCGCTGCTGCAATTGCCTTCGCCTTTTCATCTCCTGAATCCCCATCACCCTGTAAGGCCTTCTGCTTTGCTAGCGCAGCTACTTTTGCCTTTGCTGCCGCCACAGCTTTCGCTTTTGCTTTCGCTGCAGCTGCTGCCTTCGCTTTTGCCTTCTCCTCTTCCGTTACATCTTCGGTTCCTTCTCTTTTTTGCTTCGCTAATGCCGCTGCTTTTGCTTTCGCTGCAGCTGCTGCCTTCGCTTTCGCTTTGGCCTTTTCTTCTTCTGTTATCTCTTCGGTTCCTTCTCTTTTTTGCTTCGCTAACGCCGCTGCTTTCGCTTTCGCTGCAGCTGCTGCGCGTCGTTTTGCTTCTTCTACAGTCATACCGTCATTTTTTGGTAGCGCTTTCTCTTTTTCCTGGTTTTCTTCCTCAAGTTTACTTATTTCTGCACCATGTTTCGCAACGAGCCGCTTTCTCGCCTCTTCTTTCGCACGCCTAGCCGCTTCTCTTTTCAAATCCTCTAAGTCTTTATTTAAATCACTCATTTATTCGTCACCTGCTTTCCTGTCTTTGCCTCGTAACGAATTTTTTCTTTCAATTTATTAATTCCATAAATTAAGGCGGCAGGATTTGGTGGGCAACCAGGGATATACACATCAACTGGCACAATTTGATCTACACCTTTCACAACAGCATATGAATTTACATATGGACCACCTGCTGTCGCACAAGATCCCATTGCAATAACCCATTTCGGTTCAGGCATTTGATCATATAAACGCCGAACAATAGGAGCCATCTTCTTCGTTACCGTTCCCGACACAATCATAACGTCCGATTGCCTTGGTGATGTCCGAAAAAATGACCCAAATCGATCTAAATCGTAATGTGATGAACCTACTCCCATCATTTCAATTGCACAGCATGCTAGTCCGAATGTCATCGGCCATAAAGAATTACTCCGTGCCCATCCTTTCAACTGCTCCAATGTAGAAAAAAAGATATTTCGTTCTAATTCCGCTCGCTCATTTGGATGTAACTCCTCAAAATTTATAACCATTGTAACACCTTCTTTTTCCAAGCATACGCTAATCCAACTAGCAACATTACAACAAAAATGAGCATTTCAATCAGTGCAAATAAACCGAGCTTGTCATATGCAACAGCCCATGGATATAAAAATAAAGTTTCTACATCAAAAATGACAAACAATAAAGCAAAAATATAATAACGAGCATGAAACCGAATATTCGCATCATGAAAAGGCTCAATCCCACTCTCATACGTCGTCGCTTTCGCTGCACTTGGTTTGTTTGGGCGCAGCATCCTTCCTAATGTAAGAGCCACTACCGGCAGCAATATGCCTAATAGCAAGAAAATCAAAACGATCATATAACTATTTTCATATACACTTGCCATTGTGAAACCCTCCCCCCTGAATTAAGAACAAGTTCACTTAGTAAACAATATGTCCTAGTTGCAGTAATTATTATTTTTAAATTTTTCTAAATAATGCAACTATTTTAATCATTATAGCAAACTTCAAATTCCTATGTCGATATGTTGGGGACAGAAACGGGAATTATTAAAATCTATTTTTAGAACTCGCTATACCTGTGTAAAATAAGTATAGAAATTATATATACTTTTCAAGAAACAATAAAAAATAAAAAGAGGAAGTTATATGTATATACCGTAGGTGAGATAAATGAAAAAACAAACACATGTAAGTATTCTTATAAGCATCATATTGTTATCTGTAGCGATTCATTATGTGGCAATGCCTTTTCTATATGAATACTCATTTCCTTTTCAAATATTAATTGGAATGAGTACCTTATTCATTGATATTATCGCTTGTAGTTATATACTTTATTTTTCAAACAGGAAAGAAGGGTTACCTCGTTTATTTTGGACCATTTTATGTATTGGAACCCTCTCTTATTTCATTGGAGATATTATCGTTGCCTATCAACGTTTAATTTTAAAGGACTACTATACATTCGTTGATTTGTCCGATTTTTTTTATCTACTTTTTTTAATTAGCTTTGCATTTGCCTTTCTATATGAAATCATCTATAACCGCGATGTATTAGAAAAGCTTTTTATGATATGTGATATTTGTATTATTGTTACAGCACAATTCACTTTAAGTTACTACTTACTTATCGAACGTACTATTCACGTTTCTTCAACATCCAATATCGACATATTTGTTCAACTTACCTATCCAATGACCGATTTACTCTTTTTCCTCATAGGAATCAATCTGTTATTCAAGCCATTATCCTTATTATCCAAAAAAGTTGGTGCGCTTCTTGGTAGTGCTTTAATTTTATATGCTACTACAGATGCGATTTATGCTTATATTAAATACTTCACACCCGAGTATTCTATGTTTACAGTTACTCCTCTCTATCAAGTAACTTTAGTACTAGTAGCAATCGCCTGTATTCTGCATACGAAAGAACCTGAAAAACAAGAGCAAGTACTGTTAACACCTAAACTTGGTGAATCGATCAGATTATCGTTACCTTATATTTCTGTAGTAATGCTTATTGTTTTTATACTATTTGAATACGTTTTTGCACCTATTGTAGTAATTGGGCTTATGATAACTTTCTCCTTCGTTCTCATACGCCATAGTTTAGTTCGAAAACAAAATAAAGTATTATTACTAGCTCAAATGCAATTCAACTCAGAACTCGAAAAACAAATTGAACTACGTACAGAAGATTTAGTAGAACAAAAAAATGAACTATACCATAACCAACAAATGTTTAAATCTTTATATGAGCACCATCCAGATCCAATTTTCACATTAGACTTGTACGGTAATTTTCTCAACGTGAACAACGCTGGTACGACTTTACTCGGTTATCAAACGAATGAATTATTAAAACAACCATACTATTCACTTACGTATGAAGAAGATTTGGAAGAGATCATTAATGCCTTCCATCGCGTAAAAAAGGGAACATCTATTTCTTTAGAAGTACGGGCGTATCATAAAAATAGAGATATTTACTACTTGCATGTTACAGCTGTTCCTATCTTTTTAAAAAATCATATTTCTGGCGTTTATTTAATGATTAAAGATATTACAGAAAGCAAACAACAGCAAGAACAAATTAACTTTCTAGCCTACCATGATACATTAACAGAGCTTGCAAATCGCCTTGCATTTCATCAATATGTAGAACAAGCAATTGCTCGATCTAAAATATCAAAAAGGCCTTTTGCTGTTATGTTCCTCGACCTAGACCGCTTTAAAGTTATTAACGACACCCTCGGTCATAGGGTAGGAGACCTGCTATTAATTGCAGTAGCAAAAAGACTCGAAAAAATAGCAACACCAAATATGAAACTTGCCCGATTAGCTGGGGATGAATTCACAATCCTTATTGAGAATTATCAAAAAAGGCCAGATGTAAAAAAAATAGCTGATGCGATTGTAGCAGACATGAACGAACCATTCGAAATTGAAAATCAACATTTAAAAATCTCACCAAGCATCGGGATTGCAATATATCCTGAAGCAGGCGAAGATCCATTATCAATCTTGCAGCATGCCGATATGGCCATGTATGAAGCAAAAAACAAAGGAAAAAACGGTAGCTCTCTGTACACGAAAGAATTGTATAAAAAAATGGAACGGAAAGCTCGAATTGAAAAAGATTTACCACTCGCTTTAGTAAACGAAGAATTTTATGTCGTTTATCAACCACAAATTGATATTACGACGAAAAAAATTATTGGTGCTGAAGCATTAATACGCTGGAAACACCCACTCCTAGGTGACATTCCGCCATGTGAGTTCATTCCAATTGTAGAGGAGACTCCGCAGGTCATTCCACTCGGTCATTGGGTATTAAAAGAATCTTGTCGCCAGTTAAAAATATGGCATACTTTTGGCTATACAGATTTAAAAATAAGTGTGAACTTATCAGCAAAGGAGTTCCAGCAAGATAATTTGATCGAACACATTTCACAAATACTAACAGACCTTAACGTCGATCCCAAATATGTAACACTTGAGTTAACAGAACGAATTGCGATGATTGATGAAAAAGAAACGTTATCAAGGCTAAAACAATTAAAGGAATATGGTATTCAAACATCCATTGATGACTTCGGTACCGGCTATTCTTCTCTCGCTTATTTATCAATTTTCCCTATCGATACATTAAAAGTACCGAGAGAATTTACACAACTCGCTGATCACCGTCCTGAAGAAAGAGCTATCGTCTCAACTATCCTTTCCCTTGCAAATACGTTAAATCTTTCTGTCGTTGCTGAAGGAATTGAAACAGAAAAACAACTTAATTTTCTACAAAAAAACAACTGTAAGTATATGCAAGGTTACTATTTCAGTAAACCACTTACGAGTCATCAATTTATAAAATTCCTACAAAAAACCCCCAGTATGAACCAATAGCTCATACTGGGGGTTTTATAAAACGAATCATCAATGTGGGATGCCCCACTTTATAGTGTCGGAATTGTTCTCTCGTAATATTCCTCTGCAATCTCTTCATAAAAAGCTGCTGACGTCGTATAAAAATATGGAATTAGCCATAGGAATCCAATCCCGAGTGTAATACAACTTAATATAAACCAACCAATAAAGCTTAAACATAAAATGAAATACTCCATCTTATGCCCATCCATCATACGCCGGCTTTCTGTAATAGCTTGATTTATGGAATACTCAGGGTGATCATTTATAATAAAGTACGTCATCGCATAAGAAAATGATTTAATAATGCCTGGAATAATAAATAGTAAAAACCATAAGAAAATATAAATATTCACTACTATATATAATAAAAATGACTTTATAAACTTACTTCCTTCTGTAAACCATCTGAATATATGCCCGATACCCGCTTCTTTTTCACGAATGATATGCAGCGCTAAACAATAACCACCTAACGTTAATGGGCCTACCATCAATATTGAAATAACGTCTACTGAAAGTGAGCTATTTACTTCTTTCCAATCCCAAACCTGGGAGAAAATGAAATCAATACTAAAACTAAAAGCTGAAATAAGAATCGAAATGAGTAATGTTGCCCCGACAGCTAATCCCCATTTCCCTTCTAATGAATCTAGCGCTTCTCCTTTTAAATCACTAATCATAATTTGCCTCCTATACGTAATAACTCTATTAGTATAGCATGTTCCTACTACAATTGATCTTTTGAAAGATGGCGATAAAAGTGCGCTGTCGTTGTACTCATATACGGGCTAAGCCAAAGAAAGCCTATTCCAAGTGTAAAAATCGCTAAAATTGCCCAACCTATAAAACTTAGCCATAAAAGAAATAGATCTAATTTGTGCCCCTTCATAAGATTCTTACTTTCTTTCATTGCTTGCGAAACACTGTATTCTGGTTTTTCAACCATCACATAATATGTCATCGAATATGAAAAATACAAAATAGCCATTACAATAAACGAAATAGCTAATAAAATAAAGAAAACAATTATAAATGATGGATTTGCATTCTCATCAAGAAAACCTAATAGCCCAAATACAATCGTTCCTAACATCGGAACCCATGTACCTGTATATAACAAAATTGCAAGCATAGCCCACATTGTTTTCATCATTCTTTTAAAGCCACGAAATCCTTCAAATAAATAATCTACTCTAGCATCTTCTCGTTTGCTTATTTGTAGAAACAAATTCGTATGACCATATGTGGTAATGCCATAAGCCGCATAACTCAAAATTATCATAAGACAGTAAAAAATCCCAAACGTAATAGCAGCTCCAATTGCCATCACGTCTTCTTCAATTGAACCAGTTGAAATAGATGCTAAAAGAACTATTATAGCTCCTGGAATTAATAGTATAAGCATTACAGCCATTGAAACGACGTAACTTACAATATGATATAAAATCGTTGACCCAACACCTAGTCCCCATCTTCCTTTTAAGGAGTGCAACGCTTCTCGTTTCATTTCACCAATCATTTCTTCATCCCCTTTATAAATTGTTGTACATTCTCTACTTATACAAGCATCAATATAATTATACCATTTTTGTAAAATTATCCATGAACTACACAAAAAAAATCCGTAAAGGCAAAGCCTTTACGGATTTTTTTATTTCATATCAGAAACGTTTAAACGGTTCACAGCACGTTGTAATGCCATTTCTGCACGTTTAAAGTCAACATGTGCTTGTTTATCTTGCATACGTTGCTCAGCACGACGCTTCGCTTCATTTGCACGATGGATATCGATATGGCTTGCTTCTTCAGCAGATGATGATAATACAGTTACTTTATCTGGACGAACTTCGATAAAGCCACCACTTACTGCTACATAATCAGTGTGTCCACCATTTTTCAGACGAACTGCACTAATTTTTAACGGTGCAACAGTTGGAATGTGACCTGGTAAGATCCCCATTTCCCCACTCTCTGCTTTTACACTTACCATTTCTACTTCTTTTTCGTAAACCGGTCCATCAGGAGTTACAATACTGACTGGAAATGTCTTCATACTTCGTCCCTCCTAAGGCCTTACGCCATCATTTTCTTCGCGTTTTCAATAACTTCTTCAATGCCACCTACTAAACGGAATGCATCTTCTGGAAGGTCATCATATTTTCCTTCTAGAATTTCTTTAAATCCGCTAACTGTATTCTTTACAGGTACATAAGAACCTTTTTGACCTGTAAACTGCTCAGCTACGTGGAAGTTTTGAGATAAGAAGAATTGAATACGACGAGCACGATGTACAACTAACTTATCTTCTTCAGATAACTCATCCATACCTAAGATAGCGATGATATCTTGAAGCTCTTTATAACGTTGTAAAGTTTGCTGTACTTGACGAGCTACTTCATAATGCTCTTCTCCTACGATTTCTGGAGAAAGTGCACGAGATGTAGATGCTAATGGATCTACGGCTGGGTAAATACCCATTTGTGTTAAACGACGCTCTAAGTTTGTTGTTGCATCTAAGTGAGCGAACGTTGTAGCTGGTGCTGGATCCGTATAGTCATCGGCTGGTACATATACCGCTTGGATAGACGTGATAGATCCTTTATTTGTAGATGTGATACGCTCTTGTAATTGACCCATTTCTGTTGCAAGTGTTGGTTGGTAACCTACCGCAGATGGCATACGACCAAGAAGGGCAGATACTTCAGAACCTGCTTGCGTGAAACGGAAGATGTTATCGATGAACAGAAGTACGTCTTGTCCTTGCTCATCACGGAAATGCTCAGCCATTGTTAATCCTGTTAATGCAACACGTTGACGTGCTCCAGGTGGCTCGTTCATTTGTCCGAATACCATCGCAGTTTTCTTAATTACGCCTGAATCGCTCATTTCGTGGTATAAGTCATTACCCTCACGAGTACGCTCACCTACACCAGCGAATACAGAGATACCACCGTGTTCTTGTGCGATGTTATTGATTAATTCCTGAATTAATACTGTTTTACCTACACCGGCACCACCGAATAGACCGATCTTACCACCCTTAATGTAAGGAGCAAGTAAGTCTACTACTTTAATACCAGTTTCAAGAATTTCTACTTTAGTAGATAATTCTTCGAATGCAGGTGCTTGACGGTGAATTGGATCACGATGTACATCCGCAGGAACCTCACCATCTAAGTCAATTGCATCACCTAATACGTTAAATACGCGACCAAGTGTTACATCACCAACTGGTACAGAGATTGGTTTACCAGTATCTTCTACTTCTGTGCCACGAACAAGTCCATCTGTGGAAGACATCGCAACTGTACGAACTGTATCATCACCTAAATGAAGTGCAACTTCAAATGTTAAGTTAATACTTCCGTTTTCGTTGCTTTGTTTTACCGTAAGGGCGTTGTAGATTTCTGGTAGCTTTCCGCCATCAAACTTAACGTCTACAACCGGACCCATGATTTGCGTAACGCGCCCTTTATTCATCGGGTTCCCTCCTAGCTTTCTTTTAATTAGCCAACTTTCTACGAGCAGCTAGCTTTTAATTTTTTATTGGTTTATAGCTTACGCGACTCTTTTGAAAGAGTCGCTTCCGCCTTTTAATACTATTCTAACGCTGCTGCTCCACCAACGATTTCCGTAATTTCTTGCGTAATCGCTGCCTGACGCGCACGGTTGAATGAAAGTGTAAGTGAATCGATAACTTCCATTGCGTTGTCTGTAGCACTCTTCATTGCTGTCATACGCGCTGCGTGTTCACTTGCTTTACCGTCTAGTAATGCACCGTACACTAAGCTTTCTGCGTATTGTGGCAATAGTACTTTTAAAATTTCTTCTTCAGAAGGTTCGAATTCATAAGCTGTCGTCGGTTTATTAGACGCCACATCAGTAAGCGGTAAAATTTTATTTTCCGTTACTTCTTGTGAAATTTTACTTACGTAATGGTTGTAGTAAATATACAGCTCATCATAAGCACCATCTGCAAACATCGCAATTGCTCGAGAAGCAAGGTCTTTAATATCAGTAAATGATGGGTGGTCAGATAGTCCAACTACTTCATCAATGATGTTAAAGCCGCGACGTTTTAAATAATCACGTCCTAGTCGTCCAAGCACAATAATTGAATATTGGTTTGAATCCATATTATGACGTTCACGAATTACGTTACTTACTGTACGTAATACGTTACTGTTATAACCACCTGCTAGTCCGCGATCAGATGTAATAACGATGTATCCTGTACGCTTTACAGGACGCGCATTTAGCATCGGATGATTAATTCCTTTACTTCCTTGCGCAATGCTCGCTACTACTTCCTGAATCTTTTCCATATACGGAACGAAAGATTTAGCATTTTGCTCTGCACGGTTTAACTTAGATGCAGATACCATCTCCATCGCTTTCGTAATTTGACTCGTTTTCTTTGTCGAGTTAATCTTCGCTTTTATATCGCGTAAAGATGCCACAGGTTTTCACCACCTTTTTTCCGGAAGTTGGCACGATTAGTAAGAATCCTCTTCCTAATCTACGTTGCAAGATATTCTTGCTCATGATTGAAGGAAAAGAATAGGTGCACCTACTCTTTTCCTTTACATAACCGTCAGCAATCTCAGAGCCTGAGATGCCTTATATATACTATCTAGCTCCAGCGGCTTGAATGCTCGGTGGCTTCACTTCTTCCTACGAGGCAAAAACCGCCTCTTCTTCAGAAGCTCCATCCCCCTCACATTCAGAACGAGCCGCTTCCGCTTTTATTAATCTAGTTCCGCCTCCTAGCCCCTTTCGTCTAAGAACCTTCCCCACAAGAAGGTAAAAAGCACCTTCTGTGAGAAAGAACCTTAGCCGATGGGGCTGAACAGTCGGCTTCACTTTTTATTATTATTCAGAAGCTACGAATACTTTTTTAAATCCGTTAATTGCTGCTGCAAATTTGTCGTCATCCGCAAGTTTCTTAGTTGTGCGGATTTCTTCTAATAAGTCAGTCGCATTAGAATCTAACCAAGCATGGAATTCTTCTTCGAAACGAGTGATATCTACTACTGGGATATCATCTAGGAATCCACGTGTTAAAGCGTAAAGAATGATAACTTGTTTCTCTACACGTAACGGTTTGTGTAATCCTTGTTTTAATACCTCAACAGTACGAGCACCACGGTTTAGTTTCGCTTGAGTTGCTTTATCAAGGTCAGAACCGAACTGAGCGAACGCTTCTAACTCACGGTAAGATGCAAGGTCAAGACGAAGTGTACCTGATACTTTACTCATTGCTTTAATCTGAGCAGATCCACCTACACGAGATACAGAAGTACCCGCATCGATCGCTGGACGTACGCCAGAGAAGAATAGGTCAGATTGTAAGAAGATTTGTCCATCCGTAATCGAGATTACGTTTGTTGGGATGTATGCTGATACGTCCCCTGCTTGTGTTTCGATGAAAGGTAGTGCAGTTAAAGAACCGCCGCCTCTTGCATCACTTAATTTTGCTGCACGCTCTAATAAGCGAGAATGTAAGTAGAATACATCCCCTGGGTAAGCTTCACGACCTGGAGGACGACGTAATAGTAATGACAGCTCACGGTAAGCTGCTGCTTGTTTTGATAAGTCATCATATACTACTAATACGTGTTTACCATTGTACATGAACTCTTCACCCATTGTTACACCAGCGTAAGGAGCTAGGTATAGTAATGGAGCTGGTTGAGAAGCAGATGCAGTTACAACGATTGTGTACTCTAATGCACCATGCTTACGTAGTGTTTCTACTACGTTACGTACAGTTGATTCTTTTTGTCCGATCGCTACGTAGATACAAATCATATCTTCGTCTTTTTGGTTAATGATTGTATCAAGTGCAACTGCTGTTTTACCCGTTTGACGGTCACCGATGATTAACTCACGTTGACCACGGCCAATTGGTACAAGAGCGTCGATCGCTTTAATACCTGTTTGAAGTGGCTCATGAACAGATTTACGATCCATTACACCTGGTGCTGGACTTTCGATTGGACGAGTGTTTGTTGTATTGATTGGGCCTAAACCATCAACTGGTTGACCTAATGGGTTTACAACACGACCAATTAGTTCTTTTCCTACTGGTACTTGCATGATGCGACCAGTACGACGAACTTCGTCACCTTCACGGATTTCCGTGTAAGGTCCTAAAATGATAATACCTACGTTGTTTTCCTCTAAGTTTTGTGCTAGTCCCATAACGCCGTTAGAGAACTCTACAAGTTCACCAGCCATAACGTTATCAAGACCATGAGCACGCGCGATACCGTCACCAACTTGGATAACTGTACCAACATCACTAACTTCGATTTCAGACTGATAGTTCTCGATTTGTTGCTTTATCAGTGCGCTAATTTCTTCAGCTCTGATGCTCATGTGCTTCACCCCTATCTATTCTTCATTAATTCACGCTGAATACGTGCTAATTTTCCTTGTAAACTTCCGTCATAAATGCGATTTCCAATGCGTACTTTAATGCCGCCTAGTAAATCTTCATCTACAACATTTTTTACGCGAATTGCGTCTTTTCCTGTTCTCTTTGCAAATGCTTCTGCAATGTTAAGCTTCTCTTCTTCTGATAGAAGACGAGTAGAATATACAGTTGCGTCCGCTACGTTACGTTCTTCATTAGCAAGAACAACATATTCATCTGCAATTTCAGGTAAGATATCAATGCGTTTGTTATCAATTAAAATATATAACGTATTTAAAATAGATTCAGAAACAGATCCGAATACGTTTGCAAGAAACGTTTTCTTTTGTTCCTTTGAAATGTTCGGTTGCGTTAAAAAGCTATGTAGTTCTCCGTTCTTTGCATAAACGTTTTGTACAAGGCGTAATTCCTCTTCAAACATTTCTAATACGTGTTTTTCTTTTGCAATTTTAAAAAGAGCGACAGCATAACGTTTTGCTACAATCCCATTGCTCATCGCGCTTCTCCTACTTCTTTAATATAATCGCGAATTAACTTCACTTGATCTTCTTCTTTTAATTCTTTTTCAATTACTTTAGAAGCAATTTGAACAGATAAAGAAGCAACTTGTTCTTGTAAAGCAGCAATTGCTTGCTCTTTTTCGCGTTGAATTTCTTGTACAGCAGATGCTTTAATTGATTCTGCTTCTTCTTTCGCAGCAGCAACAATAACATCTTTTTGATCTACAGCTTGTTTTTTCGCTCTTTCGATTAACTCTTGTGCTTCAACACGTGATTGTTTTAACATTTCACGTTGTTCTTCTACTAACTTCTTCGCTTCAGCATTGCTTCTTTCTGCAGCGTCGATTTCATTAGTAACATGTTCTTCACGTTCTTTCATAATTCCCATTAAAGGACCCCACGCAAATTTGCGTAGCATTACTAATAGAAGTAAGAAAATGAACAATGTATAAGCAATCGTTCCAAATGGAATGGCAGCCCCTAATAATAAAGTTGGCACAAGGATTCACTCCCTTCAAAATATCTAAATTGATCATATGAAAAAAAAAGACATACGTTTCGTTCATAAAGCAATGGCGAAGAAAGTTCGGAAAAACACTCTTCGCCATCTATGTAAGGGGAGTCTCCCTTATTTGTTCATTACGATGAATGCAATAACTACACCGATGATTGGAAGTGCCTCAACTAAAGCAACCCCGATGAACATAATTGTTTGAAGTGCGCCTTTTAATTCTGGTTGACGAGCAACACCTTCGATTGTACGTGATACGATAAGACCGTTACCAATACCTGCACCTAATGCTGATAAACCAATTGCAATTGCAGCTGCGATTACACCTAAACTCATTTAATTTGTCCTCCTTTGTATTATAAAAAAATAAATTTTTTCTTACTTAAATTATATTAATGGTCATGGCTTACTTTATGAGCCATATACACCATCGTTAACATAACGAAAATAAATGACTGGATTGATCCAACGAATACGCTGAATCCCATCCATGCTAACATTGGTACAAGCGCACCTAATGCTCCAAGGAATGATGCCCCGCCTAACTTAGCAAGTAATCCTAATAAGATCTCACCTGCATAAATGTTACCAAATAAACGAAGACCTAACGTTAATGTGTTAGCAAACTCCTCAATAACCTTTAATGGGAATAAGAATTTCATCGGTTGGAAATAACCTTTAACGTATTCTTTCGTACCCTTCATCTTAATTCCATAATAATGGGTGAGGGTAACTACCATCACGGCTAATGTTAATGTAACTGCTGGATCAGACGTTGGTGATCTCCACCATGCAATATGTTCGCCAGCCTCAACTGTTGAATACATGAATGGTAAACCAAGAAAGTTCGATACGATGATAAACATGATAAGCGTAACGCCAAGCGTTAAGAAACGTCCACCTGTTTTCCAGTCCATCGTACTATTGATAATCCCTTTCACGAAGTCAAACACCCATTCCATGAAATTTTGCATTCCTGTTGGGCGAAGAGCTAAGCTGCGAGTTCCGATAACAGCGATTAAGAAAACAATAACTGCTGCTACAGTAACCATCATAACTGATGACAAATCAAACGTTAAACCTAGAAATTCAACTAATCTACCGTGTTCCACTAGTAATTCACCTCTCTTCCCTGCTCTTATACTCTAAATAAAGAAAATCTATGATCATGACAAGGTATCCTGTCAGCAATCCCACACCTAAGCCCCACATCGCAATTAACTCTTGATATTTGGCTGCAAATAAAATTAATAACCCAATCGTGGCGAATCTTGAATATGTACTTACCGCTGTTGCCTTAAACTTCACGTTTTCTCCATTTGTTACGCGATCCAACAGCTTGTCTGTTCTACGTGCAATGATGCGCAAACTAAGAAAACTGAAAATCGTTCCGATAATCAGCCCAAGAAACACATCCTTGTAAGAGGTGAATCCCCATCCTAGCACTAGAAGCGCAAGCAAGTAGTACATATATTTCTTTTGTCTTTGGACAAGTCCATGTACGTCTATCATCATTGCTCTCCCGAATAGTAATGTCGAATGAGTCGAATCATTGCGTATATCCCTGTTCCTAATCCGAGTATTAACCCTATAATAAGAAACAACGGAAACGTTCCAACCTTATTATCAATCCACTGCCCACCAAAGATTCCAACAAGAATAGAACCGACTAATTGAGCAAGAATACCTGACATTAAAGCATAAGCTTTTATATGGCTGCGATCGTTTTTTTGCAAGGATTCATCCCTCCAATATGTAACCCTCATTCACGATGTGTTAATAATAACTCATTTTTTTGCATAAATCCTATACAAAACAAAAAGTTTACATTTTCGTCACGGAATAGATGTAATTTCGTCACTGAAAGCCCTACCATCTATCCCCGTTGTTAGCATACAATAGGGTATTAACAGTGTCAACGAGAAATCGTAAAAAATCAAAAAATTTGAGTATTAGTCATTTCCTCCCAAAAATGAAAACGTTCCCCTTCTAAATACTGGTTAGAGATATGCAATTTCTAACAGTTTTCTCATTATAATAGAAGGAAATGTTCACAAGTTTGTCACCATTATATTTTTACGATATAACGCTTTCCTTCCATAATATAGCGCTCCTTAGACGTAAGACTTCTATATTATATGTGATGTGTATGCAACTTATGTTGTATATACTATGTATATTTATCCCCCTCCCCTACCTCATCAAAGTACAAAAAAACGAGAGGGGAATCCCCTCTCGTCAGTTGTCTTACTTCGTTCCGAATAAACGGTCACCAGCATCACCAAGACCTGGTACTACATATCCGTGGTCATTTAATTTCTCATCTAATGCCGCTACATAAATATCAACATCAGGATGTTCTTCTTGTACTACTTTTACTCCTTCTGGAGCTGCAACGATACACATTAATTTAATTTGCTTTGCACCGCGCTTTTTCAGAGAGTTAATTGCTTCAGCTGCAGAACCACCTGTTGCTAGCATCGGATCTAGTACGATAAAGTCACGCTCTTCTACATCCGTTGGAAGTTTCACATAGTATTCTACCGGTTGCAATGTTTTAGGGTCACGGTATAAACCAACGTGTCCTACTTTTGCTGCTGGAATTAATTTCAGAATTCCATCAACCATTCCTAAACCTGCACGTAAAATCGGAATTAAACCAAGTTTTTTACCAGCGATCACTTTTGTCGTCGCTTTGCTTACAGGCGTCTCAATTTCAATGTCTTTAAGTGGAAGATCGCGAGTAATTTCGAAAGCCATTAAGCTCGCTACTTCGTCCACTAATTCACGAAAATCTTTCGTACCTGTATTCTTATCGCGAATATATGTAATCTTATGTTGAATTAACGGGTGATCAAATACATACAGTTTTCCCATGTGAATCTCTCCTTTAGATGATATTCATGCGTTTGCACGCTTTTTTACACTATTTACGATTGTAAAGAAAACGCTACTAATATTCAAGGGCAAATTTGGCAAAATCATTATTTTACGATGAATCTATCTAGTATCTTTACCAATTATGGGAGCTGTATCCTTCATTATATCGCCAAAATTTATTCATCATTTGTATACATACTTAAAGAACAAAATATGTCCAAAAAAAAGACTGCTAAAACAATTACGTTTCAGCAGTCTTCTTCAATCTATTATAGATCTGTGTACATTGGGAATTTGCTCGTTAACGCTTCTACACGCTTACGTGCTTCTTCTAATGCAGCTTCATTTTCATGATTTTTTAATGTGTAAGCAATAAGTGACGCAATTTCATCCATATCTTCTAAACCGAAACCACGAGATGTTACAGCTGCCGTACCGATACGTACACCGCTCGTTACAAATGGGCTTGCTGTTTCGAATGGAATTGTATTTTTGTTCACTGTAATACCAACTTCATCTAATACGTGCTCCGCTACTTTACCTGTGATTTCTAAGTTACGAACGTCAATCAGGATTAAGTGATTGTCTGTTCCTCCAGAAACAAGTGTCAGTCCTTCTTTTTGAAGACCTTCAGCTAAGCGGTTTGCATTATTAATGATATTTTGTGCATATGTTTTAAACTCATCTTGTAGTGTCTCACCAAATGCAACAGCTTTTGCAGCGATTACGTGCATAAGTGGACCACCTTGAATACCAGGGAAGATTGATTTATCAATTTGTTTTGCAAATTTCTCTTCACATAAAATCATACCACCACGTGGGCCACGTAATGTTTTATGTGTTGTTGTTGTAACGAAATGTGCATGTGGTACTGGGTTTGGATGTAAACCAGCAGCTACTAAACCAGCGATATGTGCCATATCAACCATAAAGTATGCACCCACTTCATCTGCAATCTCACGGAATCGTTTGAAATCGATAACACGAGGGTATGCACTTGCACCCGCAACGATTAATTTTGGTTTATGTTCTTTCGCTTTTGCTAATACATCATCGTAATTAATACGGTGAGATTCAGCATCCACGCCATATTCTACGAAATTATATTGTACTCCACTAAAGTTAACAGGGCTTCCGTGTGTTAAGTGACCACCATGAGATAAATTCATACCAAGTACTGTATCGCCTTGCTCTAAAATCGTGAAGTATACTGCCATGTTCGCTTGTGCACCAGAATGCGGTTGAACATTTACGTGCTCTGCACCGAAAATTTCTTTCGCGCGATCACGAGCGATATCTTCTACTACGTCTACGTGTTCACAACCACCATAGTAACGTTTCCCAGGATATCCTTCAGCATACTTATTCGTTAAAACAGAACCTTGCGCCTCCATTACTGCTTCGCTTACGAAGTTTTCTGAAGCAATTAGCTCAATCTTCGAACGCTGTCTTCCTAGTTCTGCCTCAATTGCAGCAAATACCTTTTCATCTTGACGTTTTAAATGATCCACCAAAATCCCCCTTTTCTGAACGAATTACATCGATTCCCAATAGTTTTTTCTCATTTATTCAGAAAAAACGAAAATTCAGGTTGTAATTCTTTCGAACCTTCATGTTTTCAACTACATTCTAACATGACTTTCTTTATCATAAAAGAAAAAAAAGACCGAAAATCGGTCTTTTCTTTCTTCTATGATAAAGTCAGACAACATACCTTATTCGTAACTTTAACGGCAAGTGATAGTCTCTTCCTTCGCCGCATAAACAGCACGTGCTCCACCAATTAGTTTTCCACGTGTTGTTGCCATCGTTACATGTGCACTTCCAATTTCCTTCACACTAGTACGAACCGGAACAGCTACGTGCTTTAAATGCATACCGATAAATGTATCACCAATATCCATCCCCGCATCCGCTTTAATAAACTCAATTACTACCGGATCTTTCAAATTGTGATAAGCATATGTTGCTAATGCACCACCTGCTGATCTAACAGGCGTAACTGTTACAATTTCAAATTGATATTTCATCGCCAACTCTCTCTCAACTACTAAAGCACGGTTTAAATGCTCACAACATTGAAACGCCAACTCAATACCTGTTTGCTCTTGAAATTGTTTTAACTCAGAAAAAATCGCCTCTGCTACTTCCATCGTTCCTGATGTTCCAATTCTTTCTCCTAGCACTTCGCTCGTACTACACCCCACTACAAAAATTTGACCACTTTGTAATGAAGCTTGTTCTTGGAAATCAGAAAGCGACATTTGTAACTGTTCTCTTACCTTTACGATTTCTGTCATTACGCCTCTTCCTTTCACAGGTTGGTTCACCAAATTATATTTCCTACTACTTCTAGTTAGAATCTATTACTTTGCTTCGTATGTTTTAATTTTTCCTACGCGGTTTTCGTGACGGCCACCTTCAAATTCAGTTGTTAACCAAATTTTTGCGATGTCACGTGCTAGACCAGCACCAATTACACGCTCGCCCATTGCTAACATGTTTGTATCGTTATGCTCTCTCGTTGCTCTCGCACTGAAAGTATCATGAACTAACGCACAACGAATACCATTTACTTTGTTTGCAGCGATTGACATACCGATGCCTGTCCCACAAACTAAAATACCACGGTCTACTTCGCCATTCGCTACCATTTCCGCTGCTGGAAACGCAAAATCAGGGTAATCAACAGAACCAGCTTCACATTCGCAACCTAGATCAATATATTCAATATTTAATTCTTCTAATAAACTTACAAGTTCTTTACGGATATTCATACCGCCGTGATCAGATGCTACTACTACTTTCATTTTTACCCCTCCAAAATTTCAATCAATTATCTTCATTCCTCACTCGATCCTTTAATGGGACGAAGTGATCTCCAATATCGTATTATACACGAAACATCAACCTTCTGAATGTTTTTTCAGTAAAGTTTGTACAAGTTTTTCCATCTCTTCTAGCGTTTCTTTATAAATAGAGAGAGATCCGCCAAATGGATCTGAAATATCCTTACTTATTCCCTCAGTTACTCCGTATAATGTATCTACTTTCTCTTCAACACTCGGATAATGCCCAAGGACAATTTGCTTATGGTTTTCTGTCATTGTTACTACAATATCTGCCCAATCAATTAAGGTTTCATTTACCTGCTGCGCGGCATGATCGATTGCAATTCCCTTTTCAGCTAAAGCTTCCTTTGCATGTACCGACGCATCACTTCCAGGATAGGCGAAAACACCAGCAGATTGCACTTCAAACTTACCTTCTCCATGATGACGAAGTAACGCCTCAGCCATTGGGCTACGGCATGTATTGCCTGTGCAAACAAATAATACTCGTTTCATCTAAACCCACCCTTTTCTTCTTTTTCCTACTTTTTATCATAGCGTAAATTAAAATAGAACAAAAGAAATGTGAATATACGAAAGGCGCATTTCTCTTATATTTTTTCTAAGAAAAATGCGCCTTATCCACATATATGTGAAACCCTATTTCCAAGTGCCCAAAGTATTTTACCATACATAAGGAACAGACTACAAAACAAAATAAGGAATCCATTTCATACGAAACGGATTCCTTTCATTTGATAATTATTTCATTGTAACTTTCATTACTTCTGTAGAACCTTTTGTAGCAGTTACACCTACAGTTGTCTTAATAGACTCAGCTGCATCTGTGTTTGTAATAACGATTGGAGTAATTGTGCTTTTCGCTTTTTCACGAATTAATTCTAAGTCGAATGAGATTAATTTATCTCCAGCTTTTATAGCTTGTCCTTCAGAAACGTGAGCTTCGAAACCTTCGCCTTCCATTTTTACAGTTTCTAATCCAACGTGGATTAAAATTTCTGTACCGTTTTTCGCTTTAATTCCAATCGCATGTTTCGTGTGGAATAATTGTACGATTTCACCATCAACTGGAGATACAACTACACCTTCAGTAGGGTCGATTGCAACACCGTCACCCATCATACGACCAGCGAATACCGGATCTGGTACTTCTTCAATATTTTTCACTGCTCCAGTTAATGGAGCTACGATTGTTTCTTCATTTGTTTTTGAACCAAGACCGAATAATTTTTTAAACATAGGATAGTCCTCCTTATAATTTACCTAAAAGTTTATAGGGCAATCTCTATTAAAGATCTGAATAAACGTAAGACCTCATACTTCGAATATTATACTATAAAAACGCTTTCGAAATAAATTACGTCATTACTGTTAGACTCTTATTGTAGCGTCTCACAAAATTCCAGTCAATTCTGATTGTCTGAATAACAATAAGAAGTTAACTTCTATTTATATTTTCTCTTTTTTTACCCAACTTGTCTAGAGGTCTTTACTACATTTTATTTTTTGTTGTTAATTTGTAAAATTTAATTCAAACTTTTTTCAAAATCAACTTGACTAAAGTAAGTAACTATTTTATTATTACTTACATAAGGTAAGTTAATAACTTTTAGGAGGTTTTTAAAATGATGGATTTCGGTCTTCTTATTATTCGTCTTATTATAGGTATTACATTCATGGGTCATGGTGCTCAAAAATTATTCGGTTGGTTCGGCGGTTACGGTTTAAAAGGAACAGGTGGCTGGATGGAATCAATCGGTTTACGCCCCGGTGTATTCATGGCATTTATGGCTGGTGCAACTGAATTATTAGGTGGTTTCTTATTCGCATCAGGTATTTTCACTGCAATCGGTTCATTATTTATCGTTGGAACAATGTTAATGGCAATCTTCACTGTTCACGGAAAAAATGGTTACTGGGTGACACAAAACGGATATGAATACAACTTAATGTTAATCGCTGTTGCAATTGGCGTAGCTTTAATCGGACCTGGGGCATACGTTTTACTGTAATATTTATCTCAGTTTCGAGATTATTCAAACGGAACTTACTTCATTACAATTGAAGTAAGTTCTTTTTATGCAATAAAAATATTATTTCCAGCAGGAGTTTTCCACTAACATCTTGTAAACAAACAATAAGTCGTCATATTTAGAAAGGGGATTTTACACATGTTATCCATTAATCCAAATGAACAAACAGAAAAAGAGAATTACAAATTATTAACGGGAAGTATCATTCCACGCCCTGTCGCATTTGTTACTTCTGTAACAAAAGACGGCGTATTAAACGGCGCACCATACAGTTATTTCAATATTGTCGCTGCTAATCCACCACTTATTTCAGTTTCTGTGCAACGGAAAGCCGGAGAAAGAAAGGACACTTCTCGAAATGCAATTGAAAAAGGTGAGTTTGTCGTACATATTTCTGATGAATCTTACGTAGAAGCAATTAACGAAACAGCAGCTAATCTCCCGCCAAATGAAAGTGAAATCGAACTAGCAAAACTAACACCAATTGAAAGTGATGTCATCTCGGTTCCAGGGGTAAAAGAAGCAAACATTCGAATGGAATGCGTACTAGAACGAGCAATCCCTCTTGGCGGAACAGAAGACTCACCAGCCTGTGATCTACTAATCGGACGCGTCGTTCGTTTCCACGTCGCAGAACACCTATACGAAAAAGGTCGCATTCACGCAGAAGGACTAAAACCAGTAAGCCGCTTAGCAGGACACAACTACGCAAAACTAGGAGAACAATTTGAATTGGTGAGGCCCGTTTAAAAGTGGAAGTGGCCCGTTTAGCTCTGACCAGCTAAGGTTCTCTCGCACAAAAGGTGCTTTTTACCTTTCGTGCGGGAGGTTCTTAGATGCGAAGAGCTGGCCACTGGAACTGGATAATGTCTAAAAGCGGATGCGGCTCGCTCAGAATCGCAGGACACTTCAAGCTCTCGACCTTGAAGCGCTTTTTGCTTCATGCGAGAGAGCGAAATGACCGGAGATTCTAGCCGCTGGAGCTGGATAATATCTAAAGGCAGAAGCGGCTCGCTCAGAATGGGAGGGGGATGGAGCTTCTGACGTAGAGGCGCTTTTTGCCTCGTAGGAAGACGCGAAGCCACCGACCATTCTAGCCGCTGGAGCTGGATAATATCTAAAAGTGGATGCGGCTCGCTCAAAATAGAATACCTGTAAAATATAAAAGGCTGTACCAAAATAATTTGGTACAGCCTTTTCATAGAAGAAGAAAAATAATTTTTCAATTTTGGTCATCGACCTCTTTTACCATTATTGGTCATCGGTAAAAAGTAACAGTGTGATTGGTTATTGGATGATTGGTTGTCCCTTGTCCATCACAAATCTCATTTTTACAAAAGTGGTCTTCTCCTATGCCTTGAAGCAGAGTCTCACCACTTCAAGGTTTAAAAGTATTTCTCACCATCGAAGTCTAGTTCAACCGCGTAGTTTTTCGCATTAATTAAATTGGACAGTCTATTAGCTTGTCTCTCTAACTCTAAACCTTTTACACGATATACTTCAGGGTCAAACATTGCTACTTTTAAAAGTGATGATGTTTCACCGTAAGAATATATATGTTCTTCTTTCTTACTCACACCAAACTCTTTACACTTTCGAGCTTTTGCACGTAGTTGTGTTGCGAGTTCTATCGCTTCAACAATCGTTATATTCTCTCCGTTGAAATCCACTTCATTTTGGATATTTGCTTCATACATCAATTTATCTAAAAGACGAAAATCAGCGCGAACTTCATCTAGTTCCTGCTCAACCTGTACCAATGTACGCGTCTGCTTTGGAAGTGTATCACCTTTTTCAATTTCAACAAATCCAATTTGGTTCATCTCTTCTTCTAATTCATGTATTCTTTTCGATAATACACTTTTTAATTTTACAGCTTCCGCTAAAGAAATGTTAGACATAGTATCCCCCTTATATCTCTTCCTTCTGCTCCTCTAAAGTAGGCACTTTCTCTTTTTTCGGCTTCCCAAGCTTAATTACGAAGAAGTAAAGGGAAAGCAATGTAATTAGAAAAACAATTAAAAACGGGTATGGAGAATAAAAAGCTCGCGCTGCCTCCGTTTTTCCCGCAACAAACTTCAATGACTCAATATCTAAAAACTCAGCAAACATTTGTACACCGAGCATACTAAACCAAAAAACAAAAAAACTAATAATAATACCAAAAACTTGCTTCAATCTCGTCATTCATCTCATCCTTTCTATATGTGTAATTTTTTAGCGTAATCAGTATAGTATAAATAAAACGATGCACAGAAAGGAGCTATCTTACCATTCGCGAACCAACTTAATCCAGCCCAAAATTGAAATTTGCAAAATAATACCCCAAATAACAAGCAGTCGTAACCATCTCGGAAAGAAAGTTACAAAGCGAATATACCACTCTAATAACTTGTTCATAACGCCCTCCTCCTTAAAATTATATAGGAAAAAGGAGATATAATCCAAATCCAACCAAAATGATGCCACCTACTATCTCGCCATATGTACCGAGCATATCTTTCGCATGTCTCCCAATTAATAAACCAACCCACGCTAATAACATACTAACAAATCCAAAAAGTAATATTGTAATAATCGTCTGTGCTCCGTAAATACCAAGACTAAGCCCTACTGAAAAACTATCTATACTAACGCCAAATGCAAATACAAATAAACTAATTCCAATAGGGGCCGTTCTATTCTCTTCATTCCCCAAAATAGAGGAATATACAATATAGAATCCTAGTCCAATTAATAAAATAGCACCTGCAAAATGTGCGATATCTCCATACTTCTCTGATAAAAAACGACCTAATACCATCCCTATAAATGGCATGATAATATGAAATATCCCTATCGTCACACCGATATACAGGATTTGTTTCACCTTTAAGGTCATCATTCCCATACCAAGACTCACCGAGAACGCATCCATCCCTAAGGCGAATGCCATAATTATTAAAGGTATTAGCTGTTCAAACGTCATTCATGTCCCTCCTCGGACGTGCTACTTCAAAATATGCTTATCCGAGGAGAAATATTCTGTTTGCTAATCGCACCTTATCATTCAGTAATAATTTGATGTCCTGCCGCTTTTGTTAAGCGATTCATAATGGCATTCCCTATACCTTCATTCGGGAAGGATTCACTAAAAATAACATCTACTTCACTTGCATCAAACGTTCTAAGTACATCATATAATTTAGTCGCAACGCTAGCTAAATCACTTCTTACACCACAAGACAATACAACATCCGCGCTATATACGTGCTGATACTCTTCTGTCGTTAATACACCTACTTTGAATCCTGCTTCCTTCTTCTCATCCACAAGACGTTGAATAAATTCACGTGAACCTTCAACAATACTCAGTGGCGCTTTCGGTGCATAATGCGTATATTTCATTCCAGGTGATTTCGGTTTTTCCTTCTCATCCTTTAAAGCTGGATCTATAGAAACCGTGCCGATTACAACTTCCAATTGTTCTTTCGTAATCCCACCTGGACGTAATATCGTTGGAACAGCGCTCGTACAATCAATTACAGTCGATTCAACACCTACGCCTGTTGCACCACCATCTACAATACCTGCGATTTTCTCATTTAAATCTTCATATACGTGAGACGCTAACGTCGGACTTGGACGACCTGAACGATTCGCACTCGGTGCTGCAACAGGTACATTTGCCTCTTCAATAAGAGCAAGTGCTACTGGATGATCAGGCATTCTTACCCCAACCGTATTAAGTCCTGCCGTCACCTTCTCTGAAATTCCTTCTTTTCTAGGTAAAATAATTGTTAATGGTCCTGGCCAAAAATGTTCCATTAACTTCTCTGCAACTGGCGGAATTTCTGTCACAATCTCATCTAACTGTGATTTTGCACCGATGTGGACAATCAGTGGATTATCACTCGGTCTTCCTTTTGCTTCAAAAATTTTCGCAATCGCTTCATCATTCATTGCATTTGCGCCTAGTCCATATACCGTTTCGGTAGGGAAGGCAATCGCCTCATTTTCCCTTAATAATTTTGCTGCTTCTTGTAACTGTGGATAATATTTTTTTCTTTCCACAACATTATCCACAACCCACATATTTGTATGCATATTTTCCCACGTCCTTTTCTACCCTGAAATACTTGTCTATTTTTAGTTTACTATGAGATTTATCCAAAAGACAAACAAGGTTTATCCACAAAATGTGGATAAACCCAATTAATCCGTGGATAACTTTGTGAATAGCTGACAATTTAGTATTATTGCATTTGGTTCTTTTATATTTTTACAAAAGTGTTCTAACTGTCGAATTCCCTGTGGTACGTTTTCTTTCTCTATAGTAACAAAGTCAAAAAACTGAAAGATTGTTATAGATTGTGGATGATTTGTTAATAAGTACAATTGTCGAATATTTTTTTCTTTCATATACTGCAAAAACATTTCAAAAAAATATAAGAAAGTCTGTTTATCCACATTAGGTGTGAATAAACAAGAACGAATCAGTGCGTTTTCTTCACTTTGTTCATATCCGATGACAGCTCGTATTTCTTCCGCCTCTTCCAAAATCATAAATTGCGCGTACAACTCATTTATTTTATCATCTTTTTTATTAGCTTGTCCGAAAAAAGAATGCAATCTTTCCACATCTGCTTTCGTCGCAAAATATACTTTCTTCATAGTAAATCCCTCCTCTTTTTTATATATGAGAAGGGATTTACGAATAGTACTATTTAGAGAATAAAGATGTAAAAGCTTCTACAATAAATAACTTAACTTCTGGCTTTTCTTCTTCCTCCTCTACTTTTACATACTCATTTTGTTTTTCTTGTTTTTGTTCCACAGGTTTCTCCACTTTTTCCACAGTTTTTGTTTCTTCTTTACTTACAGGTTCTTCTTCTACTTTCATTTCATTTTTTACTACTTTCTTTTCAGAAGTTGTTACTTTTTTTACGACTTCCTGCTTTACAACTTTCTTTTCTTTCACCTCATCCTCTTTTTCCTCTTCTGCATTTACTACTTCTTCATCTAATGATTTTACCTGCTCCTCTTCAGGAGATTCAGCCTTCACAACATGTTCTTCTTTCCTTACAGCTGTACCACTTGAAAAATCTAAGAAACACATCGGCGGAAATAATACACACCACCAGTTTGCCCCTTCACCTTCACCAATTGTAATCAATACCGCCTCATATTCCCCTGCTGGATAAATAAAATTCCCATATACCTTTGTCGGAAACTTTACATTCTTACTGAACTTCACTTGGAATGAATCTTTACTACCTTCTTTTTTCAACGTATTTGCCACTGTTTTTTCGATTTCTGGAATATGACTTTGAATGACTTTACGCGCCTCTTCAAATGAAGTTAAATCCGCTACCCATCCATCAATTTGTGCTTTTACTTCATCACGTACTTTGCGCTTTAACGCCTGATCTTTATCTAAATCACTATTTGCTAAAATCCGTAATCGAACGGCCTCTTTCGGAATAACTGAAGGCCCTTTCGCATCAGCTTTCATATATCCAAACTGCACAAGCAATTGTGCACCAATTAATAATAGAAGAAGATAAGCAATAACTTGTTTTTTCATTTCCTCCACCGTCCCTTCTACAAACAGTGTGGACAGACTTTCATCTTTCTAAACTATTAAATTCAAAATCTATATGAATTTTTCCACAAAAAAATAGAGTAAGGTGTGAACCTTACTCCATCTCTGCAAATACCATACGATCTTTTCCATTAATATCAAAAACAACCTCAACATGAGCATGTGGAAAAGCTTGTTGTAACAGCTCTTTCACGTCCTCACCTTGCCCTACTCCAATTTCAAATGCCACAATTGCTTTCTTCTGCAATACATTCGGCAACTCTTCCATAAAACGGCGATAGAAATCTAATCCGTCTTCACCGCCAACAAGCGCTCTCTTTGGCTCATGCTCTTTCACCACAGGAGAAAGGCCACGCCAATCTTCTTCCGGTATATATGGAGGATTTGAAACAACAACATCTAACTTTTGACCCGTTTCATAAAATGGCGATAATAAATCACCGTGATAGAACGTTACTTCTGCGCCCAAAGTTTTGGCATTTTCTTTTGCAACCTCAATCGACTCCTGCGCAATATCTACCGTATACACATGAAGATTTTTATTTTCTAAAGCAAGCGTAATCGAAATCGCTCCGCTACCTGTACCGATATCTGCTACATGTAGTTTCTCATCACCAAAATGGCGTTCGATTCTTTCTAATACTCCCACTATAAGCTCTTCTGTTTCCGGTCTTGGTATTAATACTTCTTCATTCACAAAGAACGATCGGCCATAAAACATTTCGTGACCAATCATATATTGAATAGGAATACCTTCTACATGCTTGTGGATAAACTCTGTAAAACTTGTTTCTTGTTCCGCAGTTATTTCCTCACGAAGATTCATCAACAATCCAGTTCTATTCACCTTTAATACATGACAAAGGACAATTTCTCCCGCATTTTCATCTCGTCCATTTTCCTGTAAAAAAGAAGAAGCCCATTTTAGGGCTTCATAGACACGCATTACTCAGCTGCCTCCATCCTTTGAGCCTGATCTTCCATCACTAAGGCATTGATGAAATCATCTAACTTACCTTGTAAGATCTGATCTAGCTTTTGAATCGTTAAGCCGATTCGATGGTCTGTAACACGGTTTTGCGGGAAGTTATACGTACGAATACGCTCTGAACGATCACCCGTACCAACAGCTTGTTTACGGTTTTGATCATACTCAGCTTGTGCTTCTTGTCTAAACTTATCATAAACACGTGCGCGTAATACTTTCATCGCTTTTTCTTTATTCTTAATTTGTGATTTCTCATCCTGACACGATACAACTACACCAGTCGGTAAATGCGTTAAACGTACCGCTGACATCGTTGTATTAACGCTCTGTCCACCAGGTCCACTAGAAGCGAATGTATCAACACGAACATCTTTCTCATGAATGTCAATTTCTACTTCCTCTGCCTCTGGTAATACAGCTACAGTTGCTGTAGATGTATGAATACGTCCACCAGATTCCGTTTCAGGAACACGTTGTACACGGTGAGCACCATTCTCGAATTTCAGCTTCGCGAAAGCACCTTTACCGTTAATCATAAAGATAATCTCTTTATATCCACCTAATTCTGTATAGCTAGCCTCGATAATCTCCGTTTTCCAACCTTGTACCTCAGCGTAACGGCTATACATACGGTATAAATCACCAGCAAATAAAGCGGCCTCGTCGCCACCAGCAGCTCCACGAACCTCAACGATAACGTTCTTATCATCGTTAGGGTCTTTTGGTACAAGTAAGATTTTCAGACGCTCTGATAACTCTTTATCTTGTGACTCTAATTCGGAAACTTCTTCTTTTACCATTTCACGCATTTCTGCGTCTAACTTATCTTCTAACATTGCTTTCGCATCTTTTAATTGCTCACGAACATCCTTATACTCACGATACACTTCTACCGTTTCCTGTATATCAGACTGTTCCTTTGAATACTCACGAAGCTTATTTGTATCGCTAATAACCTCTGGGTCGCTTAGCAATTCATTTAACTTCTCATAACGATTTTCTACAGCTTGCAAACGATCTAACACATCATTCACCTCTACATCCTAGTATCTAATACAAATAGTATATGGTACTTACTCAAAAAAACGCAAATTATATTTAAAAGCGTAAGCGGCTTGCTCAGAATCGCAGGCCATTGGAACTCTCGACCTTGAAGCGCTTTTTGCTTCAAGTGAGAGAGTGAAATGGCCGGAGATTCTAGCCGCTGAAGCTAGATAATATATTTAAAAGTGGAGGCGGCTCACAACGCTCACACTCTCTATTCTGAAAAAAACCCGCCTTGCGCAGCGAGTTTTACTTATCTTTGTTTGTAGGAACTGCATGACAATGACGACAGCGTGGTTCATACGATTCTGAAGCTCCAACTAAAATAATTGGATCATCAAATGCCGCCGGTTCTCCATCAATTAATCGTTGTGTACGACTTGCCGGAGATCCACATGCAGAACATACTGCTTGTAGTTTTGTTACATGTTCAGCAATCGCCATCAGCTGAGGAACTTGTCCAAATGGTAGACCACGGAAATCTTGGTCTAAACCAGCTACAATGACACGATAGCCACGATTTGCCAATACTTGCACCACTTCCACAATGTCCCCATCAAAGAATTGCACCTCATCGATTGCAATTACATCCATTTCTTCAGTGATATGTTCAAATATATCTTTTGAAGCTGAAACAGGAACTGCTTTTACCTTTAATCCGTTATGTGATACAACGTCTTCTTCACTATAGCGATTATCAATACATGGTTTAAATACAATTGCATGTTGTTTCGCAAATTGCGTACGACGCACACGGCGGATAAGCTCTTCTGATTTACCAGAAAACATACTACCGCAAATCACTTCAATCCAACCGTTTTGATTTATTAAGTACATGAAGCTCTCCTTTCATCTACTTTTTAATTAAAAGTAGGGTAAAGGTATAATATTTTCGCAAAAAAAACAGACAAGCGAATAGATACACTTGCCTGTTTTATGTTTTTATTACTTAAGACCGTATTTCTTATTGAAGCGGTCAACGCGTCCGTCTGCAGTAGCAAACTTCTGACGTCCAGTGTAGAATGGGTGAGAATCAGAACTGATCTCAACTTTTAGTAATGGATAAGTGTTACCATCTTCCCACTCAACAGTTTCGTTAGATCCTTTAGTAGATCCGCTTAAGAATTTGAAGCCTGTGTTTGTGTCCATGAATACAACTTTCTTGTAATCTGGGTGAATTCCTGCTTTCATTCTTTTCATCTCCTTCCGCCCTGAATCATTTTCGAAACAGAGTTTTTCATCTTCAGCTGCATACACAACTATATTGATGAAACACATATGATGAAATTATAACAAGGCTAACTTCATTTTGCAACTACCTGTTTTTGTCTTTTTAAATTTAAAGTGGAGACGGCTCGTTCAGCTCTGACTGGCTAAGGTTCTCTCGCATAAAAGGTGCTTTTTACCTTTAATGCGGGAGGTTCTTAGACACGAAGAGCTAGCCGGCGGAACTGGATACATTTTAAAAGCAGAAGCGGCTCGTTCAGAATCGCAGGAGATTGGAACTCTCGACCTTGAAGCGCTTTTTGCTTCGAGCGAGAGAGTGAAATGACCGGAGATTTTAGCCGCTGGAGCTGGATACTGTCTTAAAGTGGATGGGGCTCGCTCAGCTCTGACCAGCTAAGGTTCTTTCGCCCTAAAGGTGCTTTTTACCTTTCGGGCGGAAGGTTCTTAGATGCGAAGACCCGATGCCACCGACCATTCTAGCCGCTATCAACTTAAATCAGAGCCAACTCATCCGATTAGAATCAACTAATATTCTTCCATGCCTCTCTCTTTAACATCACCTAAAAAACATAAAAAACTCGCTTACCACAAAATAAGCGAGTCCCAATCTTTTCCCTTTACTTCGTTGTTACATATCTTTTTGAATCTGCAACAATGTTTTGTAAAAATTCTTCATTTGTCTTTGTTTGACGAAGTTTACGTAAGAAACCTTCAACAAAGTCCGGTGTATCGCGCATTGTTTTACGAATACCCCATAGCTTGTCTAAATGTTCTTTCGGAATTAATAGATCTTCTTTACGTGTACCAGAACGGCGAATATCAATTGCCGGGAAGATACGACGCTCAGCTAATGAACGATCTAAGTGAAGTTCCATATTTCCAGTTCCTTTAAATTCCTCGTAAATTACATCGTCCATACGAGATCCTGTATCAACAAGCGCTGTTGCTAAAATCGTTAAGCTACCGCCTTCTTCAATATTACGAGCAGCTCCAAAGAAACGCTTCGGTCTATGGAAGGCAGCAGGGTCGATACCACCCGATAATGTTCTACCACTTGGCGGAATAACAAGGTTGTAAGCTCGCGCTAAACGGGTAATACTATCCATTAAAATGATAACATCTTTCTTGTGCTCTACAAGGCGCATTGCACGTTCTAACACAAGTTCCGCTACTTTAATATGATTTTCTGGTACTTCATCAAAAGTAGAACTTACAACATCTCCTTTAACAGAACGTTCAATGTCTGTTACTTCCTCTGGACGCTCATCAATTAAAAGTACAATTAATTCAGCTTCCGGATGATTTGTTGTAACACTGTGTGCGATTTCTTTTAATAGACTCGTTTTACCAGCCTTTGGAGGCGCGACAATTAAACCACGTTGTCCAAATCCAACTGGTGCGATTAAATCCATGATGCGTGTCGGTAACTTTTTCGGTTCCGTTTCCAATTTCATTTGGCGATCTGGGTATAATGGTGTTAATGCAGGGAAATGCACACGCTCTTTTGCTGACTCTGGATCATCTCCGTTTACAGCTTCAACTTGTAATAATCCAAAATAGCGTTCATTTTCTTTCGGAGGTCGTACTTTACCAGAAACCTTGTCTCCATTACGTAAATCGAAACGACGAATTTGCGAAGCTGAGATATAAATATCTTCTGAGCTTGGAGAGTAGTTGATAGGACGTAGGAATCCAAATCCTTCTGATTGAATAATTTCTAATACGCCTTCCATGAAGAAGAAGCCTTCTTTTTCTGCTCGAGCTTTTAAAATGGCGAAGATTAACTCTTTTTTCGTTAATTTGCTATAATACGAAATCTTAAATTCCTTCGCAAGCTCGTATAACTCTTTTAATTTCATGTTTTCTAATGCTGCAATTGACAAATTCATTCAGACACCACACTTTAACATTATTCTCTTTTCACATGAGTAAAGGGAAAAAATACGGAAGGCAAATAATTAATAATGAAAGGCAATAAGTTCAAGTAGGGTAATATTCACTATTGTAACCCTTTTATCTAGTTTTAATCAATACGTTGGAACACAAATACAAGAAGCGAAGACAAGAAAATTTGTCTTCGCTTTTACTTCATCCAGCTTCAGCAGCTAGAATGGTCGGTGGCTAGAAGGGTCAGTCATTTCACCCCTTCCCCTTCTGAGCAAGCCACCTCCGCTTTTTACTTAATAACCAAGTTCGGTTTTTTATTCAAGCTGTGACGTCCGTCTACGAAGCGTACTGTGCCTGATTTTGCACGCATAACTAGAGATTGTGTTGTTCCTACGCTTCCTTTAAATTGAACGCCGCGCAATAGTTCTCCGTCTGTTACGCCTGTTGCTGCGAAGATTGCATCGTCACCTTTTACTAAGTCCTCCATGCGAAGGATGCGGTTGATGTCTTCTATGCCCATCTTTTTGCAACGCGCCAATTCAGCTTCGTTTTGCGGTAACAGTTTCCCGTGAATCTCGCCGCCTAAACATTTTAATGCAACTGCTGCTAGTACACCCTCAGGCGCACCACCAGAGCCAAATAAAATATCTACACCTGTACGATCAAATGCAGTGTTAATTGCGCCAGCTACGTCTCCATCATTAATCAATTTAATGCGAGCACCAGCTTTACGAATTTCTTCAATAATTGCTTGATGACGTGGGCGGTTTAAAACTGTCGCTACAACATCTTCAATATCTTTATTTTTCGCTTTCGCAACTGCACGTAAGTTATCGATAATAGGCGCATCAATATCGACCGCCCCAACTGCTTCTGGGCCAACCGCGATTTTATCCATGTACATGTCAGGAGCATGTAACAAATTGCCGTGATCTGCAATTGCAATAACAGCAAGAGCATTCCATCCACCAGCTGCCACGATGTTTGTCCCTTCTAAAGGATCAACTGCAACGTCTACACGTGGACCATATCCTGTACCTAATTTTTCTCCGATATATAGCATTGGTGCTTCATCCATTTCACCTTCACCAATTACAACTGTCCCTTTCATCGGAATTGTATCAAATACATCACGCATAGCTGATGTTGCTGCACCGTCTGCCTCATCCTTTTTCCCGCGCCCCATCCAACGCGCTGATGATAAAGCTGCAGCCTCTGTTACACGTACTAACTCCATAGATAAACTTCTTTCCACGATAATCCCTCTCCTTTAAGTCTTTATATTTCTGCCGTATTGTGTGAACCGTGTTTTTCTATAAAGTGTACTTCCACAAGTAGTGATGCTTCGCTTCCCCCTTGCGGAAGTATCACTTATGCGTTCTTCATCTCTTCAATTTCTTGGCTTGTCATTTGTTCTCGCCAAATGTTCGCGCCAAGCCCTTTAAGCTTGTCTACTATATTTTCATAACCTCGATCGATATGCTCAAGTCCGGTTACTTCTGTAATTCCATCCGCCATTAACCCGGCAATAACAAGGGCCGCTCCAGCTCGTAAATCACTCGCTTTCACTTTTGCACCTTGCAATAAAACAGGACCAGTTACAATTGCTGAACGACCTTCTACTTTAATTTGTGCATTCATACGACGTAATTCATCAATGTGTTTAAAACGTGCGCCGTAAATCGTATCCGTTACAACACCCGTTCCATGAGCTTTTGTTAAAAGTGTTGTAAACGGCTGTTGTAAGTCTGTTGGGAAACCTGGATATACAAGCGTTTTTATATCAACTACTTTTAACCTTCCATTACCGTTCACTGTAATTTGATCATCGTTCGTTTCAACTTGAACACCAGCTTCTCTTAACTTCGCCGTAACTGACTCTAAATGCTGAGGAATAACGTTATCAACTGTTACTTCTCCTCCTGATGCAGCTCCTAAAATCATATACGTACCCGCTTCAATGCGGTCCGGAATAATCGTATGGTGACAACCATGCAGTGAATCCACACCATCAATTCGGATTACATCTGTACCAGCACCTTTAATACGTGCACCCATGCTTGTTAACAATGTAGCAACATCAATAATCTCTGGTTCTTTCGCTGCGTTTTCAATAACAGTTCTACCTTTGGCTCGTACAGCTGCTAGCATAATATTAATCGTAGCTCCTACACTAACAACATCTAAATAAATACGTGCCCCGCGCAGTTCATCTGCTCTTAAATAGATAGCACCTTGTTCATTCGTAACATGTGCACCTAACGCTTCAAACCCTTTAATATGCTGATCAATCGGCCTCGGTCCTAAGTGACATCCACCTGGAAGCCCAATAACAGCTTTTTTAAAACGGCCAAGCATCGCACCCATTAAATAATAAGAAGCACGCAATTTTTTCACTTTTCCATTTGGTAAAGGCATTGCAACCATGTTAGAAGGATCGACTACCATCTCTTCCTCCTGTCCATAAGTCACTCTCCCTCCAATTTCCTCTAGTAAGTCTCCTAACATTTTCACGTCCGAAATATTAGGGACACCACCAATAGTTACTGGAGTATCTGCTAAAATTGTTGCTGGAATTAGTGCAACGGCGCTGTTCTTTGCACCACTCACGCGAATTGTTCCATTTAAAGCTCTTCCGCCTTCAATTAGCAATTTTTCCATATTGAGCTCCCTTCTTGTGAATGTATTTACTTTCTATATTTTTATAGAAAGCTCCCCTTAAGAATCTCAATCACTCTTTCCACCCTAACACTCAATAAATAGGAAACCATTATCTTCATTTCTCCTGTAATACAAAAAGATAAAGATTAACTATTCATCGAATTTACTTTATCAACTTAGATACGTTATCACATTTATTAATAGGACTATGCACATTATTTTCTATTTCAAAAAAAAATGATAAAATCTTTAGACTTGTTCACGCTTTCATTATACAACGAAAGGAAACCGTCTAAAAGAGTAGACGGTTTCCAAAACGGAATTTTATTCTTACGCTTTACCGTTAGAACCGAATTCGCGCATTTTACCAATAACAGTTGCTTTGATAGCGTCGCGGCCAGGTCCGATAAATTTACGAGGATCGTAAACTTCTTGGTCTTTGTTTAATACTTCACGAACAGCTTTTGTAAACTCAATTTGGTTCTCAGTGTTTACGTTGATTTTTGAAGTACCTAAAGAGATAGCTTTTTCGATATCAGCAGTTGGGATACCAGTACCACCGTGTAATACTAAAGGTACGCCAGTGAAGTCACGAACTTGTTCCATTTCAGCGAATCCTAAGTTAGGCTCACCTTTGTAAGGACCGTGTACAGAACCTAAAGCTGGAGCTAGGCAATCAATGCCTGTTGCTTCAACAAGGTGCTTACACTCTGCTGGGTCAGCGTAAATTACGCCTTCAGCGATTACGTCGTCTTCTTGTCCGCCAACTGTTCCAAGCTCAGCTTCAACAGATACGTTACGAGCGTGTGCGTATTCTACTACTTTTTTAGTAGTTTCTACGTTTTCTTCGAATGGGTGGTGAGAAGCGTCGATCATTACAGATGTGAAACCTGCATCGATTGCTTCTTTACATTTTTCGAAGCTTGAACCATGGTCAAGGTGAATCGCTACAGGAACAGTGATGTTCATTTCTTCGATTAAAGCTTTAACCATAGCTACAACTGTTTTGAAACCAGTCATATGACGAGCTGCACCCTCAGATACACCTAGGATTACAGGAGATTTTTCTTCTTCCGCAGCAGCTAAGATAGCTTGAGTCCACTCTAAGTTGTTCATGTTGAATTGACCAACTGCGTATTTTCCTTCTAGTGCTTTGTTTAGCATTTCTTTCATAGAAACTAAAGGCATGGTGAATCCTCCTAAAAAACGTTTTTTGTATCCGATAAGTTCTTATCGCTGGTAGTATGACCAGAATAAGGTAAAATATGTATATCTACATACCGGACTTTTTTCTACACTCAATAGGATAACAACTTGTACTCAAAAACTCAACCGTATTCACCTGCACAATAGTCCATGTAAACGCTTTTTTCCATATTTTTTATAAAAAATTCATTTTT
Source organism: Bacillus sp. EB106-04-02-XG92 (assembly GCF_058791995.1). Taxonomy (NCBI): domain Bacteria; kingdom Bacillati; phylum Bacillota; class Bacilli; order Caryophanales; family Bacillaceae; genus Bacillus; species Bacillus sp. EB106-04-02-XG92. The sequence continues at coordinate 390,782 of NZ_JBYTEA010000002.1, forward strand.
ACGCCTCTACAGCGAGCTCATTTCTCACCGCTTGACGAATTTCATCAATATCAAATGGTTTAGCAAAATGCATTAAAGCACCTAAATCTTTTGCTTCTTGGATCATATCAAGCTCTCCATAAGCAGTCATTAAAATCACTTTAATGCTCTCATCAATTTCTTTTACATGCTTTAAAATCTCTATACCATCCATACCTGGAATTTTCATATCTAACACAACTAAATCTGGATTATCTTTTTTCACGATATCTAAAGCTTGAAATCCATTCGCTGCTTGGAATGTCTGATAACCTTCTTTTTGGAACACTTCATGTAATAACACACGAATGCCATATTGATCATCAACGATTAAAATTTTCCCTTCCATAACTCCCAACCTTTCTGTGTAAATACAAGATTTAAAGCTTCTTATATCTTAACGATTTATTTTCGCTATTCTTTGGCAAATTCCTTCCTATTCTTTCTTATTTTACCGTTTCCTATTTTGTTATGCCACCATTCAATTTCACCTTTCTAAAAAAATACACTATAATGAAAGCCGGTAAACACGTACGAAGGGAGTAACATTATGTTAAAAATTTTTTCAACTCAATTAAGTGGTTATTTCTCCAGAGTTTCTCAAAAAGAGGAAATGAATATAGAAGATAGCGCCCGCCTACTTGCTCAAGCATTAGTTGGCGAAGGTTTTATTTATTTACATGGTACAAATGAGATGGAGGGCGTTGTTGCTGAAGCACTATTCGGTGCTGAACCAATGAAGCAAGCAAAACGATTATTTGAAAATGGTAAAGAAGTAGAAGTAACTTCTGCAGATCGTGTGCTTCTTATTAGCCGTTTTTCAACAGATGAAGAAGTTGTAGCAATAGCAAAAAAACTGCAAACAGATGGACACTCTATTGTCGGCATCTCTGCTATTCAAGAAGGTGCTGAATCACTAGAACAATATACAGATGTACATATTGATACAAAGCTGTTAAAAGGTCTTATTCCAGACGATGAAGGTAATCGTTACGGATTCCCAAGCTTAATGATAGCTTTATTTGCATATCACGGGATCAAATTTACAATCGATGAAATGTTAAATGAATATTAAAAAAAGCGCCCTATTTCAGGCGCTTTTTTTTATTACTTGCTCTCTTTATTCGTAATAGAAGCTCTTACGAAGTCATGGAACAATGGTTGTGGACGGTTTGGACGAGAAACTAGTTCTGGGTGGAACTGTGCTGCCACGAACCAAGGATGATCTTTTAATTCAATGATTTCAACTAGACGGCCGTCTGGGCTTGTACCAGAGAATACAAATCCTTCTTTTTCCATATCCGGACGGAATTGATTGTTGAACTCATAACGATGACGATGACGCTCATATACAACCGGCTCATTGTAAGCATTGTATGCATTTGTTTCTTCAGCAAGCTTACATGGATATAGACCAAGACGAAGTGTACCACCTAAGTCTTCTACATCTTTTTGTTCTGGTAATAAGTCGATAATTGCATAAGGTGTGTCAGGATTAATTTCAGAAGAGTTAGCTCCTTCTAATCCTAATACGTTACGTGCGAATTCGATTGATGCAAGTTGCATACCTAAGCAAATTCCTAGGAATGGAACTTTGTTTTCACGAGCATATTGAATTGCAACGATTTTACCTTCTACACCACGATCGCCGAAGCCACCTGGTACAAGGATACCATCTGTGTCTCCTACTAATTCTTGTACGTTCTCTGGTGTTACGTGCTCAGCATTTACCCATTTCACTTCTACATCTGTGTCGAAAGAGTAACCTGCATGACGAAGTGCTTCTACAACAGAAATATATGCATCTTGAAGCTCTACGTATTTACCAACAAGAGCGATTTTTGTTTTCTTAGAAAGGTTACGCACTTTTTCAACTAGCGCAGTCCACTCTGTCATATCTGCAGCTGGATTGTCTAATTTTAAGTGATCGCAAACGATTTGGTCCATATTTTGCTCTTGAAGAGATAATGGAACCGCATATAAAGTATCTGCATCGCGCGCTTCGATAACTGCTTTTGTATCGATGTCACAGAATAATGCAAGCTTGTCTTTCATATCTTGAGAAACAGGCAATTCTGTACGAACAACGATAATATTTGGTTGAATACCTAAGCTGCGAAGCTCTTTAACGCTATGTTGCGTTGGTTTTGTTTTCATTTCACCCGCTGCTTTTAAGTACGGGATTAACGTACAGTGAATGTACATTACATTGTCACGACCGATGTCGCTCTTAATTTGACGGATTGCTTCTAAGAATGGTAGAGACTCGATGTCACCAACAGTTCCACCAATTTCTGTAATAACAACGTCCGCGTTTGTTTCGCGACCAGAACGGTATACGCGCTCTTTAATTTCGTTAGTAATGTGAGGAATAACTTGAACTGTTCCTCCTAGGTATTCACCACGACGCTCTTTTTGAAGAACTGAAGAGTAAATTTTACCTGTTGTTACGTTGCTGTATTTGTTTAAGTTGATGTCAATGAAACGCTCATAGTGACCAAGGTCTAAGTCAGTTTCTGCACCATCATCTGTTACGAATACCTCACCGTGTTGGTATGGGCTCATAGTCCCTGGGTCTACGTTAATGTATGGATCAAACTTTTGAATCGTTACATTTAAACCACGATTTTTTAAAAGTCTTCCTAGAGATGCTGCTGTAATACCTTTTCCTAAAGACGATACTACACCGCCTGTTACAAAAATATACTTAGTCATGAAAAAGCTCCCTTCTACTTTGCTGTTATATAATCACCGTTGCAAAGCGCAACGTATGTAGATAACACTGTATCCATCTTATTGTTAGACTCTTTTTATTTTCTAAACAAAAAACAAAAAAGAAAATTGCTCCCCTCATCACAAAAAGTAATAAGTAGGGAGCAATTTTCTTTTATATTTACACTTTAAAAGTATTATCGTCCTTTTTTAAAGAGCCCAAAAATGATTCTACATGGACGATAATGAAAAGTCAAGAACTACAGTTCTTCCTCTTCTTCTTCAGTTTCATCATACTCAAGTTCTTCTTCAGCGAAGTCATCCTCATCATCTTCATCTAAATCATCAAGATCATCGTCATCTCCGTCTTCATCTTCAAGAACCTTGTCCAAATCTTCTACATCATCATCTTCGTCTTCAGTTACGTCTGCATCGTCGAAGTCTTCATCTTCTTCAATGTAGTCGTCAAAACCGTCTTCTTCAACTTTACGTTTCTTCTTCGGTTTTGGTTGAGGTAAGATTTCTTCATCAATTTGCTCGTATGGGTACCAGCTGCGTAGCCCCCAACGATTTTCTCCTAAATTAATGAAACGTCCATCGATGTTTAAGTCTGTATAAAATTGTGCGAGTTTCGCATTAACTTGCTCTTGAGATAGTCCCAGCACTTGAGCGATTTCTTGAACCAACTCGTTGAATGTCGTTGCTTGTTTTTTATCCCCTAAAACGCTATGTACAACTTCAATCATTGAACATTCTTTTAGCTCTTCTGGTGAATATTGCTTAAAATCCACTTATGCGGCACTTCCTTTCATCAAATATAACCTTATATATAACGGCCTGCTTAAAAAAATCCATACTATTCATTATAAACAAAAGTCGCACAAATATGCTACAAAAAAAACGGGAAACTTTATATAGCAATAAAATTATAATTTGTCCATTCCTTATTTCGGAAGCATATGGGCTCCTTGCAGTACGTACCTAATTTGCATTTCTGTATATTCTTCGAGCGTATATAGCTTTTGTAGCGCCCAACGTCTAAATCCCCACATCTGTCCTTGTATAAAAATATTATGCGCAAGAAGCTGTATTTCTTTTTTGTTTAATGTAAATGTTCCATTTTCCGTACACTGTTCTAAAATATTCTCGAACATTCCTACCATTTGAAACTCCTTTTCTAATACGTACGGGAGTGATTCTTTCGGTAAAAAACGTACCTCTTGATACATGATTAATACTTCTTCCTGCAATTCATCCATCACTTTAAAGTAATTCGTTATTGCTATCTTTAAGCTTTCTATACTCCCTTTTTCTGTACAAACTACTTCCTCTAATCTTTCTTTTACATGTTCATAAATACTATCACAAACTAAATACAAAACATCATCTTTTGTACGAATGTATTCATAAAGCGTACCAATACTAAATCCAGCTGCCTTTGCAATCTCTCTCGTTGTTGTACGCGGAAACCCTTTTTGCTTAAACAACTGCACCGCACCTTTAATCATTTGTTCACGTCTTAACGCCACTAATTTTTCATCTTTCACGGACGCATGTACATTATGTTTAACCATCCCCTTCACCTCTCTCCCTTATTTTTCGGAAGGAAAAAGCGTAGGAAAATACCTACGCCTTTCACCCTACTTCGTTAACATACGAGAAATTACTAGCCTTTGAATCTCTTGTGTTCCTTCATAAATCTGTGTAATCTTTGCATCTCGCATATAACGCTCTACTGGATAATCTTTCGTATAACCGTAACCACCAAATACTTGTACCGCTTCGGTCGTCACCTTCATCGCTGCATCACCTGCAAATACTTTTGACATCGCTGACTCTTTCCCGTACGGAAGCCCTTCCGATTCAAGCCAAGCCGCTTGGTATGTTAGAAGACGCGCCGCCTCCACATCTGTTGCCATATCTGCAAGTTTAAAGCCAATTCCTTGTTGCGCCGCAATCGGCTTCCCAAACTGATGACGTTCTCTTGCATATTCTACGGAAGCATCTAAAGCTCCTTGTGCAATACCAACCGCTTGCGCCGCAATACCGTTACGGCCACCATCTAATGTTTGCATCGCTATCTTAAATCCTTGTCCTTCTTCACCTAGTAAATTCTCTACAGGAATGCGGCAATCTTCGAACATGATTTCAGTTGTTGGTGAAGAGCGAATCCCTAACTTACTTTCCTTCTTCCCAACTGAAAATCCTGGTGTATCACTTTCCACAATAAATGCGCTCGTGCCGCGCTGCTTCGATTCAGGATCAGTTAACGCAAAGACAACATAAATATCAGCAATACCGCCATTAGTGATAAAGATTTTTGATCCATTTAATACATAATGGTCTCCATCTCTTTTAGCAATCGTCTTCATTCCACCAGCATCCGATCCAGATCCTGGCTCAGTTAAGCCGTACGCCCCAATTTTCTTCCCTACTGCCATCGGTCGTAAAAACGTTTGTTTTTGCTCTTCCGTTCCAAATTTAAAAATGGGCCAACCAGCAAGCGAAGTATGTGCAGATAATGTTACACCTGTAGAAGCACATACGCGGGATAATTCTTCAACGGCAATTACATAAGCTAAGTAATCGCTTCCAATTCCACCGTATTCTTCAGGCCACGGAATGCCGGTTAAACCAAGCTCTGCCATTTGATCAAATATCGCACGATCAAATCTCTCTTCTTCATCACGCTCAGCTGCCGTCGGTGCTACTTCGTTCTTAGCAAAATCTCGAACCATTTTCCTTATCATTTCATGTTCTTCTGATAGTTTAAAATGCATGCCCGTCTCCCCCTTTTGCTTTTATAAAGCTCGGCTAATAACAAGTTTCTGTATCTCACTCGTTCCTTCATATATTTGCGTGATTTTCGCATCACGGAAAAATCTTTCTACTGGATAGTCTTTCGTATAACCGTAACCACCAAATACTTGCACCGCTTCAATCGCAACTTCAACGGCCGTCTTAGAAGCGAATAGTTTCGCAATAGATGCTTCTTTACCGCATGGTAATCCTTGTGCTCTTAGCGATGCCGCTCTATATACGAGTAATCGCGCCGCTTCTACACTAGTAGCCATATCCGCAAGTTTGAAGCCAATCCCTTGCTGCGCCGCAATTGGCTTTCCGAATTGCTCACGTTCTTTCGCATAATCAATCGCACATGCAAGCGCCGCTTCTGCAATTCCTAATGCTTGCGCTCCAATTCCAATTCGTCCAACATCTAAATTCGCCATCGCTACCTTAAATCCTTGTCCTTCTTCACCAAGTAAATTCTCAGCTGGCACTTTCATATCCTCAAACGTAAGTTGTACTGTACGAGAACCGAGAAGCCCCATTTTATGTTCGTCTTTGCCGATAATTAAGCCCGGTGTATCTTTCTCTACTATAAATGCAGAAATCCCGCTCTTTCCTGCCTCTGGATTTGTAGAAGCGAATACAATGTATGTATTTGCTTCACCACCATTTGTAATAAATACTTTCGATCCATTAATAATGTAGTGATCGCCTTTCTTCACAGCTCTTGATTTCAAACTCCCTGCATCTGATCCTGCATTTGGTTCTGTTAATGCAAATGCTCCTAAATATTCACCAGTTGCAAGTTTAGAAACATATTTCTCTTTCTGTTCTTCCGTTCCGAAATATAAAATTGGGTTCATTCCAACTGACGTATGTACAGCTAAAATTACACCAACTGTTGCGCTTACCTTTGAAATTTCTTCAATTGCTAAAATGTAAGAAATAAAATCCATTTCTGCACCGCCGTATTTTGCAGGCGCTGGAATTCCCATTAATCCAAGCTCACCCATCTTCTGCAAAATCTCTTTTGGGAACACCCCTTGTTCCATACTCGGAACAAAGGGAGCTATTTCCTTCTGCGCAAAATCTCGAACCATCTTCCTCATCATTTGCTGCTCTTCATTAAAACGAAAGTTCATATACTCCGCCTCCATTTGCTATATATCCTTTTAACAATTTGGTAAGACCACTATTTTGTAACAAAGGGGGATTTATTCGTAAACGTAGAAACCACGACCTGTTTTACGTCCTAACCATCCTGCATTTACATACTTACGTAGTAATGGGCATGGGCGATATTTACTATCACCTAAACCTTCATGCAACACTTCCATAATGTATAAACATGTATCTAAACCGATAAAATCAGCGAGCGTTAAAGGGCCCATCGGATGATTCATCCCAAGTTTCATTACTTCATCAATTGCTTCTTTCGTCGCCACACCTTCATATAACGTATAGATTGCTTCATTAATCATCGGTAATAAAATACGGTTCGATACAAACCCTGGGAAATCATTTACTTCAACTGGTACTTTCCCAATTTTCTTCGTAATATCTTCAATCGTTTCATAGACCGCATCATCTGTAGCCAACCCACGAATAATTTCAACAAGTTTCATAACCGGAACTGGATTCATAAAATGCATACCGATTACTTTTTCTGGCCGCTTCGTTACCGCTGCAATTTCTGTAATTGGTAGAGATGACGTATTCGTCGCTAAAATTGCGTGTTCTGGAGCGATTTCATCTAGATTCGCAAAGATTTTCTTTTTAATATCCATTTTCTCAACAGCCGCTTCAATAATAAGGTCCGCTTCCTTCACACAATCTAAATCAAGCGTTACTGTAAGACGATTTAGCGTAGCTTCCTTCTCTTCTTCCTTCATGCGCCCTTTTTCTACTTGGCGTGCTAAGTTTTTAGTAATGATAGCCAATCCTCTATCTAATTGCTCTTGTTTTAAATCTTGTACCTTCACATCATATCCTGCCATTGCACATACTTGTGCAATTCCTGAACCCATTTGTCCCGCACCAATTACAACAATTTTTTGTACACTCATTTCTTCTTCCCCCTTAATTTTCAATAAACTATGTACCTTCTAATCTTAATTAGTGAACTTCAATCATCACTGCATCGCCTTGACCACCACCACTACAAATCGAAGCAATTCCAATTCCGCCGCCGCGTTGCTTAAGTGCATGAATTAATGTAACGATAATGCGCGCTCCACTTGCTCCAATCGGGTGTCCCATAGCTACTGCTCCGCCATTTACATTCAATTTTTCTGGATCAATTCCCGCAATCTCTGTACTTGCAATTGCTACCGCTGCAAATGCTTCATTAATCTCAAATAAATCAATGTCTTCAATTGTCTTTCCTGTTTTTTCTAACAATGCATTAATTGCATAACCTGGCGTTCTCGGGAAATCTTTAGATTCCACTGCAATTGCTGTATGTGCCAAAATTGTCGCTAATGGCTTTCTTCCTTCTTGCTTCGCTCTGTCTTCGCTCATTAATACAAGTGCAGCACCACCGTCGTTTAGGCCTGGTGCATTACCAGCTGTCACTGCCGCTGTTTTATCAAATACAGGTTTTAATTTTGCTAACTTTTCAACTGTTGTATCCGCGCGTGGCGCCTCATCTTTTGCAACGACAATCGGATCACCTTTTCTTTGCGGAATCGTTACTGGCACGATTTCCTCTTCAAAACGTCCTTCTTTATGTGCTGAAACTGCACGTTGATGACTACGATATGCCCATTCATCTTGCGCTTCACGAGAAATTCCGTCTTCTTTTGCAACTTCTCCGCCATAAACACCCATGTGTATACCTGAAAATGCGCATGTTAAACCGTCAGCAACATTTAAATCAATAACTTCGTTGTTGCCCATTCTGTATCCCCATCTTGCTCCGCGTAAAATATAAGGACTGTTACTCATCGACTCCATACCGCCAGCTACAATCAATGATTGATCGCCAGTACGAATAATTTGATCCGCTAACGTAACCGCACGAAGCCCTGATGCACAAACTTTATTCACTGTTTCCGTCTGCACTTCCCAAGGGATTCCAGCAGCTCTCGCAGCTTGGCGCGATGGAATTTGTCCTTGTCCACCTTGAATAACCGTTCCAAATATAACTTCCTCAACATCACTAGCAGAAACATTTGCTCTTTCAAGCGCTGCTTTAATTGCAATTCCTCCAAGTTCTGTTGCTTTTACGTCTTTTAAAGATCCTCCAAATTTCCCAACCGGTGTTCTTGCAGCACTTAAAATAACTGTTTTACTCATGTTTCTTTCCCCCATTTCTTTTTTAGAACCGAGCGCTTGCTCGGCATTGTTACGTTGAGAAGAGGTGCAATGATTGCACCTCTCTCTAAAGTTGTATTCATACTTGCAGATTACATCGCTTCTTTCTTCTGTCCGATAACAGAGCGTTCTAAAATCTCTGTTACATCAAGCGTTTGAACATTCTCTTCTACTTCTTTCGCTTTCGTCCCATCGCTAATCATCGTTAAGCAATATGGACAACCTGTACCGATAATGGATGGCTGCACAGCTAATGCTTGTTCTGTACGAGCAACGTTAATACGTGAACCAGTTGTCTCTTCCATCCACATTAAGCCACCACCTGCGCCACAGCACATTCCCGTTTCACGGTTACGTGCCATTTCTACAAGGTTCACACCAGGAATCGCTTTCAAAATATCGCGTGGCGCTTCGTATACTTCGTTGTATCTTCCTAAATAACAGGAATCATGGTACGTAACTGTTTCCTCAATAGCATGAACAGGTTTTAAGCGTCCTTCTTTTACCCATTGAGCTAACAGTTCTGTATGATGATAGACTTCTGCTTGCAAGCCAAAGTCCGGATACTCATTTTTAAATGTGTTATAAGCATGAGGGTCAATCGTAACGATTTTCTTCACTCCTGCTTTTTCAAATTCTTCGATATTCTTTGTCGCCATCTCTTGGAAAACAAATTCATTTCCAAGTCGGCGCGGTGTATCTCCAGAGTTCTTCTCTTTATTACCAAGTATCGCAAATGAAATGCCTGCTTCGTTCATCAACTTCGCAAACGATATCGCAATCTTCTGACTACGATTATCATATGATCCCATTGAGCCAACCCAGAATAAATATTCGAACTCCTCGCCAGCTTTCGATTTTTCTTTCACAGTTGGAACTGTTACTTCATCATCACCTTGGCGCCATGTTTCACGCTCTTTACGGTTCAGACCCCATGGATTCCCTTGACGCTCGATGTTTGTCATCGCACGCTGCGCTTCCGCATCCATCTTTCCTTCTGTTAAAACGAGATAGCGGCGTAAATCAATAATTTTGTCAACATGCTCATTCATAACCGGACACTGATCTTCACAGTTACGACACGTTGTACAAGCCCAAATCTCTTCTTCTGTAATAACATCTCCGATTAAACTCGGATCGTAAGCGAGTGCTGTAGCTGCAGATTCTTGTTGCCCTTTCCCAGCCGCCATCATCGCTAACTGATTTCCTTGTGTATTATTAAAAGCAACTACTGGAACCCACGGTGCTTTTGATGTCACTGCAGCTCCTTTATCAGTCAAATGATCGCGAAGTTTTAAAATTAAATCCATCGGCGATAACATTTTCCCTGTTCCTGTTGCCGGACACATATTTGTACAACGACCACACTCTACGCAAGCGTATAAATCAATAAGCTGATTTTGTCTAAAGTCTTCGATTTTACCAACACCAAATGTTTCTTGTGTTTCATCTTCAAAGTCAATCTTTTCAAGTTTCCCTGGATTTGAAAGACGGCCAAAGAATACGTTGGCTGGTCCCGCAATTAAATGCGCGTGTTTTGATTGTGGAACATAAACTAAAAACGTTAACAAAATTAGTAAATGCACCCACCAAGAGAAATAGAACACGGAAATGGCTACGGTTTCATTTATCCCCGAGAAAACGTAAGCGATTGCAGAAGCGATCGGTTCACTCCATGAAAGCTCCTCACCGTGCCATATAATTCCCATCCCATTACCGAGTAGCACAGAAATCATTAAGCCACCGATAAAGATAAGAACAAGGCCTGATTTGAAATTACGTTTTAAACGAACTAGCTTCTCAACATAACGTCGATGAAAAGCCCAAAAGACTGCAATTAAAATAACAAGTGTGACAATTTCCTGGAAGAATGTAAATGCAGGGTATAGTGGTCCAAGTGGAAGATGTGATCCTGGTGCGAGTCCTTTCCAAACGAAGTCAATTGCTCCAAATTGGACAAGAATAAATCCGTAAAAGAACATAACGTGAATAATGCCGCTCTTCTTATCTTTCAGCAGCTTTTTCTGACCGAAAACATTGACCTTAAGAAGATCCCAACGCTCTTTAAAACGACGGTCAAATTCAATCTTTTTTCCTAACTGTATGTAGGCCATCCTCGTTCGTATAAGATACACAAACAAATATCCCGCATAAGCAATAACAGCAATGGCAGCCAGCCAATTCATGATCAGTAAGCTATTCATTTTTATGCTACCCCTCTCTTTGTAAGCCCTCTTTCTTTTTTAGAATCTTCAAAAACATATAATTTTCTGAATTTTATCCCCTACCTTCATTATATAATGAGTGAGCATTCAGTCAACAGTTTTTTGTTATACAACACCATATTTTTTAATAAAGCTGTTTATTTCGGTGAAACTATAAAGTGAAACTTTAACGAGTAGAGAATGATTTATTCCCTACTCATTATTAGCCCGCAAATAACGGGATAAGGTGAAAGTTTGATTGATAAAAAAAACTGATGGTGAAAAGACCGTGAAGGAGGGAATTTACTCATGTTCTTCTTATCTCTCTTGTTAATAGGCAGCGCTCTTTGGATTGTAATCGATCTTTCTTATGGGAGAATTGTTCATTTAAAGCGTGTACGTTCTCGTTCTTTCCCTTTACGTCAAAGTAATTTTCACCTTTATACATATGGAAAAGATTTGTATGATGCCCTATTTACTGATATAAAACAGGCGAAACACCATGTACACGTTTTATTCTTCATTGTAAAAAACGATAAAATCAGTCGTGAATTTTTAAAATTACTTATCGATAAGGCAAAGGAAGGAATTGAAGTAAGACTTTTACTCGATCGATTAGGAAGCCACCATTTATCAAACGAGGCCATTCATTCCTTGCAAAAACATGGTGTCTCTTTTTCATTTTGTCACAAAGTTAAGTTTCCTTTTCTTTTCTTTTCTGCAAATCAAAGAAACCATAGAAAAATTACAGTTATTGACGGGAAAATTGGTTATATTGGTGGATTTAATATTGGAGAAGAGTATTTAGGGCATAATCAAAAATTAGGATTATGGCGCGATTATCATTTACGCCTTACAGGGGAAGGAATACAAGATTTACAAAAGCAATTTTTACATGATTGGCTAGACGATACGGACCAAAATTTATTAGATTCACCTCTTTATTTTCCTAAGCAACAACCAGGAACCATTCTACACCGTTTTATCCCTACTGACGGTGCCTATTTACAAAATACATTTTTATATTTAATCGAAAGCGCAGAAAAAGAACTCTTTATCGGTACACCCTATTTCATTCCTGGGAAAAAAATTATGGATGCATTATTAAAAGCACGAAAACGTGGGGTTCAAATCACGATTCTCGTTCCAGAAAAAGCGGATCACGCCCTTGTGCGCGAAGCGAAATTCCCATATTGCCGAAAGTTAATACAAACCGGGTGTAATATTTACGCATATCAACAAGGCTTTTTTCACGCTAAAGTTATTATAGTAGATGATTATATTTGTGATATCGGAACTGCAAACTTTGATATGAGAAGTTTATATATTAACCATGAAATCAACTGCCTTTTATACGATAAACATTTTATACAAACAGTGAAAAACAAATTCCATGAAGATCTAGAAAATGCGTCATTACTTTCCTTTAAAGATGTTAGTCCTCTTTCTCTTATTGATAGAGGAAAAGAATGGATAGGAACGATACTTGCTTTCTTCCTATAGGAAAGGTAATGAATAAAGGAGATGTATTCATTATGATTATGCGTTTCGGATATGTCTCACATGCAATGGCACTCTGGGACTGTTCTCCGGCTAAAACGATGACATTTACAAGCTTTCAAAAGCTCAGTAAACAAGAGCGAGAAGATAAATTATACGATGTTACAAGGCAGAATCTTGAGCATACAATACGTATTCTTCATTACAATATAGCGCATGAAATTCCGTTATATCGCTTGTCTTCTTCCATCGTCCCACTTGCAACACATCCCGAAGTCGAGTTTGATTACATCGGGTTGTTCACATCCCTTTGGCGTAAAATTGGGGTATTAATTAAAGAACACAATTTGCGAGTAAGTTTTCATCCAAATCAATTTACGCTGTTTACAAGCGATAAGCCACATATTACAACTAACGCTATTACAGATATGACTTATCATTATAAAGTATTAGATGCAATAGGAATTGCAGATTCTTCTTATATTAACATCCATGTAGGTGGTGCATATGGAAATAAAGAAAAAGCAGTTGAACGTTTCCATGAAAACATAAGAAAACTTCCTGCACATATCAAAAAGCAAATGACGCTTGAAAACGACGATAAAACATATACAACTGCTGAAACTTTATCTATTTGCCAAAAAGAAAAGATCCCTTTCGTATTTGATTATCATCATCACATGGCCAACCTTTGCGAGGAACCTCTAGAAGATTTACTTCCTACAATTTTTGAAACTTGGTCACATACAAATATCCTTCCTAAAGTTCACATTTCCTCCCCTAAATCAGAAAAAGAGTTTAGGGCTCACGCTGAATATATTGATTTAGAGTTTATTAAACCTTTCTTACACATTGCAAAAAAAATCAATCATGATTTCGATATTATGATTGAAAGTAAACAGAAAGATTTAGCACTATTCCAATTAATAGCTGAACTTTCTTCTATAAGAGGAATGAAAAGAACAACTGGCGCAACGTTACAATGGTAAATTGTAATGTTGCGCCTTTTTTTCAAAAAGTAATTCTTATAGTAAAAATGTTCCTATTTTATATGCTATTATTTAAATTAGCATTTTCCCCCTAAGATTCAACTTTATTGAAATGGAGTCATAATATGATTAATCAAAAAAAGTATGTACAATTTGTCATAATGTATATTTTTATATTTTCTCTTTGGATATTCTTCATTCCAGATAAATGGAATATAAAAGAAATTGGAATCCTTTTCTTATTTTGTTTTGCTGCAGTCTTTTCTTGTTATTGTTCATATAAAGCAATTAAGAAGATGAAGCGAGGTGATAAATTATTTTGGGTGTTATTATTATGCACTTGCCTATGTGGATTGGCTATGGAGATAACTTTATTTCTTCATTCACTTTCTATATGCACTCAAGTCATATTCTCATATGAGGCACTACCTTTTTTCATCATCCAATATATTTTACTCTTTTCTGGCTTTACTATAAAATTCATAAAACATTACTCTATTAGAGGCCTTGCTCAATTTTCATTCGATAGCATCTTTATTGTGATCATGAATATTTATTTTACCTTAACTTTTATTTTAGACCTTTCAAACTTTCGTATGCTAACAACAGATCAATGGGTTTTAATCGGATACTTTATTGCACAATCATTAGTAATTTACGCCGTTATTAGCCTGTATAGAAGAGAACAATATTCTTCTAGTAGAATTTCATTAATTATCGGCTTTACCATCATACTTGTGTACGGGTATATACACCTGTTCCAACTAAATGTGGGTATGGCAACCTCTTCTGAAATCTCTTATTTAGTACATACTGCTTCAATTTTATTAATTGGTTTATCATGCATACTATACATTTTGGATAAACCAATGCAGCATGAAACGAAAACAAAGTATTATCGATTCGACTATGTGCGCTTTATATTACCGTATTTTAGTATAATCATTACTTTTTCCTTTATTATCATTCAACCTTGGGATGATAAGTTCATGTTAATTGGTCTCGTATTATCACTTATTTTTTTATTCTTACGACAACTTTACATGTGGAAAGATAATAAAGTATTAATCGATACATATGAACAGCTGACTACACAACTAGAAGATGAAGTTGAAGAAGGTGCATTTGCATTATCAAAAAGTGAACAACGCTATAAATCTTTATTTGAAGATCATCCCGATGCTGTTTTCTCTTTAAATATGAATGGTATTTTTCAACATTCTAATAAGGCATGTGAAAGCTTGTTTACCGCCTACTATTGTGAAGTAGCAAGCTATTCTCTTCTACACTTCATTGATTCAAAAGACCATGATCTACTAAAGAAAGCTTTACAAATAACAAGAGAAGGTAGACCACAAACTTTAGAAGTTCGCACAAAAGAAAAAGAAGGCTATTACTATTACCTTCACATTACACTCATCCCTACTTTCATAAACAGAGAAGTTGTTGGGATGTTCGGCATAGCACGTGATATTACAACTTTATATGAAAAGCAAAAACAAGTAGAACATTTAGCCTTTCATGATGCACTTACTGGATTACCAAATCGCCGAAAGTTTGAAAAAGATTTAAAAAGCATTTTAAATACAGCTCAAACTAGTGCGAATGATGTTGCCGTCATGTTCCTTGATTTAGATCGATTCAAAAAAATAAACGATAGACTTGGTCACGATATCGGAGATCTATTGTTAATTGAAGTAGCAAAAAGGTTACGCGGTTGCTTGCGTTCAAAAGATATTGTTGCTCGTCAAGGTGGAGATGAGTTTACAATTCTATTACCAGATATGTACTCAGAAAAAAGTGCGGCTTTTATAGCTGAACAAATTTTAACCGTTTTAAACAAACCATTCTTCATTAAAGACGAAGAACTGTCTATTACACCGAGTATCGGAATTGCCATGTATCCTGATTATGGGACCGATGTTACTGAATTAATGAAAAATGCTGATATGGCTATGTATCGCGCGAAAGCAAATGGAAAAAATAGATTTGTTTTCTTCTCAAAAGAAATAAGTATCGCCCAAAATGAAATCCAATTCTTAGAAGGTGAACTTGCAAAAGCATTACAACAAAATGAATTTTTCCTGGAATATCAGCCACAAGTAAGCACAAAAACAAAACAAATTATCGGTTTTGAAGCATTAATTCGTTGGAAACACCCAAAACTCGGTATTGTATCTCCTGCCCAATTCATTCCTCTAGCGGAGGAAACCGGATTTATTATTGAACTTGGAAATTGGATTTTACGTACCGCTTGCTTAGAAGCAAAAAGATGGCATAATCAAGGTTTTTCTCACTTAAAAGTTGGTGTAAATTTATCTGTTGTTCAATTTAACCATGCAAATTTAATCCATACTATTTCAAAAGTGTTAGAAGAAACCGAACTAAAACCGGAAGCACTAGATATCGAAATTACAGAAAGTATCGCAATTAATCAAAATCAATCTGTAGTTGCCAAACTAGAACAACTTCAAAATCTCGGTATTCAAATTTCAATCGATGACTTTGGAACTGGTTATAGTTCTTTAGCTTATTTAACAAAATATCCAATTAATACTTTAAAAATTGCTCGAGAGTTTATTTGCGGCATTACAACTAGCCCTTTAGAGGAAGCGATTATCTCTTCTATCATTACACTATCAAAAGAACTAAATTTAGAAGTTATTGCAGAAGGTGTAGAGACGGAAGAACAATGGAAGTTTTTATATGAACAAAACTGTGACCACATTCAAGGATTCTTTATTAGCAAGCCTGTTTCTAGTAAAGATGTTTGGAGGTTACTCCACAAAAAAACAACCGTCTAAGTAAGACGGTTGTTTTTTTAATGTTCAAATGGTAAATCTGAAGCTAATTGTACTTCTTGATCATTATGAGAAATTACTTGGCTTTTCTCTAAAGCTGTATCTGTTAATGAAATACCCCATGCCATTGCTAACGTTAATAGACTACCAATAAGTAATTTTTTCATATTCCATCACCCACATCGTTTTCTTTTAATATATCATGAAAATTTATCCACAACTTATGCAATTATGCATACCCATTTTTTTGGATATTTCATTACTTTTTGTGGATGTAACTTACGAAATATACCACTATACATATTTCAAATCATTTTAATTTAAATACTTCTTTTTTTTTAATAACGTCTCTTTGTAAGAATGTAAATCTAATAAATCAAAGAAGAAAGACGCTTTTTTATACACTTCTTTAATATCATCTGATGAATACTCTAATTTCTCAAGGCACTCGCCCTTTTGATAATACAATTGACCGATTAATTCCATACTTCCCATATACCGTGAAGCTTCAATCGCTTCATTTACTTGATACAATGCCTCTTCAAACTGATCACTCAAATATAAAGCTTTTGCATAATTGTATCGAACTTTAACTGTGAATGCCTCATTATTATGTAGCGATTCTAACTGTTCTAAAATAGCTCGAAATGAAGTTATTGCCCTATCTAATTGATTATTTTCTGCACAAATACTTGCAATAGAATTTTCAATATATAAATTTTGAAATACATCTATTCCTCCGTACGATTGATGTACAATTTTTTTCAACTCTAAAATGCAATATTCAAAATTAATTTTCTGTAAAACATATGCAGATAAGTAATAGTACCAAAGAAGAAACTGATTAAATTCTGGATGAAACTTTTCTTTTTTTAATTCATTTGAAACAATGCTATAAATTTCAGCATATTGTTTCTTCTTACTCAACATTTGAATTTTATCTTTAAATAACTTTTTTCTTTCAATATCAGAATAAATAAGTACCTCATAAAAGTGAATAATAGGAACTTGTAATTTCGCTGCGATACCTTGCAATATGTCCATACTTGGGTATACCGCGCCCGATTCAATTCGGCTCACTTCCGATTGATGACATATGTTCTCGGATAACTGTTTTTGTGTTAATCCCCGCATTACCCTAATTTTCTTAATTTCACTTCCTAATTTTTCTGCGTGCATACTTACTCACCATCCCATTATAACAATCTAATTTGTTAAGTTGTCATACCACTACAATAATGTGAATTCGACAATTTTTGATATGAAATAATGCATAATATATATAAAATTCGGCAAATTTTTCATACAATTCATCTCACATACAATAATAGATTAGAAGTTTTATAGATAAATTATAGAAAACTTGCTCGTGCTTTTCGTTACATTCGGTTTCTTTATCCTTTATCAGCAGAAGCTGTTCACACCCAAGAATTAGACAAAAATGAAGTAAAAGTTGAAATTGCTCAGCCTAGTTTAAAGATAAAAAAATTAACACAACCTCTAAATAATACGAAAAAAATATGGCGAAAAAGTATTTAAACGAGGAGATAAACGAAGCTAAAGCTCAACAAGAGTGAGTGACAACTGAAATGAATGTAGATTCCCAGCCTACAAATAAAGATACAAAAGAAAATAAAACCGAAGTTCGCCTTGCACAAACTTATAAAAACTATAAAGTATATGTTCAAGATCTCATTGTAAAAGTAGATAAAAATGGAGTAATTACAACTGGTAGTGGCAAAGTTGTCCAAAATTTAGACCAACAACCTAATCTTACTATAACAAATTTTTTGTCGAAAAATGAAGCAAAATCTACATTACGTACTACACTTCAAATTCCAAGCGATTCTACTGAGACGAAATTCTTTAGTGAAGCGCTTGTTTATAAGAAAAAAGAAGTTTACCACTCATAGGTAAACTTCTTTTCATATCCATCCCTTTTCTTCCGCAATTGTAATTGCCTCAATTCTATTTTTCGCATCAAGCTTCGTTAATACTTCAGAAATATAATTACGTACTGTACCCGGTGAAAGATAAAGTGCCTTCGCAATTTCATTTGCCGTCTTTCCTTCTTTCGCAAGTAACAACACTTCTTTTTCCCGATCTGATAACGGATTTTGCTCCTGCCACAAGCCGAACATTAAATCTTGAGAAATTTCTCGCTTTCCTTTCATCACATTACGAATCGATGCAGCTAAATCTTCACTTGGGCTATCCTTTAATAAATATCCGTGCACACCAGCTTTCATTGCTCTCTCAAAATATCCAGGTCGCGCAAATGTTGTTAAAATCATCACTTTACATGCTGATTTTTCTTTCTTTAACGTTTCCGCAACATCTAATCCACTTTGAATCGGCATTTCAATATCCATGATGCTTACATCAGGCTTTAGCGATTCGATTAATTTTAGCGCCTCTTCCCCGTTCGCAGCTTGCCCAATTACTTCAATATCATCTTCTAGATCAAGTAAGGCCCCTAATGCACCACGAAGCATTCGCTGATCTTCTGCAATAATAATTCGAATCATGCCCTCACCTCATCTTTTCCTGTTCGAATAACAACTGGTACTTTTACTATTAATAGTGTCCCTGGATTGATCGTGCCTAGTTCAACAAACCCATCAATAAGAGCGATGCGCTCCTTCATACCACGAATGCCATTTCCATCGTGGTTTTGATCTGCTAAACCGATTCCGTTATCTTCTACTTTCAAAATTAGCTCACCTTGTGATTCTAATACAGAGACTGTACACTTTGTCGCCTTACTATGTTTTACAACATTCGTCACAGCCTCACGTAAACACATTCCTAAAATATTTTGTTCAATGGGGGATAACGAACTCGCACTAGTTTCTTGTTTTATCTCTAATCCAATATTAGCAGCTTGTAAAATTGCTTTTATTTGCTCAAGCTCTTCTTCTACTGTAATCATACGCATATCAGAAATTAGTTCCCTTAGCTGCTTTAAAGCGGTACGAGATGTTTGCGTAATTTCCTTTGCTTCCGCACTTGCACGCTCCGGATTTTTTACAATTAACTTCTCCACGAGCTGACTTTTTAACGTAATAAGAGATAGCGTATGCCCTAACGTATCATGAAGATCTCTTGCAATTCGCTGTCTTTCTTCACGTTTTACTAAGTCTTTAATTTGCTCATTCGCTTCGTTTAATTGATTTCTTAATATCTTTTTTTGATTAAAATTGCGCATTCCAAATGGCGTAAGAAGCATTAAAATAAACATCGGAATGATATTCACTAAACTTGTAGTTGATATTTGATTCATATTTACAAATATAAAAACCCCAAGCATTACAGCTAACAAACTTAACAACACTCGAAACTCTTTCTTATTTGGCGCAAACCCTATCGCACTTGCTGTGAAAAAACCAAAGAATATCATGAAGGCATTATAATAAAAAGCAAAGAGCAATGTGAGTATCATTTGCATACATGCCCATAAAACGAAAGTCTTATTAACAAAATAAAGTTGACGGTATGTGATAACAAAAAGTATCAACATACCGCTCCCTATTATAAGCTTCCATCCCGATGCTTGTGCTAGATGGTAAATTGGAAATAACAGATACACAAGCCACATATACGGGAAGAAACCCATCTGTTTCGGAAAAATCTCAATCCTCTTCTTCTCTATCATTTATACCGCTTCCTGTCTTTTTCTTATATATATTGATACTACAACAAATATAAGGAAATAACCTCCTAATACCGCGATATTTTCCCATCCAATTGATTTTCCAGCTACAATATCCCATGCACCGCTCCCGAAGTGATATGTTGGTGTCCATTCACCGATAGATCGTAATATTTTTGGGAATACTTCGATTGGCATCCATAGACCACCAATTACAGCTAAACTCATATTTAAAATATTCGCTAAACCCGCGGCTGCATCCGCCTTCTTAATAGAACCTATTACTGTTCCTAACGCTAAAAATGGTGTCACTCCTAACAACAACCACAATCCAGCACCAATCCATTGTCCTACTGTTAACTCAACATGGTTAATTAATATTCCTGCGATAAAGATAACTAAGATTGAAAAAGCATTCACTACTGTTTGAGCGATAATCTTTGCTGTTATATACGCTCCCTCTGGAAGTGGTGTAATTTTCAACAAATGTGTCCACCCTTGCCCCTTTTCCTGAGAAATCCTTACACCAAAACTAAAAAGCGCTGTCCCTACAATACTAAACGTCGCCATTGAGATTAAATAATGCGCTTTCCACGCATCTCCGTTCTGTGGAACTTGAATAACATTTGTGAAAATGTAGTAAAACATAACTGGCATTAATAATGAGAAAAAGATAAATAATTTATTGCGGAACGTACGTAAAATTTCTATTTTGCATTGCATCCATAAAGCTTTCATGCGATTTCCCCCTTCTGATTTGCGACAAACTGTTCAAATGCTTCATCAAGACTTCCACGTTCAACTGAAATATTTGTTACAGGTAAATTCTTTTCATAAATTGCTTTTAAAGTTGCATCTGTATCTTCAGTTGTTAAAGTGAAGTGCCCTTCTTTTGATTGTACTTCTGTTACGTTTGGTAACTCTTTTAGTAATTTTGCAGGAATATGTTCCTTCGAATAAAACTTGATTGTTTTTCGAGAAATCGTCGCCTTCATCTCATCTGGTGTACCATCTGCGATAATTTTTCCATTTGCAAATAATAAAATACGATTCGCCAAGGCATCTGCTTCTTCTAAATAGTGCGTCGTTAAAATAATTGTTTTTCCTTCACTTGCTAACTTTCGAATTGTTTCCCAAAACGTTCTTCGAGACGTAATATCCATCCCAACTGTCGGCTCATCTAAAAATAGCAAATCTGGATTTCCTGCAAGTGCGAGCGCAAAATTTAACCTTCTCTTTTGACCACCTGATAATTTCTCACATCTTTGCTTTCGCTCTGATTCTAAATTTGATAACTGTAGTAACGTCTCTTTCGCTACCGGATTCTTATAATAACTACGGAATAACTCAATTGCCTCTTCCACCGTAATGCTATCAATGACACTTACTTCTTGTAACATCGCACCGAGGCTATTACGAACATCTCTATGTTTGGGACTCTTTCCAAATATAGAAACAGTTCCTTCCGTCGGATCCTTTAATCCAAGCATCATTGACATCGTCGTCGTTTTCCCTGCTCCATTCGGTCCAAGTAGCGCTACGATTTCTCCTTTATTCACATGAAATGAAACGTTATTTACTGCCTTTTTATATTTAAATGTTTTAGAAACATCATTTACTTCTATAATCTTTTCCATCTCTCCACCCCCGCTGTTTCTTATATTTACATTGTAAATCTTGGAAAACTTAGGAAACAGTATGATGCGTCATGACATCGATATGACAATTGTCATGTATTCCTTATGAGAGGAATCAGCCCACATACCGCAAGCGAGTAGCAGGACGAAAATAAACATGATACAATCGGGTAAGATATATATTCGAGGAAGGACAGTGGTTTTCATGATTATTCGTAATGAACAAGATTTAGAAGGCTTACGAAAAATCGGCCGCATCGTTGCGCTTGCACGTGAAGAAATGAAAAAAGAAGCGAAGCCAGGTATGACAACGAAAGAGCTTGATTTGATCGGTAAAAAAGTATTAGATGAGCATGGTGCTATTTCTGCACCTGAAAAAGAATATGATTTCCCAGGTGTAACTTGCATCAGTGTAAACGAAGAAGTTGCTCACGGTATTCCAGGGGATCGCGTATTAAAAGAAGGCGACTTAGTAAATGTCGACGTATCTGCTGCACTTGATGGCTATTATGCAGATACAGGTATTTCATTTGTACTTGGAGAAGATGAAGCAAAAGAAAAGCTTTGCCAAGCAGCTGTTGATGCATTTTGGGCAGCAATGAAAAAGGTGAAAGCTGGTTCAAAACAAAACCAAATTGGTCGTGCTGTTTCAAACTTTGCACATAAAAATGGATATAATGTGATTCAAAACTTAACTGGTCACGGTATCGGTCTTAGCTTACATGAAGCACCAAACCACATTTTAAGCTACTTTGACCCAATGGATAATGCGCTTCTAAAAGACGGTCTTGTTATCGCTGTAGAACCCTTCATTTCTATGAAGGCTGATCACATTATCGAACGTGGCGATGATGGTTGGACATTCGTTACACCTGATAAAAGCCTTGTTGCACAATGTGAACATACCGTTGTCGTAACACGCGGCGAACCGATAATTTTAACAGAAATATAAAAAGAACCGCTTCTTAGTAGGAAGCGGTCCTTTTTTTACGTACTTTTTTGAAAAGAAGCAATACGGTTGAACTCTTTTCCATTTACGTATATAATTTTTAGCGAAGGTTATTGATGATTATCTCTCATAAAAGATAATCAAGGGAGTACCTTCTTTTTTTATTTAATAGCATCGATTAAAGGAATGCGTTCTTAATTCTCATAAAACGCTCTCTTCGCTTTAATCTACGAATTGTATACTCTTTTAGACAGTACATATTTTCTTCATCCTGACCAAAGTCAAGCTACAATCTATTACTACCTCAATACGAAAGAACTTTTTACAATGAGATACATTATTTTGGTTAGTATGTATCGTAAAACTTACCTTTATAACGATTCTTTGCACATTGCAAGAATACAAATCATTATAAAATAGTTTAAGCATTTCACTGCATATTTTTTGTATGTACCTATTTTATAAAGTACCACGTAACAAGTCGTACTCTATAAAGGTCTGATATCATTCCTTATCAGTATTTCATTCGACATTTTTTGTCAGAAATTGTATATTTGCTCCCTATATTATTAGGATATACATTTTATTTTACGTTACAAAGCATTGAATATGAATACTTTCCCTAAAGAGTATACGCAGTAAAGGAGGCATCAAGTCAGTCCCATTGATCCATGACAAACAATCCATTCACAAAGCATTTTTATGCAATAAAAGGATTCATAAAGGAGGCACAATGAAAAAACTTTTCAATATATGTTTAATTGTATTCGTACTATTTTCACAGCTTGCTAGTTTTCCATACAATCAAGTAAAAGCGGAGACATTAACAAGCAATTCATTATTTGACACTGTTGAAATGAAAGATGCAAAGAATCATATTATTGACGAAGCATTAAATCCTAAAAACTTAATACAAGTAGGATCAACCATTCGCCTAGAATATGCTTGGTCAATAAAAGATCAACAAACAGACCCAGCAGTGCTCCAAATACCTAACGCATTAAAAATTAAAAGTAATCAGCAAGGAAATTTAATGGCGGATCAGCAAATTATTGGTCAATATTTTGTTACAGCAAACGATAACAAAATGAAACTAGTATTTAACGATCAAGTAAAAGATTCCAAAGGTGCTAACGGAAAAATCAATTTTGATACAGTATTCAATCCTGATTTAAAACCTGGTGCAAAATCTGTTCAACTCTCGTTCCCTCTAGGTACAACAGCTAAGTCTATTTCAGTTCCTGTTCAAGTAGATAGCCCTGCTTCCCCTACTACGAACAAGGATGCTGCTCAACAACCTACGGAGGAGCAAAGGAATGGTGATGCTCAGCAACCGGCAGAGGAGCAAAAGAATGGTGACGCTCAGCAACCGGCGGAAGAGCAAAAGAATGGTGATGCTCAGCAACCTACGGAAGAGCAAAAGAATGTTGATGCTCAGCAACCGGCGGAAGAGCAAAAGAATGGTGATGTTCAGCAACCTACGGAAGAGCAAAAGAATGGCGACGCCCAGCAAACTGTGGAAGAGCAAAAGAACAACGATGCTCAACAACCTAAGGAAAAAAATCCTGGCGATAACACAACAGAGCAACCTGTGGAGAACCCAGATCCATCACCTAAGCAAATTACAGAAAATATTTTAACAGGTGTCACATTAACGGATAAAGACGGTAAACCATTTAACAATACGGATAATCGTCCAGATCCAAATTCTATTACCCAAATTGATTTTACATGGGAAGTCTTGAAATCGCTGAACGCCAAAGAAGGTGATTACTTTACTTTCCAACTCCCAGACTACTTTATTGTCCACAATACCATTACAGAAGATTTAATAGATGGAACAGGAAATAAGATTGGATCATTCGTTGTTACGCCTGATGGCAAAGTAACGATGACTTTTAACGAATATATTGACGATTATCCTAATATAGCTGGACATTTAAACATTCGTACGGAGTTTAATGAAGTAAAAATTACAGGGACTACAGAAAAACAAATCCCATTCCCTATTAAAGAAAAAGACGTTATTATCGAACTCGATTTTAAACCTAAAGTAACAAAATCTATAGATAAAAAAGGTGTACCTGATAGACCAATTAATACGAATCAAATTAATTGGAAAGTAGAAATGAACAAAACGAAAGATAAGCTTACAAATGCCGTCTTTCAAGATGAAATTCCAAAAGGTACAAGCCTCAACGAAGATTCTGTTAAGGTTTATTATTTAGAGGTTGATATTAACGGGAAGACAACTCGTGGTGCAGAAGTTCCTAAGGAAGAATATGAACTTACTTCATCCTCTGATAAATTAAATATCGCCTTTAAAAAGGAAACGAATAAAGCATATGAAATAGAATATGCAACAAAGATTACAGATGAAAGTGTTACAAGTTTCAAAAACAACGCAAAAGTATCTAGTGATAATCAAGATACTGTATCAACAAATGCAACTGTAACTGTTTCACGCGGTACACATCTAGAGAAAACTAGTAATTATAACCCAAAAACACAAACAATCGAATGGACGATCACTTACAACGGTGACCAAAGAAAGATCAATAAAGAGGATGCTCTTTTAAAAGATATTCTAGATAAAGACCATAAAATTGATCAAAGTTCTATTGTTGTAAAAAATGCTTCTTATAATAATAGTGGGCAAATTGTCACTGGTGACGATGCTACAAACTTCACAGTAAAAGAAACGACTGAAGGATTTGATCTACAGTTTACTACTGATATTGATAGTGCCTACGTAATTACTTACACATCAAAAGCCGCGGGTGATGTCATCGCAGATGGCGAAATCGAAAATAAAATTATCGCAGATGGTGGCTCAAGTAAGACAAACAAAGTTACATTACAGCAACAAAACATCATCAAGAAACATAATAAAAATGCAAAAGATACAGATTACAATGCGAAAACAACAAAATGGACAATTATTGTAAATGATAACAACTACGTGTTAAACGATGCTGTTATCAAAGATACGTTTGACTTTGGTGGCCTAACGTTACAGAAAGATAGTTTCAAAATTACAGATGGATCGAGAACGCTGGAACCGAAGCTTGATTACACACTTGACGTAACAGATAAGGGATTTGAAGTAAAACTAACTGGTGATTACAAGTCTAATATGGATAAAACTTTAACTATCACATACACAACAGACTTTAATTACGAGAATCTATCCAAAGAGAAGGATAATAAATCATTCAAAAATACAGCAAATTTATCATGGAAAGATGTAAATGGTGACAATAAAAAGAGTTCATCCGATGATACATTTAATCCTGACGGCTATACAAAAGGAAACGGATTTAAATACGGTTCTTACAATGCCCAAACGAAAGAAATTAAATGGGACATAGGGTTTAACTATAATAATATGACGATTAAGGACCCTTCTATCGTCGACGTACTAAGAGATAACCAAAAATTAATACCGGAATCTATTGAAGTTCGACATATGAAATTAACTGGTGGTGCACATGGATTTGAAGTAGGTGATCCTGTTCCATCTAGCGAATATACGATAGAAAATCCAACAAAAGATAATAACAATACATTAACGATTCATTTTAAAAACGAAATTAATTCTGCGTATTATGTTAGCTTTAAAACTTCACTCGCAGGCGAACAAATTAATAAGCGCTACGATAATTATGCCGATTTAAAAGATGGATCAAAAACTGTTACTACTATCCATGGTGCATTTGAGATTACAAACGGTGGTAGCGGTGTTACGAAAACAGCAAAGCAAAATGACAAGTATATTGATTGGAGCGTTTCTATTAATCCGAGTCAATCAACTATTGAAAATGCAGTCGTAACGGATGAACCGACAGACAATCAAATTCTTGATGAAAAGTCATTCCACCTATACCCAACAACAGTAGCCGTAGATGGCACTTTAACGAAAGATACAACAAATGAATTAAAAGAAGGAACAGACTATAAACTCAAAGTAATAACAGACAACAATACAGGGAAACAACAATTTAAAGTTGAATTCCTTCATACGATTCATCGAGCTTATATTTTAGAATATCGCTCACTCATTAATGCAGATCATATGGAAACAGTAAGCAATAAAGCTAATATTACTGGTCACCGTTTATTGCTTGAGGAAACGAAAACTACTGAAAACGTAGTTGTTAAAGTATCTGCTGGATCTGGAGGTGGTTCTGCTAGTAAAGGGCGCGGAAGCCTTCAAATTATAAAGGTTGATGACAAAGATAAAAAAGTAGCATTAGCCGGAGCAGAGTTTACTTTATATGATCAGACAGGTACAACCACTATTCGACCAATTACAACAGGTGATGACGGTGTCGCTAAGTTTAACAACTTACGACGTGATAAATATTTAATTAAAGAAACGAAAGCACCTGAAGGTTATGTAATTAGTAAAGAATTAAAAGAAGGTATACTTGTTGAGCTAAGTTCAGAAGAAATTACAACTTATACCCTTTCAAATAAGAAATTTGTTGGAAAAGTAGTGCTTACAAAGACTGATGCTCACAGTGGAGAAAAGCTTGAACATGCTGTTTTCTCTTTACTGGATGAAAACAAACAAGTTATTCCTAAACATAAAGAATTAACAACAGATAATAAAGGTCAAATTACTGTAGATAATTTAAAACCAGGAACTTATTACTTACAAGAAACAACGGCCCCTGAGCATTATAAATTAGACAGTACGCCGATTAAATTTACAGTCAAAGAAGATCAAACAACTGTAGTATACCGAACTGCAAAAAACAGTTTACTTCCAGGATCGGCCATTTTAACAAAAGTCGATAAAGATGGAAAAACTTTAGCAGGCGCGGAGTTCAGTGTACGCGATCGACATAACAATGTAATTCGCGGATACGAAAAATTAACGACAAATGATCAAGGTCAAATCGAAGCAAAAGATTTACGCCCTGGAGACTATCAATTTGTCGAAGAAAAAGCACCTAAAGATTACGACATAGATAAAAAACCAATTGAGTTTACAATTGTAAAAAGTCAAAAGGAAGCAGTTACTGTTACTGCGACGAATCATCTCATTAAAGGTGGCGTCACTTTAACAAAAACTGATGATATCGATGGTACAACTCTTGCGGGTGCTGTATTTAAAATTGTTGACGCAGATGATGAAAAGAAAGTCATTCGCGAAAATGTAAAAACTGGCGCAGATGGTAAAGTAACTGTTAAAGACCTAGAGCCTGGCAAGTATAAATTTATTGAAACGGAAGCTCCACAAGATTATACGTTAAACAAAGATCCTATTCCGTTTACAATTGACAAAAGTCAACAGTCTTTCGCTACTGCCACAGCAACAAACAGTTTAAAAACTGGAGAAGTGGAATTATTAAAAGTTGATGAGTTTGGTGAGAAAAAACCACTAAAAGATGCTGTATTCAAACTTGTCGATGCTAATAATAATGAAGTTCACACTAAATTAACTACTGATAAAGATGGAAAACTTAAAGTTAGTAAATTACGTCCTGGTACGTATAAATTTATTGAAACAGCTGCTCCTGAACATTACGTTTTACGAGCAGAACCTATTGAATTTACAATCGATAGAAGCCAGAAAGAAACTCTACTTGTGAAAGCTGAAAATGCTTTAAAACCAGGAGATGTTGAATTAACGAAAGTTGATGATATCGATGGTACAGCTCTTGCAGGTGCTGTGTTTAAAATTGTTGATGCTCATGATGAAAAGAAAGTCATTCGTACAGACTTAAAAACGAATTCAGACGGGAAAGTTACTGCTACTGGCTTACGCCCTGGCGATTATAAATTTATCGAAGTAACAGCACCGAAGTATTACGATAAAAATACAAAGCCTATCGAGTTCACAATTAAAGAGAGTCAAGGAACTTCACCAATTACTGTTACTGCTAAAAATAGCTTAACAAAAGGCGGTATTGAATTAACAAAAGTAAATGCTGCAGATGACAAGGAAACTCTTGAAGGTGCAGTATTTAAAATCGTTAATAGAGATACGAATGAAGATGCTCGTACGAACCTTGTTACGAATAGTGAAGGAAAGTTAGTTGTAGATGACTTACGTCCTGGTAACTATAAACTTATCGAAACAAAAGCTCCAACTTACTACGATGTAAATGTAGAAGCAATTGAATTTACAATCGAAAAAGGACAACAAAAACTTCTTCCACTTACATTTAAAAATAGTTTAACGAAAGGAAAAGTTAAACTTATTAAAGAAGATGACGTGGAAAGTAGTATCGCCCTTGCCGGTGCGGTATTCACATTACAAGACGCAACTGGCAAAGAAATTGCTACAGATTTAAAAACAGATGATTATGGAGTACTAGTTATTCCTGATTTAGCACCAGGAGATTATCAATTTATTGAAACATCAGCTCCTGAACATTATAAATTAGATCAAACACCTATTAAGTTCACGATTAAAAAAGGTAGCAAGGATGATCTTCCAGTCCCTGTCACTGTAACAAATAGTTTACTTACAGGTGGTGTTACTTTAACTAAAGTGGATGACATTGATGGCACTAAACTTGAAGGTGCAGTATTTAACATTGTTGATGCTCATGATACTAAAAAGGTAGTTCGTAAAGGGTTAACGACTGATAAACAAGGTATCGTTACCGCTTCTGACTTGCGTCCGGGAGATTATCAATTTATTGAAGTAAAGGCTCCAAAAGACTATGACTTAAGCAAAGACCCTATTCCGTTCACTATCAAAAAAAGTCAACAAGAAAACATTACCGTTACCGCTACTAACAGCTTAACGAAAGGCGGCGTCATTTTAACAAAAATTGATGACATCGATCGTACAATGCTGAAAGATGCAGTATTTAAAATTGTTGATATGGATGGTACAGAAGTTCGCACAAATCTTGTTACAGATGACAATGGCGAAATTTCTGTTTCTGACTTACGTCCAGGAGACTACCAGTTTATTGAAACAGCTGCTCCTGAACATTATGTGTTAGATGAGACACCAATTCCATTTAAAATTGAACGAAACCAAGCGGAAAAAATTCCTGTTACAGGGAAAAACACGTTGAAAAAAGGTAGCGTTGAATTAACAAAAATTGACGATATTGATACTGATACGAAGCTTTCTAATGCTGTATTTAATTTATTAGATACAGACGGAGAGATAGTTAAAGAAGGCTTAAAAACAAATGCTGAAGGAAAAATTGCTGTTGAAAATCTACGTCCTGGTACGTATAAGTTCATTGAAACAGCTGCTCCTGAACATTACGATTTAAATAAAAAACCGATTGAATTTACAATTAAGAAAAGCCAAACTGAAACGCTTCATGTTACGGCCAAAAACGCTCTAACAAAAGGTGCAGTGGAACTTTCTAAAGTAGATGACATCGATGGCACTAAACTTGAAGGCGCAGTATTTAACATTGTTGATATGAAGGGTACTGTAATTCATAAAGACCTTGTTACAAATAGTAAAGGGAAAATTGAAGTTAACGACCTACGTCCTGGTGATTACCAATTCATCGAAACGAAAGCTCCTAAGCATTACGTTTTAGATGAAACACCAATCGATTTCACTATTGAAAAAGGACAGAAGGAAACTATTTCTTTAACCGCTAAAAATAGCTTACAACAAGGTAGTATCGAATTAATTAAAGTGGATGATTTAAACGATCAAACAAAACTTGCCGATGCTGTGTTTAATTTACTAGATCAAAACGGTACTGTAATTAAAACAGATTTAAAAACGAACGGTGAAGGAAAAATTATTGTTGAAAACTTACGTCCTGGTACGTATCAATTTGTGGAAACAACGGCTCCTAAACATTATGATTTAGACAAAAAGCCAATTGTAGTTACAGTTGAAAAAAGCCAGAAAGATGTTGCTACTGTTACTATGACAAATAGTTTAACAAAAGGCGGCGTTGAACTTATTAAAGCAGACGACGTCGATGGTACTACTCTTGAAGGCGCAGTATTTAACATTGTTGATATGAAAGGTACTGTAATTCGCGAGAAGCTTACTACAAATTCACAAGGTAAAATTAGCGTTTCTAACTTACGTCCGGGTGATTATCAATTCGTCGAGACGAAAGCTCCGAAACACTACGATTTAAATAAAGAACCGATTCCTTTCACTATTGAAAAAGGGCAAACCGAACCGATTTCTGTTACTGCTAAAAATAGTTTAACTAAAGGTGCGGTAGAGCTTTCTAAAGTCGATGATATCGATGGTACAGCTCTTGAAGGTGCAGTATTTAAAATTGTTGATATGGACGGGAATGACGTTCGCACTGGCATTACGACAGATGCGAACGGTAAAGTTACTATTTCTGATTTACACCCTGGAGACTATCAATTTATTGAAACAACGGCTCCTAAGCACTATACACTAGATGCTACACCGATTAAATTTACAATTAAGAAAAGCCAAGCAGAGCAACTACAAGTCACTGCTACTAACAGCTTAATTGAAGGTGCGGTAGAGTTAATTAAAGTGGATGATATAAATCCAGATGCAAAACTTTCTGATGCAGTATTTAACATCATTGATGCGAAAGGTAAAGTTGTTCGTACAAATTTAACTACTGATAAAGACGGCAAAATTTCTGCTTCTAATTTACGTCCAGGTGATTATCAATTCGTGGAAACGAAAGCTCCGAAACATTATGATTTAAATAAAACACCGATTCCTTTCACTATCGAGAAAAGCCAATCAACTCACGTTTCTGTTACTGCTAAAAATGGCTTAACAAAGGGCGGAGTGGAATTAACGAAAGTTGACTCTTTAGATGCAAAAGAAACGCTGGAAGGCGCGGTATTTAAAATTACTGATATGAACGGTAACGATATTCGTACGAATTTAGTTACCAATAAAGATGGAAAAATCATCGCTAAAGATTTACAACCTGGAGATTATCAATTTATTGAAACGAAAGCTCCGAAACATTATGACTTAAATGAAGATCCTATTAAGTTCACAATTGAAAGAAGTCAAACAAAACATGTCTTCGTTACAGCTACGAACAGCTTAACAAAAGGTAGTGTGGAGTTAATTAAATTGGATGATGTTGAAGAAAACACAACACTTGAAGATGCGGTATTTAAAATTGTTAATAAGGATGGACACGACGTCCGTACTGATTTAACTACTGATAAAAACGGCCGTTTAGTTGTGGATGAATTACCACCAGGAGACTATGAGTTTATCGAAACAAAAGCTCCTACTCATTATGACTTAAACGAAACAACTATTAAGTTCACAGTTAAAAAAGGGCAAGAAAAAATCGCTTCCGTTACTGCTACGAATAGCTTAACGAAAGGCGCTGTTGAATTAACTAAAGTCGACGACATCGACGGCTCTACTCTTGAAGGAGCTATCTTTAAAATCGTTGATATGAACGGCAATGATGTTCGTTCGGATTTAATTACTAATAAAGATGGAAAAATTTCTGTTTCTGATTTACGTCCAGGAGACTATCAGTTCGTTGAAACGAAAGCTCCTACTCATTACGACTTAAATCAAAATCCTATCAAGTTTACTGTTGAAAAGAGTCAAACGGCTACAGCTTCCGTTACTGCTACGAATAGCTTAACGAAAGGTGCTGTTGAATTAACTAAGGTCGACGATGTTGACAACTCTACTCTTGAAGGGGCTGTCTTTAAAATTGTTGATATGAGCGGCAACGACGTTCGTCCTGATTTAACTACTGATAAAGATGGAAAAATTTCCGTTTCTGATTTACGTCCGGGAGACTATCAGTTTATTGAAATGAAGGCTCCTACTGGATACGATTTAAACGCTAAGCCAATTCCTTTCACAATTACGAAAGGACAATCTCAAGCTACTTCTGTTACAGCTCTAAATAGTTTAACAACAGGTTCAATGGAGTTAACTAAAGTTGATATGAATCACAATGGAACACTTGAAGGTGCCATTTTCAATATTTTAGATCAAGACGGAAAAGTAGTACTAGAAGGTTTAAAAACAGACGAGCATGGCAAATTAATCGTAAATGATTTGAAACCTGGTAATTATCAATTAGTGGAAACAAAGGCTCCTGAGGGCTATCAATTAGATGCATCACCAATAAACTTTACAATTGAAAAAGCTCAAGCTACACCACTACAAATTACAGTTTCAAATAAAAAAATCGATTCTTCATCAGGTGGAGATGATAAACCAATTACTCCTCCTAATAAAGAAGAAGAAACAGGAAAAGAAACTTCTGAAGAACTAGAAAAAGGAAATCCTGAAACACATGGTAACGGAACTTCCGAAGAACTAGAAAAGGGAAATCCTGAAACACATGATAACGGAACTTCTGAAGAGCTAGAAAAAGAAAACCCTGAAACACAAATAAACAAACAGCAAGATGACCGAAATAAGGGTAAAGAACTTCCAAATACAGGTCACAAAAATAATCCTACTCAAACAGTAGGTATCATCCTTCTACTAGCTGGATTGTTAAGTATTTTAGCTACAAAACGAAAAAAATATTATTAATAGTTTTTCACACCCAATCAATTGAACATTTGATTGGGTGTTTTTTTATACAAAAAAGGACGACACATAGAGTATCGTCCTTTTAACGGGGTGAGGCTGTCCAAAAGTACGGAAAACCTTTGAACAGCCTCGTATTTTCATATGGATGCCTTACATATATCACTGATAATAAGTATGAAATGCGGAAACATATTTATCATCACATGATTCAAACATGAGAAAAGAAACCCTACAGTGGATTCTTTTCTCTACATAATCTAAAGTTTGGGTACACTAGATTCATGCAATGTAGGAGCTTTCCAAGCAGAAAGCGAACCTTCATTTAAAATGATAGCATACATATCTCCATCAAAAATATGCAAATATGCATATAGCGTTTTTTTATTTCTCAATGTCAGAATATTGAAAACTAATGAAGGTAACGGTAAAATAAAGTCGTTATCCGTCTTCTTTTGTCAGTCAGAGAGAATAGAAGAATAGGAGAGGAAAAAATGAAAAAATCTTTGAAACAAAAAATAGTAAGCTCTTTGCTTGCTGTGTCACTCGCTGTTAGCTTAGCTCCAATTGGGCAAGCAAAAGCTGATTCCACGTCAGAAATCACACAGACTTCACCTATCACAAAACAAGTTGATGCAAGCCGCGCCATCGAACACATCCGTTTCTTATCCGAAACAATTGGTCCTCGCCCTGGTGGGACAAAATCAGAAGAATGGGCTTCTCGCTACGTTGGTATGCAGCTGAAATCAATGGGCTATGAAGTAGAATATCAACCATTTCAAGTGCCGGATCAATACATTGGATTTATTGAATCACCATTATCCACAAAGCGTAATTGGCAAGCTGGCGCTGCTCCTAACGCACTAATTTCTACAGAATCTGTTACAGCTCCTCTTATCTTTGTTCAAGGTGGGACAAAATTAGAGGATATCCCAAATGAAGTAAACGGAAAAATTGTTCTATTTGAAAGAGGAACAACAGTTGCAGACTATAATAAACAAGTTGAAAATGCTGTTAGTAAAGGAGCAAAAGGAGTTCTTTTATACAGTTTAATTGGCGGACGCGGAAATTATGGACAAACGTTCAATCCCCGCCTAACGAAAAAGCAATCTATCCCTGTCTTTGGCCTTGCTTATGCACAAGGAAATGCATTTAAAGAAGAAATCGCTAAAAAAGGGACAACTCTTCTTTCCCTAAAAGCGAGACATGAATCTAATTTAACATCACTAAATGTCATCGCTAAAA
The DNA here is from genome assembly GCF_058791995.1 of Bacillus sp. EB106-04-02-XG92. Taxonomy (NCBI): domain Bacteria; kingdom Bacillati; phylum Bacillota; class Bacilli; order Caryophanales; family Bacillaceae; genus Bacillus; species Bacillus sp. EB106-04-02-XG92. The sequence continues at coordinate 425,071 of NZ_JBYTEA010000002.1, forward strand.
AGAAACCCAAAAATAGTACAGGTAATGAAAAAGCTGTCGTTGTAAGTTCACACTATGATAGCGTCGTTGGAGCACCTGGAGCAAACGATAATGCTTCTGGTACAGGATTAGTATTAGAGTTAGCTCGTGCTTTTCAAAATGTAGAAACTGATAAAGAAATTCGCTTTATTGCTTTCGGTTCTGAGGAGACTGGCTTACTTGGTTCCGATTATTACGTTAATAGTCTGCCCCAAAAAGAACGCGATCGAATTTTAGGTGTCTTTAATGCAGACATGGTTGCAACAAATTACGATAAAGCAAAGAATTTATATGCTATGACGCCTAACGGTTCTCCAAACCTTGTAACAGACGCAGCCTTACAAGCAGGTAAACAATTAAATAATGACCTCGTACTGCAAGGAAAATTCGGCTCTAGTGATCACGTACCGTTTGCTGAAGTTGGTATCCCTGCCGCCCTATTTATTTGGATGGGTGTCGATAGTTGGAATCCATTAATCTATCATATCGAAAAGGTATATCACACACCTCAAGATAACGTATTTGAGAACATTTCACCTGAACGTATGAAAATGGCATTAGAAGTTATCGGGGCAGGAGTTTATAATACCCTTCAAAAACCTGTTTCTCAAACTGAACAGAAAGCTGCTTAATTATTTAAAAGACCACTGATAAAAATCAGTGGTCTTTTATTGAGAAAATACATATATGCATAAAAGCATATTTCTTCCTACTCATTATCATATACAATATTAATTGTAACAAAAATGATTACAACTAATAAGGAGGCTTTTTCTACTATGAAAAAAATGATTTTAGCCGGTGCGTTAACTTTAGCAGGAATTACTGGTGCTACCGCGTTTATTCCTGAAACAAAGGTTGCTGCTGCCACTCAAGAACAAAGCTTTACAAAATTTTATTCTTTGCAAACTGGAAGTAGTTCTGAACAAGAACCTGTTTTCCTTCAAAAGGGACAAGAGTTAACAATTCAACCTAACAGTAAAACTCCTAGTTACAGTGTTTATGACTCAAATCATAACCTTATCGGGCGTTATTCTGATGGGTACGGCAGAATTTTCACTGCAAAAACAGATGGAAATATGTACGTTCAATTTCATGCGCCTTACGTTTACTATAGTCCTGTTAGCTTTTCTGTTACTTATACTATCCAATAGAAAAGAGGTCCTTTACAGGGCCTCTTTTATTTCTCTTTCCATTTTACTTTTACAAATCCATCTTTCACCATTACACCACTTATACTAAACACATATTTTTCATTCGCTTTTAATGTAACTGTAAAAGTACCTTTTTTCGCTTCGCAAATTTCCTTTAACTCTTTTATCCCTTCCCCTTGTCTTTCGTACAAACTAAAGCATAAATTCCCACGTTTTGCATCTGTCTCATAAGAAAATGTTACTTCTGTATCTTTTGCATACCCCAGTTCAATGTCTTTCCCAGCAATATCCCATGATGAGAATTTTGCTTCATAACTTGTCTCTCCTTGCTTCTCACTTTCTAAATATATATCACCAGCTTTCCACATATCATCTAACGTTTGAACGAAAGCAAAGCCGCTCAGTAATACAAACATCGCACTTGCAAATATGACAACTAATGTTATCTTTTGTTTTTTCATAGCCTTCATCGTATGTTCTCCTTCTATTTTCTTGTTACTTCTTCGTATCATATATAACAAAACTCCAATAAAAAATGGCAATACAATCGCTATAACACTCCACCACTTACTTATTCCACGCATTTTCGCATCTGTATATACCCATGATGCTACACATACTAAAAGTGCGATAAAAGCCAAAAACATTGTAATCCCAGCTATCTCAAATACTACAAATGGATTATCGAACTCTATCATGTAATTTATACTCCTTCTTTAAAAATGACTGTATGACAATATAAATAGGAATGTATAAGTGCATCACTATAACAAGTGCTATTATGATAGTTTTTTTATTATCTAAATGAACAACAAACTGCTCTACCATAATTGTTAATAACACAATCCAAATAACATGTATAAAAACAAACCATCTTTTCTCTAATTTCCGAGCCTTTCGCACACTATTTTTCGTATTGTTTAGCAGCTCTGCACTAGGAATCATCTCTCCCGCTAAACTACTTTTTATCTTCTGATCAAACTTATCTTCCGTCATAAACGAACCCCTCCAAATGTTCCCGCATTTGCTTCTTCGCATAATTAAGGCGGTATTTCACCGTACCAATCGGTATATTTAATATTTCGCTCATTTCTTTATAAGAGTATTGTTCATAATAGTAGAGTACGAGCACGGTTTTATATTTTTCATTCAATAACTGTATAACTTCCCGTATCATTTCTGCTTCCACTTTTTGAATAAACTCTTCTGATATATTCACTTCATCTGCGAAGTCTATTTCTCCACCATCCTCTTTATGAAACAAATCCAATACACGATCTTTCCACCTTTTCTTTTTACGATAAAAGTCATAAAATGTCCGAACACAAATTGTAGTAATCCATTTTTTATAATTTTCTACGTAAGAAAGTTGGTGCCTAGAGGAAAAAACTTTTATCCAAGTCTCTTGAAAAATATCTTCTGCATCTTCTTTCGTTTTCGCTAATTTATAGCATAAGGAATATATTTGCTGCTTATATATATCAATTAATTCTTCTACTTTTTCTTCCATCGGAAACCTCCTGTCATTTATATAAGACGACGCAAATTCCCTTTTTGTTTGATGAAATTTTATTTTTATATTATCTCCATAAAAAAAAGCAATCACAACATCGTGTGATTGCCTTTTACTGAAAGCGAAAGTCGGCTCCGCTTTTCTTTATGTCCAGCTCTGCCTCCTAGCCCCTTCCGTCTAAGAACCTTCCCCACAAGAAGATAAAATGCATCTTCTGTGTGAAAGAACCTTAGCCTTCGGGACTAAACAGTCGGCTCCGCTTTTCTTTATTGTCCAGCTCCAGCGGCTAGAATACTCGGTGGCTTCGCGCCTTCCTTCGAGGCAAAGTACGCCTCTCTGTCAGGAGCTCCATCCCCCTCTATTCTGAACGAGCCGCTTCCGCTTTTCCTAATTACATTTTTTCTGGTGCAGATACTCCTACGATTGCTAGTGCGTTTTGAAGTGTAGTGCGTACTGCTTTCATTAACTCATAGCGAGCTTTACTTAATTCTAAGTTATCTTGGTTTAATACTTTTTCTGCATTGTAGAAGCTGTGTAATGCTGCTGCTAATTCAAATGCATAGTTTGTAATGCGGTGTGGTAGACGTTTTTGTGCTGCATCCGCAACTACTGCTGGGAATTCACCAAGTTTTTTCAGTAACTCTACTTCTTTCTCAGAAGTAACAAGTTTGTAGTTCACATCTCCGCCTGTAGCTAATCCTAACTCTTCACCTTGACGAAGGATACTGCATACACGAGCATGTGCATATTGTGCATAGTATACTGGGTTTTCATTAGATTTTGATACAGCTAAGTCCATATCGAAATCTAAATGAGAATCACCGCTACGCATTGCGAAGAAGTAACGCATTGCGTCCACGCCTACTTCTTCCATAAGCTCACGAAGTGTAACTGCTTTACCTGTACGCTTACTCATCTTCATTTTTTCACCATTTTGATACAGTTGTACCATTTGGATGATTTCTACTTCAAGTGTTTCTTTATCGTAACCTAGCGCTTGGATAGCAGCTTTCATACGAGGAATGTAACCGTGGTGGTCAGCACCCCAAATATTGATTAACTTATCGAAACCACGCTCTAATTTATCACGGTGATACGCGATATCCGGCGTTAAGTACGTGTAAGAACCATCGTTTTTAATTAATACACGGTTCTTATCGTCACCGTAAGTCATTGAACGGAACCAAGTCGCTCCATCTTCTTCAAAGATCTCTTCACGCTCTTTTAATACTGCAAGAGCTTGATCGATTTTTCCGTTTTTGTATAATGATGTTTCTGAGAACCATACATCAAATTTAACACGGAAGCTTTCTAAGTCTTTTTGAAGTTTTGCTAACTCATATTTTAAACCGTACTCACGGTAGAATTCGTAGCTTTCTTTTTCATCAGCTTTCGCATAACGATCGCCAAACTCTTCAGCTAAACGTTTCCCGATTCCAATGATGTCCGCACCATGGTATCCGTCTTCTGGCATTTCTTTCTCTAATCCTAAAGCTTGCATGTAACGAGCTTCAACTGAAAGAGCTAAGTTATGAATTTGGTTACCAGCGTCATTGATGTAGTACTCACGAGATACATCGTATCCTGCTTTTGCTAATAGGTTACATAAAGTGTCACCTACTGCCGCACCACGTGCATGTCCTAAGTGAAGATCACCTGTTGGATTCGCAGATACGAACTCAACTTGTACTTTTTCACCTTTACCAGTATTCGTTTCACCGTAAGCTTCACCAGCGTTTACGATTGTTGGAATTAAATCTGTTAAATAGCTATTATCCATATAGAAGTTAATAAAACCAGGACCAGCGATTTCGATTTTTTCAATAGAAGCTTTTGCTTTATCGAAGTTTGCAACTAGTTCTTCTGCAATCATACGAGGTGCTTTTTTGCAACGCGTGCAAGTTGCATTGCCATATTTGTAGAGAAGTCACCATTTGTTTTATCTTTTGGAGATTCTAATACAACGTTTGGAATCTGTTCTTCTGTCGCTAATTCTGCCTTTAATACAGCAGCTTGAATTTCTTCTTTAATCAATCCTTTTACTTGTTCTAAAGAATTCATTATTTTGCCTCCTTCAAATTAAGTGTAATTGTATATCTGCCAGCTTCTTGTTCACTTAGAAGCAATGCGTACGTTAAGAAAAGTTGTCCTTTTTTCTTTTCATCCGACCATTTAAAAAGAACGTTATCAGTTTTTGTTTGCAATGCAAACGTACCAAGTTCACTCGTGTACGTACCAGTTGTCCATTCGCCTTTCACATGCGTTTGACGCATTGAAACAGCACCTGAACGCATAATAAGAACTTGTTCATCTTGAATTTTAATAATTGTTTTCACTTCGCCTTGTTCGTTCGGCTCTTGGAATGTTACGTATGTACCTTGACCTTTTACATAGTATTGACCATTTGCTTCAAAAGCAACGGTTTCCTTTCTCGCCCCTTCACGGATTTCTGTTACGAAATGAACGTGTACCGGCAAGCCTGCAAGTTGTTTCTTCACGTCTTGCACACCTTTCAAATGTTATAGATATTAAATACTACTTATAATAAAGTGAAACTTTAATCAGTGGGGGTTTTCTTCATCCCCCGCTGATTATTAGTTGAACCAATCGGACTTTTATGGGCAGTTGATCCCCCACCTAAATTCTTTGCTTTGCTGAATTTTGAGGTGGGGGTCTTACTGCCCATTAAAGTGGGATAAATCACTTTTCCTATCATATCAAAAAAAACCTCTGTCTGTCTGCTGAAAAATCAGGAAAACTCCATTTCAAAAAATAATTCACTTTCACTTTATTTCATATGATAAAATATTTTTTAAATCTAAATATTCTTTCATTTAAAGAGGTGAATTAAATGCTACCAAAGAAATTAAAAACAGGTGATGAAATTAGAGTTATTTCACCATCTTGTAGTTTAAGTATTGTCTCAAATACGTGCCAAGAGCTTGCTATCAAAAGATTAACCGACATGGGCTTTCAAGTTACATTCTCAACATATGCTGACGAGATCGATCGATTTGCTTCCTCTTCTATTTCTTCACGCGTTCAAGACATCCACGAGGCATTTAGAGACCCGAATGTAAAAGCAATTTTGACGACACTTGGTGGATATAACTCTAATGGCTTATTAAAACATCTCGATTATGATTTAATTCGAGAAAATCCGAAGTTTTTCTGTGGCTATTCGGATATCACTGCGTTAAATAATGCAATTTACACAAAAACAGGACTCGTTACATATTCAGGACCCCACTTCTCTTCATTTGGAATGGAGAAAGGTCTCGAGTATACAAAAGATTACTTTTTACAATGCTTAACTTCTACTGAGCCTATTGAAGTCCTACCATCTGAAACATGGAGTGATGATTCTTGGTACATTGATCAGGAAAATCGAGAGTTTATTAAAAATGAAGGATATGTTTCAATTCACGAAGGCGAAGCAACTGGGGAGATTATCGGTGGTAATATGAGCACATTGAATTTACTGCAAGGTACACCATATATGCCAAATTTAAAAGGCAAAATTTTATTTCTTGAAGAGGATAGTTTAACTGGAACAGCTACCCTTAAAACTTTTGATCGTTATTTACATTCCCTTATGCAGCAGCAAGATTTTGAGTACATAAAAGGTATCGTTATAGGAAAGATGCAAAAAGGTGCAGAATGTACGATAGAAGACATCCAAGAAATGATTGCTTCAAAACCTGAACTTGCACATATCCCTATCATTGCAAACGCAAGTTTCGGGCATACAACCCCGATTTTCACTTTCCCAATTGGTGGGCGTGCAAAAATCATTTCTAACAAAGAAAAGACATCTATCACCATTTTAACGCACTAAAAAAGGAGCGAATGAGTCGCTCCTTTTATGGTTTTTCTATTTTTTCCAACGCTTTTTGCGGAACTGATTCTTTCGGGATTTCAGCCCATCCTTTTCCTTGCATACCTTTTGCATAAATTTTTATAAACGCTCCCGTATGCAATTCACGGTTCATCATTCTTTTCACAACTTGTAACTTTCCGTCTTCTGTATACCCTTTAAATGTATACAAATATTCTCCGTCTTTTTTCTCACCTTTATCTATAACCGCATAATAATCTTGTATTTCTTTATTTGAAAAGAAGTTGTCTACAAAAGCATGTACACCTTCTGTTTTTGTATTCAAATAATACGCTGTTCCACCTAGAATAATGGCGAATACAGCTAAAACTTTAATTACCAATTTCATACATGCGCCTCCTGTTTGCACTTCTTTTTCTCAAGTCATATATCTACTTGTATTATACGAAAAATGACATACTATACTCTATCTAAATGCCTTACACTTTCCTTACATTATTGTAAGGCATTTTCACCTTACAGCAATTTCCGGACAAAAAGTTTTTCCGTTTAACAAACTTTTATATTATTATTGAATGATACGAATTTTTATTACAAAAATCAAAGGAGACAGTTTTCAAATGGCTATCTTGCAAGGTTTAGCACTATTACTTGTTGTACTTTGTCTATTTACACTTTTTAGTTACCGTGCTCCTTACGGCATGAAAGCAATGGGTGCTTTAGCTAATGCAGCAATCGCAAGTTTTCTTATTGAAGCATTTCACCGTTATATCGGTGGAGAAATGTTTCATAACGACTTTTTACAATCAGTAGGGGAAGCTTCTGGTAGTATGAGCGGTGTCGCAGCGGCGATTTTAGTCGCTCTAGCAATCGGTGTTTCACCCGTATATGCTGTTTTAATCGGTATCGCTACTAGTGGATTCGGTATTTTACCAGGATTTTTCGCTGGATACGTTTGCGCTTTCGTCGTGAAATTTCTTGAAAAGAAATTACCAGCTGGTGTAGAGTTTTTAGCAATTTTATTTATTGCTGCACCAATCTCACGCGGAATGGCCATGCTTATGGATCCGCTCGTAAACGCAACACTCGGTAAAATCGGTTCTATGATTTCAGTTGCAACTACAGAAAGTCCTATCATTATGGGTATTATGCTTGGTGGATTAATAACAGTTATTTCTACCTCTCCATTAAGTTCTATGGCACTAACTGCAATGCTTGGCTTAACAGGTTTACCAATGGCAATCGGTAGTCTTGCCGTAGCAGCCTCAGCCCCAATGAACTTTATTTTCTTTAAACGACTAAAGATTTGTTCAAAGAAAGACACAATAGCTGTAGCAATCGAGCCTTTAACACAAGCCGATGTTGTCTCAGCAAATCCAATTCCAATTTATGCGACAAACTTCGTTGGCGGTGCACTTGCTGGTATTATTACATCTCTGTTCCAGCTCGTTAATAATGCACCAGGAACAGCATCACCAATCCCAGGACTACTTGTCTTATTCGGATTTAATGACGTTGTAAAAGTAACGATTGCTGCTGTATTATGTGGAATCGTTACCACGATTGTTGGATATATCGGATCAATGGTGTTCCGTAAATATCCAATTCGTTCTGCTGATGAAATTCGCGGCATTACTTCGGAAGAGAAGGTTGCATAAGAAAAAGAGCTATTCTCATCGTTTGAGAATAGCTCTTTTTTATGTCACGTAACGGTAAATAAAATTATATCGGCGATTTTTTTAATATATCGATTTACCGACACATATCGATAAAACAAGAGCCCCTATTCATATAGGGGGCTCTTGTTTTATCTAGCTACGCCTCCTAGACCCTTGCGTCTAAGAACCTTCCCTGCCAAAAGGTAAAAAGCACCTTTTGCAGGAAAGAACCTTAGTCACCGGGTCTAAACAGTCGGCTTCACTTTTACTTTATCCAGCTACAGCAGCTAGAATCTCCGGCCATTTCACACTCTCGGTCGAGCGTTCCAATGACCTGCGATTCTGAGCGAGCTGCCTCCGCTTTTACTTCACCCAACCGAGCAGCATTTCCCGCACGAATTTGCTTGCTGCGACTGGTGTTTGATCACTATGGTCGTAGACAGGAGCTACTTCCACTAAGTCTGCTCCAACTACATTTATATTTGAATTTGCAATTGCTACGATGGAATCTAATAATTCTTTAGATGTGATACCTCCAGCTTCTAACGTTCCTGTTCCAGGAGCATGAGCTGGGTCTAATACGTCAATGTCAATTGTGACATAAACTGGGCGTCCTGCAAGTTTTGGTAATACTTCTTTTAACGGTTCTAATACGTCAAATTTATATAAGTTCATACCTACTTCTTTTGCCCATTCGAATTCTTCCTTCATTCCAGAACGAATACCGAAAGAATATACGTTTTCCGGACCAATTAAATCGCACACTTTACGAATAGGCGTAGAGTGGGATAAAGGCTCCCCTTCATACGATTCACGTAAATCAGTATGAGCATCCATATGGATGATTGCTAAATCCGGATATTTTTTTGCCATTGCCTTAAAAATTGGCCAAGACACTAAGTGCTCGCCGCCGAGACCTAGTGGAAACTTACCGGCATCTAAAAGTTTTGATACATACTCTTCAATCATGTCTAGGCTGCGTTGTGCGTTTCCGAATGGTAATGGAATATCACCCGCATCAAAATATTTTACCTCTTCTAGTTCACGATCTAAATATGGGCTATATTCTTCAAGACCGATTGATACTTCACGAATACGTGCAGGGCCAAAGCGAGAACCTGGACGGTAACTTACTGTCCAATCCATAGGCATCCCGTAAATAACTACCTTTGACTCTTCAAAACTTGGATGACTTTTAATAAATACTTTACCTGAATAAGCTTCATCAAAACGCATATTCTTTTCCTCCTTATGTGGAACTTAAGGTATCCCAACCTTTCATTATTTCTCAAATTTGGAGCGAGTTGCTCCTCTTTCTCGATTTACCGGGTCTTCTTTTTCATAACAAGAAGACGATTTTCTTTACAGGAGTGTAAGTAGCTAGCATGTTCAAGTCTTCTGGACAAACACCTTAAATGAGCTACTTACACTTTATTTGTTCAAACTCGATTTCTTACTTAATTAAATCGCCAACAAATTTCGGTAATGCGAATGCTGCATTGTGTAATTCTTTTGTGTAGTATTTCGTTTCGATTTCGTGGAAACGCTCTTCACTTACTTGTAATGGATCATGTTTTTTAGATCCAATTGTGAACGTCCAAAGACCACTTGGGTAAGTCGGAATATTCGCTGTGTATAAACGAGTAATTGGGAAAATCTCTTTTACGTCTTTAAACACAGTTGTAATTAGTTCTGGTGTAAACCAAGGGTTGTCCGTTTGTGCAACGAAAATACCGTCTTCTTTTAACGCTTTAGAGATTCCAGCGTAGAAGCCTTTTGTAAATAGGTTTACTGCTGGTCCTACTGGCTCAGTAGAATCTACCATAATTACGTCATATTCATTTTCACTCTCTGCGATGTGTAGGAAACCGTCTCCTACTTTTACTTCTACACGCTCATTATCTAATGCGCCTGCAATTGATGGTAAGTATTGTTTAGAGTACTCAATTACTTTTCCATCGATTTCAACAAGAGTTGCTTTCTTTACGCTTGGGTGTTTTAATACTTCACGAATAACACCGCCATCACCGCCGCCAACAACTAATACGTTCTCAGGGTTTGGATGTGTAAATAAAGGTACGTGTGCTACCATTTCATGATAAACGAACTCATCTTTTTCTGTTGTCATAACCATGCCATCTAAAATAAGCATGTTTCCGAACTCTTCCGTTTCAACCATATCTAGTTTTTGGAATTCTGTTTGCTCCGTATGTAATGTGCGGTTAATACGCGCCGTAATCCCAAAATGTTTTGTTTGTTTTTCAGTGAACCATAGTTCCATCGTACAATCACGCCTTTCAATGCAAATTTATAATAGGAACATCATTAATGTCCCCTAACAAAAATAAAACAAAACATCCAAAAAGTATAGTTAAAAGTACAAAAATACCGAAAATATATTTTAGTCAGAGGGTTCCAATATATATGTATAAAGAAACCCTTTCCTAAGAAAGGGCCTTTCTCTCTACTTCTACCGGTTTTCGAATCGGAATTAAAAGCATTACGCAACCGACTAACACAACAATTCCACCGACTAAAAATGGACTTTGTGGTGAAACAGTATGACCGATGATTCCTGATAAGATGGGAGCAATCGCGCCACCTAACCAACGAACGAAGTTATAAACACCTGATGTAACAGATCTTTCATAAGGTGAAATATCCATTACATAACTTGTAAATAATGCATTATTTAATCCAGATGCTAATCCTGATAGAACAATTAATACAATTTGTAACCACATAACTTTCACAAAAAATAGTGCGATTAAGAACAGTGCAAATACGAGTAAACTACCTTTCAACAATGCTTTCGGCTCATATTTCCCTTCTAACTTATGGGCCAAAATTGCAGAACCGTAAGCTAACGCTAATCCCCATCCACAAAATACAAATCCTAATTGAATAGCAGATAAATGCATAATAAGTGGTGAATATGCTAACACAACGAAAAATCCGTAGTAGTATAGCATTCCTGAAATCGCACCTTGCATAAACGGTTTATACTTCACCAGGTTAAGTAATTCTTCTACGCCTGCCGCTTTACGCTTCACTTTTCGCTCCGGTTCTTTTACAAAAAAGAAAACTAAAATAAATGCTAAGAAAATTAAAATACTCGTCGCAAAAAATGGGTAACGCCAAGAATGTCCACCTAATATCCCGCCTAATAACGGTCCGCCTGCCATCCCTAAACCGATAGCTGCTTCATACAACCCTACTGCTTCATGAACTTCTTTACTTAATGTAATCAATAATGTCATCGCCGTTGCGAAGAACATTGCATTTCCTAATCCCCATCCTGCGCGGAAAAGAGATAATTGAGCAATCGTTTGCGATATACCACATATAAACGCAAATACAGTCACAATCGCAAGACCAATCGTCATCATTCGTTTATCACCAAATCTCGATGCGAATATTCCAGCTGGTAACATCATAATCGCCATCGTTAAAATATATGCTGTAAATAACATCTCTACTTGCCAATGCGATGCACCAATTTGCTCAGCAATGCTTGGTAAAATTGGATCGACTACCCCTATGCCCGAAAAGGCAAGGAAGGTAGCCACCACTGTAATCAATCTCCCTAGTTTTTGTTTGCTCTCCATTTTAATCATTCTCCTTTTGTGCTCTCTAAAAATGTCACTGCACGATGTAAGCTATCTTCAAGTTCTGCCTTTACACGCTGCATCTGCTCCATTTTCTCGTCTAGCGTTTGCACTTGTTGTTCAAGCATCTCTTTAATTTCTTGAATAACTTCGTGGTCACGAGGATTCTCACTATTTCTTCTTTGCTCCATTCTTTCTTTTAACGATAAGAAATGTTGCATTTCTTGAAGCGTAATCCCTAACACTTCTTTCGCTTCCACAATTTTTTTAATTCTGGCGATATCCTCGTCTGTATACAGGCGAATGTTCCCCTCACTACGTTCAGGGGGATGAATTAAACCAATTTCCTCATAATAACGAAGTGTACGTTTTGTTAAACCAACTTGCTTTGTGACTTCATCAATTTTATACATGTTTATTCCTCCCTTCACTCGATTATTACATTTTACGTTAACGTTAACTTTTATGCAACTGTTAGACTTTTGTAAATGTTTATCCTATTCAATTGTATTTTTCCAAAAGCAGTTTCATAATGAAAGAAAAGAAACGATAAGGAGATTTCCGTATGAATAAACCACTTATTTTCGCCCACCGCGGGGTAAAAGGAACACATCCAGAAAATACGATGATTGCCTTCCAAGAAGCGGAACGTATTGGCGCCCATGGAATTGAACTTGATGTCCACCTATCAAAAGATGGTGAACTTGTCGTGATTCACGATGAAACGGTAGATCGTACAACAAATGGCATCGGTCTTGTTTCTGAAAAAACAGTAGCGGAATTACAAGCTTTAGATGCTGGTAGCTATAAAGACCTTTCTTTCCATGAAGCAAAAATTCCGACGTTACGCGAAGTATTCATTTGGTTATCTACAACAAAGTTACAGCTCAACATCGAGTTAAAAACGGATGTTATTCACTATCCAAATATTGAAGAAAAGGCTGTTGCTCTCGTTCGAGAATACCATCTGTCTAATCAAATTGTATTTTCGTCATTTAACCACGACTCTGTTTCATTATTAGCAAAAATAGCTCCTGAAATCCCAAGGGCGATTTTATATGACACACCACTTGCTGATCCTATTGTCGAAGCAAAAACTAGAGAAGCAACTGGTTTACATCCAAACTTCCAAATACTTACAAAGGAATTTGTTCAACTAGCGCAAAAACAAGGATACGTTTTCCGCCCTTATACCATTAACGAATACAAAGATTTACAAACTATGATTGATTATGGCGTAGATGTCATTATTACCGATTGGCCAGCACGTGCCTTTGAGCTCCTTTCTTAATTGAAGGAGCTTTTTGTTTTCAAAATTTCATTGTTTAAAATAACCGAAAACCCTCAATACTAATACAATAATGTTTGTATGATGAGGGGCTGAAAAAGATGAATCAAACTATGAATCCAAAACTTAAAAAATATAAACGTCTTTTCTTCACCGTAATGTTTTCTTCTGTTCTTTTTTTCGTTTTTTCCTTTTTTGTTATTATTATAGTTGCAAAAATTATGGGACCTCCTCCTGTTGCTGTCCCGCAAACAAGTGTCTTTTACGCTAATGATGACACTGTTATCGGACAAAGTAATGAAATGCAAAAACGTTACAATGTATCTCTCAATGAAATTTCTCCTTACGTAAAAGAGGCGACACTATCTATCGAAGATCAACGATTCTACAAACATCACGGCTTTGATATGAAGCGTATCGCTGGTGCGATTGTTGCCGATTTAAAAGCGATGGCAAAAGTCCAAGGCGCTAGTACGATTACACAACAGTATGCTCGTAACCTATACTTAGATCATGATAAAACGTGGAAACGTAAACTATTAGAAGCAATGTACACAATTCGCCTTGAGGTAAATTATAATAAAAATCATATTTTAGAAGGATATTTAAATACAATTTATTACGGACATGGTGCTTACGGAATCGAAGCTGCGTCCCGTTTATATTTCGATAAAACTGCAAAAGAATTAACGTTAGCAGAAGCTAGCATGCTCGCAGGTATCCCGAAAGGACCTAGTGTCTATTCTCCCTTTTTAAAAGAGGATCGTGCGAAAGGAAGACAATCTCTCATATTAGATGAAATGGTAGAGCAAGGTTATATTACGAAGAAACAAGCAACTTCAGCGAAGAAAGAGCCACTAACTTTTGCCTCATTAGATACGAAGAAAGTGGCAGAGGTTGCGCCTTATTTCCAAGATGCTGTACAAGCTTCCCTTCTTCGTGATATCGGATTAGATGAACAAGCATTACAAAAAGGTGGTCTGCGCATTTATACAACGCTAGACCCGAAATTACAAGCGGTAGCAGAGCAAGCTGTAAAAGATCACATACCTGACACAACAAACATACAAACGGCGCTCGTCTCTATGAATCCAAAAACAGGGGAAGTAGCTGCCCTTGTTGGCGGGACGGATTATAATACGAGTCAATTTAACAGGGCTACACAGGCCGCTCGACAGCCTGGTTCTACATTTAAGCCATTCCTATATTATGCGGCATTAGAACGAGGATTTACGCCTGCTACGCGCCTAAAAAGCGAATACACTGTATTTACTTTAGGTGACGGTGTTTCAAAGTATAAACCGAAAAACTATAAAGACTATTATGCGGATGATTTTGTAACAATGGCACAAGCTCTTGCGGTCTCTGATAATGTATATGCCGTGAAGACCAATTTATTTTTAGGCGACGACATTCTTACAAAAACAGCGAAACAATTCGGAATTAAGAGTGCATTAAAGGACGTCCCTTCTCTTGCTCTCGGTACATCTCCTGTAAAACCAATTGAAATGGTTAACGCTTATAGCATGTTCGCAAATGGTGGAAAAGAAGTAAAGCCGATTTTCATTCGCCGCATTATGGATCATGAAGGAAATATGTTATACGATGCTCATTTGGAGAGTGAACAAATTCTCGATAAGAGCAAAGCGTTTGTGATGGAAGAAATGATGACAGGCATGTTTAATAAAAAGCTAAGCAGTTATGCTGCTGTAACTGGTCAATCGATGTTATCTAAACTATCAAGAACATATGCCGGGAAATCTGGTTCTACTGAAACAGATAGTTGGATGATTGGGTTTACTCCGCAAATCGTAACTGGTGTATGGGTTGGATACGATCAACCTAAATCGATTTCAAACGTAGCAGAACAAGGATATGCGAAAAGGATATGGACCGATACGATGGAAAAAGGCTTAGATGGACAACCTAAAAAAGAGTTTAAACAACCAAGTGACGTCGTTGCAGTTGATATTAACCCTGAAAACGGGAAAATCGCTACAAAAAATTGTCCCATTTCAGTTAAAATGTATTTCGCAAAAGGTACAGAACCAACTGAATATTGTATGGATCATGTCGATGACAAAGAGGACTTTGAAAAGACAACCGAAGAAAAGCAGAAAACAAGTTGGTGGAAAAAATATCTTCCTTGGTAAAAAAAATAGCTGACGGGTATCCGTCAGCTATTTTTTATTCACTTAATAATGCACGGCGCAATTCTTCACTAGATTCGTTCCAAATCGCTTCATTATGTTCTTTCAAGAACGTACCAAGTACTTTTTTAGATGATTCATCCATATGGTCAACCATAATGTGACGCTTCATTGATTTATCCATTTTGTTTACGTGCTCTGGAAGTGATTTATATCCGCGGCGAATTTCACGGTCAACTGTCATTTCACAAGCTGTTACACCTGCATAATAAGCACCTGTCGCAGTTCTTTCAATCGTTACCCACACAAGCCAAAATGGTTTTCCGTTTGGAACTTCATCTTTATTTGTTAAAAACTTAATACCTTTTTCGACTGTACTACGCGCATGCATCGCACCAATATCAACGAATGCTGTTTTCTCTAATACATCAACAAATACTGGTGAAATGTTTTCTAGACTTAATGCCCCAACGCCAAAACCACCATGTCCATCTGTTGAATCATTTTTCACGATATTAAAACCGATTTTCTTCTTTTTCTCTGTCATATGTAAAGTCCTCCTCGCTTACTAACTAATTATATAAGCCTAAAAATAGGCGCAATGATACTATCTAAAAATATAAATACACGCGGAATAACTACCTGGAAAATAGGTTGGATCGTGTAATTACTAAGCGGTGTAATAACGAGAATTAATAATGCAATCGCTCCGTATTTTTCATACTGCGTCATTTTTGCACGAATATTTGCTGGTGCTAGATCTTCCACGACGCGATACCCATCAAGTGGCGGGATCGGTAATAAGTTAAATACAAGTAAAACAATATTTAACATAATAAAGAGCTCAAAAAACTTCCCTAATGTTTGAGCTACTGCAACTGGAATCGCATCGAATACTCCGAATACTGCTAAGCTATACAAAATAATTAAGCCGATTGCACTTAAAATTAAATTACTAATCGGGCCCGCAATTGAAACTAATATACCAGCAAGACGTGGTCTTTTAAAATTGTACGGGTTAACAGGAACTGGTCTTGCCCAACCGAAACCAAGAATTAATACAGCAATCATCCCGATAGGGTCTAAGTGAGCCATTGGCGATAAAGTTAAGCGACCTTGTCTCTTTGCTGTATCGTCTCCAAATTTATATGCAACATATGCATGTGCAAATTCATGCACTGATAATGCAATAATAATCGCCATTGCTACCAATGGGATTTCTTGCAATGGATATCTAAATAACTGATCCATGTTTCATCTCCTCTTCAATATGTCCAAAAAAGAAAATATTTGTTTTTTCGATTGTTCTTCCCTATAATCCGCTATAATAAGAGTGTAACTTACATAAAAGGAGCGATTATATATGCCATACGTAACAGTGAAAATGCTAGAAGGACGCACAGAGGAACAAAAGAAAGCTCTTGCTGAGAAAGTAACAGCAGCAGTAAGCGAAACAACTGGTGCTCCTGAAGAAAACATCGTTGTTTTCATCGAAGAAATGTCTAAAAACCATTATGCAGTTGGCGGAAAACGCTTAAGCGACAAATAATTTCAATTTCTTTCATAAGAAGCAGCCCTTAGCTGCTTCTTATTTTTTTCCTTCTAATAACTCGATGATTCTCTCTTTATATTTTCCTTTTCTTCCATCTTCATAGATTAAATCATGCGGATAGAATAATTTTTGATCCCTTCTCTTCTTACCAGTAATCGCCTCAACAATATCCGATTCACGGGAAAGCTCTCTAAGCTCTCCATTTGGCATAAGAAGTAAGATCGGCAGACGCTCTTCTTCTTCACCAGCACGGTAAAAGTCGTACGGTAAGTCTGATGTTGAATCAACTACTAAATAGTATTCTGGATCAAGTCCAATCTTTTTGAATAAGCTACTTAATTCCATCCAATTATCTAAACCATGTTTATCTGTAAACTCTACGTATTTAAATAGGTTTCGATTCATAAAACGGCGGCATAAGTCACTTAAAATTGGATCTTCTTCGTCTTGCCATACTTGGAAGTAATAATACATAACGTTCTCGTCTAACTTTAAATAATCCTCTACTGTTACTTCTTCTTCAAATAAAGAATAGAAATGAACCGGATGATTTTTAAATGTATAATACTTCTCGTGCAATGATTTTGCACGGTGTAAAATCTTCGTTAAAATAACTTCGGCACTGCGCGTTACCGGGTGGAAATATACTTGCCAATACATTTGGTAGCGACTCATAATATAATGCTCAACAGCATGCATACCACTATTTTTAATAACTACTTGATTGCCGTACGGACGCATGACACGCAGTATACGTTCCATATCAAAGTTTCCATACTTTACGCCAGTGAAATACGCATCCCTTAATAAATAGTCCATACGATCAGCATCAATTTGACTGGAAATCATACTAATCGCTAATTTATTAGTAGATGTTTTTCCGATTACATCGGCTACCTTTTGTGGAAAATCTGTATCCACACGACTTAATATGCGATTAATTTCCGTATCTCCAACAATAATCTTTTGCGTAAATTTCTCATGATCTAATGAAAATACTTTTTCAAACGAGTGAGAAAACGGGCCGTGACCGACATCATGAAGTAATGCCGCACATAAACATAACAATCTATCTTCAGCATTCCAATTCGGTCTGCCATCAAACACATCATCAATCATACGACGAATAATTTCATATACACCTAACGAATGAGTAAAGCGACTATGCTCCGCACCGTGAAATGTAAAAAATGTCGTTCCAAGCTGCTTAATACGGCGCAAGCGTTGAAATTCTTTCGTTCCGATTAAATCCCAAATAACGCGATCGCGCACGTGCACATATTTATGTACCGGGTCTTTAAACACTTTTGTTTCGCTGAGTTTGTCGTTTAAATATACCACCTTCCGACATCCCCCTTTCTTTACTGCATTCTTACTATATATTATAAACGAAATAGGAAACAGAAAGAAACGAAAGACTATATTAATTGCCCTTATATACAGAAAAAATCACTTTTACCAGAGTAAAAGTGATTTCTTTTTATACATTATTTACCTAAAACGAATTCAGCAACTTCATCTAAGATCATTTCTTTACCTAGAGGGAAGTAACCTTTATTTAGATCTTCGTTTTTAATTGTAAATACGTGGTTGTTTTTAACAGCGTTCATATTTTTCCAAATTGATTCTTCTTGGAATTCTTTTAGACGCTGAGAACCGTCACCAGTTGTAAATACGAATAAGTAATCTGGATTGTAATCGATTAAAGCTTCTTTTTGTACTTGTACTAATGGTTTATCTGTTGGTGTACCTTTAACTGCTGGTAATTTTAAATCGTTAAAGATTACGCTACCGTAACCGTAGTCACCGTATACACGGAAAGCATTTGGATATGCAGCCATTTTCATGAATTTAGCATCGCCAGTTTTCGCAACGATTTTGTCATGTAATTTGCTTGCTTTTTCATCATACTGTTTGAACCATTCTTTTGTTTCTTTCTCTTTACCGAAGATTTGACCTACTTCTTCGAATTTTGGACGCCATTGGTCTAATGGAGTTTTTAACATAACTGTTGGTGCAATTTTAGATAATTGATCATAGATCTTTTCTTGACGATTGTTTACAAGAATTAAGTCTGGTTTTGCAGCAGCTACTGCTTCGATGTTAATTTTATCGCCCCAAGCAGAGCCAACTGGTTTTACGTCTTTTAATTTCTTTTCAATATGTGCATCAATTTTTTCTTGAGATGTATTAGCAGTAATAATTGGTTTCATACCAAAAATTAATAATTCTTCTGTTGAACCACTAAGGTCAGCAATTTTCTTTGGATTTGCAGGGATTTTAATTTCCCCTTTTGCATGTTGTACAGTGCGCTCTTCAGTTTTCGCATCCTTCGCATCTGCTTTCTTCTCTTCTTTGTTAGAACAAGCTGCAAATAGTACAGAAGTAACGACTAGTACCATTGCTAATAACGCCATTTTAAAATTCTTCATGTTCCCACTCCTTCTAGCTGTATTTCTCTTATAAGTTACAGTGAACTATAAGAAACAAGGTTAACAATTAATAAATATATATTGATTAATTGTTGCTTATGCCCCGTTCTAACGGGTGTTCAACTTCCTATTTACTAATAAGAAGCTCAACGTCCATTAGAAGCCCCCCTCTTTACGAGGGGGATTCTACTTATGCTTTTTTACGCAATTGATTACTAATCATGGCCAAATCATATGTTAAACAAATTGGTTTACAGTTTACTGGACACGAAACGATTTGAGCTTCAATCTCAAATACACTGCGAAGTGTTTCACTCGTCATCACTTCGTCTGGCGTTCCTTGTTTCATTAACTTACCTGCTTTTAATGCAATCATATGATCTGAGAAACGAGAAGCATGATTTAAGTCATGGATAACCATAACAATCGTTCTTCCTTCTTCTTCATTTAACTTTTTCAATAAATTTAATACTTCTAATTGATGTGCCATATCTAAGTATGTTGTCGGTTCATCTAATACGAGTAATTCTGTCCCTTGTGCAAGAGCCATTGCAATCCATACGCGTTGACGTTGTCCACCGGATAACGCCTCTGCAGGGCGATTTGCGAATTCTGTCATTCCTGTCACTTCAAGCGCCCAATGTATGCAGCGATAATCCTCTTCTTTCAATGTTCCAAATCCTTTTTGGTGAGGAAAGCGTCCATATGAAACGAGTTCAAACACAGTAAGGCCAGTTGGCACTTCTGCAGTCTGTGGTAAAATTGCCATTTTCTTTGCGATTTCTTTCGTTGGTTGTTTTTCGATTGCTTTTCCGTCAAGATAAACAGTACCTTTTTTCGCCTTCAAAATACGAGAAGCCGTTTTTAATAATGTGGACTTCCCACAACCATTTGGTCCAATAATTGTTGTAATTTTCCCTTCTGGAATTTCAACTGTTAATCCATCAATAATTAACCCTTCATTATAGCCAACAGATACCGCATCAACTGCTAAAGTTGCCATACAAAAAGCCTCCCTTTATTTTGTCCTCATAAGTAAGTATATAAAATATGGTGCACCAATTACAGAAATAACAAGACCGACCGGTATTTCTGAAGTTGTTAACACACTTCTTGAAATTACGTCTGCGAATAAAAGTAAAAACGTCCCTATTAGTGCAGCGGTAGGCAGCATAATTTGATGTTTACCACCAACAAGGCGCCTCGCTAAATGCGGAGCCATTAAACCGATAAAACCAATTCCTCCGGCAACAGCAACAGATGCACCAGCTAAACAAACTGCAATAAATAATAATTTACGTCTTTCTTTTTCTACATTTACACCAAGGCCAACAGCTGTAGAGTCGCCTAGATTCATTACATTTAATATGTGAGCCTTACTAATAGCAAGTGGCAAGAAAATAACCATCCACGGAAGTACACTTAACACAAACTTCCAATCTGTGCCCCATAGACTTCCCGCTAACCAAATCGTAGCAAAACGAAAATCGTTAGATGTCATCTTCATAGAAAAAATTAAACTCACAGCACCAAACCCGGCTGCAACAGCGATACCGACAAGTATTAATCTCGTTGATGAAACGCCATCTTTCCATGCTAGTAAATAAATTATAACCGCTGCTAATATCGCTCCAACTAACGCGAAGAAAGGAAGGATAAATACAGATAAAAATGTACCAGTCCCAACTTTTCCAAAGAAAAAGTAGACGAAGATAACGACTGTTAACCCCGCTCCAGCGTTAATACCGATAATGCCTGGATCAGCAAGGGGATTTCGCGATAATCCTTGCAAAATCGCCCCTGACATAGCTAAAGCAGATCCAACTAATATAGCAATAACCATACGCGGCATACGGAATTCAAATAAAATAACAGACTGATCTTCAGCCCCAAGTCCAACCAATGACTTTAATACGTCCATTGGCGGTATTTTAAATGTCCCTGTATTTAAACTCACTAAAAATACAGTAACGATTAATCCTACTAAAATTGTTAAAATAGAAACGTTCTTTTTTGTTAAGACACTTGTCCTCACATTTTTCCTCTCCCTTCGTTACGTGCTAAGTAGAGGAAGAATGGAACCCCAATTAGTGCTGTAATTGCTCCAATTGGCGTTTCAAACGGCGGATTAATAACGCGAGATAACATATCTGCACATTCAATTAACAACCCGCCTAAGACCGCAGAACATGGAATAACCCATCTATAGTCTGAGCCTACAAGGAAACGAGTCATATGCGGGATTACAAGACCAACAAATCCAACCGATCCTGCTATAGAAACTGCTGAACCCGTTAACACAAGAACAAGTACTGTCCCGATAAATTTAATTAGCGTCGTATTTTGACCAAGTCCTATCGCAATTTCTTCACCGAAGCTTAAAATTGTAATATACCTCGACATTATAATCGCAATAAAGAGACAAACTAAACCAATCGGCACTAACATATTAATACTTTCCCATTTCACGCCAGCAACTCCGCCTGCATTCCACATACTCACCTCTTGGGCAAGGTTGAAATATAGCGCAATTCCAGATGAAATGGCCCCTAATAAAGCACTAATTGCTGCACCTGCTAAAGCTAATTTCACAGGCGTTAATCCACCTGGTGAAGAAGATCCAATTCCATATACAATGCTCGCTCCAAACGCAGCACCAATAAAAGATGCGATAACGAACATTAAATAAGGTGAATTAGGGAAGAATGCATACATAATTGCAATTCCAAATACAGCCCCATCTGTAATTCCCATTAACGATGGAGAAGCAAGTGGATTTCGCGTCATGCCTTGCATAATTGCCCCTGATACTGCTAAAAAGGCACCTGCTACTACGCCCCCTATTGCTCTAGGCATGCGAAGCTCTTGAATTACGTTATGGTGCGTAATAGAACCGTCAAACTGAAATACAGCTTGCCATACAGTCTTTAAACTAATATCTGCAGCACCAAACGAAATAGACAATGCCATGCTTAAAGCTAACAAAATTGTACCTGCTACTAAAATAATAGAAGCAATGAGCGGCCTGCTCTTAATCTCTTTAACATTCACATCTTGCTGTTCTATACTCCTTGCGCTCGCTTCCATCCCTCAACCATCCTAACCAACAACATATGTTTAATTTAATGAAATGAAATTTATTCTCAAATAGTAATAAAAAAAATAAAATGAATCGCTCTTTTCCTGATAATGATTCTCAGAATCAGACACCTTCTATTCTACCTATCGCTTCCAAAGACTGTCAACTATTATTTTGAAATACAAATTCATATAAGTTGAGACTTTAATAAATAGATAATGCCTATATGTCATTATCTATTTTCATCGCCAATTAAGCTTTCTCAGAATAAATCCTTCCTCTTATGGGCATAAAAAAAGAAGAGGAATCTGTTCACTCTTCTTTTTCTTACTTCTTTAACTTTGCTTCAATTTTTACAATTAATTCATCTTCTGTTGGCGCCGCAACTGGACGATTATTTACAAATGCGAATGATTTTTTACGACCAGGGCCACAGTAAGACTGACATGCAACTTCAATCGTTGCACATGAATCTACTTTTTTCAGCTTTGGAATCAAAGTTTTAACGTTCGTTGCCTGACAATCATCACACACACGAAATTCGTTTCCCATTATATAACACTTCCTCTATTTTAAACTTTTCTCAAGTACATTTAAAAATAAACACTAAATGGTATTTTACCGCTCTTTGAAGCTCGTTGCAAGTTTCCTTGTGACGCTCTTTCCTCATATAATGCTACATATTTATATGCTCTCCTACAGAAGCTTCCTTCATTCTTGGCAAAATTTATCCCGCTTTAACGGGCAGTAAGGCCCCCACCTCAAAATTCAGCGAAAGCAAAGAATCTAGGTGAGGGTCGGGCTGCCCATAAAAGTCCGATTGGTGAGGGCTAATAATCATTGGGGGATGAAGAAAACCCCCAATGATTAAAATTTCACGTTATACCTTTCATCGAAATCTACCATATTTTTAAAAGCTTTGTATAAAAGCTCATTTTTTTGCCCATTATAAAAATAGGAAGTTCATAAAAAGAAAGGGAGTTGAATCTATGAAAGTAAGACAAGATGCTTGGACGGATGAGGATGATTTATTACTTGCTGAAACTGTACTTCGTCACGTTCGAGAAGGAAGTACACAATTAAATGCATTTGAAGAAGTAGGAGACAGGTTGAATCGTACATCGGCTGCCTGTGGTTTCCGTTGGAATGCTGTTGTTCGCTATAGCTATGAACAAGCTCTTCAACTAGCAAAAAAACATCGTAAAGATAAAATGCGTGCTGCAAGCGGTGAACAAGCGAAAAAACGTTTACTTTATACACCACCAGCTTCAGATTCGATAACTGATTATGAAGAATTTGTACAAGAGGAATCAATTGTACAATATAAAGAAGCTATTCCATATAAAGAAACTACCGTTCCTGCTGCAAAAGGCTCTATGACAATGCAAGATGTTATTTATTTTTTACAAACAGTCGGATCTTCAAATATAAAAGTGACAGCTCTTGAAAACGAGAATACGAGATTGAAACAAGAAATTAAATCACAAATCCTTCGAAATGAAGAACTAGAAAAGAAACTAGAAAAATTAGAAAAACAATCTCATACTGTACAAGAAGATTACGAAACACTTATGAACATTATGAACCGTGCTCGTAAGTTGGCTGTCATGGATGACGAAGAACGTTCGCAAACATCTTTCCGAATGGATCGAAACGGTAATTTAGAAAAAATTGCAGAATAGAAAGGATGCATGTAATGCATCCTTTTTTATTATTTCACCCTTAAACTTTCCCTTTATATGTGAGAAAACTCCATTCTTCATTTTTTGCTATAATAGAGATTGTCATTTTAAAGATAAGGGGTTAGTTATATGAGCAATTCCCGTTCCATTTTATCTCAGCCAGAGTGGCGTATTGTAGATCAATCTAGTTTGGGACCAACATTCCATGCATTGCAGTCATTTGCAATGGATGACACATTGTGCACAAGTATTGGAAACGGTCAATCAGCTGCAACAATGCGTTCTTGGGTTCATCACAATACAATTGTTCTTGGCATTCAAGATTCACGCCTACCACACTTAGAAGAAGGTATTTCCTTTTTAAAAGAAAACAACTTTAATGTTATCGTTCGTAATTCCGGTGGACTTGCAGTCGTACTGGATGAAGGTGTTTTAAACGTATCTCTTTTATTCCAAGAGACGGAAAAAGGTATCGATATTGACCTTGGATACGATACAATGTGGCATTTAATTCAGGAAATGTTAAAGGATTACGATGTTACAATTGAGGCAAAAGAAATTGTTGGTTCTTACTGTCCTGGTAGCTACGATTTAAGTATTCGCGATCAAAAATTCGCTGGCATTTCACAGCGCCGTATTCGCAGCGGTGTCGCTGTCCAAATTTATCTTTGCGCGACAGGAAGTGGCTCTGAACGTGCCGCACTCGTTCGTGATTTCTACAACCTAGCCATTCAAGGAGAAGAAACACGCTTTACGTATCCTGAAATTGTACCGAGCACGATGGCTTCACTTTCAGAATTACTTGGCGAAACCATTACAGTACAAAATTTAATGATGCGCCTTTTACAAACATTGCAGCAATTCGCTCCAAAGTTAACACCATCTCAATTAACAATAGATGAAATACCTTTATATGAGACGAATTTACAGCGTATTATTGATCGTAACAATAAAGCACTTGGCTTAGAAAAATAAAGACCGTCGCTATTATAGCGACGGTCTTTATTTCAATTCATTATAGAATTAAAGTGCTTGAGCTGCTGTAATTAAAGCTAACTTGTACACTTCTTCTTCGTTACATCCACGAGATAAGTCATTTACAGGCATGTTTAAACCTTGTAAGATTGGTCCCACTGCTTCGAAGTTACCTAAGCGCTGAGCGATTTTGTAGCCGATATTACCAGCTTCTAAGCTTGGGAATACAAATACGTTAGCATCACCTTGAATTGTAGAACCTGGAGCTTTTTTCTCAGCTACAGATGGTACGAATGCAGCATCGAATTGGAATTCTCCATCTAAAGTTAATTCAGGAGCCATCTCTTTTGCAATACGAGTTGCTTCTACAACTTTTTCTGTTTCTGGAGATTTCGCAGAACCTTTTGTAGAGAAGCTTAACATAGCAACGCGTGGATCAATGCCGAATAGTTCAGCAGTTTTCGCACTCTCGATACCAATTTCAGCTAAATCTTGGCTGTTTGGTGCAATGTTAATTGCGCAATCAGCGAATACATATTTCTCTTCTTCACGTACCATGATGAATACGCCAGAAGTTTTTGTAACGCCTGGTTTTGTTTTGATGATTTGAAGTGCTGGACGAACTGTATCAGCTGTAGAGTGAGCTGCACCACTTACTAAACCGTGTGCTTTGCCCATGTATACAAGCATTGTACCGAAGTAGTTTTCGTCTTTAAGGATTTTGCGAGCGTCTTCTTCAGTTGCTTTACCTTTACGGCGTTCAACAAAAGTTGCTACCATTGCATCCATTTCTTCGTATGTAGCTGGGTCGTAAATATCAACGCCTGCTAATGTTAAATTCATGCTAGCAGCTTTTGCGCTAATTTCATCTTTATTACCAACTAAGATTGGTTTTACTAACTCTTCTTTTGCTAAACGCTCTGCAGCGCCTAAAATTCTTTCATCAGTTCCTTCAGGAAGTACAATAGAAATGCCTTTTCCTTGAACTTTTTCTTTTACTGTTGTAAATAAGTTGCTCACGAATAAACCCTCCTACTTATGTTAAAAAAACTCTATCTTTAAGAATACTGCTTTTCTTCTATATTTTAAACTTATAGCTCCCAAAAAATAGATAAAATAAAAATGATTATATTTTCATAAAATTCAGCCTAGAAATAACGCCCCTTTAAGCCTTGTCCCCTCCTATTTTCAAATAAACATAAATGTGACAATTTTATGCGCCAATGCTTTATATAGATGATTTTAAAACTATATATGCTATAGTTAACGTGTAAAACTATCATTAACTGAGGTGAATAGAATGAGTGAAGCAACAACAACGTTAGATGGCTGGTATTGTTTACATGATTTACGTTCTATTGATTGGGCTGCATGGAAAACATTATCTAGCGACGAACGCGGACAAGCTGTGTCTGAATTTTTAAATGTCGTTGAAAAATGGAATGAAGTAGCTAGTGCGAAAAAAGGCAGTCATGCAATGTATACAGTTGTTGGCCAAAAAGCTGATATTATGCTTATGATTTTACGTCCAACAATGGAAGAGTTAAATGAAATTGAGACAGAATTGAATAAAACAACATTAGCTGAATATATGGTTCCTGCATACTCTTACGTATCTGTTGTTGAACTAAGCAACTACCTTCCAGCTGATGAAGATCCATACCAAAACCCACAAATCTTAGCTCGCTTATATCCTGAGTTACCAAAAGCAAATCACATTTGCTTCTATCCAATGGACAAGCGTCGCCAAGGTGATGACAACTGGTACATGCTTCCTATGGAAGAACGTAAAAAAATGATGTACAGTCATAGTAAAATTGGTCGCCAGTACGCAGGTAAAGTACGCCAAGTTATTTCAGGATCTGTTGGATTTGACGATTTTGAGTGGGGCGTAACATTATTCGCTGACGATGTTCTTCAATTTAAAAAACTTATATATGAAATGCGCTTCGATGAAGTAAGTGCTCGTTATGGTGAATTCGGAACATTTTTCGTTGGAAACATTTTACCAGACGAAAAGGTAGAGAAATTTTTACACATATAAATCATAAAAAGGAACGAAATTCGTTCCTTTTTTTATTACCCGCTATATTTCTCCTCAAAAAACTTCTTTTCTCTGCAAATTTGAACAAAAATCGACAAATTCCTTTCAAATACCTTACAAAATTGTAACCTTTCTATATCCAAATTTATGCTAAAATGGTACGAGCTATATGCTAATAACGATGCGAAGGTGATAATCTATATGAAGAAAATCTTATCTATTTTACTAATGCTTCTATTGTCAATTTCTTCCTTAGGAGTAACAACATCCCATGCCGAAGAAAAAATACACATTGAGGCAGCTGCTGCACTTCTATTTGATGCAGATACAGGAAAAATACTGCATGAACAAAATCCAGATGAATTACTAGCTATCGCTAGTATGTCAAAATTAATTGTTGTTTATGCCGTGTTAGAAGCAATTAAAGAAGGAAAAATCACTTGGGATACAAAGGTAAACATTTCTGATTACGCTTATGAAGTTTCACGTAATAATGAATTCTCTAACGTTCCCTTCGAAAAGGGACGTCAATATACTGTAAGAGAACTATATCATTCTATCGTTATCTTCTCTGCAAACGGATCTAGTATTGCCTTAGCAGAACTTCTTGCAGGAAGTGAGAAAAACTTCTTAAATCTTGCAAATGATCATGCAAAAAAACTAGGGTTAAAGAAATATAAGTTTGTAAACGCTACTGGGTTAAATAACGCTGACTTAAAAGGAAAACATCCTGAAGGAACTGATCCGAATGGAGAAAATTCCATGTCAGCTCGCGATATGGGTATGCTTTCAAAAGCAATGATTACAAAGTATCCAGAAATGCTAGAGGATACAAAACAAAGATTTAGAAACTTCCCAGATAATCATCCGAAACCAATACGTATGGAAAACTGGAACTGGATGTTGCCAGGTGCCGCTTTCTCTTATGATGGAACAGATGGTTTAAAAACTGGTAGTTCTGATACTGCTGGATACGGATTCACTATTACAGCAAAACGTGGTGATTTACGCCTCATTTCAGTAATTATAAAAACAAAATCAATGGATGAGCGTTTCACCGAATCTCGTGAATTAATTGAATATGGATTTAATAATTTCGAAAAACAAAAACTAAAAGTGGATAAAAACAATACAATCTCTGTAGTAAAAGGGAAAGAAGATCAAGTCACTGTTACACCGGAAAAAGAAATAACAATAATTGCGAAAAAAGGTAGCAAAGATCCTTATAAAATTGGGACTGAAGTAGATAAATCCCTTGCTGAAGATGGCCATTTAGTTGCTCCTATTAAAAAAGATGCCAAAGTAGGCTCAATTACTTTAGAATCAACTGATAAATATGGTTTCTTAGACGGTAGTAAAAGTATGAAGGTTACTGCAAAAACGACAGAGGAAGTTGAAAAAGCAAATTGGTTTGTATTATCAATGCGCTCTATTGGAGATTTCTTCTCAAACTTATGGTCTAAAGTATTTTAATGATGAAAAGCTAGCTCAAGCTAGCTTTTTTTATTTTCCTCTCTCCATGTAAAACTTCGTTTGGTTGTCATATCTGCGTCCTTTTCCTCATACGTATGAACTAGTAATTGTTACACACTTCATCTAGAGATAAACCTCTTTCCACAAGGTATTACAAAAAGAGAGGTGACACATAATGGGTGTTATTGCTTATAACGAAGAAGATGTTAAGTTATTAGCTAGATTGATGCGTGCTGAAGCTGAAGGAGAAGGACAACAGGGGATGTTAATGGTCGGAAATGTTGGGGTAAATCGTGTCCGCGGAAATTGTTTAGATTTTAAAAAAATACGTAATTTACGTCAAATGGTGTATCAAAACCCTGGTGGTTTTGAGGCAACGCAAAAAGGATATTTTTATCAACGAGCAAGGGAGCAAGATATCGCATTAGCAAGGCGAACAATTCAAGGACAACGTTTTTGGCCTGCCAATTTTGCCTTATGGTTTTTTAGACCGGAAGGCCCTTGTCCTCCAACTTGGTATAATCAACAAAACTCTGGTCGCTTCAAAAAGCACTGCTTCTTCCAGCCATCTGGCGAGGATTGTCCTAGCGTATATTAAGGATTGATACTGAGGAGGGATTTTTGAATGGCACAGCAACAAAATCCGTATTACGGAACAGGTTTCTATCAACCATCTGGAACTTATGTACAACCGCAACAAATGACGCAACAGCAGCAACAACAACAGCAAGCAATGCAACAACAAGCAGCTCAAGCTGCGCAAGCTCAATATGCAATATCTCAAGGCATGTTACCTTTAGAACAGTCGTATATTGAAAATATTCTTCGCCTGAACAAAGGAAAGCAAGCTACGGTTGTAATGACTTATGAGCGTGGCAGTTCGCTCGGTACACAATCTTATACAGGTATTATCGAAGCCGCTGGTCGTGATCATATTGTAATTAGTGAGCCCCAATCCGGAAAACGTTATTTACTACTTATGATTTACTTAGATTATGTGGAATTCCCAGAAGAAATTACGTATTTACCTAGTCAACAAGCAACTTATGCTCCAAGACCATAAAAAAAGCTGGCATATGCCAGCTTTTGTTTTTTATAATCCTTTTACAACTGCAGTTCCGACTAAGATCCATGCCACAATAAACGCTACGCCACCAAGAGGTGTAATTGGGCCAAAGAACTTAATACCTGTCGTACTTAATGCATACAAACTGCCTGAGAACATAATAATTCCAGCTACCATAAGCCAGCCAGCAGTAGTTAAAAGTGATGATTGAATTTTATCCATCAATAAAGCAACTACGAATAGTCCACCTGCATGAAACATTTGATATGTAACGCCTGTTTTCCAAACCTCTAACATTTTTGCAGAAACTTTATTTTCTAAACCGTGTGCTCCAAAAGCCCCTAAGGCAACAGATAGCCCTGCCGCAATACAACCTAGTAAAAAGAAAATTTTCATCTTAATTCCCCTTTTTTACCTTTATCATAAGCAATTTTTTCATATAAGCCAAACGATTTATCTTCTAAAAATCAAATAAAGAATTACCGTTTGCATCACTTTCTTTTATATATACTGGCTCATCAGAAATCGGTGCGATTGGTTGCATCGTTATTGGTTGTGATTCGATGATTTGTGATTGAATTTGTGGCTCTCTATACGTAGAAGATTCCACCTGTTCATCTAGTAGTAAATCACATAAAGCACGCACAACTAACAAATGCTCTTTTGATTTTTGCCCTTCACTGCTTTTTGCCTTTGCAATTTCATTCGCCATTTTATTTAAAATTTTATCACTTGATATTTGCATTCCTTGTCACCTCTTACTTTGTAGTTCTTTCTCAAATTGCCCCAGTTTCTCTACTGAACCAAATACTATTATCATATCATGTTCTTGCAATTTTTCCTGCCCCGTTGGATTATGTATAACATTTCCATTTCTCAAAATCGCTAAAATAGAGCCCTCGCCGACTGCAATCTCTTCAATTACAAATGACTGCTCCACCCCATACAGTACTGTATCAATATAATGAACTGTTAGCGGATTCGCAATACCCTCTTCATACATATAACTGCTATCCATAATTGCTTACATGCATTCATATCGTGTTTCAACTCTTTTCTCTATCTACAATCTTTGCCAGTGGAAATGAAATACATATATACTAGATACGGAATCTATGAAAGAGGTTGATATAATGAAAACATTTCTTTCCGCCTTACAATGGGCGCTATTTATTTTAGCTGGGAGCCTTATCGTACCAATTAGCGTCGCAACTAGTTACGGTCTCGATGGTGCTGAAGCTATTGCATTCGTACAAAGAACATTATTTGTTCTTGGTTTTGCTGGCCTACTGCAAGCTATATTTGGGCATAAACTTCCTATTCAAGAAGGTCCTGCGGGACTTTGGTGGGGGATTTTCTCCCTTTATGCAAGTTTAGGCGTCGTATTATTTGGATCAAGCAACGAAACGCTTAAAGTCCTTCAATATGCCTTCCTATTAAGCGGAATCATTTGTATTATTCTTAGTATTTTTGGACTTATCGATAAACTAGTTCGCTATTTTACACCGACAGTCATTGGAACTTATTTATTTCTTCTTGTCGCGCAACTTAGTGGGTCCTTCTTAAAAGGAATGTTCGGTCTTGACGGACAACATACAGAAGTACAAGCTGACGTATTTATTCTATCACTGATTGTTATTTTACTATCCTTTTTCATCATGAAGCTACCTATTATTGGACAATATTCAGTTCTTTTCAGTATCGTCTGCGGCTGGATACTATTCGTATGCTTCGGATTATCTAATCCAGTAACGCCTGTGACAGATATAATCCGTTTTCCGTCTCTATTTGTTTTCGGAACGCCTCGGATTGAATGGAACATGGCCATTACAGTAGTTTTCGTTACACTATTACTTCTAACAAATATGTTAGCAAGTATTCGTGTTGTGCAAAAGGTTGTTTCTAAATATGAAGAGAATGCTGCACCAGATCGTTTCAAACAGGCCGGCATTATAACAGGAATAAATCAATTGCTAGGAGGTCTTTTTTCAGCTATTGGACCTGTCGCTATTTCTGGATCAGCAGGCTTTATTGCAACGACTAATATTTATAAACGACTCCCATTTATGTTAGGATCAAGCTTTATTATTCTCGTTAGTATATTCCCGAAAATTACTTCATTCTTTGCGGCAATCCCTGTTGCAGTTGGATATGCTGCCATTTATCCTGTATTTGCAAGCATGATTGGTCTTGCCTTTCGTGAATATGAAACCGTACAAGATAAAGAACGATTATTTAAGGTAGCGGGCCTTTCAATCTTTACAGGAGTCGGAGTTATGTTTGTTCCAGCAGGAGCATTTTCTACGCTCCCTCCATTTCTAGCATCGTTTTTAAGTAACGGTCTCGTTCTTGGATCTGTAATGGCAATTTTACTTGAAATACTATTTTCTCGTTCAACAGAAAAACAACCATCGTAAATTGGAAAACTTCCATTATTGCACTCTACCTTTAGAGTTGTTACGATAATGATAAAATGAAAACTAATTAGGCATTAGCGGTATAAATTATCATGGGCAACTTGCTCATGGTAATTTATACTAATAATATAGAACTTCTCCTAATTTCACATACAGAAGTTCGATGTCTTACTATATATTCCCCAATATCTTCATAAAACTTTATTTCTATTTCAACAAAGAGAGGAATTTTCAATATGACTTATAAAATGATTGTTTTAGATTTAGATGATACTTTATTACGTGATGACCATACTATTTCACCTCGTACGAAAGAGGCTCTAATGACTGCACAAGAACAAGGTGTAAAAGTTGTACTTGCTTCTGGGCGCCCAACGTTTGGTATGCGCAATGTAGCGAAAGAACTTCGTTTAGAAGAATACGGCAGTTTCATTCTATCTTTTAATGGTGCAAAAATTATTAACTGTAAAACAAACGAAGAAATCTTTAGTAGTACGCTATCTCCTGAAATCGTTCACAACCTATTTGAAATTAGTAAAACTGAAGATGTATGGATTCATACTTATATGGGCGATGATATCGTAACAGAAGAAAATAATCCTTATACTGAAATTGAGGGCGATATTACTGGTATGCCAATTGTTGTAGTAGATGACTTTAAAGCCGCTGTTAAAGAACCTGTAGTAAAGGTATTAATGAATAAAGAAGCTGAACGCCTTGTTGTAGTAGAAAAGAAACTACAACAACAACTAGAAGGCCAATTAAGCGTTATGCGTTCTAAACCATTCTTCTTAGAATTTACTGAAGCTGGTGTTACAAAAGGAACGAGCTTAAACAAACTGATCCAAAAACTTGGCATTAAGCGCGAAGAAGTTATTGCAATGGGCGATAGCTATAACGACCAAGCGATGATCGAATTCGCTGGTCTTGGCGTTGCAATGGGTAATGCACCTGATGATATTAAAGAAATTGCAAACTACGTAACAGATACAAATATGAACGATGGCGTTGCAAAAGTTGTAGAGAAGTTCGTACTAAAAAACGAAGTACTTGTTTAATATTTTCATTCATAAAACCTATTTGAAGTCAAATACTTCAAATAGGTTTTTATTTAAATTCTCATGCTTTTGTGACTATATTTTGAACTTTGCACTATTCTCGTAGTGTAAACTTTCTTTTTGTATATAATGAAACAAAATAGACTATTTTATTTTGAAGAAGAATACAAATTTACTATATACAAGCATACGTTAAAGGAGGTTGCTTTATGTTATCTACACCAATCGGACGATTAAGAGCAATTGGACTAGTTGAAGGTATTTCTTTCCTATTACTATTATTTGTAGCAATGCCATTGAAATATTTCGCAGGATTTGCTACAGCTGTTAAAATTACAGGTATGGCTCATGGTGTTTTATTTATCCTATTCATCTTTGCGGTAATTCAAGTAACAATCGTACACCGCAAATCAATTGCGTGGGCACTTGGAGCATTTGTTTCATCGGTTATCCCATTTGGTACGTTTGTACTAGATGCTAAATTAAAGAACGAACAACAATAATAAAAAGGTAGTTAACGACTGTTAACTACCTTTTTTATTTACAGATTTGGAATTTCCCAATCAATTTCCCTCTCACCCATATTTGCTAAAATCGTATTTACTTTAGAGTATGGCTTACTCCCAAAGAAACCACGTCTTGCTGATAGTGGGCTTGGATGTACAGATTCAATAATATGGTGCTTCGTATTCGTAATTAACTTTTTCTTCGCCTGTGCATGGCGTCCCCACAATATGAAAATAACCGGCTTTTCACGTTCATTTAATAGCTCAATTACGCGATCTGTGAAATGCTCCCATCCTTTCCCTTTATGAGAATTCGCTTCACCTTGTCGAACTGTTAGTACCGTATTTAATAATAAAACTCCTTGCTCTGCCCACTTTACTAAATAACCGTTATTTGGAATGTCATAACCGTATTCATCTCGAAGTTCTTTATACATATTTAGCAAGGACGGCGGCGTTTTAATACCAGGTTGTACTGAGAAGCTTAAACCATGCGCTTGATCTGGTCCGTGATATGGATCTTGTCCTAAAATAACAACCTTTGTATTTTCATAACTTGTATATTGTAGAGCGTTAAAAATATCTTCTATTTTTGGATAAACAACATGTGTGCTGTACTCTTCTCTCAAAAAATTAGCTAAAGTAAGATAGTATTCTTTCTCAAATTCCGGTGCCAATAATGGCCCCCAATCATTTTTTAAAACATTTTTCATACTTTCACTTCCCGTCCAATTAATTCACCATATCCTGCTTTGTAAATACTACAAACGAAATAATTAGGGACACAACGGCCCATACAGTTAAATTCATTAAAGAAAACCCCATCGATAAACCTTGTAATGCAGGTAATTTTCCTGATAAATAATCCGTTAATGATAAATTCACACTAAAAATATATTTCGCACCTTCCCAAGATGTTGCGAATGAGCTCAAAATACCACCTGCGATTAATGCGGCTAACATAACGCCCATACCAGCTGGTGTGTTTCGAATTAATACGGAAACCATAAAGGATATCGTTCCGACAACGATAGCAACAAACCAAGTTAGTCCATACGCCATTAATACGTATTGCCACTGCGGGATAAGATGTACAAAATTCGTATTTAACGTTTCCTTATCAATGACGAATCCTGTTAACACAGGCAGATTCCATCCTGAATACCCAAACACAAGCCCGGATAATATGTAAGCAAATACACCTACAAGGAGCAGTATGAGTGAAATGAAAAATAACATCGTTACGTACTTACTAAGAAGTATTTTCCAGCGCCGGATAGGCCGCGTAAGTAACATCTTCATCGTTCCATCACTTCTTTCCCCTGAAACAATATCAATAGCGACAATCATTACGAGAAGCGGAATAAACAATGTAATTCCTTGCTCAATAAATGCCCTTACAAAGGTTGGTGCGCCCGGTGCCATTGGGTTAATATCATGATCTAAATAATATTGTTGTTGCTCCACTCTTACCTTTAACCAATCGCGCCATTCTTCTGGTAATCTAGAGTTGTTCAAGCGGTTTTGAGAATCAACAATTTGTTGTTGCAGTGAAACTTTCCAATCCGTTGTACCGAGCCTTTTTTGTGTCGTTTCTATTTCACGATACTGCGCATACACGAAAAGCGGGATCAAGATTGCTAAAATAAGCATGACAACAAAAATACGCTTCTTACGATAAATTTTCTCCGATTCATTCAAAACTAGATTCGCAAATTCACGCATGCTTCTCACCCCTTGTGAGTTCAATAAATAAATCTTCTAGCGTAAATACAAGCTCCTTAACGCTATGTACATCTATCTCGTTTTCTACAAAATGTTTATTCCAACTACTTATAGATGCGATATTCATACGGCATAGTAATCGATCATCTTCTATGCTCACTTCTCTTACTTCTTCAGCATCTTCTAGCATATCTTTTGCCTTAAGAATCGGTGTAACAATCCATTCTACGCGATCACTTGCTGTTTTAATTAACTCTTCAACCTTAGCAACTGTTATCATTTTACCTTTATGAATAATAGCTACACGATCACATATCATTTGTACTTCGCTTAGCAAATGACTAGAAATAAACACACTCATATTTTCCTCTTTCACAAGCTTATGTATAAACTCCCTAAGTTCTCTAATTCCAGCTGGGTCTAAACCGTTTGTTGGCTCATCTAAT
The DNA here is from genome assembly GCF_058791995.1 of Bacillus sp. EB106-04-02-XG92. NCBI lineage: Bacteria > Bacillati > Bacillota > Bacilli > Caryophanales > Bacillaceae > Bacillus > Bacillus sp. EB106-04-02-XG92. The sequence goes on from NZ_JBYTEA010000002.1 coordinate 460,753, forward strand.
ATGAGCAATTTGGGATTTCCAAGAAGCGCTTGCGCAATACCAAGACGCTGTTTCATACCGAGTGAGTATGTTTTTACCTTATCGTGAATTCTTTCATCCAAATGAACCATTTGAGCAATTTCAATAATACGTTCATCTGATATACCACCTAACATACGGGCAAATTGTTTTAAATTTTCCCATCCCGTTAAATATGTATACAGTTCTGGGTTTTCAACGATACTCCCAATTTGACGCATCGCTTCTCTGAAATTTTCCTTAATAGAATAACCGCCGATAGAAATCGTGCCTTCTGTTTCCTTAATCAATCCAACTAACATTCGAATGGTAGTCGTTTTTCCGGCACCATTCGGCCCTAGGAAGCCAAACACTTCTCCTTGTTTTACATCAAAGGAAATATTCTCTACAATCGTCTTCTTTCCAATTACCTTCTTCACGTCTCGTACGGAAAGTATCGTCGTCATTTTACCCCTCCTTGTTCTAGTTTTAATTTACTCGCAACATTTTGCACTAATCGGTCCGCCATATATGTATATCCTATTTCATTCGGATGGAAATGATCGGAGTATAATAAATCTTTCCCGCGGTTTTGGAATAAATCAAATGTCGGTGTAATATACACATTTTTATTATTTATCGCCAATTTTTCTAAAGATGCGTTCCAGTCTACAACAATGTTTGAAGACCCTTTTAAATCTTCTACATCTTCAAAAGGATTATATAAACCTAGCCAAAAAATTGGGCTATCTGTATTTAACTTACGAATTTCCTCTATAATTTTCTTCGCTTCATTCTGGAATGTTTCTGTATCAGGACGATATGTTTCTAAATCTATCTTTCCAAGCGAGTCCCAACCTGGAAATAAATCATTTCCTCCAATCGTTAAAACGATTACATCTGCTTGCTTAATTGAATATTGAGCGCCACTACTCTCAATTTGTTTTAATAAGTCAGGCATTTTCGCACCACTAACCGCTAAGTTCGTTAAAGCAACCTTTTGCTTATAATCTTTTTGTAAATCTTCTTTCATTCGTCCAACATAACCAATTCCTTCTTTATCACCAACACCGCGTGTTAATGAATCACCTAAGCTTACGATTTGTAACGTTCCCGTTTTCTTTTTCTCTTTTGCCACTACATCGGTCTTCTTAATTAAATTTGAAGCTTTCGGATTTAATACATCATTTACACCTGAAACAAAGCCATATGCAAATAAACAGAAAGATGCAATTGTAATGAGTAGAATTACTTTTACTACTTTTGATCTCATATCAAAACCCCTTTTAGCCCTCATAGATTGTCCATAATTATACCAAACGCCATTTTGAAAAGCGATTTTCACACCTTATCTATTATGTTGTTTCTCTATGTACTAATTCTGGCAATAACTCTACGTGCTTTATATCGATTTGCTCATCATTAATCTTTTCATATAATAATTCAAATGCCGTTGCGCCGACATTTTTACTACAATACGAAATCGTCGTAATGCCTAAAATATCTGCCACATCTTGATCATCACAACCGATAATCGTAATATCTTCCGGAATACGAATGCCTTGTTTTTTCGCTTCCGTTACCATCCCTGCGGCAATATGGTTGCAAGATACAAGAAACGCTGTTGGTTTTATTGACATACGGGTCCATTCCCTAATCACATTACGCCCATCTTCCACTGTAAAACAGCCTTTAAACTTCCAAGCCTCTATCGGTGTTACAGCCATCTGTTGAAGTGAATCTTCATATGCTTGTTTTCTTCTCTGACTATTAATGCTATTACTTCTTCCAATGCAATACCCAATACTTGTATGGCCCGCATCTATTAAGCTTTTCATTCCGCGCGAAAACACTTTATAGTAATCAATATGCACACTCGAAATCAAATTCGAGTCGATTTCTTCGCACATAACAATAGGGCCGAATTTCGTATATTCTTCAAGCTTTTCCTTACTATTTGTCCGCGAACATATAATAACCCCATCAAGTTTTTTCATTTTTAACATATTCAAAATTTCTAATTCCCTTTCCTCACTATAATTCGTCTGACAAAGCATCATATTATAATTATTCTTTGCTGTTTCCTTTGATATTCCCTCGATAATAGCGCTATAATATTGATCATTTACGTGCGGTAATAAAACGCCAATTACATTCGTTTTTCCTTTCACTAAATGAATTGCATTCACATTTTGCGTATAATTTAATTCTTCTATAATTGCTAAAATTTCTTTTCGTTTCTGTTCATTCACATATGGATGATTATTTAGTACACGTGAAACAGTTGAAACAGATACCCCAGCAAGCTCAGCAATCTTCCTTATATTCGTCATCTCATTTTCCCCTTCCCTGCAAAAAATTCTCCCTTGACCTGGTAAGCTTTCCACAATATATCCTTTCCTAGCAAATACTTTTTGAAAGGATATACAACTATGCTTCGACTCAAATTAGAATATATATTTTTCATTGGCGGTCTACTCATTCTCGCCATCGGCATTAATATGATGACGACAATTACTTCCTTTGGACTTAGCCCTTATGATTCCTTCTTTATTGCACTATATCAAAATTTCGGGATTAGTATCGGTTTTTGGATTTTTATGATTAACTTTACTTTTACCCTTATCGTCCTCTTTTGGAATAAAAAACAAATTACAATCGGTACAATTGTAACAATGGTTCTTATTTCTCTTTTTGTTGATTGGATTGGTTCCATTACAATTATTATGGACGCTATCCGTTCTCTTCCAAAATATATAACACTTGTTTGTGGAAATCTATTCATTGGAGCCGGTATTGGTCTTTACGTCTCTACAAATCTTTGCGCAGCACCTCAAGAAGCTTTCGTTTTAACAGTTGCTGAGAAAAAGAAATGGACATTTAGAAGAACGGAAATTTCGTTAGCATTCTTATTTTTAACATTAAGCTTCTTATTAGATGGACCTATCTATTTTGGAACAATCATTTTATCCTTTACAACAGGCTGGATTATCCAAGCATTTATTCAAGTTGGTACGAAGATTTTAAATAGAAAAGAGCCTATTAAGCAAGCTGCTTAATAGGCTCTTTCTGTTTTATGATACGAGATGCTACTTAGCATCCCCTTCAATTCGATAATTTGCTTTCAAACAATCTATTTCTTCATACGATTGCAATGTATGTAGAATATAATCATAATCAGCAAGAGACGCACGATGCGTTACAATTACAATTTCAGCCTTTCCTTTCTCTTCAAGTGGCATTTGAATAATCTTTTCAAAGCTAACGCCACGCTCAGAGAATAACGAAGTAATTTTTGCAAATACACCAATTTCATCTTTTACATGAAGTCTTAAAAATTTCTTCACAACAATTTCGTCTGGCTCTTTTAATACCTTTTTATACTGCGGTGATACTGCACTATTTCCGTTTACACCTAATCTAATATTTTGCATAACAGCTACTAAATCTGAAACAACAGCTGTTGCTGTCGGTAAACTTCCTGCACCTGGTCCATAAAACATCGTTTCTCCAACTGCTTCCCCATACACATATACAGCGTTATATTCATTTTGTACAGCCGCAAGAGGATGCGTATTTGGAAGTAGTGTTGGTTCAACTGTGACCTCTAATTTTTCACCATCTCGCTTCGCAAGACCGATTAATTTAATCGTGTATCCTAAACTCTTACTGTATTCAATATCTTCTTCTGTAATAGAAGTAATCCCTTTTACCTTCACATCTCCAAGCTCTACATTTGTAGAGAAACCAAGAGTAGCCAAAATCGTCATTTTTCTTGCTGCATCTAAACCTTCTACATCTGATGTTGGATCTGCTTCTGCAAATCCAAGTTGTTGGGCTTCTTTTAACACGTCGTTATATGCTCTCCCTTCATCTGACATTTTCGTCAAAATAAAATTTGTCGTCCCATTTACAATTCCCATTACTTTCGTAATAAGATCTGAAGAAAGTCCTTCTACGATACTTCGTAAAATCGGAATCCCTCCGGCTACACTTGCTTCATAAAACAGATCGGCTTTATTATCTTTTGCTACTGCTAAGAGTTCCGCTCCATGTAACGCCATTAAATCTTTATTAGCAGTCACAACATGCTTCCCGCTTTGTAGAGCTTGTAAAATATATGCTTTCGCATCATCAATGCCACCCATCACTTCGATGACAACGTCAATATTCGGATTATCTAAAATTTCATTTGCATTTTGTGTTAATAGAGTAGAAGGTACCTCTACTTCTCTCTCTTTTTCAATATTTTGTACTAGTACTTTCGTTACTTTTACAGGACAACCTACTTGGTGTATAAGTCGCTCTTGATGATCTGTAATGATACGAACTACACCGCTACCAACTGTCCCAAGACCTAACAAACCAACTTGAATTTCTTTCATAATACTGTCCACCCCTCAAAAATTGTGTTTAGATGAAATTATATGAGTAAAAAATCTGAAAAACAATGTTTTTTGAACATTCGGAAAAATATAAGTTAATCATTACAAAGAAAACGTTGCCACGTGTTACACAATCTTTTTTTATAATACATAAGGGGTTTCTTGATACACATAATAATTCAGCCAATTAGAGAATAATAGATTCCCATGGCTCCTCCACCTTACAAGCGGTTTCTCCTCTGGATTATTATGCTTAAAGTAATTTTTCGGCACATCAATATTTAACCCTTTGTCACGATCTCGTTCGTATTCCTGCTTTAACGTATCACAACTATATTCACTATGACCGAGCGCAAACACTTGTCTTCCTTCTTGCCCAATAACAAGGTGAACACCGGCTTCCTCAGAGTTTGCTAATAGTGTTAACTCTGTCACCTCTTTAATATCACTCTCTCGTACTTCCGTATGACGAGAATGCGGGGCGAAAAACAACTCATCAAATCCTTGTAACAATTTCACATGTTGCTCACGGACTTCATGTTCAAATACACCGAACATTTTTTCCTTAAGAGGATACTTTGGAACGCCATAATGATGATACAAACCTGCCTGTGCCCCCCAGCAAATATGAAGCGTAGATGTTACATTCGTTTTTGAATAATCCATAATACGTTTAAGCTCTTCCCAATAATCTACCTCTTCAAAAGAAAGAGTTTCAACTGGTGCCCCTGTAATAATAAGCCCATCAAATTTCTCATTCTCAATATCACGGAATGTTTTATAGAAGCTCGTTAAATGTTCCTGTGCTACATTACGGGATAAATGTGATTCCATATGAAGTAAATGAACATCTAATTGCAACGGTGTGTTTCCAATTAAACGAAGTAATTGCGCTTCTGTTTCTTGCTTTGTAGGCATTAAATTTAATATAGCAATTTTCAATGCCCGTATATCTTGTGTTTCTGCTCGCTCCTTCGTCATTACAAAAATATTTTCCTCCTGCAACACTTTGCGAGCTGGTAAATCTTTATCAATTATGATCGGCATGTTGTTTGCCTCCGACTAACGCTGCTTCTAAATCGGCAATAATATCCGAAACATCTTCTATACCAACCGATAAACGAATTAAATCTGATGTAACGCCAGCTAAACGTTGATCTTCAGCACTTAATTGTCTATGCGTTGTACTAGCGGGATGTATAACGCAAGTTCGCGCATCAGCTACATGCGTTACGAGAGTTGCTAGTTTTACATTTGCGATAAATTCTTTCGCAGATTCTAATCCTCCCTTAATGCCAAATGTTAAAACCCCACTAGCACCTTTCTTCAAATACTTTTGTGCTAACGAATAATTTTCATTACTATCTAATCCCGGATAATTCACCCATTCAATACGATCATGGTTAGCAAGCCACTTAGCAACCGCAAGAGCATTTTCACTATGACGCTCCATTCGTAAATGCAGTGTTTCTAAACCGATATTGCTAATATACGCATTGAATGGGCTCATACAGTTTCCGTAGTCTCTTAATAATTGAACACGTGCCTTCACAATATAAGCTGCTGCACCAAAATTTTGAACGTAACTTACGCCGTGATAACTTGGATCCGGTTCAACTAGTTCAGGATATTTCCCATTTTTCCAATCGAAGTTCCCTCCGTCAATGACAATGCCGCCTAACGAACTCGCATGACCATCAATATATTTCGTCGTAGAATGAACGATAATATTTGCTCCATGTTCAAATGCTTGGCATAAATAAGGAGTTGCTAATGTATTATCCACGATAAAAGGCACTTCCAACTCTTTCGCTGCCTCTGAAAATTCCTTGAAATTTAAAACGTTCATCGCTGGATTTCCTAGCGATTCTGCATAAACAAGTTTCGTCTTATCATTAGCAAGGGCCACAATTTCATCAGCAGTTAAATTCGGATTAAAGAATGTAACATCAATACCAAGCTTGCGCAAACTCACTCCAAATAAATTAAATGTCCCGCCATAAACTGTGGAAGAACAAAGCAAGTGGTCTCCGCTACTACAAATATTTAAAACAGCAAGCATAATAGCAGCCTGCCCAGAAGCCGTTGCAACAGCTCCTACACCACCCTCTAAATCCGCTAGCTTTTGCTCAAATGCAGCTAAAGTAGGGTTTCCAATACGCGTATATATATACCCTTCCGCCTCTAAGTTAAATAAGGCTGCTAAATCATCCGAAGTATCGTATTTATACGTTGTACTTTGATAAAGCGGTAAAACACGCGGTTCACCATTCTTTGGCGTATAGCCACCTTGCACACAAATTGTTCCTTTTCCCCATGATTCTCCCATCTCTCATTCTCCTTTCTTTTTATACAAAATAAAAAAACTGCTCCTTTCCTGAAAACAAGAAAGGAGCAGTTTCAAAACACGCTCTAAAGGCTCTTTCTTATCTCTCAGGATTTATTACCTGCAGGATTTGGCACAATTCCGTTATACGGCTGTTGCCAAGGTTTCATCGGGCCTGTCCCTCCACCTTTTCTTGATAAGACTATGCAATTACCGTTGATTTTATAGCAATAATTTCCTAATGTCAATTAGTTTTTCTGAATGTTCTAAATTAAACACGAAGAATTTGACATGCATAACAAAAGAAATATATTCCATACCTATATGAAAAAGACCTTTCAAAACCTCTGATTACTATATAGAATTAAATAAGTAGTTTAACGTATACATTTCAAATTATCACGAGACCTCAATATGTTGAATAAGTCACCCTCTCAAAAAAATACTATACATATTCATTTCAAAGTAGCATATTTAATCCTTTTAAGATTACAACTTACATAACGGAGGTATAACATGACACACAAACAGGACATGCACTATATACTCGTCCTATACGGCATTCTCTTAGGCTCTATAGTGGGGGCAACAGTCTGGTTATTTTTAGTTACAATAAATATCAGCATTCACTTTATTTGGGGATACTTACCTACTATCTTCTATTCTCCCCCGTATTACACCATTTGTGTAACAACTATCGGTGGTATTCTCGTTGGTTTAACTCAAAAATACTTTGGCACATATCCACGTCTTATGCCGGAAGTGATGGGTGAATATAAAAAAACAGGTAGAATTGAATACCGCTTTGTACATAAAGCTACTTTAACTGCGATTATCGTTTTAATCTTTGGAGCTAGCTTAGGTCCCGAAGCAGCACTTGTTGGCATTATAGGTGGACTTTGTACATGGGTAGGGGATCGTTTTACATTCGCCTTAAAGGGGATGAATGAACTAACAGAGGTTGGAATTGGCGCTACTTTAAGTGTAATTTTTAACGCGCCATTATTCGGTTATTTAGCTCCAAATGAAAATGAGGGTGAGCAAATTAACGAATTTTCTAAAGGGAAAAAAGCAATTGTATATTTAGCTACTACTTTCGCTGGTTTTTCCGTTTATTTATTACTTAGTAAATTCGATAATCGCGGATCCTTTATCGTTGATTTCGGAGAAGGTTCCCTTTCTCTTAACGAATGGATTGCCTTTCTACCACTTGCTAGTATTGGTGCTATAGTTGGATTCTTTTATTTCAAATTAGAATTCACATTAGAGAAATTACTCCATCCCTTAAAAGAATACAAACTATCACTCGGTATTATCGGTGGTATTTTATTAGGAATTACAGGAACGTTTCTCCCGTACACGTTATTCTCAGGAGAACATCAATTAAAAGATTTAGTCGTGGAATGGAGCAATTTATCCTTCTGGGTACTACTTCTTTCAGGGATTTTTAAATTATGTATTACTGCCGTTTGTTTAAATACAGGTTGGCGCGGCGGACATATTTTCCCAATCATATTTGCTGGATCTAGTATCGGATATGCTATAGCTTCCATTATCCCGATAGATCCAATCGCTTCGGTAGCCATCGTCACGACAGCAATTTCAAGCTATGCATTAAGAAAACCAATTGCTATAACATTACTACTACTCATGTTTTTCCCGCTCAATTTATTATTACCGATGCTTGGAGCGGCAGCGATTGGTAATGCATTTCCTCTTCCTAAGCACAACGAAGCTATAAACGAATAAAAATAGGCAGTAGGGACAAAAGTTCCACTGCCTATTTTGTATTACACACGTTGCTTCAATAATGCGTATAACTCTTCAAAATTTTGCACTTCATATGTCGGCACAATCTCGCTATCATTTAATTTCTTTTCTGGATTAAACCAACAAGTATCAATTCCTGCTACATATCCACCTTTAATATCAGCACTTAACGAATCTCCAATAATGAGCCCCTCTTCAGGAGCAAAATTAGGAATTCGTGCAAAAACATAATCAAAATACTCTTTCCTCGGCTTTTGGAATCCTGTATCTTCAGAAACGAAAATACCTTGAAACAAGGGATGTAATCCTGCATTACGTAAACGTTTATCTTGCGTCTTAGAAACACCGTTTGTCACTATATATAAATCGTACTCACTTTGAATTTGACTTATAAATTCAAATGCGCCTTGCATGAGCTGATTTCCTTCTTCTAAGTAGCTGCGATAATTATTTTCAAATAATATTCCATCTACCTCTTCCCCATATTCTTTCAACAAAATCGAAAACCGTGTATTTACGACCTCATCACGATTTATTTCCCCCTCTTCAAAAGCATCCCAGAGGCTTTTATTAATTTTTTTATATTGCGCTTCAACCTCTTTAGTTAAAGGAATCCCTCTCTCTTCAAACAGCATACGTAACGCCAATTTCTCAGCCTTTTGAAAATCTAACAATGTATCATCTACATCGAATAGCAATGTTTTATATTTTTTCATAAGCCCTTCACACTCTCTTTTCTACAAAAATAAATTTACGTAAATCGTATCATTCCTTCTTGTAAACATAATAGGAGATATCTCATACTAAACATGAGGTGAAAACATGAAAGTTAGCAAAAATAGCGAAGAAATCTCTCATTACATGCAAACTTCCAACTTCCATACTCTTTTTTCTTTTAATGTCTTACCGTATGCTGAACTACATTCCTTCCAAAAGAAAGAAAAGATATGTAGTGAAGGAGTTGACGTTCCTTATCTTTATTACTTAATTTCTGGGAAGGCGAAAATATATATGAGTCACAAGAACGGAAGGGTCTCCTTAATTAACTTTATTCAAGCACCTTCGTTCATTGGAGAACTCGGGTTAATTGGTGTAGAATCTGTTACAAAAACGGTAGAAGTGATTGAAGATTGTATATGCCTAGCGCTTCCTCTTAAAGATTGTCAGCATCTTTTGTTGCAAGATGCTACCTTTCTACAGAAACTATGCAAATTTATCGGCGAAAAAACAATTACCCGAACAGAAAGTTACGCCAAAAATAATAGTTATCCGTTCGAAAACCGGTTAGCGGCATTTATTCTATTAACAGAACAAAATAACAGTTATACAGAAAAACATACCGAGGCTTCGGAATACTTAAATGTTAGCTACCGTCATCTGTTATATGTATTAAACCAGTTTTGCCAACAAAATTATTTAAAAAAAGACGGCAGAACCTATTACATACAAGACAGAATTCAACTGGAAAAACTGGCTGACGAACTTAAAGTATAAAAAAAGTAGCATTAACGTTTATCTGTTAATGCTACTTTTTTCGAGTGACGATTCTATTTTCAATTAAAATTTACTTGCTACTTTAGCTGCTTCTTCAAGGCCAGCTGTAATGATTTCTTCTGCTTTATCTGGGAACTGGTTATGTCCTTCAATAACTACTGTTTCCATATTCGTTGCGCCAAAGAAGCCCATCATGCTTGCTACATATTTAACAGCCATTTCTACTTCTGCTGCTGGACCTTCAGAATATACGCCGCCGCGCGCGTTTAATAATGCAATCTTCTTATCTCCAATTAAACCAACTGGACCTTCTGGCGTATATTTAAACGTTTTACCAGCTCGGTTTAAATAATCAATATATGTGTGCAATACTGCTGGAATCGTTAAGTTCCATAATGGGAAACCGAAAACGACTTTATCAGCTTCTAAAAATTGATTTAAATACTTATCAGCAACCGCTACTGCTTTTGCTTCCTCTTCCGTTAAATCAAATCCTTTACCTGCTTTGAATATACCATTAATCATATCTACGCCTACATATGGTAATTCTTCTTTATATAAATCAAGTTCTACTACTGTATCATTTGGATGTGCTTCTTTATAGTTTGCTAAAAATGCCTCGTATAATTTCACACTAACTGCTTGTTCCGCTGGGCGGTTGTTTGCTTTTACAAATAAAACTGTTGCCATTGTCTTTTCCTCCTACTACTCACTCTTATGTTGTTATATGCTGTCAAAAAAGGTATCCCTTGTAATTGTTGTTTTGTTGCTTACAAACATATTTTATCTTTATATCAAGACAATTTCTTCCTCACATAGACGTATTTTTCCATAAAAAAAGTCCACCTTCTAAAGGCGAACTAGGTCTTACGACTTTTGTCTTATACAATTCCATTTTTCACTGCATATAATGCAGCTTGCGTCCGATCAGATAAATTCAACTTACTCAAAATACTACTTACATGAGCTTTTACCGTTTTTTCTGTAATAACTAAAACAGAAGCGATTTCTTTATTGCTCATCCCTTTTGCTAATAGCTGCAACACTTCATTTTCTCTCGCTGTTAGCACATTCACTTGAATAGAAAGTTCTTCCTCCTTTTCTTCTACAGGTAATGTTTGAGAAAGAAGAGCATTTGCTATATCAGGATGTAATTGAATATTACCTTTATATGCGCTTCGAATCGCTTCAACAAGTTGATCTGGTTCTACATCTTTTAAAATATAGCCGCTTGCTCCTGCCCGTAATGCTGGTAAAACATGTGCCTGATCAGAAAAACTAGTTAATACAATTACTTTCACATCCGGATATTCTTTTTTAATGCACCCTGTCGCCTCAACACCATCCATTTCGGGCATATATAAATCCATTAGTACAACATCAGGATTTGTCTCCCCTACTTTCACTAACGCCTCTTTCCCATTACTTGCTTCTCCAACTAGCTCTAAATCTTCCTGTGTACTTAAGAAAAATGCTAATCCTTTTAAAACGACTGTATGATCATCAACTAACAATACTTTTATTTTCACGAACTTCCCTCATTTTCACATCATAATGGTACGTTTATTTTTACACTTGTTTTTTTCTTATCACTTACAATTTTAATTGTTCCACCAACTAATTCTACTCTTTCACGCATCGTAGTCATGCCAAGTGATTTCTTCTCTTTTATATCCTTTTCTACAAAGCCGTTTCCTTGATCGACTATTTCTAATAATACATTCTTCTCCGTCACTTTGAAATAAATCGTCGCTTCTCTAACATTCGCATGTTTACTTACGTTATTTAAAGCTTCTTGTCCAATTCTCCATAGCGCTTCCTCTACTACGCGCGGCAAATCACGAACACCTGTAACTTGTTCCCGAATTTTCAATCCCAAACTTTCACCATATTGCTTTAAAGCAGGTAATAATCCTTTCTCTAATCCCGCCGGACGCAGTTGCCAAATTAACGTCCTCATTTCTTTTAAAGCGCCTTGCGCTAATTCACGCATCTCATGCAAAGATTCGTCTACCTTTTCATTTTGACCTTTTAAAACCGCCTCGGCACCTTTTGTCATAAAGGTTAATGAAAATAATTTTTGTGACACGGAATCATGTAAATCCCTCGCTAATCGGTTTCTTTCTTCCATTCGTACGAGTTCACGGCGTTGTTCGTTTAATCTCAAATTCTCTATTATTAATGAAACGTGGTTCGATAATGCTTGAATTACATCTATTGTATTAACATCAAATTCCCCATTATTTAAACTAACACATAAAACACCAAATATATGATTTTGAATATGTATTGGCGTAGCAATAACAGCTCCATTTACATGTTTTAATAAAGCTGATTCACCTTGTTCTAACGCATTCTTTGCCGCTTCTTTTACACCCTCTTGTAACTCTTTCTGACCATAAGAAGCCCGCAAAGATAACTCTATTTCTTCCCTAATAAAAAATGCGACTTGATTCCACTGAAATACTTCACCTACGTGATTTACCACTTTTTCAGGTAATACATTGAACTTATGAATCGTTTTTAAAGCTTGAATAAACCGCTCCAACTTCACGTAATAATGTGCTCTTCGCTTTTCATTTTCATATAATTTTGTTCGCTTTAAGGCCGTCCCAATTTGGAAAGCGACTGATTGGAGCAATACTAATTCTTCTTCCGAAAAATATGTTTTACCTGGACTTGCTACATTTAAAACACCAAATTTCTCTCCTCCAGCCTTTAAGGGAACTGTAGCGTGATGAAGGATTCCTTCTGTATCTCCCCAATTATATTCAATTGCATTATTAATTCTTTTACATTCGATAATATTAACCGCTCGCTCTAATTTTCCATCCACAAAGCCACGTAAACACCAACATTCCCCTTCACACATCGGGCGTTTGTTTTCATATGTAAGTGCCTCTGGCAACTGGTAATCGATTAATTTCGTATATCTACCATTTTCATCTGCAAGAAAAATCCATCCTGTCGTTAAACCTGTTACATTCAATAGTTTTTCCAACACAGCTTGCAGCACGTGATATGTATCATTTGAGGTGTTTAACGTCTCTGCAATCTCTTTTAATATAACTAATTCATTTGTACGATTATCTCGAAACATACACAATCTCCTACACACAAGATTTTAAATCGCCTCTAAAGTAAATCATCTACTTTTCACTTTGTACTTATTCGTAACATTGATATAATGGTGAAAACATAGTTTTCATTATATCACTTGAGGGGGCTTTCATAATGACATTGAATAAAGCACTTACTATCGCTGGTTCTGACACAAGTGGCGGTGCTGGTATACAAGCAGATTTAAAAACATTCCAAGAACTTGGTGTATACGGAATGACATCTCTTACGACAATCGTAACGATGGATCCACATAACGGTTGGGCACATAACGTATTCCCAATCCCGGCTTCTACATTAAAACCACAATTGGAAACGACAATTGAAGGTGTTGGCGTAGATGCTTTAAAAACAGGTATGCTCGGATCAGTAGAAATTATCGAAATGGTTGCAGAAACAATCGAAAAACATAATTTCAAAAATGTAGTAGTTGACCCTGTTATGGTATGTAAAGGTGCTGATGAAGCATTACATCCTGAAACGAATGATTGCTTACGTGACGTTCTTGTTCCAAAGGCATTAGTTGTAACACCAAACTTATTTGAAGCTTACCAATTAAGTGGCGTAAAAATTAATTCTCTTGAAGACATGAAAGAAGCAGCGAAAAAAATCCACGCATTAGGTGCGAAATACGTCCTAATTAAAGGCGGTAGCAAGCTTGGTACAGAAACTGCTATCGACGTCCTATATGACGGAGAAACTTTTGATCTTCTAGAATCAGAAAAAATCGATACGACAAATACACACGGCGCAGGTTGTACATATTCTGCTGCAATTACAGCAGAACTTGCAAAAGGAAAACCTGTGAAAGAAGCAGTAAAAACTGCTAAAGAATTTATCACAGCTGCTATCCGTTATTCATTCAAGATCAACGAATACGTAGGCCCAACGCATCACGGTGCATATCGTAAATTCGTTGCATCAAAAGAACTTGTCTAGTATATAAATGAAAACACCCACAGAGTGTGTATTTTCTCTCTGTGGGTGTTTTTTTATAAACTCTTCTGGTCATCCTATCTTTAAGATGCAGAACTAACCTGATTTCTGCCATTTCTTTTAGAGTAATATAATGCATCATCAGCAGCTTGAATAAATTGATCTGGTGATTCTTCATACACTGAAATACCTACTGAAACTGTAATTTTTATGCTTGTTCCATTTAATAATTGAAATGAATGGTTTTCAACAGCTGTACGTACTTGTTCTCCCATACGCATTCCATAAGCTAATCCCTTTTTCGGTATCAAGAGCGCGAACTCCTCTCCGCCCTTTCGAAAAGCCAAATCTGGAAACGTTGAAATTTCTCTTAAAATACACCCTATTTGTTTTAACACTTCGTCTCCTGCTGGATGCCCATACGTATCATTTACAGATTTAAAGTGATCAATATCTATAAGTAGTAAACAAAGTGAATCATTTTTCATACGCTTATTACCGATATGACGATTCATCTCTAAATCAAACTGTCTTACGTTTCCTAAACCTGTCAATGCATCTATCGTTGCATATTGCTTCATCGTTTGAAACAACTCATTGGATTGCAATACATAATTTGCGCTTATAAATGTGATATATGCTGTAACACTACTACAAACTAAATATAGTGCTACTATAGACATATCCTTAAATAAAATAGAAAGTGGCACTGCTAAAATAAATAAACTATATACATTAAACCAGATCCACTTTTTAAATATAGAGGCTTTCATCCGCCAAATGAAAGTAATCCCAACACCTATCAATATAATCGTATAACAAGCCAATTCAGAGGCTAAAGAATACTCAGTTAAAAATAATCGGGTGATCAAAATAATCGTAACTGTTATACTACTAGCTATCGGACCTCCAATTATAATTGCCAAAATAACCGCTAAATACCGTAGATCCAACATAATATTTTCAATATGTACACCAAAGTACATCAACAATACACTTAACATTCCAGTAATAATACCTACTACACATTTCTGCCAAAAAGAGAACTCTTCTTTTAACGGCCTATCTCTTAAAATCTGACCTCCAACAAAAATAAAGGAAAGAATAATTGTTGTATTTACAAATAAGTCCTTTAACATAAAATAATCTCCCTACTTTTCTATCTATCCCTTTCCTTATTTTATTGTATACGAAATACCTATAATTCCCAAATATTTTTATTTATTTTTGCTGTTCCACGTGAAACAGCAAAAATAAAAAAGGACGAAAATTCGCCCTTTGCATTAACAACAGCGTGATATCTTTCCGCCCTTTGCATTAAATCTAGCTTCTTGCGCTTCTGCAAAAAACTGTTTTTGACATACAACTTCTTCTTCTGGATGATGCCTTTTCATATGCTCTACATATGTTTCATAGCTTGGTACCCCAACAAGTAAACTAATAAAGTGTTTTCTTTGTCCCCATACTTGCCGCAATTTTTTAAGCATAGTTCCTCGACTCACTTTCATCTCTAGGTATATATGGTGCCTCTTTTAGCGGCATTGGCTTATTTCTTAACACTTGAATCCAAATCCGAATTGCAGAAATTAATACAGCAATTACAACGATCATAAAAATCCCGCAAAGCGCTGCATCAATATAATCATTAAAAATAATTTGTTTCATTTGAGCGACATTTTTAGCTGGTGCTAACACTTTTCCTTCATCTAATGCCCCTTGAAATACCTTTGCATGAGATAGAAATCCTATTTTAGGATTTTCATGAAATAGCTTTTGATAACCCGCCGTCATCGTTACAATAAGCAATCCGACAGTCGGGATAAGCGTTACCCAAACATATGCCTTTTTCCCCATTTTGAACAAAATTGTCGTTCCCAGTAATAAGGCGATACCCGCTAACATTTGGTTTGCAATACCGAAAAGTGGCCATAATGTATTAATTCCACCAAGCGGATCAACTACTCCTTGGTATAAGAAATAGCCCCATCCTAATACACATAACGTTGTAGCTATTACATTCGCTAATGTAGAATCCGTTTTCCCAAATGGCTTATATACATGCCCTAAAATATCTTGAATCATAAATCGGCCTACACGCGTTCCAGCATCAATTGTTGTTAAAATGAATAGTGCTTCAAAGAGGATTGCAAAATGATACCAAAATGCCATCATGGCCGTTCCACCTATTACTTGCGAGAAAATATATGCCATACCTATCGCTAATGTTGGCGCACCACCTGTACGTGATAAAATCGTTTGCTCACCAACGTTTACAGCGAGATCTTTTAGTTCATTTGGTGTGATAGCAAATCCCCATGAAGAAATAACTTGAGCTGCCTGCGAGACATCCGTACCGATAAGTGCTGCGGGACTATTAATTGCAAAATAAGTGCCCGGTGTTAATACACAAGCTGCAATCATCGCCATTGCCGCTACAAATGATTCCATTAACATTGCTCCATAACCAATTGGCTGTGCATGCCCTTCTTGTTCAATCATTTTTGGCGTCGTACCTGATGAAACGAGAGCATGGAATCCAGACACCGCACCACAAGCAATTGTAATAAATAAGAACGGGAATAAATTTCCGGAGAATACTGGACCAGTTCCATCAATAAATTTCGAAACTGCTGGCATTTGTAAATCTGGCGCTACAATTAAAATACCGATCGCTAACCCTACAATTGTTCCGACTTTTAAAAATGTGCTTAAGTAGTCACGCGGTGCTAAAAGCATCCAAACCGGCAATGCTGATGCGATAAATCCATATACAATAAGCATAATAGCAATCGTTTCACCACTAAACGTGAACATACTTGCAAGCGTTGGATGTTCCGCTACATACTGTCCACCGATAAGAGACAATATAAGTAGAATAATTCCGATTGCTGATCCTTCACCAACCCGTCCAGGCCTAATGTAGCGCATATACACTCCCATTAAAATAGCGATAGGAATTGTCGCTGCTATTGTAAACATTCCCCAAGGGCTTCCGACAAGCGCCTTTACTACTACTAATGCTAATACCGCTAATAAAATAATCATAATACCTAAAATACCTATCATTGCAATAAGCCCTGTAACAGGACCGATTTCATCTTTAATCATTTCTCCTAAAGATTTACCATTTCGTCTCATTGAAGCAAATAAAATTACAAAATCTTGCACAGCTCCAGCGACAACTACACCAACAATAATCCATATTGTCCCTGGTAAATATCCCATTTGTGCCGCCAAAATCGGTCCTACTAAAGGGCCTGCTCCAGCAATTGCTGCAAAATGGTGGCCAAATAATACCCACTTATTTGTCGGAACATAATCTTTTCCATCGTTTAATGTATGGGCTGGCGTTTGCCGATTATTATCTAAACCGAATACCTTTCTCGCTATAAATCTACTATAAAAGCGATAAGCAACTGCATACACACATACCGCAGCTACTAAGAGCCACACGGCATTTATAGTTTCACCTTGTGATAAAGCTATTACACCAAAAGCACTTGCTCCTACTGCTGCAATAACTCCCCAAAGTAAAATCGACTTCAATGTTTTCACATACAATCCCCCCAATACTATTTCTTAGTGGGATTGTACTAAATTTTCTGAATATTTAATTTGAATCCTCCCTATCATGAAGGATTTTTAGTTTATCATGTTAAAAATTTCGCATTATCTGCTACAATTCAATTTTATTTCGGAGTTTTTTCACATAATTACGACTAACTGGAATTGGTTGCTCATCATATTTATCTAAATACAAATTGTATGTGCCATTATAATAAGGTTTTAGTTCTTGTACATATGACATATTAATTAAATAGCTTTTATGCACGCGTAAAAAATCGTATGCATTTAGCTTATTTTCCAGTTCCTGAAGTGTATATGTTGAAATATACTGATTATTTGTTGTATAAATTGAAACCGTTTTGTTTTCCTTATTTTTGCTTATATATACAATATCTTCAGGGAAAATATACCGAATTCCCTCTTGACCTTCTATCGGTAGTTTTCGTAAATGACTCTTTGCTTTCTCGCCTTGCTCTTTACCCATTCTATATAAAAGGAATTGCAAATCTTCTTCGCGAAACGGGCGTAGTAAATAATAAAATGCTTGAAAACGAAATGCCGTAATGGAATCTTCGATATCTTCACCCATAAAAATAAATTTCGTATAACAATTTACTTCACGTAATAAACTTGCATATTCAAAACCTGTTCCATCTAGTAATTTCGAATTTAAAAAAACAAAATCCGGCGTATGCTTTTTCATGATAAGTAATGATTCTGTCCCTGTATTTGCTTCAAAACATTCTACATTCCTTATATTTTCAGTGAATTTTTCAGCTAAATTTCTTCGCTCTTCTGCTTCTTCCATGATCAGTAAAATTTTCATTTCTTCAACCACCTAATTCTTTTGTCCGTATGTCCTGTTGTATACATTCGCTTTTATAAGGAACATTCCCTTTTTCTTACTATACCACTATTTATCTAAAAAAACAGAAAAAAGGAAACCTTCACGGTTCCCCCTGCCCTTTTATTCCACTATTGGTAAGAACCCATAACCAGCGCGGGAATAAATCCCTCACTGATTAAAGTCTCACCTTATACTAATTCTCGTTGTTTCGTTTCTTGTCCGAGTAGAATTACAGCAAATACGCCAATTAAAATTGATCCACAGAAAATCGTAAATATTAGTGATAGTGAAGCCTGTGAAGCAACCAAATATCCTACTAATAACGGCCCAAGAATACCTCCAATACGACCAAATGCTGCCGCCATTCCTGCACCTGTACCACGAATAACTGTTGGATACTGTTCAGGTGTATAGGCATATAATGCACCCCAAGCACCTAAATTAAAGAAGGATAGTAACATGCCTGCTACGATTAATACCGTTAAT
The DNA here is from genome assembly GCF_058791995.1 of Bacillus sp. EB106-04-02-XG92. Taxonomy (NCBI): domain Bacteria; kingdom Bacillati; phylum Bacillota; class Bacilli; order Caryophanales; family Bacillaceae; genus Bacillus; species Bacillus sp. EB106-04-02-XG92. The sequence continues at coordinate 479,681 of NZ_JBYTEA010000002.1, forward strand.
GACTCTGCTACTCCAAACAAGTAAGCACTGCACGCTGTACCGATTAAATACGTAACTAAAACAAACTTACGACCAAGACGTTCAATAAACCAAGCAGCTGTGAAATACCCTGGCAATTGAGCTAACGTCATAATAAGTACGTATTGGAAACTTTTTATTAAACTAAATCCTTTTAATACCATTACACTAGGTAACCAAAGGAACATTCCATAATAGGAAAAGACAACAGAAAACCATAGAATCCATAACATAATTGTTGCCTTACGGTATTCCCCAGACCAAACTGATTTTATATTTTCGATAACGGACGGTCTTTTTTCAACCTTTTCGAATCTCGGCGAATCCGGTAAATTCCATCTTAAATATAAAGCATATAGTGCCGGAACCGCACTCAATATCATCGCAACTTCCCAACCATATTTCGGAATAACAAAATACGAGATAAGAGCTGCAATTAGCCATCCACCTGCCCAAAAACTTTCTAATAGCACAACTATTTTGCCACGTTCATGCGCTTCAACGCTCTCTGATACTAATGTAGAAGCAACAGGAAGCTCTCCGCCAAGCCCCATACCAATTAAAAATCGTAGCACAAGGAACATCGCAAGCGTCGTCGTTAAAGCAGTTAAACCACTACCGATAGAAAATAGTAATAATGTAATAATAAAGACTGATTTCCGTCCTATTTTATCTGATAGTATGCCAAAAACAAGCGCTCCGACTGCCATACCAATTGAATTAATACTGCCTATCCAGCCCATTTCTTGCGTACTTAATCCCCAATCTTTTTGCAATGCTACCATTACGAATGAAAGCATTCCAACATCCATTGCGTCAAATAGCCATCCAAGCCCGGCTATACCAAGTAGCTTTCGCTTCGAAATTTCTTTCACCTTGCCCACATGAAGTCCTCCTTACACAGCTGTCTTTACACATCATTTTACATGTGTGAATTGTATAAGTAAAATACTTTCGTGTAAAAAATTCTCCTTCATCATGCCCGAAAATTAAAATACTTATCCCACTACCTTAGGGCAGTAAGACTCCTGCCTCAAAATTCAGCTGGAGCAAAGAGATTAGATTGAAAATCAACCCCAATTAATGGAAGGTAACAATCAGTGGTGGATGAACAAAGCCACACTTTATTAAAAATAGCTAAATAAAAAAAGTAGCGATAGGACGCTACTTTTTTGAACGCATGACTTCTTTTAAAAACTCCGCTAATACTAACTGACGACGCCAGCGCGTTGGATTACTACACAATCTATAAAACCACTCTAAATGGATCGCTTGAATCCATTTTGGTGCGCGTTTTACTTCTCCAGCCCATACATCTAAACTTCCGCCCACTCCAACAGCCATTTTTGTTTCTAAACGATGCCTATTAGTTTGGATAAAGTTCTCTTGTCTTGGGAAACCAAGTGCGACAAGTAATAAGTCTGGCTTTGCTTCTTGAATACGAGAAACAATATTCTCTTCTTCCTCTTGTTTAAAATAACCATCTTGTATACCAACAATTGATACAGCTGAATACGTCTTCGTTAAATGATCTGCTGCAGCTTGTACAACATGCGGTTTTGCACCAAGTAAGAAAACAGATACTGGTTTATTCTCTTCTGATAGCTTCGCAAATAAATTACACATTAAATCAAAACCTGCTACACGTTCCTTTACAGGTGTACCTAACATACCACTTGCTTTTACAACTCCAATACCATCAGGTGTAATTAAATCTGCATTTAATAATGTTTGATGGAATGCTTCATCCTTTTTTGCACACATAACAATTTCAGGATTTGCTGTTACTACCTGAAAAGTATGCGTTCGCTCCAATTCTAGTTGCCCCTTCAAATATTGGATTGTTTCATCCATTGTCATTGTAGAAAAAGGAACACCTAGAATATCAACCGTTTTTACTTCCATGATTAACTATCCTCTCTATTTCAGTAAAAGTTTTTTATATGCATTATAAGTATCTTCATACAAATTCTTTAGCGAGAAATGAGTAGATGCGTGAGTATATAAACGATTTCCCATCGCTTCTAATTCACCATTCAACCATTTTTCGTAAGCATTTTCTAACGCTTTTGCTAACGAATCTACATCACCAATCGGTACAATCCATCCATACGTATCATCAACTATTAACTTTTTCATATCGCCTACATTTGTTGCAATAGATGTTAAACGTTGATTAGCTGCTTCTAATAAAACGAGAGGGAAACTTTCACTATAAGAGGTTAGCAAATTAATGTGTGCAGATGCATATAATTCTTTTGAATCTGTACGAAAACCTAGAAACATCACCTTATCCTCTACGCCCTTTTGTTTCGCCATCTCTTTTAATTCTGCTTCTATAGGCCCATCACCAAGTAAGAGCACTTTGATATTTGGAATTTTAATTTTTCGCAACGCTTCAAATAAAATATCATGACCTTTAACAGGATGAAGACGCGCTACTTGAATGGCTGTAAATACTCCTTCACCGATGCCAAATTCACTCTTATCATAAGGTTTTACTGGCGTACTATCATACTCAATCCCATTATAAACCGTACAAATCTTCTCTTCTGGTACACCTAGTTTTATTATATTTCGCTTAAAGTTCTCCGTAATTGCAAAGAACAAATCTACCTTCCTAAAAGAACGTAAATTTAACTTCGTAAATACCCATCCTTTTAATCCCCTCTTCATAAAATCCAAAGTTGGATCACTGTGGACAGTCATTATCCATTTCGCTTTTATACCTTTTTTCAAGAGGGAGAGATAGAAATTTGCTCGTGCGCCATGTGTATGCACAATGTCAAATTGATTTTCATTAATAAATGCTTTTATTTTTGAAAGAATTGATAGGTCGTACCGAGATGATTGGGTAAAAACATGCACTTGAATACCAAGGTTTCTCGCCTCTCTAGCAATCGCACCTTCTTCAAATACCATTAATTCCACTTCTTCCTTTGAAAACTGAGATAAAAGTGAAATAATATGTGTTTTCCCCCCACCTTCTTCTGCACCAGCATTCATATGCAACACTTTCATTTCTTACATCCCCCATTTTTTTCTTTTTATTTACTATAACAAAATAAAAGCTAACATATGCTAGCTTTTATTTTTCTATCATTCAATTTCCAAGTCAACTATTAAATATGCCATGATTAATACTAAGAAGAAACTCACTCCAGGTGACATTAAAATATGACCAGCTATAAATGAGATACCTAATCCGAGAAGTATCGATGCAACTACCATTGCATATTTCACAGTAAATATTTCTTTAAATTTAGTAAATATACATGCAATAAATTTAATACCGAAGTATAAGAATGGAATTACAAGTAAAATGAACCCTATGATTCCGAAAGAATAGAACCAATCGTGGAAGTCACGTTCAATTAATTTCGGATCGGCTTTATAGTTACCTGCATAACCCATACCTAATAATTTTTGAGACATTGGGGCTTCTTTATAGAAATCTTTATACATTTGCTCAAATAATTGACGCCCACTGAAAATAATAGCTTGCGTTTCTTCTTTTTTCTCTGCAACTTTTTCTTTTTCTTTTTCTTTCACTTTCTCTTTTTCTGTAACAGGAGGTTTATGCTCCTTAGCTTCTTCTTTCTTTTTCTCTTCCTTTTTCGCTGTCTGTTGTTCTTCAATTAATTGAACATGAATCCCCATATTTTTTAAAAATGGTGAAAAAGGTGTATATGCCATTATGCCCACAAATACAGTTAGTGCAAGAAAACCATTTAATAAATAGGCATTTTTCTTTCCATCTTTACGCTGTGTAAATGCTTGAATAAAGCACATAACAACTGCGATAGCCATTGAACCAAAGATTGCTCCTATGCCAACCTTCGTACCAACTGCAAATAATGAAAAAATAACTAAAATAGAAGGAATCCAATAGTATATTTTGCTCATATTTTTTGTTTTTTCAATTGAATATAAAATAACAATCGGACACATGATGGCTAAAATAGATCCTAACTCATTACCTGCATAAAACCAACCGCGTGATCCTAATTTTAACCATTCATAATTATTGTAATCTGTTCCAGTAGCAATCGAAGCTACCATGACTACCCCAATAATTAGCGATGCATACGTAATATAGTCACGCATTTTTGAATGGCTTTTTTCTTTTAAAGACTTAAATACAAACACATAACAAGTAAGCATAACAAACGGATATAAAGCTTTTGCTATAAACTTAATTTCTTCTGTAAGTACCATAGGGTTTTTTGTAAGCTTGTTATTTACCAATCCGATAGTGAAGACTATTCCTACTAAGATTATATACAATATATATTTTATATTTCCTTGTTTCTTCGTTTGAATTAAAATATATATCCCGCCTAGGAACATAACGAATAAGCGTGTAATAACTCCAATGGTCGTATCAATTTTTAAAACCATGATACAGAACGCTGTAAGCAAATCTAAAATCGGTTGCAACAAAATAAAGATTAGTAGAAAATTTTCAAATTTATTACTTTTACTATTTTCGCTTAACATCTAGAACCTCCATAACTATTACCTAATTTCAATCTATACAGTTAATATTTTTTTCTTATCTCAAATATTTATTATAACATATATTTTTTAATTAAACGTCTCACATTTCTCTCTAACCTTACCCTTATAGAAAAAGCATATTTGCATTTTCAAGCGCTTTCTTTCCTCATTTTTTCTTTTTTTCTACATGTAACGAAAATGCATTGTTATTTACATAACTTTAGTGTATATTTTTTCTCTGGAACATCTTTAGGAGGAAGGGATTACAGCAATGTTATTAATCGACATATTTACGTTTCTTGGCATTATCGCCGCTGCTATTTCCGGTACATTAGTTGGTTTAAAAAAAGATTTAGATTTATTCGGTGTCCTTTGTTTAGCTGTAGCTACTGCGCTCGGCGGCGGTATTATTCGTGATATTATGATCGGTAACCTGCCTCCCGTCGCATTTGTTAAACCCATTTACTTTTTCGTAAGCGTATTATCAGCATTATTTACTTGTATGTTTTTTGAACGTATCAATAAACTGCAAGTCGTTATTATGCTTTCTGATGCTGTTGGCTTAGGTGTTTTTACAGCTATTGGTGCAAATGCGGCAATGTCACATCATGTTGACGCCTCATTTTTAGTTGTTTCAATGGGGGTCATTACAGGTATTGGCGGCGGTATTTTGCGTGACATTTGCGCCCAAGATATCCCCTACGTATTCCGAAAAGAAATTTACGCAATCGCTTCTATTTTAGGGGCAATTAGTTTCCTAATCACATATTCAATGGGGGCACACGTATTAGCTTTCTATGTTTGTTTACTAGTAACATTCGTTATTCGTGTTGTCACTGTCATATATAATGTACATTTCCCCGTTTTCTTTAAAACACATGCTAAAATTAATAAGGGTCATTAAGAGAATTCTACCTAGAATTCTCTTAATTTATATACTATTCTACACACTAATATAGAGTAATTGTATATAAAAATATATAATTATATTAGAACCAAAAATGAAAACGCTTTACAAACAGGGGGAAGAACGATGCTTGGGGTTTTTAAAAAACATAACAATAAAACAAACGTCAGTATACTTGAATTAAGTAAGAATCAACAAATCACTTTTAACGTTCCTACTAATTCTGAACTGAAAATTCAAATGGATATGCTACATATTTCAAAAGAAGATTTACAGATCGTAAAGGTACTACAGCCCTTTATTTATGAAGAAATTGATTGGATTACGGAAAAATTCTATGCCAATATTACAAAACAGCCTAATTTAATTACGATTATCGAGCGTTATAGCTCTATTCCAAAACTAAAGCAAACTTTAAAAACACATATAAAAGAATTATTTAGCGGAGATATGCATGAAGACTTTATTGAACAACGTGTTAGAATTGCCAAAAGACATGTACAAATTGGGTTACATAGAAAATGGTATACTGCCGCTTATCAAGAATTATTCCGCTCTATCATGAAGATTTTAAAAACGAAAATTACAACAATTGACGATTTTTCTTATTCTATAAACGTAATAAATAAATTATTTGCTCTTGAACAAGAACTCGTTATTGCGGCTTATGAATCTGAATATGAAAGAATGCAAAAGGAACATGAAAAAGAAAAAGAAATAACAGCTATGACAATTACGCATATTGCAACAGAACTAGCATCTGTATCTGAGAAAACGAGCGCTTCTATTCAACAGTTAACCGCTAAATCTGAAACGATTGTAGGAATTGCCAAAACAGGTACATCATTAGCTACAACATCAGAAGAAAAAGCGAATAAAGGTAAAGAGCAATTAAATGAGCAAAATAAACGAATGGAATACATTCAAGCGAACATGGAAACGATTATTACAGATACTCATGAACTTCTCGATATTTCTAATAAAATTAACGAAATTATAGATATTGTAAAATCCATTGCAGAGCAAACAAATTTACTCGCACTAAATGCTGCCATTGAATCTGCACGAGCTGGGGAATTTGGTAAAGGCTTTTCCGTTGTAGCTGGAGAAATTCGAAAGTTATCAGAGCAAACGAAAGAATCTATATTCAACGTTACAAAGCTCGTCGAAAAAACAAATGAACAAATTATTCGTGTCTCTTCTTCAGTGAAACAAATTAGCTCCCTCGTATCTGAAGGAACGGATAGCATGTCTGCAACAGATCAATACTTCCAAGAAATTGTAAAGGATATGTTTAACTCGAAAGAACAGAATAAAAAAATTGAAAATGAGTTAGAAACTATTTCACAAGTAATGAAAGGAATTCAAGAAGATTCCTCACAAATGGCTCTAACAGCTGATAGTTTACAACTAGAATTAAACCGATAGAGTGAAGCTTGTGTCAGTAGAGATTCTTCATCTCTGCTGACTCTCAGTCCTCCTCTTCCATGAAAAAAAAGAATCCAAACTGGATTCTTTTTATTTTCTGAAGAATATTTTTTGACAGTACACATAACTCATATAAACACCAAAGCTTTGCAAAATAAACAAGGCTGGCACGATAAGATTGTAATATGCCATATTTACTTGGAAGAGTCTTAACAATACATATCCGCTAATTAACAACAAGAACAACATATATCCTTCGTTTTGTTGTTTCTTAATAAGAAAGTGTAATAAAGCTATCGACATAAACAATGTTACCGCTATGTATATAAGTTTTTCACATTTAAATAGAATGGAATGTATTCCCTCACCTGAGAATTGATTTATTACTGGCTTTAAAAGTGTAAATCTTTCCTCTTCAATTTCTTTTAGCTTTTGATCAATATGCTCTGTTACGCTTTGATTCTTATTTATTTTTTCCTCATTTTGACCTTTTCCAATTAAAACAGATTGAACATACGTCTCATTTGAAATTGTATATTGTGCCATTCCCATTGTCTGAATTCCATAACTCACACCAAAATGAGCACTATAAAATAAAATAAGTATCCCTATCATCTTTAATAATACTTTTTGCTTCATTGCTGATTGAAATAATTCAATTAACAACACATATATAGCAATAAAAATAGGAAGAAATAATCCGATCGGGAGAATCATATTACTACATGCAAATAAAATTGCTGAAAGCACCCACATGTAAGGATGATCGAAACCTTTATATAAAAGTATGTAACAAGCCAAATAAAATAAAAATATTGCAAGCGATTCTGCTGTTAATAAGGAGCTCATAAATATATTCGGTATATATAAAGCGTAAAACACAGACGCAATACGGCCGCATTCTTCACCAAAAATCATTGCTGCAATACGATAAATGAAAAATGCAGTCCCTGTGCAAAATAAAATATTAAATAACTGCAATGCAAATACTGTATCGCCAAATACACGAATAATAATTGATTCATAAATAATAAAAGGTAATTGCGCTACATTCTCTACGCTATTACCAATCGCAATCTGCTTTGCAGACTCAAACATCGCTTTCATATCACCGATTATCGGGACATCTACAAATAAAACCATACTAAGTCTCACAACTATAGATGCACTAATAAGAAAAATAAGGAATTGTTTATCTGTAAAACGATACTGTAAAATCGATGCCACTAACAGCATGAGAATAACAAAAATAACTAATACGATTGTTACACTTGTTGCATTGTCGCCAAAAAATTGTTTGCTTATTTCAAACGCAGACCAACAACTATAAACAAAAAATGCAAACATCGCACCAATCATTATTTTACTAAAAAAAGACGAAAAATTTGTTTGTATATGATTCATATGTCCATTGCACCTCTATTTCCATTCATAACAAAACGATTCTATCATGAATAGGCATACCGCTGATAGGGAATTTCTATGACAAATATAGGGTCCTAATTTTTTCACTTGCAATGTAAGCGAATCCTCTTTTACACTACACTTTATATAATGATAAATTTTCTTTCAGTTACATGAATACAAATACAGAAGTTTTGCTAACTCTCTTCTGGAATTCTTTACTTCGTTAAATATCTATTGATTTTTAATATTTTTGTACTCCACTTACAATACATGTCATTCTGATTGAAAACAGAAAATAGGGGCTGACCATATGGAAAAGAAATTCATGCGAGAATCCAAAGCAATTAAAACAACACGTGTTTTTCCAAATGATTTAAATAATCATCAAACACTTTTCGGAGGAAAACTATTAGCAGAAATTGATAGTATCGCTTCAATTGCAGCTGCACGACATAGCCGTAAACATTGCGTAACGGCATCTATCGATTCTGTTGACTTTTTAACTCCAATTCACCAAGCAGATTCTGTTTGTTACGAAGCATTCGTATGTTATACAGGAAAATCTTCAATGGAAGTGTTCGTAAAAGTAATTGCTGAGAATTTATTAGCAGGCGAGCGTAGAATAGCTGCAACATGTTTCATTACATTCGTCGCATTAAAAGATGGAAAACCTTCGTCTGTTCCACAAGTACTACCTGAAACGGAAGAAGAGCATTGGCTACACACAACTGGTTCGGAGCGTGCAGAAAATAGAAAAAAAGGACGTTTAAAAAGCAAAGAAATGGCTGAAGTATTAACATTGAGTAAACCTTGGAGTATGTAATAACTGATTTACCTTCCTTTTTACAAATTCAAAAGGAAGGTTTTTTTATATAAAATACATAGTGTTGATTTACAAAGTTTATATGCGGTAAACTTATACAGATGTTCTTGTAATCTTCTTCCTTGCAAAAGGCCTATATAATGTACAACATAAAAAATTTGAGGAGATAATAATTATATGATGGAACAAACTCAACTCGTTTCCGTTATTGTCCCGCTGTATAATGCGGAAAAATACATTGAAGAAACGATGGAATCAATACTGAATCAAACATATAAAAATATTGAAATTGTAATTGTTGATGATGGAAGTAAAGATCAATCATCTTCTATCGTTAAAAATCTCAAGAAAAAATACCCTGAACAAATAAAATATATCTTACAAGAAAATCAAGGCGTTTCCGTTGCTCGTAATACAGGAATTGAAAATGCAAGTGGAGAATATATTTCATTTCTTGATAGTGACGATTTATGGCATCCAACAAAAATAGAAAAGCAAATCACAAGCATGCAGAAAAGTAATATGAACGCCTGTTATTGTGGGTATATGAACTTTTACGAAGAGACTGGTGAAAAAGTTGAAAACACGACAAACTTTGTAAAAGGGAATATGATAAAGGCTTTCTTAACACATCAAGTTTTTGCTCAAACAAGTACATGGATTTTCAAAAAATCCATCGTAATAGATCATACTATTCGTTTCACACCAGGTTGTAGCTGGGGAGAAGACTTAGAATTCCTTTTTAAATTAATGAGTGTAACAAATGTATGTTATGTGGATGAATATTTAACATATTATCGAATTCTATCAGGAGGAAATCTTTCTTCAAATTATAAAGATTATGAGTTAAAAACGACAAAAGAATTAGAAGTATTTAATCGAATGAAAGATTGGATTCATAATAAATCAAAAGACTTAATCACTGATGATTCTACGGAACTGATTGAAATCCTTGAAACTTATCTATTCCCATATACAGTCATTAACAATGCTTGTATATATATTAAAGGACACCCTAAATTAGATAAATCAAAGGTTCAGTTAATTAAAAGTGATATAAAGAAATATTGTCGCAAAATCTATTCAAAAAATGGGAAACGAAGCAAAAAGTTATATGCGATGCTTTGGTTTGTACGCATCAAATTTTTATTTTCTTAAATAATTGAATATGCTTTTAAACAGTCTTTCCGTAAACAAATTAAATTTACAAATAGGACGAGCATGTCCCGACGAATAGAAAGGTCTTTTTCCATGAAAACAAACAAAATCCTTAAAAATGCCTCCTACCTCTTTGTAGGAAATATCACCGTTCGATTTGTACTTGCTATTGCAACCATTCTCTTTGCAAGATATGTTTCACCAGATGAGTATGGGATGTTTACAGTTGCATTAGCAGTTTCCGCTGTCATTTGTTATTTTACAGATGCAGGTTTGACACATACGTTTATGCGTGAAGGAACGAGAAGCGACGCTAACATTAGCGTATTAATAAGTAGTTATTTACGTATTCGTTTAGTGTTAGCTATCGTAATTTCTGTACTCTTCGCTATTTTCGCTCAGTTCTTCTACACTGATGCTTACTTACGTGCCATGGTATATTGGGTCGTACTACCAACCATGTTTGGAGCCACTTTACAAGGTGTGGGGATGGCTTATTTCCAAGTAACAGAGCGTATGCAATTTACAGCAATTATTTCTGTACTACAAGGTGTGACAGCCGCAGCCGCTCTTATGCTAGGGATGTCATTTAAATGGTCACTTATGATGGTCGCTGCCATGTATGGAATATCTAGCCTTGTAACAGGGCTTATCGCCTTCTTAATGGTACTCCGCCATACAAAAGTTCATAAAGGCTGGGACAAAGGAATTTTAGATCAACTGCTTATTTTCACAATCAATGGCATTATTATTATGCTTTTACCGCAGTTAGGTCCTATTATATTAGAAAAAGTTTCAGCGAATGAGCAAGTTGGATTCTTTGGGGCTGCCTATAAAATACCTGCTGTACTTTACCAAATCCCAGGTGTAATTGCAGCAGCCTTTTATCCAAAATTATTCGCTTTCGGAAATGAAAAAAATATTGAAGAACATAGAAAACTATCTCAGTTTGAATTAAAACTTATGTCCTTCTTAGGTATGGGAATTGCTATCCCATTTATTGCTGATCCAAGTTTTTGGATTGTTACTTTATTAGGTGAAAAATATGCACCAGCTGGTGACGCTCTTGCAATTTTAGCCTTTATGGTCATTTTACAATCTATCAGCTATCCACTTGCCGATAACTTAACAACAATCGGACAACAGTGGAAGCGTGCGACAATAATGGGAATTGGATTGGTTGTTGCCATCATAAGTTATATCATCTTAGGTAGCAGATTTGGAGTGATGGGAGCTTCTATAGCGGCTGTCCTTACTGAAGTTACTTTATTAATTGGATTTACTTTATTTGTCCGTAAAGGTTTCGGACTATTATTTAAAGGAATTATATTTAATAGTCTCGCATTTATAATTAGTTTCGTTCTATACCGTACAATATTAATTAGCTTGCCACCACTAGTAGCTTTAACGCTTACTGGTATATTGTACGGCATTATCGGTCTTGCCATTGATCCACAAATACGCGGGTTACTTTTAGGATTCGTAAATAAAAAGCTCGGCAAGAACATAGCATAAGGTTAAACTTTAATCAACAGAGATTTTACAGCGTGTTAATCCGAGATAAAGGTCGCTTTCTTCCTCGAATTTATGAGAAAGAAAGCGACTTTTTATTTACCATTATTATTCGTATATAAAATTGTTTCTTTTAGTCCCTCATAAATATGGAGCTTCAGACAGAATAATACAAAAAATTTTTTTTCAAAAATATACATTTTTGAAATGATAGCATTATATCAAAGAATTTAGTATCATGATTCAAGACACTATTTAGAAATGAACGGAGGACATTATGAGCTTATTAACAGTTGAGAAATTAGGCCATACATTTGGTGATCGCACATTATTTAAAGATGTATCCATGCGCTTACTTGCAGGAGAACACGTTGGATTAGTCGGAGCAAACGGTGTTGGTAAATCAACATTTATGAATATAATCACTGGTCAACTTATCCATGATGAAGGGCGCGTTGAATGGACGCCTGGTACAAATTATGGGTATTTAGACCAACATACAATTTTAACGCCTGGTCGCACAATTCGTGAAGTATTAGCAGATGCATTTTTACCTTTATTTGAAAAAGAAAAAGCATTAAATGAAGTTACAGAAAAAATGGGAACTGCTACACCAGAAGAATTAGAAGAACTACTTGAGCAAATGGCAGAAATACAAGATGCTCTTGAAGCAGGCGGTTTCTATTTATTAGATATTAAAATCGAAGAAGCTGCACGTGGTCTTGGAATTGATGCAATTGGTCTAGATCGTGATGTTGCAGCATTAAGTGGTGGACAACGTACAAAAGTATTACTTGCAAAGTTACTACTTGAGCAACCGGAAGTATTACTATTAGATGAGCCTACCAACTATTTAGACGTTGAACATATTCATTGGTTAACAAATTATTTAAAAGAATACCCACATGCATTCCTATTAATTTCCCATGATACGGAATTTATGAATAAATGTGTTGATGTTATTTTCCATCTAGAATTTACAAAAATGACGCGTTATACAGCGACATATGAAAAATTCTTAGAGCTAGCAGAAATCAATAAAAATCAACATATTAACGCTTATGAAAAGCAGCGAGAATTTATTAAAAAACAAGAAGATTTTATTGCAAAAAATAAAGCTCGTTACTCAACGACAGGCCGTGCAAAGAGCCGTCAAAAACAACTTGATCGCATGGAGCGTATCGATCGTCCTGAAACAGCTATCAAGCCTGAGTTCTCCTTTAAAGAAAGTCGTGCAAGTAGCCGATTTGTCTTCGAAGGGGAAAATGTAGAGATTGGATATACACATCCGTTATTACCGAAATTAACGATGACAATTGAACGTGGTGAAAAAATTGCAATTGTTGGATGTAATGGTGTCGGTAAGTCAACACTATTAAAAACGATTTTAGGTAAGATTAAACCATTAAGCGGGAAAACTAGTCTTGGTGACTTCTTAAACCCATCATACTTCGAGCAAGAAGTAAAAGCTGATAATATAACACCAATTGATGATGTTTGGAATACATTCCCTAACTTAGACCAACATCAAGTACGTGCAATGTTAGCGAAATGTGGTTTGAAAAACGAACACATTTCTCGTCCGTTGAATCAATTAAGCGGTGGCGAACAGGCAAAAGTTCGTTTATGTAAACTAATGGGGGAAGAAAGTAACTGGCTACTCTTTGATGAGCCAACAAACCACCTTGATGTTACAGCAAAAGAAGAGCTTAAAAAAGCGATGAAAGCATACAAAGGAACAATTCTTCTTGTATGCCACGAACCGGAATTTTATGAAGATTGGGTAACAAAAACTTGGGATGTAGAAAAATGGTCCCAAGAAAATTCTTAATCACCTGAAACCATCCTTTTACACACCTAGTGTGTAAAAGGATTTCCCCTTAAAATAGCAATTAAATTCAATAAGGAGTTTTTACTTATAATGAAAAGTCCATTTTTTCTAAAACTTAATACATTTTGTGTGAAATCCTTGTTAGTGCTATGTCTCATTATTTCTGCAGCTATTACATGGCAATCAGTATACGTAGTTAGAGAACAAGCCAACACTCGTTTACTTATTATAGTCCCAATTATTATTATGATAGGACTTCTATTTTTATTAGTTGGCTATATTTCTAACAAATATATGTCAAAACTAATATTCACTATTTCACTTATCATTTTAGCTTTCTCTATTCGATTCATCTGGGTTCTTAATATCCAAACTCCTGTCGAATCAGATTTTGCTATGATGTACAATGGTGCCGTGCAAGCAACTAAAGGAGATTTTAGTTTTGCCCAAAGTACATATTATACTTCATGGGTTTATCAACTTGGATTCACAATGTACCAAGCTTTTATTATTAATTTATTTGGCGAAGGAACCTTCCTTCTAAAGTTCTTAAACGTATTATATTGTACAGGAACAACATTACTCATTTACAAAATAACTTCTCACATATTTAACGAGTGGTCTGGACGTGTGGCTGGTTTACTATATGCAATCTATATCCCAAGCATCGTATTAAGCTCAGTCCTAACAAATCAACATCTGGCTACCTTCTTATTTTATCTTGGGTTTTATTTACTAATTACAAAAGGCTTAAGTCATAAATATATGTGGATTTTTATAGGGATTTCGCTTTCTTTAGGTGATATAATGCGCCCGCTCGGTGCTATCATCCTAATTGCAGTAACTATTTATGTCTTTTTACAAGGTATGTTAGGTAAATCAAAACAAGATATCTTCACTTCCATTAAAAAACTTTGTGGAATTTTCGTCGTATTTTACCTTGTACACTACATTATAAGTTATTCATTTATATCTGCTGGAATTACACAATATCCGCTATCTAACCGTGATCCTCTCTGGAAATTCACAGTAGGGTTTAACCATGAAACAAAGGGTGGCTATTCTGCAGCAGATGCAGAATATATTATGTCCCTTGAAATCGGTGAAGAACGCAAAGCTGCTGAAAAGAAGCTAATTCAAGAACGACTGGCTGATCCACAAAAAGTTTTATCTTTATTTGGTGATAAGTTCACACTCATGTGGGCAGATTATGACTCCGCTCCATTATGGAGTTTACTGACACTTGGGAACACAGATAATGATATGATTACTTTAAAAGATGACCTTACGAAATATGAAAAGTATATGTACATTACAGCTATGTTCTTTAGCACATTAGCCCTTCTTTATCTCGTATTGACTAAGCAAAATAACACGCATTATACACTATTTTTATTATTGATAATCGGTTACATAACGGTTCATTTCTTAATTGAATACCAAACAAGATACCGATACTTCATCATTCCGAGCTTTACGATTATTCAAAGTTACGGGCTATATTTATGCTATCGATTTATATCGAACAGAAAGTCCTCAAAAGTTTAACTTTAATTAATAAGTATTTGATTATTAAAATAATCGAAAACAAATAGAAAAGGCATGAGCCCGGTGCAATACCGAACTCATGCCTTTTTATTTATATCTATATTTTCTTTTTTATTGTAAGCGTAATTTATACCAAAGGCGGACAAAATTATCATAGGTATTGTAGCCGAATAATGATATCTTGATGCCACTTCTACTAATAACTGCGCCATTGTTAACCCTATTGTATATAAGCAAATCATAAATAGAATAGATTTAGTTTTATTTTTTATCATTATTAATACACCTAATATTGAAGTCACAATTAAGAAGTAATAAAAAATATTAGATGCCACGGTATATCTTACTACATTATCTAGTGCAGGCTCGGCGTAAGAAACTGCCGCACTATCTTCACTTAAAAAGACAAAGAATTTATCCGAAAATAATTTCATAAAATCGATATTGTCGTTTAGTATTCTGTTCTTCGCCTCTTCTAGCATTTTTTGTTGAGAATCCTCAGCAGTCCACCCTGGTCTATTATTATACTCAAACAACAATTCTGCATCTGGCATATTCCATTTCCCAGATTCCGCCTGATTGAATCCTACATAAATATTATATCCTGGTGCTGATGCTATCTCTTCACCTAAACGTAATGTTATATACTGATTGATCGCCGAGGAAAAAATAACATATCCAATAACGATAACCCCTACATATACTACCTTATTTAATAATATTTTTTTATTTCCTATGTGCTTCGTGTTGATAATAAATAACCATATGACTAGGGCTATAATTGGAACAGCTGCAATTGGTCGTACCATATTCATTAATGCAAGTAGTGCCGCTAATAAAATTGAGTACACAAGTAATTTTTTTATACTTATATTGTGAATCTTCTCATGAACACTTATCATAACTGCCCAAATTAATAATAGTATTGTACAATACAACGGCTCTGACAATGCAAACATGTTATAAATCGTTTGTGAAGGCAATACTATCCATAAAACACTAGCTGTTATAGCTGTTCTAACTCCACCAATTTTTCTAGATATAACATATATTAACCCCATTGATATTGTAGTTAAAACAACATTTACGATAGGCGCTACCATATGACTAGCTCCAAATATTTTTAAGAAAATACTTAAAAATGAGGCGTAACCAAAAATATGGGGAAATAATGCAATATAATTATTATCAATAACAAATTCTTTACTCAATGCTTCTGCAGTATAATAAAATGTAGCATAATCAACTAATGGCTGAATTTTGTATGTAAGAACCCAAGTTAATTTAACTGCTAAGCAAATAATTACTAACACAAAAAAGCATTTTTTCTCATTTAATTTTTCTATATATAAAGAACTTTTTCTAAGTACATAAAACCCAATTGTACATAAAAATACAACCCCAGTTACTATCATTGTGTAATTATATTTTTGCGTATCTGAAAAATAATCCACAACTAATATTGAGGCAAAAAAGACATATATCATGTATACTGCACGTGTAGAAAGAGTCGATAACCCTTTTAAAAATAATTTCAATACAATCTACTCCTTTAAACATTGGTACAAAAATGCCGTTATATACTGTATAAAACTGAAGAACTTTATCATCTTAATAAATGTTCAAGTATCCCCGATAATAACGTACAAACCACATCACACATCACTATACATGGATTAGGTTGAGTTTTCCATATTAAACCCTTCACATTAAAATAATTGAATAAACGATTATAAAAATAAGTATATACTTCCAATTATACGTTTAAATTATCAAAACATTAGATTTACTCAATTGCATTAACGTTTCAATATAAACTATGCTATAATTGATAGTTGTTATGTAGGAAAACCTTTCTACATTTCCTGTTTTATTTATATATTTTATAAAGTTGAGGATACTATTATGGAGAAACTCTTAAAGTTTGGGTTAGTAGGAATCTTTAATACACTCATTACAATTATTAGCTTTTGGATATTATTAAAATTCGGGATGAACTACCTTATTGCGAATACCATTGCCTATTTAATTGGTGTTGCCAATAGCTACTATTGGAATAAAAATTGGGTGTTTAAACCTAATAATAAAAGCACGTCAATGTTCTTTAAATTTCTAACTGTAAATTTAATTGTATTGGCTTTTAATACATTATGTTTATTTATATTAGTAGATAAACTTACCTTTAATGCATTAATTGCACAAATCTTCGCAATTGGTGTCGGAATGGTTATCAATTTTGTCCTTAATAAAATTTGGACATTCAACCAAACTGAAAAGGCCACTAATTAAACTTAAAAAACTTATTAAAATTACGGAGGATACAACATGCAAAAATTAATTTCGGTTGTAGTTCCTATGTACTTCGAGGAAGAAGTAGCACAGGAATGTTATAACCGTCTAAAGTCCGTTATGCTTCAAAATAATATTAACTATGAATTTGTCTTTGTAAACGACGGTAGCACAGACCGTACAATGGAGATCTTATCTGAGATTGCGGCAAACGATTACCGAACAAAAATCGTTAACTTCGCACGTAACTTTGGGCATCAAGTAGCTGTTACAGCTGGTATTGCTGCTGCAAAAGGTGACGCTATCGTAATTATAGATGCTGATTTACAAGATCCACCTGAAGTTATTCCTGAACTTATTGCAAAATGGGAAGAAGGATATGAAGTTGTTTATGCAAAACGCAAACAACGTAAAGGTGAAACTTGGTTTAAACTTTTAACAGCTAAATATTTCTATAAATTCTTAAACTACATGTCTGATATCGATATCCCAAAAGATACTGGTGATTTCCGAATCATCGATCGTAAAGTAGCTGATGTTTTCAATCAAATGACTGAGCGCAATCGCTTTATCCGCGGTATGATGTCTTGGGTTGGCTTCCGTCAAACGTATGTTGAATATGAACGCGATGAGCGCTTTGCTGGCGAAACAAAATACCCATTAAAGAAAATGATTAAATTTGCATCTGATGGCATTATTGCATTTTCAACAAAACCGTTACGTATCGTTATGACTTTAGGCTTATTATCTGTTCTCATTTCAATAATTGTTTTACTATATACAATCACTGTGAAAATTATTGGCACTGGCACGCAAACAGGTTGGGCATCTATTATGGTCGCTATTACATTCTTTAGCGGTATTCAGTTACTTGGTCTTGGAATCGTTGGCCAATATATTGCTCGTATTTATGACGAAAGTAAGAACCGTCCGATTTATATCGTAAAAGAGACAATCAATATTGAGCAAGAAGAGACTACACAAACAAAAGAAAAAGTGAATGCATAATAAAAAAGGTAACAATGAAAACGATCATTGTTACCTTTTTATGTTGTAATAGCTCATAAGCCTCAAACGAAATTCTTTTAAAGTTGGGTATGCCTCTAAGTTAAACAACATTCCTTGGATAACTGGAATTCTTGGATTTGGTAATCTCATTTCTGCCTCCAAAACATCTAGCGTAACAAGCAATTCCTCATCTTCTAATTGATCAGCTAATGTACGTTTAAACACAATGATTTCTTTTAAAAAATGTTCCTTAACCTGTTCCTTAATAAGCTCGGATTTACAAAGAAATTCTCCAAGTCTTTCTTCATGTAGCACGGGTTCTTCCGAAGATTCTACCAATCCATCTACTAAATGATCTACTCTTTTCAAAATAAAAGCAGCAACATAAGATAAGTCTATTTCTGGCGCTTGTAAAATAATTAGTTCTAAATATCCACGGCATATGCCTTCTACTATAATGACCAAATCTAATAAATACGGCATAACCTTGTCACCATAAATAGACAGTAAACTATTCCGATAAAATGCGTGAGACTCTAACTTCATCCGCATCATAAACTCTTCTACTTCTTTATTAAAAGGTATAGCATTTTCCCTCGCATGCATAATAATAAATTCTTTATGCTTCTGTATATCATTAAACTGGCAATGCAATTGTTTTGAAAATTTTTCACGTGGCAATAACGACTCTTTTTCAATATCCATCATTTTATTTTGAATCTTGTCATAGTAATATCGAAGTGTTGCTAATAAAAGCTCCTCTTTCGATTTAAAGTATAAATAGAAAGCTCCCTTAGATATACCACAAGCCGTCACAATTTCCTGCACTGATGTCGCATTTACACCCTTAGTCGCAAATAACTTCATAGCCATCTCTATAATTAAACGCTCTTTTTCTTTCATATCATGTCTCTCCTAAATTTAATCTCGCATCTTATTATGAATGTATTATACCATCCCTTTTCATTGACGGCTGACCAATCAGTCAGTTATATTATGTATTAGACTGACCAGTTGGTCAATATAATACAAAGGGAGCGCAAACATGAACAAAATTATTAATTTTTCGTTAAAAAATAAGTTCGCAGTTTGGCTACTAACCATTATCGTTACCATTGCAGGTATTTATTCTGGGCTAAATATGAAGCTGGAAACAATTCCTGATATTACAACACCTGTTGTAACAGTAACCACGGTTTATCCTGGTGCTACACCAGAAGAAGTAGCTGATAAAGTTTCAAAACCGATGGAAGAGCAACTGCAAAATTTAAGTGGTGTAAACGTTGTTAGTTCATCATCTTTTCAAAATGCATCTTCTATTCAAGTAGAATATGATTTTGATAAAAATATGGAAAAGGCTGAAACAGAAATTAAAGAAGCACTCGCAAATGTGAAACTGCCAGAAGGCGTAAAGGATCCGAAAGTTTCACGTGTAAACTTCAATGCCTTTCCTGTTATTTCATTAAGCGTAGCAAGTAAAAATGAATCTTTAGCTACCTTAACTGAAAGTGTAGAAAAAAATGTTGTTCCAGGATTAAAAGGACTTGATGGAGTCGCATCTGTTCAAATTTCAGGTCAACAAGTAGATGAAGTACAACTTGTCTTCAAGAAAGATAAGATGAAAGAATTAGGTTTAAGTGAAGATACTGTAAAGAATGTAATTAAAGGATCGGACGTATCTTTACCACTTGGCTTATATACATTTAAAGACACGGAAAAATCCGTTGTTGTAGATGGCAATATTACAACAATGAAAGCGTTAAAAGAATTAAAGATCCCGGCTATGCCTTCATCGCCGAGCGGTCAAGGTAGTCAAAATGCTGGCGCTGGTGCACAAATGCCGCAAATGAATCCAGCCGCTATGAACGGGATTCCGACAGTTACATTAGACGAAATTGCTGACATTAAAGAAGTCGGAAAAGCAGAATCTATTTCCCGTACAAATGGAAAAGAAGCAATTGGAATTCAAATTGTAAAAGCTGCTGATGCGAATACAGTTGATGTTGTAAATGCAGTGAAAGATAAAGTAAAAGAACTTGAGAAAAAATATAAAGACTTAGAGATTATTTCAACATTCGACCAGGGGGCACCTATTGAGAAATCAGTAGAAACAATGCTGAGCAAAGCTATTTTCGGTGCTATCTTCGCGATTGTTATTATTATGCTGTTCCTACGAAATATCCGAACAACATTAATCTCAGTCGTTTCCATACCACTTTCTTTATTAATTGCTGTATTAGTCATAAAACAAATGGATATTACACTTAACATTATGACACTCGGAGCAATGACAGTCGCTATCGGGCGCGTTGTGGATGACTCCATTGTTGTTATTGAAAATATTTACCGACGTATGTCGTTATCAGAAGAAAAGTTGCGCGGGAAAGATTTAATTCGTGAAGCTACGAAGGAAATGTTTATCCCAATTATGTCTTCTACCATTGTAACGATTGCTGTATTTTTACCGCTTGGACTAGTAAAAGGTATGATTGGTGAAATGTTCTTACCATTCGCCTTAACTATTGTCTTCGCTTTATTAGCATCGTTACTAGTGGCAGTTACAATCGTACCAATGCTAGCTCACTCTTTATTTAAGAAAGAGAGCATGAGGGAAAAAGAAGTACATCATGAAGAAAAACCAAGTAAATTAGCAAACGGGTATAAACGTATACTTGCATGGGCTTTAAATCATAAAATCATTACATCAAGTATCGCTGTCCTTCTATTAGTTGGTAGTCTTGCACTTGTGCCAGTTATCGGTGTAAGCTTCTTACCATCTGAAGAAGAAAAAATGATCATTGCAACGTACAACCCTGAACCAGGTCAAACGTTAGAAGACGTTGAAAAAATTGCAACGAAAGCTGAGAAGCATTTCCAAGATAATAAAGACGTCAAAACAATTCAATTCTCATTAGGTGGCGAAAATCCAATGAGTCCTGGTCAATCTAACCAGGCAATGTTCTTCGTGCAATATGATAACGACACGAAAAACTTCGAAAAAGAAAAAGAACAAGTCGTTAAAGATTTACAGAAGATGTCCGGAAAAGGCGAATGGAAAAACCAAGATTTCGGGGCAAGTGGCGGTAGTAATGAAATTAAACTATACGTTTACGGGGATAGCTCGGAAGACATTAAGCCTGTCGTAAAAGATATTCAAAATATCATGAAGAAAAATAAAGACTTAAAAGATATAGATTCTAGTATTGCAAAAACGTACGCAGAGTACACTTTAGTCGCAGATCAGGAAAAACTAAGTAAAATGGGTCTAACGGCGGCGCAAATTGGAATGGGCCTTTCTAATCAACATGATCGCCCTGTTCTGACAACAATTAAAAAAGACGGCAAAGACGTCAATGTATATGTAGAAGCTGAAAAACAAAATTACGAAACAATCGATGACTTAACAAATCGAAAGCTTACAACACCACTTGGTAATGAAGTGGCTGTGAAAGATGTGATGACTGTAAAAGAAGGAGAAACTTCAAATACAGTGAAACACCGCGACGGTCGTGTTTATGCGGAAGTAAGCGCAAAACTAGCATCTGATGATGTTTCAAAAGCATCTGCCGCTGTTCAAAAAGAAGTAGATAAAATGGATCTTCCTTCTGGCGTAGATGTTTCTATGGGCGGCGTTACAAAAGATATTGAAGAATCATTCAAGCAACTTGGCTTAGCGATGTTAGCTGCGATTGCCATTGTATACTTCGTTCTTGTCGTTACATTTGGCGGTGCCCTTGCACCATTCGCAATTTTATTCTCGCTACCATTTACAATTATCGGAGCACTTGTTGCCTTATTAATCTCTGGTGAAACATTAAGTGTATCTGCAATGATTGGTGCGCTTATGTTAATCGGTATCGTTGTAACAAACGCAATCGTGCTTATCGATCGCGTTATTCATAAAGAAAATGAAGGTCTATCAACACGTGAAGCTTTATTAGAAGCTGGTGCAACACGCCTTCGCCCGATTTTAATGACTGCAATTGCAACAATCGGGGCTCTTATCCCGCTTGCATTAGGATTTGAAGGTAGCGGCTTAATTTCTAAAGGACTTGGTGTAACAGTAATCGGTGGATTAACAAGTTCAACGTTATTAACACTTCTTATTGTTCCAATCGTTTATGAAGTATTAAGCAAGTTCAAAAAGAAAAAAGCAAAATAACAAAAAATAACCTCGCTAAATGCGAGGTTATTTTTTGTTTCCGAACAAGATTAGGAAATCACCATAGCCTTCTTTCTCTAATTCCTCTTTTGGAATAAATCGAAGGGCTGCGGAGTTAATACAGTAACGAAGACCCTCTGGTCCTGGACCGTCTGGAAATACGTGCCCAAGATGTGAATCTCCTTCCTTACTTCTCACTTCTGTACGCGTCATATTATGACTTACATCCATTTTTTCTTTCACACTAGCTGACATAACTGGCTTCGTAAAACTAGGCCATCCACACCCGCTATCAAACTTATCTAAAGAAGTAAATAACGGTTCTCCTGAAACGATATCTACATAAAGCCCTTCTTCTTTATGATTCCAATACTCATTTCGAAATGGTGGTTCTGTACCATTTTCCTGCGTTACATAAAACTGCATCTCATTTAGTTTTTCTTTTAAATGAGCATTATCTTTTGGCCAATGTTGCTTAATAAAAGCATCTCGTCCCGAGCCTTTACGGTATAGCTCGTAGCGGAATGTATTTTTCTTATGATATCCTTGGTGATAGTCTTCAGCTGGATAAAACGTAGCTGCTGGCAATATTTTTGTCGCAATTGGCTTTGAAAAGCGTCCACTCTTTGCAAGCTCTTCTTTTGAAGCATCTGCTTTTTTATGTTGTTCTTCATTATGATAAAAAATCACTGTTTCGTAAGACTGTCCGCGGTCGTGGAATTGCCCACCTACATCAGTCGGATCAATTTGTCTCCAATATATATTTAATAACTCCTCATACGGCATTTTATTTGCATCAAATGTAATTTGTACTGCCTCATAATGTCCTGTCGTTTCTGAACATACTTCTTTATATGTTGGACTCTCTTTATGACCACCTGTATAGCCAGAAACAACCTCTATAATTCCTTCCATCTCTTCAAATGGTGAAACCATACACCAGAAGCACCCTCCAGCAAACGTAGCTAACTCTACCTTTTCATTTACAGCCATTCTTTCACCCCTATTCTATGTTCTTCTTACAGTATGGCATAAGGAACGTCATGTTATAAAAGAAAAAGCATCGAACATCGATGCTTTTTCTTTACTTCACTTTATTTTTTTCCAACGTCCTTCTCCATTTCATCACTTGTCACATCTAATACATCTAATAAGAAAATGAAGATTGGAATACCGATAATTAATCCCCATACACCTAAGAAGTGTTCTGAGAAGATTAATACCATAAATGTATAGAAAATCGGTAAGTTTGTTTTTTGGGACATGAACTTTGGATTTAACACGTAACTTTCAAGCGCATGGATGACTGTTACGATAACTAGAACATACACAACGTACATAATACCGCCGATATTGTAAGCAATCATACAAAGCGGGAATAACGAAATGATAACCCCAGCTACTGGAATTAAACCGAGTAAGAAGATCATTAACGCTAAACCTAATAATTGCGGGAATCCTAATATTGATAGTGCAATAACGGATAGAATACAGTTAACTACTGCAATTAAAAATTGTGCTTCGATTACCTTTCCGAATGAACGTGCAAATTTCTTGCCGAAGTACTCAATTTCAGTATAGAAAATTGCAAGCCTGCTTTCTTTAAACTTTGCAGTAAAACCGACAATACGAGATTTTTCTAATAAGAAAAACAAACTCAAAATTAAAGAAAGTAAAACTTGAAGGCCAAATTTACCAACATTCGTAATCGATTTATACAAAATGTCTACGCCTTGTCCTACATATTTAGAAAGCTCCATATGATTGACAGCATTAACTGCATACTTAATTAGTTCACTATCTGGTGGGTTTCTTAAAAATACATTGAATTGGTAAATCAGTTGTGAAATTTGTATCGTTAATACTGGTAAATATTTAAATAGCGTAATGGCAATTCCACCAATTAACATTACATATAGAAACGCTATAATAATTTTTCGATTAATAGGCATGAAATGATCTAATTTGCGGGAAATAAACTTTTGGAATCGATCCATTAAATACGTGAGAATAAACGTAATTAAAATTAAATTCAACATACTTTGCAGCCCGTATAACACGAGAGCAAGTATTACTAATACGAGTAACCTCTGAAATCCTTTGCTTTGAAACAGGTTTTTTATTTGCATAATCGACGAGTACTCTCTCCTGTCCTATAAAGTAAAACGTTAATAAGTAGATTTTTTCTCTCTTCTCTACCTTTAATTATTCATTCATATAAAGATTTTTATAAGCTTATTATATGTCTCTCTTAGCAGACCTTATAGTAGCTTACTTCTTATTTTACAATACAATGACCTAATTCAAAACGTATTCTCCACAGTATTAATGAAGATTTAAGGAAACTTACCTTTTTAATATAGGTCTTACCACTACTGTAACATAAAAAGCAAGCTATCAGTAGAAATCTGTCCTACAAATAGCTTGCTTTTCTCATTTTTTAAGTAAGTTTTACTAGCCAATGAATGGCATAAACATCGGTATGACAACTACAGTTACAACCCCAACTACTGTTACAGCAATACTTGCCATAGCTGCCTCTACTTCACCCATTTCAATCCCTACTGCCACTCCTAATGCGTGACCTGCTGTTCCAAGTGCTAAACCTTTTGCAATTGGATGTTTTACTCTAAATGTTTTTAAGAATAATGCTCCTAATGCGTATACAATAACTGCGTTAAAAATAACTGCAAACGATGTAATTGCTGGTATACCACCAATACTTTCAGAGATTGGTAACGCAATTGCTGTTGTTGCTGCTTGTGGTAACATTGAATTCATTACTGCTGTATCTAAACCAATTGCTTTTGCAACAATGAATACGACAATTACTGAGCAAATAGATCCAACTACGATAGCCGATAAAATTTGCCACCAATATTTTTTTAACTTATCCACTTGTTTATATAATGGAATTGCAAACGCGATTGTTGCTGGTTCTAAGAAGAAACTAATCATTTTTCCACCAGTATTATATTCTTCGAAAGTAAAATTACCTACTTTTAGAAAGACAATTCCTAATACCATCGCTACGAATAATGGTGTGAATAAGAAGAATCCTTTTGAATGCTTAAATAATAATGTTCCGATTCCGTATGCGATCAATGAAACTACAATTCCGAAATATGGAGTCATTGTGCTTGCCATGTTCATTCCCTCCTAACAATATATACGCTAAATTCGTTACGCAACTTTTCCGTGCTTGCGTCCTTTATTTACTACTTTCAATTCTTTCGTATCTTCTGTTTGTTTGTCTTCTTTTCCTAAAATGAATTGTGCAAATAGCCCTGTTACAGCGAGTAAAATAATTGTTGCTACAACAATTACAGTTAGAATTTGTACAAAATATTGTCCCATTACACCAAGAGAATTAATAACTGAAATACCTGATGGGACGAAAAGGAATCCGATAATACCTGTTAAAGCTGTTCCAAGTGATTCAACTTGCTCCAATTTAATAACTTTTAAACATAATAAGCTAAATAAAATGACTAATCCGATCACCGATGAAGGCATTGGAATTGGTAAATGTGTTGCAATAATATTAGAAACTAACATAATAGCTGAAAATATGAATGCTTGTGATAAGAAACTATATACTTTTTTCGTACTCATTTTGGCCACCTCTTTCGATTTGGTACCTTTATTGTATAAGATACAAACGAAACTGTAAGCGTTTACACATTAGAACGTCGAATATACAAAATTAGTTACAAAAATAGGCAGATGAAATGCAAAAAGCTACTTCTTAAATACGAAGCAGCTTTTTGAGTTCTTTTGCATATGTACGGCTAACGGGTACTTTTGATCCTTCTTTCATAATTAAATTATAAGTAGAATTAAACCACGGTTGTATTTCCGTAATATGATTAATATTTGCAATAAAACTACGATGAACACGCATAAAACTTGCTTGCGGTAACTTCTTTTCCAAAATGACAAGTGTATCATGTGTTACATATGTTTCCTTCATCGTTTTTACTGTCACTTTTCCGTCCACAAGTCCTACATATATAATATCTTCAATATTCACAAGTACGATCGATTCCTCAATTGGTAATGCTAATTTATGCATCTCCGTCGTTACATCTACACTCTTTACTTCCTGTTTTGTTTCTAATTTTATTTGTTTTTGCTTTTTATATTTCTTTAATGTCTGTACGATACGTTCTTCATCAAATGGCTTTAAAATGTAGTCTAACGCATCTACTTCAAACGCTTGCAGCGCGTATTGATCGTAGGCAGTCGCAAACACAATTGCAGGTGGATTTTTCATTTTCTTTAATATATTTGCGATTTCAAATCCGTTATCATCAGATAACTGAATATCTAGAAAAACGATATCTGGTTTGTTTTTCATTAGCTCTTCTAATGCGTCTTCTACACAATCAGCCTCACCAATTATTTCTACTTCTTTCGTTTGTTCTAATAAATATTTCAATTCATCACGTGCTAACATTTCATCGTCAACTACTAATACTTTTAACACTCCGTTTTTCCTCCCCTACTTTTTTCGGGATTACGAAGGAGATTTTTGTCCCTTGCTCTAATTCACTTTCAATTTGAAGCATTGTCTCTTTCCCAA
This sequence comes from Bacillus sp. EB106-04-02-XG92, assembly GCF_058791995.1. Lineage (NCBI taxonomy): Bacteria > Bacillati > Bacillota > Bacilli > Caryophanales > Bacillaceae > Bacillus > Bacillus sp. EB106-04-02-XG92. The sequence goes on from NZ_JBYTEA010000002.1 coordinate 506,857, forward strand.
ATAACCCGATAAGTCGTTCATTAATGTTATATAAAGCCGTTCCAGTCCCTTTCTTTGATGGAACTACCATTTTTCCTAATTGTCCTAGACGTTCACTCTCAATCCCTTGTCCATTATCTTGCACTTCAAAATGAACCATCTCCTCTTCTTCAAACACATGTATCTCAACTTGGCACACTGGCTGCTTTTTCGGAAAAGCATGGCGCAATGCATTTTCAACTAATAACTGCAGTACGAATGGTGGAACTAAGGTCGTCTTTAGCTCTTCCTCAATGTACATCTTCACTTCATACTTATTCGGAAACCTCGCTTGTTCTAACGATAAATATGCATGTACATGATTTAACTCTTGTTCTAATGGAATAAGCAATTGGCGTGCCCCTTGCAAATTACAACGGAAGTACACGCTAAGCTGTAATAATAATTTTCTCGCTTTCTCTACATCTGTTCGACATAAAGCCGATACGGTATTAATTGCATTAAATAAAAAGTGCGGATTGATTTGTGCTTGTAACGCTTTTATTTCTGCATCTTGCAATAACTTACTTTGTAACTCTGCTTCACCTAACTCAAGCTGTGTAGAGAATATTTTTGCCAGCCCCTCCGCTAACTCTTCTTCCACACGACTTAATTGATTAGAGTTCTTAAAGTAAAGCTTTAATGTTCCTATCGTATTCCCATGTGAAGTAAGTGGAATAACAACCGCCGCTTGTAATGGACACCTTTCATGCTGGCAATTAATAACTTCACGCGATTTCGCCTTCATTATTTTCCCTGTGTTCAACACTTCTTTCGATAAACCAGTTATTAAGCTATGTGAAGGAATATGGTGATCTGATGCTAATCCAACGTGAGCTAATATTTTCTCTGTATCTGTTAAGGATACCGCATCTGTTCCCGTAAAGCGGTGAATAATTTGTGCCACATGTTTACAAGAATCTTCTGTTAATCCGCGGCGGAAGTATGGTAATGTTTTGTCAGCAATTCGTAATACTTTATGCGTTTGCAAAGCTTTCGCATTTTCTTCTTGGCGCAAAATAGCTTGTATCATAGAAAGTAAAATAAAGCTTCCGAAACTATTTACAAGGATCATTGGTATCGCAATTGTTTTCACGATGCTAATTCCATCCTCTACAATTAATAAAATCATAATCATTTCTAACGAAACGATAAACACACTTAAAACCGCTGAAAATTTAGGTGTAATTGTACGATTATATTTTTTAAAGATGTATCCAATATACCCTGTTATAATACCTGCTAAAATTGACGAAATTGCACAGCTTAGCGCTGTCGTCCCGCCAAGCATATAACGATGAATACCCGCAATCGACCCTACTCCAATGCCGACGATAGGACCACCAAGCAATCCACTAATTCCAACACCCATAATACGTGTATTCGCAATGGTACTAGATGATGAAACGCCTTGTAGCCAATTTTCTTTCATAATTGTATTCCCGGCAATTTCAATTCCTGTGTAATTGCTTACAATTGTAAACACTGAAAAAATACAAATAAGCTTAAGCTTATCTACATATCCATCTTGCTTATGAAGTAGGCGTCTGAACGTTTTAATATGAGAAAGTAAAAATCCTAAAATAACAATAAGTCCGACACGTTCAATCATCATAAGTACTAAATTTAGCATCTGTGATTCATTCCTTTTTATATGAGTTAGTTTTATTATGGGAAAATAATGAAGTGGACGTCAAGGAGAATGAAATATCTTTTGAAATATTTTACACATAAAAACTCCCTCTTTATTTGACAATGTAATAGAAGAGTGCTAAAAATAAAGTAATATAATACAGTCCTTTAACCCAACCCCGTGAGGTTGAGAAGGAAGTCGGAATATACTATACGTATGTCCTTTTTTAGGGATACGTATGACTTTTTGGCCTTCTCATCATATCAGCTGAGAAGGCCTTTTGTTATTCTTCCATAGCGACTGTAGAAGAAAACAAGGAGGAGTAATGATGAACGTCACTACTGATGTACAATCAACAACAGAGGAGACGAAAGAGAAAAGATATAAAACATTATTTGGTTCTGCGCTAGGATATGCAGCAGAAGGCTTAGATATGTTGCTCTTATCTTTCGTACTCGTCTACATTTTAAAAGAATTTCATTTAAGCCCTGTTGAAGGTGGAAACTTAACATTAGCTACTACAATAGGGATGCTAATCGGGTCCTATTTGTTTGGATTTATCGCTGATTTATTTGGACGTATCCGTACAATGGCCTTCACAATCTTACTGTTCTCACTCGCAACAGCACTCATTTATTTCGCAACAGATTATTGGCAATTATTAATTCTTCGCTTTTTAGTTGGAATGGGAGTTGGTGGTGAATTCGGGATTGGGATGGCCATCGTAACTGAAACATGGTCGAAAGAAATGCGCGCTAAGGCGACATCGGTTGTTGCACTTGGATGGCAATTTGGCGTACTAGTCGCTTCACTCCTTCCAGCATTTATCGTCCCGCATTTTGGATGGAGAGCTGTTTTCTTATTCGGACTCATTCCCGCTCTATTAGCTGTTTATGTACGCAAAAGTTTAAGTGAACCGAAAATATGGGAACAAAAACAACGATACAAAAAAGAGTTGTTAAAAAAAGAGGTTGAAGGTAATTTAACAACTACTGAAACAGAACAACTAAAGCAAATGAAAAAGTTCCCACTTCGAAAGTTATTTGCAAATAAAAAAGTAACGATAACAACAATTGGTCTTATTATTATGTCATTTATCCAGAACTTCGGATATTATGGCATCTTTACATGGATGCCAACTATTTTAGCAAATAAATATAACTACACATTAGCAAAGGCGAGCGGTTGGATGTTCATCTCTACGATCGGCATGCTAATTGGGATTGCAACTTTCGGTATTCTAGCCGATAAAATTGGTCGCCGTAAAACTTTTACAATCTATTATGTCGGTGGTACTATATACTGTCTCATTTACTTCTTCTTATTCACAGACTCAACATTATTGTTATGGGGAAGCGCATTGCTTGGATTTTTTGCAAATGGCATGATGGGAGGATTCGGAGCAGTTTTAGCTGAAAACTATCCTGCTGAAGCTCGCTCTACAGCAGAAAACTTTATTTTCGGTACAGGACGTGGTTTAGCTGGATTTGGACCGGTTATTATTGGATTGCTTGCTGCAGGTGGTAATTTAATGGGAGCATTATCTCTCATCTTCATTATCTATCCAATCGGTTTAGTTACGATGCTATTATGTGTTCCAGAGACGAAAGATAAAGTATTAGAATAGATTGAAACTATATCCTTCAAGAAACATAGTTGGATAAATAGGAAAGAGGAAGTATCTCAAATGAGATGCTTCCTCTTTTTATATAAATACAATTCTTTATTTTGATTTACTAGCTTTTTGGAACAAGAAGGAGGTTTTCTCTTCTTCTTTTACAATACCTTGCTTTAAAGCTAATTCCCCTGCAACTTTTGGCGCTAACCATAGCATTGGGAATAATAGAATGGATACCGGGACAGCTGTTACTACGATGAATGATTGCAACGCATTAATACTTCCCTCACCCATGTATAAAAGAATCGCTGCAACTGTTCCCATAATAAGCGACCAAAACACTCGCAAACTAATTCTAGGGTCTCCATCTCCAGTCACTGCCATTGAAATCGAATACGCCATTGAATCTCCTGTTGTTACTACAAATAAAATTGTTAATAAAAGAAACGCGGGTCCAATAATATTAGAGAGTGGCAGTTGCTCTGTAATTGCAATCATAGCCGCTGGCATACCAGATTCACTTAATGCTGTCGATATAGAACCAGGATTCATTAACTCATAAAATACACCTGATCCCCCTAGTATAGTAAACCAAAATGTTGTAATAATAGGTGCAATAATTCCAATTGCAACGATGATTTCTCGGATTGTTCTTCCTCTTGAAATACGGCTCACTAAAATTGCCATCATCGGTCCGTATCCAATAAACCATCCCCAGAAAAAGATTGTCCACGATCCTAACCAACCTGTATCACCACGATATGTGCTCATTGGAATAAATTCATTTATATAAAATCCAAACGAAGAAACAAATGAATCAATAATAAATCCACCTGGTCCAAACAGTAATACGAATAGCATTAATAAAACTGCTAACCTAACATTTAAATTACTTATAATTTGAATCCCTTTATCAATACCAGTTACCGCAGATATAGTAGAAACAGCTACTACACAAACAATAATAGCTAATTGAGTCGTAAACACATCAGGAATATTAAACAATGCTTGTAGCCCATAACTTGCTTGTAGTCCTAAAAATCCGATTGGACCAATCGTCCCTGCAGCTACCGCAATAATGGCAAATACATCAATCATTGTTCCAAGCCAACTCTTTCGCAATTTCTCTCCAAAAATAGGATATAAAAGCGTTCGAGGTTTTAACGGCATACCTTTATGATAATGTCCGTACATCATAACTACCGCACTAATTGTACCTAAAATCGTCCAAGCGAGGAACCCCCAGTGCATATAACTTTGTGCTAAAGCAGGCATTACCGCTTCTTGCGTTCCAGCAGTTATACCTTCATGTATCGGTGGCACCGTCATCAAATGGTACATCGGCTCTGCGGCTGCCCAAAAAACGCCACCTCCGGCAAGTAATGTAGACATAATAATAGCGAGCCATTTTGTCGTACTAATCTCAGGTTTTTCTAATCCCCCAAGTTTAACTCTCCCATATTTCGAGAACGCCATACACATTGCCACAACGAATGTACCAATTAATAAAACTTGCCAAAAGGCACCAAAATATTTAATCGAAGCTGCAAAACTTCTATTAATGACTCCCTCTACGTAACTTTTATTTAAAATAACTGCAATTACAAATAATAAAAGTGAGCCACCACTAATAAGAAATACAGGCCAATCTGTTTTTCGACTCTTCATTCTCATTTATACTTCCTCCTTCCTCAGCAATCTAAAAAAACAACTTTATTATGTTTTATCGTTTACACCCAAAACATAATGATTATATAAGCATAATAATTTATCGATTTTCTACACACTTATGTTGTCCCTAAAAATATGCTAAATCTCTTATTTAAAAGAAAATTTCTATTCCTATTACATAAAAAAGCAAAACAAAAGACCTTATATTTCTATAAGGTCTTCGAAACAGAAATTTGATTATAACATAAGGAACTGCTTCGTTCAAAAAGCTCCTTCCAAAAAAACCGAGCGTAAAGGCTTCCATTTGCTACGTAACAGTAATTAAAAAAATTATATTTCGCAGAAAAAAACTATACTAAGTATCATTTATGAAAGAAATTCGGCTTCAAAATTTCATTCGGATACGGTTTATGATAAATATGAGTGGTAGCTGGAGATAACGGTGGAATGAGCCACACCCAATTCCCTGTTACAACCCGTCCACAAGCGGCTTCTTGTTTCTCAAATTGCTGAAATTGTTGTGCAGCAGTATGATGGTCCACAATACTAACTCCTTGTTTTTTAAAGGAATGTAAAACAGCCACATTCAATTCAATTAACGCCTTATCTTTCCATAACGTACCATTTCTAGAAGTATCGAGATTCATCATCTCTGCAACGGCTGGCAGTAAATTATAACGATCATGATCCGCTAAATTACGGGCCCCAATTTCCGTACCCATATACCATCCATTGAACGGAGCAGCGGTATAAGAAATACCACCAATCTCTAGACGCATATCTGAAATCATCGGTACTCCATACCACTTTACTCCTAAAGATGAGATTGGATACTCTGGATGTTCAATCGGTACCTCTTTCACTTCTTTTTTAGGAATTTCTCTATATACAGGTTCTTTTCCATCGACAGAAAACACCAGTGGCAATACATCATAATGCGTGCCTTCTCCTTGCCAGCCAAGCTCCTGACAAAAATCCGTAAACGCAGCGGAATGAGAGTCACCAATCACTCCCATCTCTGTTTTATATCCTGCATATCGAATCAATTGGTGATTATAAATTCTTATATTATTTTCCTCACCTTGATATTGCTTAAAAATTGTAATGGTCGGTTTTACTTTTCCGTCATTCGTTGCATATTTAATATGATGAATTAATGCATTATATACACCTTCCTCATCATTTACTTCACGTGCATCTAATATGTGCATCTTACTCCAAAATAGTCTTCCGATACATCGATTACTATTGCGCCATGCCATGCGCGATCCATGAACAAGTTCTTCAAATGTATGCTCATACGTCCCCGTCTTCTCTATCTCAACTTGAATTTCTTTCATGCGTTCTTCCATGAATTGTTCTTTATTAAGCTCTTTATAGCAAATCCTAATAAACTGACTCGCTTCCTCTATTAATTGTTTCGTTTTACTCATAAACGATCTCCTTCTATTCCAACAAAACGTTACTACTTTACAGTATAAGCAAAAAGAATAAGAGTCACAAATGAAAGTCGAAGTGTTACTTTTATTGTAATATTTTTCAGAAAATTAAAGAGATTACTATTGACTTATGTAAAAAATAGGTGTATTTTTGACTCAGGTAAATTATTTTTACCTAGACCAACTTTTAATGAGAAAGGAGGAAATGTCATGTCTTCATTTCAATTGCCAAAACTTTCATATGACTATGATGAACTAGAGCCATATATTGATAGCAATACACTTTCTATTCATCACGGAAAGCATCATGCGACATACGTAAATAATTTGAATGCCGCTTTAGAAAACTATACGGAATTACATAATAAGTCTTTAGAAGAGTTACTATGTAATTTAGACGTTTTACCAAAGGAAATTGTTACAACTGTAAGAAATAACGGTGGTGGTCACTATTGTCATAGTCTTTTTTGGGAAGTAATGAGCCCGCGAGGTGGCGGTGAGCCTAATGGAGACGTTGCAAAAGTAATTGATTATTATTTCAATACCTTTGACAACTTAAAAGATCAACTTTCCAAAGCAGCTATTAGTCGTTTTGGAAGTGGCTATGGATGGCTTGTTATGGACGGTGAGGAACTTTCCGTTATGAGTACACCCAATCAAGATACACCTTTGCAAGAAGGTAAAATTCCATTACTCGTTATCGATGTATGGGAACACGCCTATTATTTAAAGTATCAAAATCGGCGCCCAGAATTTGTTACCAATTGGTGGCATACAGTGAACTGGGACCGGGTAAACGAAAAGTATTTACAAGCAATTCAATCACAAAAACATTAGTCGTGCGTATAAGGTAAATTTGGTAATGTAAAATTAGTATTGTCGAAATCCTCCAGAATCCCCCGGATTGCCACCGGGGGATTTATGATTATTTCATTGTATGTAATAAAGTAATACTTGTTCTATGTCTATTTTCAACTCTCGAAACGGGAATCCTAATTCACTAGCTTTTCCATTGTGTAATGTACAATTAATCACTTCATTGTAAGGTGCTACATTATCTCCTACTTCTTGAACAAGTGCTTTTATTCCCGTATTTTCTTCTATGAAATGAATGATTTCTCTAGTAGAAACTACTCCATTACTACAAGCATTGATTGGCCCTTCTACACTTTCCACCCCGCACCAAGCTAAAAATTCTCCTGCTTCTTTTTCATGTATAAATGACAACTCTCCATCTAAATGATTCACAGCGATAGGTTCTTGCCTTACAATATGCTCAACATAAAATTGTAATCTTTTCGTATAATCATTTTCTCCAATAACAACTGGAAAACGCACTGCAACAACTGGGAATGTTGCTTGTTGAAATACAACAGCTTCAGCTAATCGCTTGCCTTCACCATAATTAAAATCCTTCCTATCCCCATATGTAATAACATACTCGTACGGATTGAAGTCTTCTTCTGATAAGCTTATTGCAGGTTCATAGACGGCCATTGAAGATGTCATAACGTATTTCTTCGTTTTTCCTTGTAATACTTCACATATTATCTTCGCCGCATTCGAACTATAGCATAAATTATCATATACGATATCATAACTTTTATCTTCTAGACACTCTGCTAGTTGTTTTCCATCTTCTCTATCTACAATAAATCTGTTTACTCTACTACCAAAAGAATCCTCCGTAATTCCTCTTGTCGCAATCGTTACATCGTGTCCATTTTGCAAAAGTGCTTCTACTAAATGTTTACCAAAAAATCTTGTTCCCCCTAGTACCAATACTTTTTTCAATTTCATCATCCCCATTTTGATAAATTGTAAAATACTCCCTCTCTATTATAAATGCTAATATAAAAAAAGCATGAAATTCGTTTAACGATTCCATGCTTTTCTACAGAAAATATATTAACGTACTCGATATTTATAAATACAATAACAGAAGTATAAAATAGAAATTACAGATACATAAACCCATAGCTCATATACGAATCCCTCTCCCCATACTCCCATAAAATAAAAGAGCGAAGGCAACGTCAATGTTACCCATGATTGTACGAAGGCAATTCTTCCAAGATATTGATTGATATTCTTTTTTTGTGTATTTAATACAAAGAATAAGTACCAAAGTAATGCCCACATAAACCATGTTAATGCATTAACAACATCGTGGAATTGAACAAATGAAACAACCATATAGAATAAAGCAATAATTGCTACCCAAATACAAAACCATCCTAGACCGCTACTATCCATTCCTTTTATAAAAGTAACACCTACATATAAATAGGTTAATCCAAATAAGAAAGTAGCTGCATATGAATATACCGTCCAATTGCTTTGGTCAGAAATCATGATCAAATAGAACGGGATAATAATTTGTAGTGCACCCACAAATAAATTAAAAACACCCGCACTTTTCATCTCTGCTTTTCCTAATATAACGAGACTATTTAAAAATAAAGCTGCACCCGAAAGTAATAATCCTACATAACCCATATATCCTCATGTGAAAACCTTATATTTTCACACCGTACCCTCCCTATCTTGTAAAAATTATATTATTCCTTATTTTCCTTCTTACTTACAACTACATACAAAGTTTTTTCGAAAATAAGTCAGACTTCCTACCTTAAAAAGCAATAAAAAAATCCCTTTCATGCATGTCATACAGTAATGATTTCAATCAAAATGTATCACGCAATAAAAACGCTTTCAATAATACGTAATTCAATTAAAAAGCTAATAGGATTATTTGATTATAAACGCACTTTAACAATGATACAAGTATTGGAATATTATTCAATATTACATTTTTGATTTCTATAAAAAATTGATAGAATAATGCATTTTACCTATCTCCTTCTATCAATGCTCTGCATAGAATATTGTAAAATCATATTAAATTAGAAAGGTCTGATATTTATGCCTCCTCATTATCCACATCAATCTGTTATTCATTCAACAGGTGTATTAACAAGAGAACCTGCAACAGTTTCAGCAGTAATAAACATTGTAAATTTAGATGCATATTACGCACACTATGTAAATATAGAAGTATGGGATTGGTCTAACTATTCTAATCCTGTAAAATTACCTGTACTCATTGGTGAAGATACAGTGGTAGAATTCCCATACCTTTTAGAAGGTAACAACCTAGCAGTATTTTATGCTAATTTAGATGAAGCTATTAATTTGTATGAAATTCGTATTTCTTATCCTCCTCACTCCAACATTATTGCAAATTGTTTCGGACGAAGCCTACCGCCTTATGCAAGCCAAGAAGGTAATACAGTTTATCATAAACAACTTGTTCGCATTCATTAAGAGTCCTTTCTTCTATAGAACTAGTTGCTATTCAAACGCTATGATCAGTAATATGTTCTCTTTCCTCCATTGAACATATTACTGATCTCAAGCAACGAAATAAGCGAACGATCTACTAACTACCTTAAATCATTTGATAGCCGTTTTTATTATTTACCTGCCATCTCCAAGAATCTATGCACATCTCTTCTAATCCATATTCCGCTTCCCACCCTAATTCTCGTTTCGCCTTAGATACATCAGCAAAACATATTGCTACATCACCAGGACGACGCCCAATCACTTTATAAGGAATCTTTTTACCCGAAACCTTCTCAAAAGCCTTTACCATCTCCAAAACACTATACCCTTTACCTGTGCCAAGATTATATGCCTCGATTCCTTTCGTCCCAAGTACTTTCTCGAGTGCCTTTACATGTCCTTTTGCAAGGTCAACAACGTGAATATAGTCACGGACACCGGTCCCATCTTTTGTTGGATAGTCGTTTCCGAATATATTTAGCTCCTTTAACTTACCTACCGCTACCTGCGTTACATATGGCATTAAATTATTTGGAATTCCATTTGGATCTTCTCCAATACGACCACTTTTATGTGCTCCAAATGGATTGAAATAACGAAGTAATGCAATACTCCATTCATCATCAGCTTTTGCTACATCACGCATCATCTGCTCAATCATTAGTTTTGTTTGTCCATATGGATTTGTCACACTCAGCGGAAATTCTTCTGTAATTGGTGATGTTTTTGGAATTCCATATACAGTTGCAGATGAACTAAAAATAAATTTTTTAACATTATGTTTCTGCATCACATCACATAGTATGATTGTACTTATTATATTATTATAATAATATGTAAGAGGAATTGTAGTCGATTCTCCTACTGCTTTAAATCCAGCAAAATGTATAACCGCTTCAATGTTATTTTGTAAAAAAATCTCATTCATTTTTTCACGATTTAGAACACTTTCTTTATAAAATTCAAATTGTTTTCCTGTTATTTCTTTTACTCGATTTAAAGACTCGATTGAACTATTCGAAAGATTATCTACGACTATAATTTTATAATTATTATTTAATAATTCTATACACGTATGACTACCAATATATCCTGCTCCACCCGTTATAAGTATCGCCATATATATAGTCCCCCACTAATTGTTAATTATAAAATTTTATAACCTCAATACACATCTATCCTACCACAAAAAATACTGATAATTCTAAAAATTTATTTTTATTATGATTTATATAAAAAAGAGCCACATAACCTTTACGTTATGTAACTCTTCAACATACATATGTGTCTATATCTTTTTTATTAATCAAGAAAATAAAAATCGCCTAGAAATCTCATATCGTTAAATTACGTAACAATAAACACTTAAAAAGTGGGCGAGGCTTCCCAATAATACGAAAATGTGAAAAATTTCATGATGCCCCATATGTTTAAACTCTAACCATTTTGGTTTTGTTCCATAAATAAATCCACCAATTGTATAAAGAATGCCTCCAAGCACTAGAAGCACGATACCTCCTGCACTTAAGTTAGCAGCTAACGGTGCAAAAAATAGTACAATTAACCAACCCATTGTAATATAAATGGCTGTTGATAACCATCTCGGGCAACTAAACCAAAACATTTTAAAAACAATACCACAAATGGCAGTTGCATACACTAAACAAAATAATAATAGACCGTTTGCAGAATGTAATGTAATTAAACAAAATGGTGCATATGTACCTGCAATCAATATAAAAATCATAGAGTGATCAAGCTTCCTAAAGAAATAAATAACACGTTCACTGGCTACAACACTATGATATACAGCTGATGCTGTATACAGAACCATCATTCCGATACCAAATAAAATAACAGCTGTAATTGCCGCAAAAGACGGCATATTAATAGAAACTTTTACAAGCATAGCTAATAATGCAATAAATGATAATACAGCTCCTCCCAAATGGGTAAAAGCATTAACCGGTTCTCTTATATAAGCATTCACATAAACACCCCTCATATAATTACATGTAGTTTCAATAACTACATGTAATTATATACACATTATAACTATAGGTCAACATTTACAATTCATTTGTTTCGTAATACCATATTTAGAGATAAACTAAACATTACGCTCCACTATGTTATAAAAGCGAGGGGTTCTACGTGGAAAATATAAATAAATTACTTGAAACATTACATTTAGAAAAGAATATTACGCTTGAAGATATTCCAAATGTCGACTTGTATGTAGACCAGGTTGTCCAACTATTTGAAAATACTTATGCAGATACAACAAGAACTGATGACGAAAAAGTATTAACAAAAACAATGATTAACAATTATGCAAAAGGGAAATTATTTATTCCAATCAAAAATAAAAAATACTCAAAAGAGCATATGATTTTAATCAGCCTAATTTATCAATTAAAAGGGGCTCTTTCCATTAATGACATAAAAAGCTCCTTAGAAAATATAAATGAATCTTTATTACACGACGATTCATTCAAATTAAATACACTATATAAAGAGTATCTTTCTCTTACCGAAAATAACGTCGAAAGCTTTACACAAGACGTAAATAGCCGTGTTTCAGAAGTAAGTGAAATTTCTTCTTTAGAAGATCCGAACCTAGAGAAATTTTTATTACTAACATCATTTGTGTCGATGAGTAATATGTATAGACGCTTAGCTGAGAAGTTAATTGATGATTTAAAAGAGTCCTAATAACTATCCGAATGATTGTAGTATTTTAGAAATTATATTTTCTAAGTATCCTCTCATGTTTATTTTTCTATTGGGATTTTACTCTTTCAAAATAAAAAAGTACATTTTGCATACTCGCAAAATGTACTTCTCTCTAAAATTATAATTTTTATTGTTTATTTATTAGCAATTCAAAGCGATCACAACACTCTTTTACTAATAATTTACACATAGCATAGAAAATAAAAACATTAATAGTAACGATAAACATTCCCATATTCGTATTAAAGCCCGCATACAAGACCATTACTATATTTAAAAAGATTGTTAACGTTAATCCTAAAGCTATTCCTGTCCACTTCATTTCATATAGCAGTAAAAAGAGTACAAATACTAACGCTGGGAAAGCATATCTCTCATGTATTTGCGTAGGTAACATAAAGAACGCAAAACTTATAAAAGTCGCGGCTTTCATTAGAACTGCCGTATTCATATGACGATGGAAAAAGACATATAAGCAAGTTAATGCCGCTGCAATAGACAAGAGTATTAACCCAACTGTTTTCAATGTAATATGTGGTACAACTTGAATCGTGTCCACCATATTAGGATCCGTACCAATTGCGTAATACCAAATATTCATAGCAAATACAGTTACCGTTGGGAAAGTACCCACCGCATTTAAATATGCTTGTGTTAACATAGTAATAAATGTTCCATGGGCTGCGAAATAAAGACCGAATATTAATAATGGGATACAGAACCCTATTATAAATTTAATTAATTGCTTACCTTCCCTTTTTTCCCAAATGATTTTTAAGAAATACATAGCAAACACAGGCGCAATTACGATCGATTGAAATTTAGCTAGTAACGCTATAGCGTAAATAGCACCAGACCAAGTTGGCTTAGACATTAGTAATAAAATAGAACTAACCATCAGTATACTATGTAGCATATCTACTTGACCCCAAATAGTTCCATCCACTATAACGGCTGGACTAAATGCGAAAAATGTTACTAATGCTGCTCTCACAATCGAATTGTCTATCCTTTTAGAAACTATAGCAAAAATAATTATAGCTACTACTTCAAATACAATGGATGGGACTCGAATTAAAACACCCGCAGCTTCCACATATGTATTAAAAAACGACAATATACCTCCATAAATACCTAAGAGAGCTAAAAAAAATGGCGGATAGTTTACTAAATCTCCATGTGCATACACATCACCTAGTCCATATTTACCTACTGTATTCATCCAATCCACAAAAAATAGTTGATCTCGTTCATACCCTTCTAAATGAAATGCTAAATATAAACGTAATAAAAGAGATGCAACAACTACTACAATCAAATAAAAATGAAGCCATTTTAAACTCCACCTATCTTGAGTAAAATTCATTAAACAAAACACCGTCCTTACTTTTTATAGCTTACAACAATTGAATTAAAAGTCGAATTGCTTATATAAAAATATCCCTCTAAACGAATTAACAAATTCCCATTCAATGGTATAAAAAAATCAAATAAATATACTAACATACAAAAAAACAATCGTCAATTACGTATTAGTTAAGGTCCACTCAAATTATCCGCTCTATAAATAAGCCTCAAAAAAATATCCACCTTTAAAGTGGATATTTTCATTTATTTAATTGCCTCATGAACTTTCAATTGTTTACCTTTTATCGTTGTATTTCTCATAACCTTTAAAACGAGTGGTCCTTTTCCGTTTAATATTTCAACATAAGAAACATTATCTTGTATTGTAATAATGCCTATATCTTCAGCCGAAACACCTTGGATTTTAGCAATGGTGCCGACGAAATCTACCGCCCTAATCTTCTTTTTCTTCCCGCCATTAAAGTACAGTTTCATAATTCCTTTATTTATATCCGCATTTTTATCTTTCTTTATAATTGGTTTAGCATGTATTTTTTCTTCAAATACAGCTTTCCCTTTTATAACTTCTTCTTTTGAAGGTGCCAATACTTTTGGAATTTCAAATCCGATATATTCTTCAATTTCTTCTAAAAATCTATTTTCATAAGGCGTTATAAATGTAATGGCCTTTCCGCTATTACCAGCTCGTCCCGTTCTTCCCGTACGGTGTACATAGCTTTCTTTTTCTAATGGAATATCGTAATTAATAACATGTGTAATATTATCAATATCAATTCCTCTCGCAGCTACATCAGTTGCTACTAAATAACGGAATTTTCCTTTTCTAAAATCATCCATAACTTCAAAACGATCTTCCTGTACCATACCACCGTGTATTTTGTCACAAGGATAATTAACTCGTTTTAGCTGTCTATATACATGGTCTACATTTTCTTGTGTACGACAAAAAACAATGCAACTGTCTGGATTTTCAATCATCGTTACGTCTTTAAGGAGTGAAAACTTCTCTTCTTCCCTTACTTCAAACAGAGTATGTTCAATTTTATCCGTTGTAATTCCAGCCGCTTTAATTTCAATATGAGTTGGTACATTCATATATGTACGTGATAACTTTTCAACATCTTCCGGTAATGTTGCTGAAAATAGCATTGTCATTCTTTTTGCAGGTAATTCATCAATAATTGCCTCTACTTGATCGATAAAGCCCATATTTAACATTTCATCTGCTTCATCAATCACTAAATATTTTAATCGCTCTAAAGAAAGAGTTCCCTTTTCAATATGATCTAACACACGCCCTGGAGTCCCTACTACAATATGCGTCTTTTGTTTTAGCTCTAATTTTTGACGTGCATATGGCGATTTACCATAAATTGCAGCAGCTTTAATTCTTTTGAATCGCCCTATATTCGTAATATCTTCTTTTACTTGAACAGCAAGTTCCCTCGTCGGTGTTAAAACTAATGCTTGTGGTTTATTTTCTTCCCACTCTACCATTTCACAAAGTGGTATACCGAACGAAGCCGTTTTCCCACTACCTGTTTGTGATTTTACAACAAGGTCCTTCTTTTGCAATGCAACTGGAATAACCTCTCCTTGCACTTCTGTTGGATGCTCATATCCTAAACCAGTAAGTGCTCGTCTCACTTCTTTACTTAATGCATAATTACTAAAGCTTTTTTTACTCATATATTAACCTCATTTGATTTTATATTTAACCTATTCTGTTCTTCATACCTCACTTTAGACTATAGTAAGATACTATATTAATCCACTGTTTTTAATTCGTTTCAGCCTAAATTTATCTACATATAATTTTAAAATAGTAAAAGGCAGCCTTAATAATAAGTCTGCCCTATCTATACCATATTCATTTTTATGGAACTAGTTTTTTCACAACTGGTATTCTTTGCAATACTAACGTAATTACCATACTAAGAACAATTGTAATCGTTACATTAATAGGTATTGCCAATATTGCATGTACACGTTCATTTACTTTAGGGAAAACCATGTACAACAAGTTATTTAATAAGAAGAAGTGAAGAATATAAATTCCAAGGCTTGCTTGATTTATAAAACGGAATAACAATGGCAATTCTCTTTCTGATTTTTGGAAAGCATATTTGAAAAATACAAATAATCCAATCGCCATCAGTACAACGCCTGGCGCAAAATATCCATACCAAAACTGGTCTAACTGTCCATTTGCCTTTACTGTATAGTAATACGTAATAAAGAATGTACTAATAAATCCTACAAGTCCTCCAACGTAAGAAATATTTCTCCATTTTTTCGAAATATCGTAATTGGATAAGTAATAACCAAGTAGGAAGTACCCTACATAATTCGTAACGTAAAATAATTCAATATTAAAGTTGATAGGATAATAATATTTCACTAAATTGACCATAACAGACGCATATAACCATAAAATTAAAAAGTATTCTATCTCTCTTTTTTTAGCGTTCTTCACAAAGATTTTCAGTAGAGGTGTAATTAAATATATCCCTACAATCATGTATAAGAACCATAAATGTCCGCCAATAGTATCCGTTAAAAAGTGCTTAATCCCTTGCTTTAAAGAGGCCGGGAAATAGCCTGCATATGCTCCATATGCATAAAATATAGTGCTCCAAGCTATAAAAGGAATAATTACTTTACTCGCGCGCTTCTGTAAAAACTCCCCGACTGAAATATCTTTCGTTCCTTTTAACAATAAAGCTCCACTAATCATTACAAAAATCGGCACACTCGCACGTGAAATCGATTCAAATAGATTACCAGCCATCCAGCGTGAAGCGTTATTTGCATCTAACACTGAAACATAACCAGCCGCAACGTGAATTGTAACTACTGCGATTGTTGCTAATACTCGCAACCAATCCATATATACTAGACGCTTCATTAGCACCCCTCCTAAATTTACCTATTAAACTTTTATTTTCCAAACATAATTTTACATCAAATAATACTATGTTTAAACACATTTTCATTACATGAACTTACAAAATACGTAGCTAAAATTTAATTTTCAAATGTAAACATGAAAACCTTTGACTTATGAGTGAAAATAATGTAAATTATCCTTTGGACGAACATTTTTAAACAAACTTAATAAAATATTCGTATTTTAGGGGTGTAAATGATGGAAAACGTATTCGACTATGAAGATATTCAATTAATTCCTGCAAAATGTATTGTAAATAGCCGCTCTGAATGTGATACAACTGTCACTTTAGGAAAACATAAATTTAAATTACCTGTCGTACCTGCAAATATGCAAACGATTATTGATGAAAGAATCGCAACTTATTTAGCTGAAAATAATTACTTCTATATCATGCATCGTTTCCAACCAGAGAAACGAATCTCATTCATTAGAGATATGCAATCACGTGGATTAATCGCTTCTATTAGCGTTGGTGTAAAAGAGGACGAATATGAATTCGTACAGCAATTAGCTGCTGAGCACCTTACGCCTGAATATATCACGATTGATATCGCGCATGGACATTCTAATGCTGTAATCAACATGATTCAACATATTAAAAAGCATTTACCAGAAAGCTTCGTTATCGCTGGAAACGTTGGAACTCCAGAAGCGGTAAGAGAATTAGAAAATGCTGGTGCTGACGCAACAAAAGTTGGTATTGGACCTGGTAAGGTTTGTATTACTAAAATTAAAACAGGCTTTGGAACTGGCGGTTGGCAGCTAGCTGCACTTCGCTGGTGTGCAAAAGCTGCAAGTAAGCCAATTATCGCTGACGGTGGTATTCGTACACACGGCGACGTAGCTAAATCTATTCGATTTGGGGCGACTATGGTTATGATCGGTTCTCTATTCGCTGGTCATGAAGAGTCTCCAGGGGAAACAATCGAAAAAGACGGCAAACTTTATAAAGAATACTTCGGTTCAGCTTCTGAATTCCAAAAAGGCGAGAAGAAAAACGTTGAAG
The DNA here is from genome assembly GCF_058791995.1 of Bacillus sp. EB106-04-02-XG92. Taxonomy (NCBI): domain Bacteria; kingdom Bacillati; phylum Bacillota; class Bacilli; order Caryophanales; family Bacillaceae; genus Bacillus; species Bacillus sp. EB106-04-02-XG92. The sequence continues at coordinate 524,647 of NZ_JBYTEA010000002.1, forward strand.
GTAAGAAAATGTTCGTTGAGCATAAAGGTTCTTTAGAAGACACTTTAGTTGAAATGGAACAAGATCTTCAATCTTCTATCTCTTACGCTGGTGGAACAAAATTAGACTCAATTCGTACTGTAGATTATGTAGTCGTGAAAAACTCTATTTTCAACGGTGATAAAGTATATTAATTTTTAAAATTAACTCGAAGGACAAGCATTTGTATGCTTGTCCTTCTTATATATAGAAATGTAAAATATTTTCATTTTACTGAATTTTCTAGTATCATATTTTTATATACTTATAATAAGGGGGATATAACAAATGAAAAATACAATTGAGAAACGCCATATTCGAGCGGAAGTCCCTACTGAACTAACATGGGACCTCTCTCATTTATACGAAAGTGATAAAGAGTGGGAAACTGCATTACGTGTATTAACAGACGATATAAAAAAACTTGATATGTTTAAAGGCCAATTACACACTAGCCCCACTACCTTATTACATTGCCTACTTTTAGAAGAAGAGCTTTTAATGAAGTTAACAAAATTATACTCCTACGCAAATTTAAAAGAATCTACTGACCGTACAAATCCAATTGTTCAAGCGAACTCTTCCAAAATTGCTGCTTTATGGACGAAAGTACATACTGCACTATCCTTTATCCATAATGAAATCCTCTCATTTGACGAAGGAACAATTGAAAAATATTTAACTGAAGAAACAAAACTCGAACCTTTCCGTAAATCATTACTAGACATACTACAAAAAAGGCAGCACACGCTCTCTCCTGAAACAGAAGAAGCTCTTGCTGCACTTGGCGAAGTACATAGTTCTCCATACAAAATTTACGGTATGACTAAATTAGCCGATATGGATTTTACCTCCATACAAGATGAACAAGGAAACGAACTCCCTGTATCATTTGCATTATTTGAAAGTAAATATGAGTTTTCCCCAAACGTAGACATACGTAGGAAAGCATACTCATCATTTGTTTCCACGTTGAAACGATATAAAAATACAGTGGCAACAACATATGCGACTGAAGTAAAAAAACAAGTGACACTTTCTCGCTTACGCAAATTTGAATCTGTTACTCATATGCTTCTAGAACCTCAAAAAGTCCCACTTGAAATGTATAACAATCAACTTGATATTATTTATAAAGAATTAGCGCCTCATATGCGCCGCTTTGCAGATTTAAAAAAGAAAGTATTAGGACTCGATCAAATGCTTTTCTGCGACTTACATGCACCGTTAGATCCCGAATTTAATCCGGCAATTACTTATGAAGAAGCTGGAAAACTCATTCAAGACTCTTTACAAGTACTCGGGGGTGAATATAGTTCCATTATAGAAAAAGGATTCAAAGAAAGATGGGTCGATCTTGCAGATAATGTAGGGAAATCAACTGGGGCATTTTGTTCAAGCCCGTATGGTTCTCATCCATACATTTTAATTACATGGCAAAATACGATACGTGGCTGCTTCACATTAGCTCATGAATTTGGACATGCCGGTCATTTTTATTTAGCAAATAAAAACCAGCGTATTATGAACGTACGTCCATCTATGTACTTTGTTGAGGCACCGTCTACAATGAATGAATTACTATTAGCCCAGCATTTATTAGCGACGAATGACGATAAGAGAATGCGCAGATGGGTAATTCTGCAACTACTCGGCACATATTATCATAACTTTGTTACTCATTTACTTGAGGGAGAATATCAAAGAAGAGTATACACGCTAGCAGAAGAAGGCGGAGCCCTTACAGCTACAACTTTAACTGAAATAAAAACAAATGTACTTTCTACATTCTGGGGAAATTCTGTAGAAATTGACGAAGGTGCTGGCTTAACTTGGATGCGTCAACCTCATTATTATATGGGCTTATATTCTTACACCTATTCCGCCGGCCTCACTGCATCTACTGCGGTAGCTCAAATGATTAAAGAGGAGGGACAACCTGCTGTTGACCGCTGGTTAGATGTACTGCGCGCTGGTGGTACAATGAAACCACTTGAATTAATGAAACATGCCGGAGTAGATATGTCAAAACCAGATGCAATCCGCAGGGCCGTTTCTTACGTCGGTTCCTTAATTGATGAATTAGAGCGCTTTTATCAAGAATAAATTGAAACTTTAATCAGTGGGGGGGTCCATCCCCTACTGGTTATTAGCCCTCACCAATCGGGCTTTTACGGGCAGCCCGCTCCCCACCTAACTTCTTTGCTTTCGCTGAATTTTGAGGTGGGGGTCTTACTGCCCGGCAAATAGCAGGATAAAAAATAAGCCCTCGCTTTATGAGGGCTTATTTCATATTTACTTTCCAAACCTTTTACGGTATCCACATTTTCTGCATAACTCTTCGACTGCAACCCTTTTCGAAAATCCATCGACAATGTTTGTCGCTCTTTCACCTTCTATAATGTTAGAAAATGAGTCAGTATTAATATTTCCAAGGTTAATAATCCCTTCGCCATCTAAACAGCAAGGAATAACTGTTCCGTTCGCTAAAATTCCAGCCTGATTTCGAAGACCGTGACAGAATCCTTTTCCATCATCCTCTTCTTCATGTAATGCTGGCCACTGGAATTCATAGTCTTGATTAATAAAGACACGTTCCGCAATTTTTATACCTTTTCCTGGTGTAAGCTTCTCTTCGATTTGATAAGATAGATCAAACTCATTTTCAATGATGGATAATAACTCTCTATTTTTCTGGATTTCAGCATTTGTTTTATTATCTTGCGTTAAATTCCATAATCTAAGTGAAACAATTAAATCTGATTGACTTGTCGCCTCTCTAATGAAGGAAAGTATACTTCTTACATAGCCCTCTTTATCTTGCGAACCTGGGTGTCCATCAAAACTGTGCAATGAAAAATTCATTTGTCTTAGAGCAGGCTTATTTAACAGTCTATGCCTTCTCTTATTAATTAACGTTCCATTCGTTGTAATATTAACTTTAAACCCTTTTTCATGGCTTAAATCTAACAGTTGATCTATTTTTGGATGCAGCAACGGCTCACCCTTCACGTGCAAATAAATGTAGTCTGTGTGAGGTTTAATTTGGTCTAATCTTTTCGCAAAATCCTCCACAGAAATGAACTGCTTCTGCCTTTCCGTCGGCGGACAAAAGCTGCACGCAAGATTACACACACTCGTAATCTCCAAGTAAAACTTTTTAAACTTCTTCACCTTTAATTCCTCACTTCTATGACTACTTGTACTTTTTTCCTCTTCATATTACATCACACTTTTTTAGAAATAGAAACATACTTATTTTAGGAAATATAGAAAACGGCCACATCTGTAGCCGTTTGAATGTACTATTACTATTTATGATATGGTTCTCCACGATTAATACGAAACGCCCTATACACTTGCTCAAGCAATACTAATCGCATTAATTGGTGTGGTAATGTCATCTTTGAAAAAGAAAGTGATTCGTTTGAACGCTTCATTACTTCTGAACTTAGTCCAAGTGATCCACCAATTACAAAGGCAACTTTACTCTTTCCATATGTAGCAAGACGATCTAAGCTTACTGCAAATTCTTCTGATGATTTTTGTTTTCCTTCTATCGCTAGCGCAATAACATGCGTATCATCAGAAATTTTATCCAGTATACGTATACCTTCTTTTTCTTTTACAATTAACATTTCTGCTTCACTTAAATTTTCTGGTGCCTTTTCATCTGGTAATTCAATTACTTCTACTTTTGCGTATACAGATAATCGTTTTAAGTATTCTGCTATACCTTGTTTTAAATATTTTTCTTTTAATTTCCCAATTGAAATAATCGAGATATTCACATGTATTCCCCACCTTACAAACATGTTATCCACAAGAGTTATCCACATATCCACAAATGTTACCCACATATTGTGTGAGAATCTGTGTTCGATACAACATATGTCGCCTCATTTTGACAAAATTCACATGTTTTTTTCTCTTTTTCTGAGTTATCCACATTGTTGATAACCGGTGCAACTTCACACTCATCCACAATGATATCTAAAGCTAATTCAACATGTTCTAAACAACAAGGTAAATTCATATTCTTCACCTCACTTTTCTACAATAGAAAACAGGAGGTAGGCCCTCCTGTTTTTAATACTTTTGAATGCCTAGCTTAACCGTTGTTGTTGCTCGTTTTGTACCACGATAAAATGTAAGAGTCATTTTATCATTAATTTTTTTATCATATAAGGCCGTACGGAAACCGATAATATCGCGAACCGGTTTTCCATCTACTGCTACAATCACATCATGTTCTCGTAAACCAGCATCTGCACCTGGCGAAGGACTTTTCACATCTAAAATGCAAACTCCCTCTGTTACATTTCCCGGTAAATGCAATGTTTTTGACCAATAATAATTCGGAATCTCATTTAACGATCTAAGTTCAATTCCAACATACGGTCTTCTTACTTTTCCGTACTTCTCTAATTCATTCATAATAGGAACAGCTCTAGTAACAGGAATAGCTAGTCCAATTCCTTCTACTTCTTTTGCTGCAATTTTCATTGAGTTAATGCCAATTAATTGACCTGCCGCATTTACAAGCGCACCACCACTATTACCTGGGTTAATTGCTGCGTCTGTTTGCAATACTTCAACTTGCCAATCATAATGTCCATCTTGATCTAAATCTACAGGGACAATACGTTCATTAGCTGAAATAATACCTTGTGTGACAGTTCCAGAAAATTGTAGCCCAAGCGGGTTTCCAATCGCAATGACCGGTTCGCCTCTACGAACAGTATTAGAGTCACCAATTTCAATTACCTTTTTCACATGCTTTGCATCTATTTGTAGTACGGCCAAATCTGTGACTACATCAGTTCCTAATACTTTTCCTGGAACTTTCTTACCGTCACTTAAACTTACTTCAATACGATTCGCCCCAGCAACCACATGATTATTCGTTACAATATAAGCTTGGCCATCTGCCTTTTTATAAATTACACCCGATCCTGTACCAGCTTCTGAATCTGCCTCTGAAAAATTATCTCGTTGAATATTAATAACGCCAACAACAGCTTCAGACGCACGATCAACAGCATCCACAAAGCTAATTTGTTTAATTCCCTGCGCTTGGGCCATATTACTGCCACTTGCTTCAGCTTGTGGAAGCGTGCCTGCATCATTTGCAAATAAAGGAGCTCCAAATGCAAATAACGAAGCTCCTACAATTGTTCCTGCTATGCTAGAAATAACAATACCTTTATGCTTCTTTTTCCTTGCACGTTTCATACGATAATTTTCTTCATCAATAAAGGACATATTTGTTCACCTATCTTCCTGAAAACAACTATATTCACCTTTATTGTTTACTAAAATGAAGAATTATACGTATTGAATTTTTGTCGGCATTTTTGGATCTGTATCGTGAATTTCAAAGGCTTCTCCCACTCCAAATCCTTTTTCCTCTAATACTTGTGACACTGACATACGTGCTAGTTCTTTCATGTTATTATCTAGACTTAAATGCGCTAAATAAATATGTTTTGTCTCGTCTGTAATCACATCTGCCATCGCTAATGCAGCGTCCTCATTACAAACGTGCCCTACATCACTTAAAATACGTCGCTTAATACTCCATGGATAACGTCCCATACGAAGCATCTCCACGTCATGATTACTTTCAAATACGAAAGCATTAGCTCCCTTAATAACACCTTTCATACGGTCACTTACGTATCCCGTATCTGTAATAAGGGCTAACTTTCTATTATTGTTATGAAAAGCATAGAACATCGGCTCTGCGGCGTCATGAGAAACGCCAAATGACTCGACCTCAATATCACCAAATGTTTTCACATCCCCAACTGAGAAAATAAATTTTTGCTCAGTTGGGATATTTCCTATTAAATGTTCCATTGCATTCCATGTTTTCTCATTTGCATAAACAGGTAAATCATATTTACGTGCCAATACACCTAATCCTTTAATATGATCACTATGTTCATGTGTTACAAGAATACCTGATACATCATTTATATTTAATTCTGCCTGTTTAAATAAAGCCTCTGTTGCTTTACCACTTAAACCTGCATCGACGAGTAATTTCTTTTCATCTGTTCCTACATATAGCATATTCCCTGTACTTCCACTTGCAAGTACGCTAAAATGCAAACCCATTCTTTCTCACTCCAGTATGTTCATCAACCACTTGATTTTCCTTTTCCCCTAATTCCATAACTTGTCCTTCAATTGCATTTACAAAGAAGTCCTGCTTCTGCTCCGTTTTTAAATTCCATGTTGGAGCGAGTACTTGGTTATTAGAAGTAGATGCGGTAAGGGTCGCATAACCAATTTGTGCTTCTTTTACATGTGTATTCCCATGAACTTTATTTTTTAAATACAGATTTTCTAAAGCCGTTTGGGCAGTAATAATTTCTTGCTGTTTCGTTTTTTCACTTTCGCCCATTTCTTTTAAATCCGTTAGCATCGTCTGCGTGTATGACACAAGTTCATTTTTTTCATTTAATTCCACAACAATCATTGCCTGATCGTTATAGAAAATAGGCTTATCTTTATATTTTTGGAAAAAGTAAATTTTGGAGTCTTTCATCGCGCCAAATTCATACTTTTGTCCATCCAATACATAGTTCTTCAAAAAATCACTATACTTATCTTTAGATAATGATTTTGTATTTAAAAAGGGCTCTTTTAGCTTACTTTCTATCTTGTACATATTTTGTATGTGCGCTGTTTGATTTTTTAAAGACTGTATATCTTCTTCTTTAAATGCCTTATTTTCTGCCCTAATAAATGCCTCTTTTTTCGATTCTTTAGGGAAATTACCCATAGTAATTTTGTTTGCTTTTAATTCTTGATCTATCTTTGTTTCTGCAATAAGCTCCAATTGATTACTATCTTGCTTTTGAATGAATTGAAAAATGAGAAAGAGGTCCAAAACAAAAAAGGTCACAATAAATATGGTTTTAATCCGATCCCAATCCATTTAGTCCTCCCTCACTCCACTCATATATTTTTTGTTTGCCAGCTTCATCTTCAACAAACTTTACATACCAAATTGGCTGTAGTCGTGCTACTTGTCCATCTAGTGATAATTTGTATCCAATACCAATGTCTTTAATGAGTCGTTTATCTACAACGGCATTATTTTCTAAGGATGCTATCACAACGTGACCTGACGGAAGAGTAACCTTCTGTTCTATCCCCTTCGTATTTAAAGACAACAACGGTCTTTCATATTCCATTACTTCTTCGGATCCCCATATTTGCCTCAACTCAGCTAATCCATCTGTATTGAATACGGAATATCCATCTTCATGTAAACGGAATACTGTCTGTCCTTTATTCATATAGTCCAAACGATATGAATCCAGACTCCCACTGTGACCATTTACAAAATCAAAGCTTTTTTGTAAAAGCATTAAATTATCTGTCGTTTTTTCACTTGAAACAGAAGAATTTTTATACTTTAGCATATGACGATCATTTTCAATCTCCATGGACCTAATACCATCTGTAAATGTTTCTTTCGATTTCTCGGTAATCGGGCTTAAATAACGAGGATCACTAAACAGAGCATTCTTAAATGTATCAACCGCTAAATTAGATGAAATATATGTTATATTACTTAATTCCGTCGTTCCATCTGGTAAAAATATTTTTTTCATATCATTAATTTGATAGTCAAAATAAGGCTTTGCTGATACTATAAATTGATTTTGTGCATTTACAATATCTTTTAAATACACACCACTTAATTTTGCTTCATATACTCTAGAGTTATCACCATCAGAAACAAAATTAATTTTAATTTCTTGATCCCTACTTCTAGAGGGATCAAGAATAATTCGATTAAAATGTTTAGGTTTATCTATACTTTTTTCTTTCATATTAAACATAGATTTAACTGCATCAAATGGGATATTGGTAGGAAAAATAAGTTCAATTTTCCCTTCACCATGTACATAAGAAAGGAAATCAGCCTTAGCAATCGATATTTCTTTGAAATCATGTAATTCCCCTGCTTCCAAAGGTTTATAGATTGATTCTATATCTCCTTCTCTCTTGCTCCCATAATGATTTTTATCTTTATGCACGATGATAGAAGTAGGGCGGACAACATCAGCAATTTTAGTTTGAGTAGTTCCTTCATTCCCCTGTACAAATTTTGCGTTTTGCATAGACGTGGAATCTGGCACATACGTCCATAAGTTAAAAGTAAGAAATAGGCTAATTACAACTAAATTAATTAAAACGATTGTTTTAACATTTTCCATACTCATTCCCAATCGTCCTCTTCATCCGCTGCCATTGGCAATGTGAAATAAATAGTTGTCCCTTTTCCTTCCTCACTCTTCGCCCAAATCGAGCCACCATGTGCCTCAATCATTTCTTTTGCAATCGCTAATCCAAGTCCTGTGCCACCCATTTGTCTTGAACGTGCTTTATCTACGCGGTAAAAACGTTCAAAGATTTTATCGACGTTTTCTTTCGGAATACCCATTCCTTGGTCGCTTACACTAATCTCTAATAATTCACCGCGATCTCGTAAGCGATATGTTACTGTTCCACCTTCTGGTGAATACTTCAATGCATTCGAAATAATGTTATACAATACTTGCGTAATTTTATCCGTATCCATATCAATAAATCGAGATTTCTTAGAGAAAGATCGTTTGAAGCTTACGTTTTGCTCTTTAGACATTTCAAAACGATCAATAACGTTATTAAAGAAGTCAGTAAAGTCGACCCATTCTTTCATTAAACGATGTTCTGTACTATCAAGTTTAGATAGTTGCAATAACGCATTTACAAGTCTAATCATTCTTTCTGTTTCTTCTTGTGTAACTGTTAAAAATTGCGGTGCAATATTCGGATCTTGCCACGCACCGTCCGTAAGTGCCTCTAAGTAACTGCGCATCGTTGTTAACGGTGTTCTTAATTCATGAGAAACGTTTGCCACGAACTCACGGCGTTCCCTTTCTATACGCTCCTGCTCAGTTACATCATATAACACGGCGATTAAACCATTTGCTTTCCCTGTCTCTTTTTGAATAACAGAGAAACTAGCACGTAAAATATATGGCTCATTTCTCGTACTAAAATCTAATAAAACAGAATCAGGTTCTTCGTATAAATGATCGAGCGTAAATTCTTCTTGTATCCCTAATACTTCTAAAACAGATTGATCGAGTGCCGTTTCACGCGAAACATTTAACATCTTTTCCGCAGGATCATTTAATAAAATAATGTCCCCTTTTCGGTCAGTAGCAATTACCCCATCTGTCATATGTGATAAAACGGATGACAATTTACGTCTTTCACTTTCCGTTGAAGAACGAGCTTGTTGTAATTTTTTTGATAAATTATTGAAAGATAATGCTAGTTGTCCAATTTCATCATGGCTATGCACTTTTACTTTTCTTGAATAGTTTCCTTTTGCCATTTCAATCGCTTGTCTTCGCATATCTGAGATTGGTCTCGTAATCGTTTGAGCTAACAAAATTCCAAGTACAGCTGTTACGAGTAATGCAATAACGGTTCCAGTCGCAAAAATTTGATTAATATCCTTCATCTGTTTATAAACATCTTCCATAGATGCAACAATGTAAATAACACCAAGTGCATCTTTGCCGTTATCATCTAGAATCGGAGTAAGCATAACTTGTACGCGATGGCCTGTACGACCATCCTTCTCAATTTTTACTTCTGGCTTCTTTTGTACCAATACCCGTTGAACAGCTATATCTGTTGATGTTCTATTTACCTTATTTTGCTTTGACTCATCTGAAATAGCGAGTAACTTTCTATGCGAATCAAACACACTTACCTCTTGAATATCTTTCTTTCGATCGGAGGCAAATTTTCGAATTGAAGTTTTAATCGTTTCATCTGTTGACTCTGTTTCTGCTTTTGTATAACTTTTTTTAAACTCTTGTTTCAAGTTATATGCTAATAAGTTCGTTTGCTGCGTTAAAGAGTCTCTAAAACCTTGCACAAGACTCTTTTCTAACTCTCTTACGAAATATACACCAATAACCTGCATTGCTATCAATATTAATAGCATATATATGAGTACAAATTTTAAATGAATAGATTGAAAAAAACCGACTTTCTTCATATACTATTCCTGCTCTGGGTCACGCAAGTAATATCCTACTCCACGTCTAGTGACAATTAATGTAGGATGACTTGGATTATCTTCAATTTTTTCACGTAAACGACGCACTGTTACATCCACTGTACGTACATCTCCAAAGTAGTCATAACCCCAAACTGTTTGCAATAAATGTTCGCGTGTCATAACTTGTCCTAAATGCTTCGCTAAATAATGTAGTAGCTCAAATTCACGATGTGTAAGTTCAATATTTTCCTCACGTTTCGTTACACTATACGCATTTGGATTAATAACAATTGGTCCAATAACCATTTCCGTATTCTCTTCTTTTTCTGCAGCACCACCTTGTTGATGGCGACGTAAATTCGCCTTCACACGAGCAAGTAATTCTCTCGTACTAAATGGCTTCGTTACATAATCATCTGCACCAAGCTCAAGTCCTAATACTTTATCAATTTCAGAGTCCTTCGCTGTAAGCATAATAATCGGCATTTCTGAACTTTTACGTATTTCACGGCAAACCTCTAAGCCATCCTTACCTGGTAGCATAATATCTAATAAAACCATATCTGGCTGTTCTTCATTTGCTTTTTCAATTGCTTCATCACCATCATGCGCCATTACAATTTCAAAACCTTCTTTTTCTAGGTTGAACTTCAAAATATCCGCAATCGGCTTTTCATCATCAACTACTAAAATTTTCTTTCCCATCATCGTCTATTTCCTCCTTATAAAGTGAAACTTTAATTGGTGGGTGTTTTCTTCATCACCCACTGATTATTAGCCCTCACCAATTGGGCTTTTACGGGCAGCCCGCTCCTCACCTAACTTCTTTGCTTTCGCTGAATTTTAAGGCTTGGGCTTACTGTCCAGTAAATAGTGGGGTAAAAATATGGTCAATATCCTTAAACACATTGATGTCTACATAGTATGTCCCTATATGACCGCATCTTTTGCTTAAGTACTTTTTCCTCTATTCTCACAGACTCATGTATAATCCACATTTACACGGAATCCTATACGATCTATAGAAAAACCTCTAGCTTCAACTGCTAGAGGCTCCTCATTCTATTTTAAAATAACTACTCAATTTTGTAAAATTACACAAATAAAAAGGATATTAAGTGGGCCCACTTAATATCCTGAGAGTGGCTCGGGACGGAATCGAACCGCCGACACGAGGATTTTCAGTCCTCTGCTCTACCGACTGAGCTACCGAGCCAAAACTATATATAAAACCACTAATGGTGGTATAAACAAAAGTGGCGGTCCCGACCGGGGTCGAACCGGCGATCTCCTGCGTGACAGGCAGGCATGTTAACCACTACACCACGGGACCAAAAATGAACATAAAAAAAGACATGACCCGTACGGGATTCGAACCCGTGTTACCGCCGTGAAAGGGCGGTGTCTTAACCACTTGACCAACGGGCCACGAAAAATAAAATGGTGAGCCATGAAGGACTCGAACCTTCGACCCTCTGATTAAAAGTCAGATGCTCTACCAACTGAGCTAATGGCTCATACTCACCAACGTCATATTTTCGTGACGACAAGATGTATCATAACATGTTTCCTTTATATTTTGCAATACCTTTTTTTTATTTTTTTATAAAAGATAAGAAAAAACTCATGCGGACATGAGTTTTTTCTCAAAATATCAATTAAGCTTCGTATACGTTACGAACGATATTTGTTTGGTTACGATCTGGTCCAACTGAGAACATAGATAATTGAATTCCTGTTAATTCAGAAACACGTTCTACGTATTTTCGTGCATTTTCAGGAAGCTCGTCTAATGATCTTACACCAGTAATATCTTCTGTCCAACCTGGAAGCTCTTCGTATACAGGCTCACATTTCGCTAAAATGTTTAAGTTTGCTGGAACTTCATCGATAACTTCGCCATCGCATTTGTAAGCAACACAAATTTTAAGAGTTGGAATACCAGTTAGAACGTCGATAGAGTTTAATGATAGATCTGTTAAACCACTAACACGACGTGCATGTCTTACAACAACGCTATCGAACCAACCTACGCGGCGTGGACGACCAGTTGTCGTTCCATACTCACGACCAACTTCACGAATTTGATGACCAATTTCATCATGAAGCTCAGTAGGGAATGGACCATCACCAACGCGGCTTGTATATGCTTTACATACACCTACAACGCGAGTAACTTTCGCAGGACCAACTCCAGTTCCAACTGTTACACCACCAGCAATCGGGTTAGAAGATGTAACGAATGGGTACGTACCGTGGTCGATATCAAGCATAACACCTTGTGCACCTTCAAATAATACACGGTGATTGTTATCTAATGCATCATTTAATACAACAGACGTATCACATACATATTGCGCGATTTGTTGTCCGTACTCGAAGTACTCTTCGAAGATTTCTTCTACACTGAAACCTTCTGTATCGTACATTTTTTCAAATAAGCGATTTTTTTGTGCTAAATTGCGCTCAAGCTTCTCTTTAAATGCTTCACGGTCTAAAAGATCAGCCATACGAATACCAATACGAGCAGCTTTGTCCATATATGCAGGACCGATACCTTTTTTCGTTGTACCGATTTTGTCATCACCTTTACTTGCTTCTTCTAACTCATCTTGTTTTAAGTGATAAGGTAAAATAACGTGCGCACGGTTACTTACGCGTAAATTATCAGTACTTACACCACGATCGTGTAAGTATTTTAACTCTTCAAGTAACGCTTTCGGATCTACTACTAAGCCGTTTCCGATTACACAAATTTTTTCTTTATAGAAAATACCAGATGGAATTAAGTGTAATTTATATTTAACCCCGCCGAATACAATTGTATGTCCTGCGTTATTTCCACCTTGATATCTTGCAACTACTTCCGCATGCTCAGAAAGAAAATCAGTGATTTTACCTTTTCCTTCGTCGCCCCATTGTGTTCCTACAACTACTACTGAAGACATTATTAAAGCACCTCCGCAATTTTCAAACGATCTATTCAAACAATATAATTGTACCAAAACCGAAAAAGAAGTCAACCAAAAAGCGAACATTTTTTTATAAAAAAACATTTTCGTTCGTAAGAATTATATTTTTCACATTATGAAAGCCTTATCTTTCCCGTAAAAAAAAGAAACACATCTTATTATAAGAAATGTGTTTCTTTTTTATACTAGCCTTATGCAGGCGGCGCATGTCCATCCTCGAAGCGACGTTCTAAGTTAACGAACTTATTGAACTCTTTAACGAATGCGAGTTCTACGGAACCTACAGGACCGTTACGCTGCTTTGCAATAATAATTTCAATCGTATTTTTATTTTCCGTTTCTCGGTCATAGTAATCTTCACGATATAAGAAGGCTACGATATCAGCATCCTGCTCGATACTTCCCGACTCACGAATATCAGACATCATCGGACGTTTATCTTGACGAGATTCTACACCACGAGATAACTGCGACAAGGCAATAACAGGTACTTGCAATTCACGTGCAATCCCTTTTAGTGTACGAGAAATCTCAGATACTTCCTGCTGACGGTTCTCTCCTGATTTCCCGCTTCCTTGAATAAGCTGTAAGTAGTCAATCAAGATCATACCAAGACCCTGTTCTTGTTTTAATCTACGACATTTCGCTCGAATCTCATTTACTTTAATACCTGGTGTATCATCAATATAGATACCAGCATTAGAAAGGCTACCCATTGCCATCGTTAATTTCGCCCAATCATCAGAAGTTAATGATCCAGTACGAAGTCTTTGTGCATCGATATTTCCTTCTGCACAAAGCATACGCATAACTAGCTGATCAGCACCCATCTCTAGACTAAAAATCGCGACATTTTCATCCGTTTTCGTCGCTACGTTTTGTGCGATATTTAATGAAAATGCCGTTTTTCCTACCGATGGACGTGCCGCCACGATGATTAAATCATTTCGCTGGAACCCTGCCGTCATCTTATCTAATTCAGTAAACCCAGTTGGTATCCCGGTAACTTCACCTTTTTGATTATGCAAAAGTTCGATTTTATCGTAAGCATCTACAAGAACGTCTTTAATATTTTGGAATGCCTTCGCATTCGTTTGATGTGATACTTCTAATATTTTTTTCTCAGCCTCATTTAATAGACCATCCACATCGTCTTCTCTCTCATATCCATCAGACACAATATGAGTCGCTGTTCGAATTAAACGACGTAACAACGCTTTTTCAGCGATGATTCGTGCATAATACTCTACGTTAGCAGCGGTCGGAACAACTTCTGCTAATTCTGCTAAGTAAGAAACCCCACCAACTTCTTCTAATAACCCTTGATCAGCCATCGCTGACGTCATCATTACTAAGTCGATTGGCTCCCCCTTATCAGACAATCCAAGCATGACTTCAAAAATCTTTTGATGTTTCGTTCGATAAAATGAGTCAGGTACCAATAGTTCCGATGCTGACGTTAACGCATCCTGATCAATCAATATAGCACCTAAGACTGCCTGCTCAGCTTCTATATTATGCGGAGGGGTACGATCAGCCATTACATCACTCATACGCAATCCTCCTTGCTTAACTTATTTTTATTGTTCACTAACATGAACTTTTACTGTTGCTGTTACTTGCGGATGCAATTTCACAGTAACATTTGTATAGCCTAATGCACGAATCGCATCATCCATTTCAAATTTACGCTTATCAAGTTTAATCTTGTGTGATTTTTGCATCGCATCTACGATTTGTTTACTTGTGATTGAACCGAATAGACGGCCACCTTCTCCAGATTTAGCCTTTAATTCTACAGTTAGTTTCTCTAACGTTTCTTTTAATTGTTTTGCACTTTCAAGCTCTGCTGCTGCATCTTTTTCTTCTTTACGCTTTTGAGCTTCTAAAGTTTTCATACTGCTATTTGTCGCTTCAGCAGCTAATCCTTGTTTTAGTAAGAAGTTATTTGCATAGCCATCTGGTACGTTTTTTACTTCTCCTTTTTTCCCTTTACCTTTTACGTCTTTTAGAAAAATTACTTTCATGATTGTGTGCCTCCCTGTAAATAGTCATCAATAACAAATCGAAGCTTCTCCTCAGCTTCATCTACTGTAACATTTTTCATTTGTGTAGCTGCATTCGTTAAATGCCCACCACCGCCTAAATTTTCCATAATTAGCTGCACATTCACTTCACCTAAAGATCTGCCGCTAATTCCAATGAAATTCTCACCACGTTTTGCAATAACAAATGACGCAATAATTCCTGTCATTGTTAATAATGTGTCCGCTGATTGTGCAATAAGCACTTGATCGTAGTAATCATCACTATCAACTTTCGCAATCGCAATTCCATTTGTATAAATGTACGCATTTTTAATAGCTTTTGCAACCCGTAAATACTGATCCATATCTTCTTTTAACAGCTCTTGTACAAGTACAGTATCTGCACCATGTGAGCGTAAATAAGAAGCGGCATCAAACGTACGAGCACCTGTCCGGAATGTAAAGCTTTTCGTATCAACAATAATACCTGCTAACAACGCTGTCGCTTCTAACATTGTCATTTTTAAATTTTTCGGTTGATATTCAAGTAATTCTGTAACAAGTTCTGCCGTGGAAGAAGCGTATGGCTCCATGTAAACAAGCAATGGATCTTCAATAAAATCTTCTCCTCGGCGATGATGGTCAATAACAACTACATTTTCAATCTTGCGTAACAGCTTTTCTTCCATCACCATTGAAGGTTTATGCGTATCAACAACAACAAGTAATGAATCATCATTTGCAAATTCCATCGCTTGTTCTGGTGTAATAAAGTGAGACCATAACTCTTCATTTTGTTTCACTTTATCCATTAAACGCTTAATTCCCTTATCAGAATCATTTTCATCTAGCACAATATATCCTTTGCGCTCATTTAATTGCGCTACCTTTAAAATACCAATCGCAGCACCAATTGCATCCATATCTGGAGCCCTATGCCCCATTATAATGACGTTACTACTTTCTAATACTAAATCCTTTAATGCGTGTGAAATAACTCTAGCACGTACACGAGTACGTTTTTCTACCGGATTTGTCTTACCACCATAAAACTTAACTTTACCTGTTGCTTGCTTAATAGCTACTTGATCTCCACCGCGGCCAAGTGCAAGGTCTAAGCCGGACTGAGCCATTGCTCCAAGTTCTGATAAAGGTAAATCACCTGAACCGACACCTACACTTAAGGTGAGTGGTATATTTCTTTTAGATGTTTCTTCACGCACTTGATCTAAAATGCTAAATTTCCCTTTCTCCATCTGCGCTAAAATACTTTCATTTAACACAACGAAGAATCTTTCTGAAGATGCACGTTTTAAATACGCCCCATACTTAACGGCCCATTCATTTAGTCTTGATGTTACAAGACTTGTTATATTCGTACGTAATTGATCATCTAACCCTTGTGTAACTTCATCATAATTGTCTAAATAAATGACAGCTAAAACAGTGCGTTGATCTTCGTACATCTTTTCAATCTCTGTTTGTTCCGTTACATCAAAGAAATAAATCAACTTTTCTTCTTTCCTTACAAAGACACGAAACTTTCGATTATTTAAAGAGACTATATCGTCAGAAGTTTCTCCCTTAATAAAAAGAAGTAACGTTTCTGATACATCATAAAGGTGCCATCCAGCTAATGCATGCTGTCCTAGGCATGAAGATAAATAAGGATTCGCCCAATCAATCCCATAATCCTTATTGTATAACAAAATACCAATCGGCATTTGGTTAAATGCCTCATTACTCACTTTCTTTACCCTTGTAATCATCTCTGTCGTATGTTTTTCAAAGTTCTTTTGAAAGGTAAGTTCAAATCGTACAACAACAAAAAGTACAATACAAAAAATAAAAAAGGCGACTATCCCCATCATTAAATGAAAATAACAGAGGATTGAAATGAGCACAAACACAAAAAATGCCAATACGTAAACAGGATATAAAAACCACTGTTTCTTATAAAATTCAGGCATGTATACAACTCCTATAAAGTAAAACTAACTCACCTTCCAGTTAGTTAAACAGATTAAAATAGTATAAGGAATATTACTTTATCCTCCTATTTTAGAACGCAATGAAATCCCTAAATCAATTATACCTAAGATTGTCACAAGAGGAAACAGCATCGGGATAAACATGCAGGCAATAAAACTAATAATGGGAACCCCTTTCGTAAAACCTTTGCTATGCGCTAGAAAAGCGATAAATGTCAGGCCTTGCAGTACTAGTAGTAACGCAAATATGACATATAGGTTAGAAAATACCATATGTAAATATGATGTCGGTTCAACTTTTATAAAAGTTGATAGCAAAATAAATATAACGTAATACCAAACAATACTCTTTGGTAATTGTATATCTTTAAATTTAGGCCAATGTATAACGTCATGCTTTAGCTTTCTCAAAACACTACCTGATATCATAACTGTAATCCAAGAAAAACATACCGAGACCATGACAAGTAAACTTGGGAATAATGTTTGTAATACATCATTAAATTGTGCAAATAACTCTTTTTGTTCTTTACTAATAGGCATACCCGCAGCATTAACTATCTTTTCACTTTGCGCCATACTTTCATTAAACATATTTTGCATTTGCTTCATTAAATCTATGTTAAAAAACTTTATACTCGCAACATAAATGAGCATAATACCAATTAAGTACGCAAGCGTCCCTGCCATCAAAATTTCTACTGGCTTCTTTTGTTTTTTATACATATATCCTAAAACGATACCTATTAATCCAAACATAGTTGTCTTTACTAGGTTCATCGGTTGACTGACAATAACAGTAATAAAAAGCGCTGCCGTAAAAATTACAAAGGCATTAGATATTTTATATCTTATCGTTAGCAATATAAATGGCAACGGCAACGCAAACGTTACGACCGTGCCTAAAATCGGAACATACATAGATATAAGCAATAGCATTGCATATATTGCTAACAACGCTGCACCCTCAGTAATAAATTTCGTATTTTTCATCATCTAACCTCTCTTTCAAAAAAGAAAAGCATAGCAAAATGCACAGTAGAGTCCGACTCTACTGTGCATTTCATACGCTATTATTCACCAACATATGGTAAAAGTGCCATTTGACGAGCACGTTTAATTGCAACTGTAAGTTTGCGTTGGTATTTTGCGCTTGTTCCTGTTACACGACGAGGTAAAATTTTACCACGCTCAGAAACGAAACGTTTTAATAAATCAACATCTTTATAATCGATGCGAGTGATGCCGTTAGCTGTGAAGAAACACACCTTACGACGTTTCGCACGTCCACCTTTGCGTCCTGCCATGTCTATTTCCCTCCATTCTTTGTTAAAACTAACAAATTTACTGTATTAGAACGGTAAATCGTCGTCGGAAATGTCGATCGGTTGACCTACATTTGAAAATGGATCGTCATTCTTCGTAAATCCAGAGTTCCCTTGGTTACCTTGGTTGCCTGAATTACTAGATTGACCAAATGGGTTAGAGCTTTGGTTACCGAAACCAGCTCCTGATGGTTGCTGATTAAATGAACCACGTTGCTCCCCACCGCCATTACGCGGCTCTAAAAATTGTACGCTTTCCGCAAGAACTTCTGTTACATATACACGTTTACCATCTTGTCCCTCGTAATTACGAGTTTGAAGACGTCCATCTACGCCTGCTAAGCTACCTTTTTTCAAATAATTTGCTACGTTCTCTGCTTGTTTACGCCATATTACACAATTAATAAAGTCAGCTTCACGCTCACCTTGTTGATTCGCAAATGCGCGATTCACAGCTAACGTAAAAGTAGCTACTGCAACACCATTGGGCGTGTAACGTAAGTCAGGGTCCTTAGTTAAACGACCAACGAGGATAACACGATTCATCAATCGAACCACTCTCCCTTATATATCAATTATTTTTCTTCTTCTTTAACAACGATATGACGAAGGATGTCTTCGTTGATCTTAGCTAAACGGTCGAATTCGTTAATCGCTTCTGCGTTAGATTTCACGTTTAAGATCATGTAGAAACCTTCACGTAAGTCGTTGATTTCGTAAGCTAAACGACGCTTACCCCACTCTTTCGTGTTAATGATTTCTGCACCATTGTTTGTTAAAACACCTGCAAAACGTTCAACTAAAGCTTTTTGAGCTTCTTCTTCAACGCCAGGACGAATGATGTACATAATTTCGTACTTTCTCATTACACTTTCACCTCCTTTTGGTCTAAACGGCCCGTAATGGGCAAGGAGCAATTAATTTATAGTAATTACTCACGAGTTTAGATTATATCATAGTAAGTTAGATGAATCAACTCACCCATACATAAAAAACTTGGCAAACACATAATATATTTGCCAAGCTTATATCTTAATTTTTCCTAGGAAATATTAAATTAAACGTTGAAGCGGAAGTGCATAACGTCTCCGTCTTTTACGATATACTCTTTTCCTTCTAAACGAACTTTACCAGCTTCTTTTGCAGCTGTCATAGAACCGTTTGTCATTAAGTCTTCATAAGAAACTGTTTCCGCACGAATAAATCCACGCTCGAAGTCTGTATGAATTACGCCCGCACATTGCGGTGCTTTCATACCTTGTTTGAACGTCCATGCACGTACTTCTTGTACGCCAGCTGTGAAGTAAGTAGCAAGTCCTAATAAATTGTATGCAGCACGAATTAATTGATCTAAACCAGATTCTTCAATGCCTAGTTCTTCAAGGAATACTTTTTTCTCTTCCTCGTCTAGTTCAGCGATTTCTTCTTCGATTTTTGCACATACAACGATTACTTGAGAATTTTCATTTGCAGCAAATTCTTTTACCATTTTTACGTATTTGTTTTCAGAAGGATCCATAACATCATCTTCACTTACGTTTGCTACGTATAGCATTTCTTTCGTTGTAAGTAAATGAAGGCCTTTAACGATTTTCATTTGCTCTTCTGTAAATTCAACAGTACGAGCCGGTTTTCCCTCTTCAAAAGCTTCTTTTAAGCGAACTAAAATTTCATGCTCGTATACTGCTTCTTTATCTTTTTGTCTTGCTAATTTCGCAACACGCTCGATACGCTTATCAACAGATTCTAGATCCGCTAAAATTAGCTCTAAGTTGATTGTTTCAATATCATCAATCGGATCTACTTTCCCTGAAACGTGCGTAATATTTTCGTCTTCAAAACAACGAACAACTTGGCAAATCGCATCTACTTGGCGAATGTGAGATAAGAATTTATTTCCTAATCCTTCACCTTTACTAGCACCTTTTACGATACCCGCAATATCAGTAAACTCAAATACAGTCGGAACAGTTTTTTTCGGTTCTACTAATTCCGTTAATTTATTTAAACGCTCATCTGGTACTTCTACAATCCCTACGTTTGGATCAATTGTACAGAATGGATAGTTTGCAGATTCTGCTCCTGCTTGTGTAATTGCATTAAATAAAGTTGACTTCCCTACGTTAGGTAATCCAACAATCCCAGCCGTTAATCCCATATTTTTCACTCCTATGTCTCAATCTTTCATCATTATAGATAGTAACGAAAAAAATGACAAGTTTCCTCCAAACGAAAAAAAGTAACAGCTACCCATTGCAACTGTTACTTTCTCTCTATTCTTCGTGCTTCACAAGTATTTTTTTTACCTTACGATCAAATTCTCTTCGAGGAATCATTACTGAATGGTCACATCCCTCGCACTTAATGCGGATATCCATTCCCATACGAATAATCTTCCATCGATTCTCACCACATGGGTGGGCTTTCTTCATTTCCACAACATCGTACAAGTTATATTGCTTTTGCTCCATTCTCCAAACCCCTCTCTATACTAAATTGCTTTTCCACTCACCAATTCTTCACGATTATATAAAACCATACGTGGATATGGAATTTCAATACCATGTAAATCTAGACGATTTTTAATTTCCTTACGAAGTGCTCTTGCAATAACTGCATGTTGCATTGGCTCTACTTCCGCGATAACGCGTAATATAACTTCTGATGCAGCCAATGTTTGCACACCTAATAACTGAGGCGTTGTTACCATTTGCGTGTACTGTGCAGGTAATTCTTCTAATAACTCTTCAATGACTTGCTCTGCTTTCGCTATGTCAGCCTCATACGAAATGGATACATCAACAAATGCTACACTATTACTAACTGAGTAGTTCGTAACTTGAACGATACTTCCATTTGGTAAAGTATGAATTTCGCCTGTCCAACTCTTTACTTTCGTTGTACGAAGTCCAATTTCTAAAACGACTCCTTCAAACTGACCAATTTTTACATAGTCTCCTACTGAAAATTGATCTTCTAGCAAGATAAATAACCCTGTAATAACATCTTTCACTAAACTTTGTGCACCAAACCCGACTGCCAAACCAATTACCCCGGCACCGGCTAATAAACCTGATGCATTAATATTAAACACACCTAAAATCGCAATTAACATAATGAACATAACAACGTATGCCACGATATTTTCAAGTAACTTTGCTACTGTAACTGTACGACGTTCTGAAATTTGAATTGGAGAACGACTTCCCATACGAAACGCATTTCGTACAACCGCTCTTGCAATTCTCACTACAATTGCACCAATTGTTAAAATGATACATATTTTTAATGTCGCAATTCCAATATCTGCCCAACGATCAGCATCTAATAAATACTGTTTCGTAGAATTAAACCACTTCGTTAATAAATCCATGTACCTCTACCTCTCCAGCCAAAATTTCTTTTTAGTTATCCTTCTTATTGTATCAGAAGTCTCCTAATTGCTGAAAAATTTTTATGACTTTAATTGTATTTGTTAACTTCCATACAGGTATAAAATGGAACGAATATATATATACTAGTACTATTATTTCCGTTTTCGCTTAAGTTTTACAGCAAGTACGCACTTATAGTTTTCCATTTTACTCACCATATAACATATTTTGAAAATTTATTAAAAGGATGGGTGCTTCATGAATATTGGAAGTTTTCGCTTACCTTTTTTCGAAAAAGAAACTCAAAATGTTATGCACCAAGATTTAGAAGCCTCCGAGATAATTAGTAACTTCTTACTTTCCCACATCCCTATTAAAACCCATATACCAATTATTCTCGTTTGTATCGGAACAGATCGTTCTACAGGTGATGCACTCGGTCCGTTAGTCGGTACAAAACTAGAACAAGTAGGAATTACAAACTTCCAAGTGTTCGGCACACTAGATGAGCCAGTCCATGCACTAAATTTAGAAGAGAGGATTCAGAATATACAGAAAGATAATCCTACCTCGTTTATAATTGCGGTTGATGCCTGTTTAGGAAAATCTCAAAGTATCGGTTCTATCACTACCGGAATGGGGCCTAGTAAACCTGGAGCTGCGATGAATAAGAAATTACCTGCAGTTGGTGATTTACATATTCATGGCATCGTAAATCTAAACGGTTTTATGGAGTTTTTCGTCCTGCAAAATACAAGATTAAGTTTAGTCATGAAAATGGCTGATGTAATTGCACAAAGTATAAAAGAAACAGATCAAAAATTATCTGTATTAAAAAAGGCAAACCATCTATAAATAATAAGATGGTTTGCTTTTTAGTTTTTCTGTGCTAATAATTCTAAAATACGATTTAAATCCTCTTTATTGAAAAATTCAATTTCGATTTTACCTTTTTCTTTTTTCGTTTCTTTAATTTTCACATCTGTGCCAAACTTTTCTCTTAAAAACGTTTCGTGTTCTACGAAAAATATATTTCTCTCTTTTTTCACTTGTTTTGTTTCACGTGAAACGCGTTGATTAATCTCCTGAACAATTTTCTCTAATTGACGAACATTTAATCCTTCTTTTTCAATTCGTTTCAGTAAAGATTTCAATTGTTCTTCATCTTTTATCGTAAGTAAAGTTCGCCCATGAGCCATTGAAAGTTGACCGTTTGCAATCATATCTTGCACAAAAGAAGGGAGGCTTAATAACCGCGTATAGTTTGCAATGTAAGGTCTACTCTTACCAAGACGTTTTGCTAATTGTTCTTGCGTTACATTTAGCTCATTCATTAACATTTGGTATGCCATTGCTTCTTCCATTGGATTTAAATCTTCTCGTTGTAAGTTTTCAAGCAGTGCAAACTCCATCATTTGCTGCTCACTTAATTGTCTTACAACAGCAGGTACCTTTTCGAATCCAGCCTCTTTAGCAGCACGATACCTTCTTTCACCTGCAACAATTTCATATCCTTTAATACTCTTTCTAGCAATTAACGGTTGTAATATGCCGTGCTCTTTAATAGAAGCCGATAATTCTTGAATCGCCTCTTTATTAAAGTGTTTACGTGGTTGATATGGATTCGGTCTTAATTCAGTTATCATAATCTCCTGAATTGTCTCTTCTTCTTTCACATCTAAATCAGGAAAAAACACATTGATTCCTCTTCCTAATCCTTTAGCCACCTGCAATCACTTCCTCTGCTAAATCTATATATACTTCTGCCCCTCTTGATTTAGCGTCATACTGCATAATTGGTTTCCCATGACTTGGTGCCTCACTTAAACGAACATTACGAGGAATAATCGAACGGTATACTTTATCCCTAAAGTATTTTTTCACTTCATCTATAACCTGAATCCCTAAATTTGTACGGGCATCTAACATTGTTAGCAATACACCTTGGATTGCTAGATTTTTATTTAAGTGCTTTTGCACAAGTCGAACTGTATTTAATAGCTGGCTTAACCCTTCTAGCGCGTAATATTCGCATTGAACAGGAATAATAACAGAGTCTGCTGCTGTTAATGCATTAATCGTTAACAACCCTAAAGATGGAGGACAGTCGATAATAATATAATCGTATTCATCACGAATTGGCTGTAATGCCCTTTGCAAACGTACTTCCCGGGAAATAGTCGGTACCAATTCAATTTCAGCACCTGCCAATTGAATTGTAGCGGGTAGAACATCTAAGTTTTCAGTTGCGGTTTTACGTATAACCCCTTGAACATCTGCATCTTCCACAAGGACATTGTAAATACATTGATCTAATTCAGATTTTTCAATTCCCACACCAGTCGTTGCATTTCCTTGAGCGTCAATATCTACAAGAAGGACCTTTTTACCTACTTGTGCCAATCCAGCCCCTAAATTAACAGATGTTGTTGTTTTTCCAACGCCACCTTTTTGATTGGCAATAGCAATGATTTTTCCCATGATGTCACCTACTTTCAACCTTTCTATCTTATTCTAGTAACAATTACGTTTATTGTAACATGAAATAAAAGTTTTTCTTTTACGTCCTTATTAAACTTCAAAATTTATTTGTAAACTCCTTCTTCCTCTAATAAGAAAATATAGTAAAAGAGACCTATCCAATAGGATCAGGTCTCTAACACGCCATTATTATTTTTTCTTAGGAATTTGGATTGTAATTTGATAGTACTCATCAAATTCCTCTTCCTCAGAATTAACATTTAAACCACTGTCAGCAACCATTTGTAATGACTGCCTAATTGTATTCATGGCAATTCTTGTATCTCGGCTTACTGCTTTTTGCTTTGCCTTACGCTTCGGTTTTGCTTCCTCTAATAATTTCGAAATTCGTTCCTCTGTTTGCTTTACATTCAGTTGTTTCTCCACAATTTCCTGTAAAACCTTCAGTTGTAATTCCTCATTCTTTAAAGGAATAAGCGCGCGGGCATGGCGTTCTGTAATGCTTTTTTCTAATAGCGCATTTTTTATTTCTTCAGGCAACTTTAACAATCGCAACTTATTTGCGATTGTGGATTGTCCTTTTCCAAGTCGTTGTGCCAATGCTTCTTGTGTTAAATTATGTAACTCAATTAGCTTTTGATATGCCACAGCTTCCTCGATTGCTGTTAGTTCCTCACGTTGCAAGTTTTCAATTAAAGCTACAGAAGCTGTTTCTGTATCATTTAAGTTCTTTATAATTGCAGGAACCTTTTCCCATCCTAACTTTGTTGCCGCACGGAAACGCCTTTCTCCAGCAATAATCTCGTACTTATCATCCTCATATTGCCTCACAACAATTGGCTGAATAAGTCCGTGTGTACGAATCGTTAATGCTAGTTCCTCAATACGCGCATCATCAAAAACTGTTCGTGGTTGATAACGGTTAGGGGTAATATTTACTATCGGAATTTCTTGTATTTCTTCATATACCTTTTTATCTATTTCTTCATGGCTTTCGTCTTGTAATTCGAATTCGCTCTCTTTATCTCCAAAGCCAAATAAACGAGAAAACGTATTTTTCATACATATTCCACCACCTTTTAGGCCTATTGACTATTCTCCATAAAATGTTTCCTATGAAACATTTACGTTTTCATTTATATAATTTAATCTTACGTCTAATAAGATTTATTTTTCAATAGGTAATTTATTGGGTGTTCCTGGTTTGCGTGGATATTTCTTTGGTGTCTTGCGTTTTTTCTCGATTAATAAAATATTACGTTCACTTTCTTCAAACGGTAATTGGAACGTAGACATTTCTTTTAGATCCCCGCCTAGCACCTCTAAAGCATACTTGCCATTTTCAATTTCTTCGTTTGCTGCGGCACCTTTCATTGCAATAAATGTTCCCCCAACTTTTACAAGTGGTAAACATAGCTCGCTTAATACCGAAAGACGTGCAACTGCACGTGCCATTACAATATCGTACGATTCACGTACACCTTCTTTTTTTCCAAATGTTTCAGCACGATCGTGACAAAATGCAACGTCACTTAATTCTAACTTTTGTGCTAGATGATTTAAGAAATTAATACGTTTTTGTAATGAGTCTACAATTGTCACCTTTAAGTGCGGGAAACAAATTTTTAAAGGAATACTTGGGAATCCAGCTCCTGCGCCAACATCACAAATTGAGAATGGTTTTGAAAAATCATAGTAAAAAGCAGCTGTAATGGAATCAAAAAAGTGTTTTAAATATACTTCCTCTTTCTCCGTAATAGCCGTTAAGTTCATTTTTTCATTCCACTCTACTAATGTTTCGAAGTAGATTTCGAACTGCTCTAACTGTCTAGAAGAGAGGGTGATCCCCTTCTCTTCTAGCATAGATTGAAATTGTTCTATGTTCATCTAACAATATCTCCTTACTATTTATTGGTTCGATACTCGCGCAATTTTTCCTTGTTCGATATACACAAGTAAAATGGAAATATCCGCTGGATTTACACCAGAAATACGTGAAGCCTGCCCCATTGATAGCGGACGAACATCTTTCAATTTCTGTCTAGCTTCAGAGGCAAGACTAGAAATTGCATCGTAATCAATATCCTCAGGGATTTTTTTGTTTTCCATTTTCTTCATACGCTCTACTTGCTGTAAAGATTTTTCGATATAGCCTTCGTACTTAATCTGAATTTCAACTTGTTCTGTAACTTCATCACTTAATTCTACTTCACTTGGTACTAAAAGATGAATATGCTCATATGTCATCTCCGGACGACGTAATAAGTCACTTGCACGTATTCCATCTTTTAATTCACTTCCACCAATACTTCGAATTAACTCCTGAACTTCAGGACGCGGTTTAATAATAATGCTGCTTAAACGTTCCTTTTCCTGTTCAATTTGTAATTTTTTATTTGTAAATCGCTCATAGCGATCTTCTTTAATTAATCCAATTTCACGACCAACTTCAGTTAAACGAAGATCTGCATTATCGTGGCGTAATAATAGACGATATTCTGCACGGGACGTTAATAAACGATACGGTTCATTTGTCCCTTTCGTTACAAGATCATCAATTAAAACACCGATATAAGCATCCTCACGGCCTAAAATAACTTCTTTTTTACCTAAAGAACGACATGCTGCATTAATTCCGGCCATAAGCCCTTGTCCTGCTGCCTCTTCGTAACCAGAAGTTCCGTTAATTTGTCCTGCTGTATATAAATTTTTAATTTTTTTCGTTTCAAGTGTTGGCCATAGTTGCGTTGGCACAATTGCATCATATTCAATTGCATAACCTGTACGCATCATTTCAACATTTTCTAGACCAGGGATTGTTCTAAGCATATCACGCTGTACGTCTTCTGGTAAGCTTGTAGATAAACCTTGTACGTACACTTCTTGTGTATTACGTCCTTCTGGCTCTAAGAAAATTTGATGACGTGGTTTATCATTAAACCTTACTACTTTGTCTTCAATTGAAGGACAATATCTAGGACCCGTTCCCTTAATCATACCAGAATACATAGCTGAGCGATGTAAATTGTCATCTATTAAACGATGTGTTTCCGTACTTGTATACGTTAGCCAACATGGAATTTGATCCGTAATAAATTTTGTCGTTTCAAACGAGAAAGATCTTGGTTTATCATCACCTGGCTGAATTTCTGTTTTACTATAATCAATCGTATTACTATTTACACGCGGAGGTGTACCTGTTTTAAATCTAACAAGATCAAATCCAAGCTCCTCTAAATGTTCCGATAAAGTAATAGATGGTTGTTGATTATTTGGTCCGCTCGAATATTTTAACTCTCCCATAATAATCTCGCCGCGTAAAAACGTACCAGTCGTAATTACAACTGTTTTTGCTGTATATTCAGCTCCAGCTTGCGTAACTACTCCTTTACATTCGCCATCTTCAACGATTAAACGCTCTACCATTCCTTGGAACAAAGTTAAGTTTGGTGTTTCTTCAATTGTTTTCTTTAATTCATGCTGGTAAGAGAACTTATCTGCTTGTGCTCGAAGCGCGCGTACAGCTGGCCCTTTACCCGTATTTAACATACGCATTTGAATATGTGTTTTATCGATGTTGCGTCCCATTTCTCCGCCTAAGGCATCAATTTCACGAACAACAATCCCTTTTGCTGGTCCACCAACAGAAGGGTTACATGGCATAAA
Source organism: Bacillus sp. EB106-04-02-XG92 (assembly GCF_058791995.1). Taxonomy (NCBI): domain Bacteria; kingdom Bacillati; phylum Bacillota; class Bacilli; order Caryophanales; family Bacillaceae; genus Bacillus; species Bacillus sp. EB106-04-02-XG92. The sequence goes on from NZ_JBYTEA010000002.1 coordinate 552,588, forward strand.
CGCTACCATATCTAAATTAATTGTTAACATTAATGTTTTGGAGCCCATTCGTGCTGCCGCAAGACCAGCTTCACATCCTGCATGACCTGCACCGATTACTATGACATCGTAAGAACCGGCATTGTATCCCATTGTTTATTCCTCCTAATAATCTCTATCTTTCTGAAACATCACTATATTATTTTCCTAAACAAAATTGAGAAAACAACTGGTCAATTAGGCTTTCATGAACTGTATCACCAGTAATTTCACCAAGTATTTCCCACGTTCTTGTTAAATCAATTTGCACCATATCAATTGGAACACCATTTTCTATCGCCTCAATTGCATCTCCAATTGTTTTACCTGCTTGTGTTAATAATCCAATGTGTCTTGCGTTAGAAACATATGTTACATCTGCAGAATCAATTGTTCCTTCAAAGAATAGATCAGCAATTGCTTTTTCAAGCTCATCTATTCCTTGTTCCTCAATTAACGACGTTGTAATAACACGATTTCCCGCTGCCAATTCTGTAACACGTTCCATATCAATTACTTGCGATAAATCTGTCTTATTTACAATAACAATGAAATCTTTTCCTTGTACGGCACGGAATAGATCTTCATCCTCATTCGTTAAAGCTTCGCTATAATTAACGACAACTAACACTAAATCAGCTTGACTCATCATTTCTTTTGAACGCTCTACACCAATTCGTTCCACAACATCCTCTGTTTCACGAATTCCGGCTGTATCTATAAGTTTAAGTGGTACACCACGCACATTAACGTACTCTTCAATAACATCACGAGTTGTTCCTGCAATATCAGTTACAATTGCCTTTTTCTCCTGAACGAGACTATTTAATAGCGATGATTTCCCAACGTTTGGTCTACCAATGATTGCAGTAGCAATACCTTCACGTAAAATCTTTCCTTGCTTCGATGTTTCTAATATTTTTGCGATTTCAACACGAACATGTGTAGCTTTCTCAATTAAAATATTATGTGTCATTTCTTCCACATCATCATATTCCGGGTAATCTATATTTACCTCAACATGAGCTAATGTTTCTAATATGTCCTGACGCAGACGGCCAATTAATTTAGATAATCGCCCTTCCATTTGATTAATTGCTACGTTCATTGCACGGTCTGTTTTGGCGCGGATTAAATCCATAACTGCTTCTGCTTGTGATAAATCAATACGTCCATTTAAAAAAGCACGTTTCGTAAATTCACCAGGCTCCGCTAATCGTACTCCTTGCGCTAAAATAAGCTGCAACACTTTATTTACTGAAACAAGTCCGCCGTGACAGTTAATTTCTACTATATTTTCACGTGTAAAAGTCCTTGGTGCACGCATAATAGACACCATCACTTCTTCAATAACCTGATTTGTATCTAAATCAACGATATGACCATAATGAATTGTGTGAGAAGGAACCTCTGTTAAATCCTTCCCTTTAAAAATACGATTAACTTTTTCAACCGCATCATCCCCACTTACTCGAACAATGGCAATTGCACCCTCTCCAAGCGCTGTGGAAATCGCGGCAATTGTATCAAATTCCATGTCCTTTCACCTCATTTGCTTATTTATCTCTATTTCAACATGATTATTTTCTTCACTAAATTATTAGAATACCATAACGAACCTATCTACAAAAGAATAATAACTCATTTTATTATGTCCTCATGTAAAAAACACTAAACTTATTCACAGTGGATAAGTTTAGTGTTTTTTAGTTATCCACACCTATTTTCCCCTCAAAAAAACCGGCACTCAATTGAGTAACCGGTCACTTGGAAGATATTACAACATGTCGATGTGGTTCTTTTCCTTCAGAAGTTGTAATGATATTTTGATGATTAGATAATGCTTGGTGGATAATCTTTCGTTCAAAAGATGGCATAGGCTCCAATACAACTCTTTTTTTCGTACTTACTACTTGTTTTGCTAATCGATAAGAAAGTGCTTCTAACGTACCTTTTCTTTTACTACGATAATTTTCAGCATCTAGTGTGATGCCAATATACTGTTTCGTATTACGATTCGCCACAAGTTTTGTTAAATACTGTAAAGAATTCAAGGTGTTTCCTCTTTTCCCAATTAAAACACCTACATTTTCGCCAGAAATTGTAAATTCTACTTCGCGTCCTTTTACAATTTTACTAATCTCAACTTCCACACCCATATCGTGAATAACATTTTTTAAATATTCTTCACATTCTTGAATCGGATCTTTCTTCAATACAACTTCTACTACTGCAGGACGATTCCCAAATAAACCTAAGAATCCTCTTTTCCCCTCATCGATAATACTTATATCTACTCGGTCTTTTGAAACATTTAGTTGTCTTAAAGCATCTTGTACTGCCAGCTCGACTGTTTGTCCTTTAGCAGTAATTATACTCACTTGCTTGATCCTCCTGCCTTACTAGCCTTAATTTCTGGCCCCTTGATCAAGTACATTTGAGCGATACCAAAGATATTACCAACAACCCAGTAAAGTGATAATGCAGCTGGGAAGTTAATTGCAAAGATTAGAATCATGATTGGCATTAACCAAAGCATCATTGCCATTTGCGGATTTTGACCAGCTGTTCCTGCCATTGCAAGCTTTTGCTGAATAAATGTCGTAATTGCCGCAACAACCGGTAAGATATAGAACGGATCTGCCTGTCCTAAGTCGAACCATAAGAATGTATGCTTACTAATTTCTGATGTTCTCATAATCGCATGGTAAAACGCGAATAAAATAGGCATCTGAACAAAGATTGGTAAACATCCTGCTAATGGATTTACACCATTCTTTTGATATAACTGCATCATTTCTTGTTGTAGTTTTTGCTGTGTTGCTTGATCTTTCGAACTATATTTCTCTTTTAACTTCACCATTTCTGGTTGTAACGCCTGCATTGCTTTCGTACTCTTCGTTTGTTTAATCATTAATGGTAATAATGCAAAACGAATGATAAGAGTTGTAACAACGATTGCTAAACCGTAATTACTACCAAATAAGTTGGCAAAATACGTAATTAACTGAGAAAGCGGGTATACGAAATATTCATTCCAAATTCCAGTACTTTTCGGTGTAATCGGCTGATTCACTTCACTACAGCCCGTAGCAATTGCCATTAATGCAATAACCATGGCTAGTAAACCTATTTTCTTTTTCAAAGCCTGCTCCTCCTTGTTTCGGTATGTATATAGTGTAATTCATTTCCTTACGCTACTTTTTTATTCTTTTCATACCAGAGCGTTTAAAGACATGAATTAAGCTTTTCTTTACTTCTTCATATGTCATCTCTGCACAAGGCTTCCTTGCTATTATAACAAAATCTTTTCCAGAATCTATCTCATCTTTTAATTCTGTGATCGACTGGCGAATCATACGTTTAATTCGGTTACGCATTACTGCATTTCCTATTTTCTTGCTGACAGAAAGGCCAATACGAAAGTTTGGCTGTTCTTCTTTATCTAGTTGATAGACAACAAACTGACGATTCGCATTCGATTTTCCTTTTTGAAAAACCGTCTGGAATTCATCATTCTTTTTTATACGATGTTTTTTCTTCATATCAATTGACACTCCTGTAGTTCATCAGCGGAAATTCACTATTATTAGAAAAAAAGACCACTGAACGATCAGTGGTCTACGCAGATAATACTTTTCTTCCTTTACGACGACGAGCTGCTAGCACTTTACGTCCGTTCGCTGTGCTCATACGGCTGCGGAAACCATGTACTTTGCTGCGCTTACGTTTATTTGGTTGGTAAGTTCTTTTCATTATATGACACCTCCCTGAGGAATATCTGTTAAAGACAGTCTTATAAATTATAGTTAATCAACTAGGAAAATGTCAATGGTTCTAGAAATTTTCATTAAATATTCATTTTGAACCTATTCACATACTTTTTCACAGACCCTATATTTCCTTGTGGATAAATGTTTTTTCTTGTTTTTTATATCCACAAACTCTTTTCACACTTTTACACAGTATATCGTGTTGTGGACAAGTTTATTCCACAAGGTATTGATTTTGTGGATAACTTTCTTAATTTCATTGCTATAGCTACTTTTTTTTGATATTATAGTTGTGTTTTCACTTTGAATAAGTTTTCCACATCTTTATCTTATCCACAATTTGTGTATAACATGTGGACAGTTTTAATCACATGTGGGTAAATGATTATCCACATTTACTTTTTTTGTCGAAAACTATATCTCATATACAAACGACGTTTTTAGGTTTTAAAATACGTTTCGTATAAATATACATTTTATATTTATTTAGGTTGTACATTTGTTGCGCAACCTTATTCTTTTACCATCTTAGTAAAGGAGGGACACCTTTGGAAAACATCTCTGATTTATGGAACAGTGCCTTAAAAGAACTAGAAAAAAAGGTCAGTAAACCAAGTTATGAAACATGGTTAAAATCAACAACCGCACATAACTTAAAGAAAGACGTATTAACAATTACGGCTCCAAATGAATTTGCTCGTGATTGGTTAGAATCTCATTATTCAGAGCTAATTTCGGAAACACTTTATGATTTAACGGGGGCAAAATTAGCTATTCGCTTTATTATTCCCCAAAGTCAAGCTGAAGAGGAGATTGATCTTCCTCCTGCTAAACCAAATTCAGGTCAAGACGATTCCAATCATTTACCACAGAGTATGCTAAACCCAAAATATACGTTTGATACATTTGTTATTGGCTCTGGTAACCGTTTTGCTCACGCTGCTTCATTGGCCGTAGCCGAAGCACCAGCTAAAGCATATAATCCCCTCTTTATTTACGGGGGAGTTGGACTTGGAAAGACCCATTTAATGCATGCAATTGGTCATTATGTAATTGAACATAATCCAAACGCGAAGGTTGTATATTTATCATCAGAAAAGTTTACGAATGAATTCATTAATTCTATTCGTGACAATAAAGCGGTCGATTTCCGTAATAAATACCGTAATGTAGATGTTTTATTGATAGATGATATTCAATTTTTAGCAGGAAAAGAACAAACTCAAGAAGAGTTTTTCCATACATTCAATGCATTACACGAAGAAAGTAAACAAATTGTAATTTCCAGTGATCGGCCACCAAAAGAAATTCCAACTTTAGAAGATCGTCTTCGTTCTCGCTTTGAATGGGGACTTATTACGGATATTACGCCACCAGATTTAGAAACACGAATTGCGATTTTACGTAAAAAAGCAAAGGCTGAAGGACTTGATATACCAAATGAGGTCATGCTTTATATCGCAAATCAAATTGATTCAAACATTCGTGAACTAGAAGGTGCACTCATCCGAGTTGTAGCTTATTCATCTTTAATTAACAAAGATATTAATGCTGATTTAGCAGCTGAAGCACTTAAAGATATTATTCCAAATTCTAAACCAAAAATTATCTCTATTTATGATATCCAAAAAGCTGTCGGAGATGTTTACCAAGTAAAATTGGAAGATTTCAAGGCGAAAAAGCGAACAAAATCTGTTGCCTTCCCTCGCCAAATTGCAATGTATTTATCACGTGAACTGACAGACTCCTCCTTACCTAAAATAGGTGAAGAGTTTGGTGGACGTGATCATACAACAGTTATCCATGCTCATGAAAAAATTTCTAAGCTGCTTAAAACGGATACGCAATTACAAAAGCAAGTTGAAGAAATTAACGATATTTTAAAGTAGTAGCTGAATAGTGTGAATAACTTCCCTTGTTTTACGCACAGTCTATCCACATGTAGATAGACTGTTTTTACATCTCTCAGCAGGGTTATCCACATATCCACAAGCCCTATTACTATTACTACTATTTTTTTATCTTTATTAATTAAATAAAATCTTATACTTACCGGAGGTTTTTCTTTATGCGTTTTACAATACAAAAAGACTATCTTGTAAGAAGTGTGCAAGATGTAATGAAGGCTGTTTCTTCTCGTACAACAATTCCAATTCTTACAGGAATTAAAGTTGTCGCTACGGAAGAAGGAGTTACGTTAACAGGAAGCGATGCTGATATTTCTATCGAATCATTTATCCCAGTTGAAGAGAATGGAAAAGAAATCGTAGAAGTAGCACAATCAGGAAGTATTGTTTTACAAGCAAAATATTTCAGTGAGATTGTAAAAAAATTACCTAAAGAGACTGTCGAAATTTCTGTGGAAAATCATTTTATGACAAAAATAACTTCTGGAAAATCAGAGTTTAATTTAAATGGTTTAGATTCTGCTGAATATCCGTTATTACCACAAATTGAAGAACATCATGTTTTTAAAGTTCCAACAGATTTATTGAAACATATGATCCGACAAACTGTATTTGCAGTTTCCACTTCTGAAACAAGACCAATCTTGACAGGTGTAAACTGGAAAGTATATAACAGCGAATTAACTTGCATTGCTACAGATAGTCACAGATTAGCTCTTCGAAAAGCAAAGATCGAAGGTATTGGAGATGAATTCCAAGCGAATGTTGTTATTCCAGGTAAAAGCTTAAATGAATTAAGCAAAATTCTAGATGAGTCTGAAGAAATGGTAGATATCGTTATTACGGAGTATCAAGTATTATTCCGTACAAAGCATTTATTATTCTTCTCAAGATTGTTAGAAGGGAATTATCCTGATACAACTCGTTTAATTCCAGCGGAGAGTAAAACAGATATTTTTGTAAATACAAAAGAATTTTTACAAGCAATTGATCGTGCCTCTCTATTAGCGAGAGATGGCCGTAATAATGTTGTGAAATTATCAACTTTAGAACAAGAAATGCTAGAAATTTCTTCGAATTCACCAGAAATCGGAAAAGTAGTAGAAGAAGTTCAATGTGAAAAAGTAGATGGGGAAGAGTTAAAAATATCTTTTAGTGCAAAATATATGATGGATGCACTAAAAGCCTTAGATAGTACTGAAATTAAAATTAGCTTTACTGGAGCAATGAGACCGTTCTTAATTCGTACAGTAAATGATGAGTCCATTATTCAATTAATTTTACCGGTTCGTACTTACTAAGTAAGAAATAAGGGTTGCTAGTTTTCAGATGCTAGTAGCCCTTATTTGATTTTTGGGTATTACTTTCCTAATGCTAGTTTATTTAGTACAATGAAAGAATGAACACTTTCAGAAAGTGAGCGATTTTATGAAACGTATTAAAATTTCAACAGAGTATATTACACTAGGACAATTTTTAAAGTTAGCCGATGTAATTGATACAGGTGGCGCTGTAAAATGGTTTTTACAAGAATATGAAGTGTACGTGAATCAAGAACTTGAAAATAGAAGAGGTCGCAAACTATATGCGAACGATATTATTGAAATTCCAGGAAGCGGAAGTTTCCAAGTTCAATCATAAAGGGGGAGCCCTTTGTTTATTTCAGAAATACAATTAAAAAACTATCGCAATTATGAAAAGTTAGAGCTTTCCTTTGAAGATAAAGTAAATGTCATTATCGGCGAAAATGCGCAAGGGAAAACGAATTTGATGGAAGCTATTTATGTTTTAGCGATGGCAAAATCTCATAGAACCTCTAATGATCGCGAGCTTATCCGTTGGGATGAAGATTTCGGTCAAATTAAAGGGAAATTACAAAAGAGAAATAGTTCTTTGTCTTTGGAATTAAATATCTCGAAAAAAGGTAAAAAGGCAAAATTAAATCAACTTGAACAACAAAAATTGAGTCAATATATTGGCGTGATGAATGTTGTCATGTTTGCCCCAGAAGATTTAAATCTTGTAAAAGGAAGCCCTCAAGTAAGAAGACGCTTTTTAGATATGGAATTAGGCCAAATAGCTCCCGTCTATTTGTATGAATTGAGTCAATATCAAAAGGTGCTCACACAACGAAATCACTTGCTGAAAAAGATGCAAGGGAATAGTAAGAATGAGGAAACGATGTTGGATGTATTTACACTTCAACTTATTGAGCATGGTGCAAAAATATTGCAAAAACGATTTGAGTTTTTGCATTTACTACAGGAATGGGCAGCTCCAATTCATCGCGGTATAAGCCGTGGATTAGAAGAATTAGAAATTGTCTATAAACCAAGTGTAGATGTATCAGAATCAATGGATTTGTCGAAAATAAAAGAAGTATACTATGAAAGTTTTCAATCTGTGAAACAACGTGAAATTTTCCGTGGTACGACTTTAATTGGTCCTCATCGTGATGATTTACAATTCTTCGTTAATAGTAAAAATGTTCAAGTCTTTGGTTCCCAAGGACAACAACGAACGACCGCACTGTCCCTAAAATTAGCTGAAATTGAATTGATTTACTCAGAAGTTAAGGAATATCCGATTCTTTTATTAGATGATGTATTATCAGAATTAGATGATTATCGTCAATCGCATCTGTTAAATACAATTCAAGGAAAAGTGCAAACATTTGTGACAACGACGAGTGTCGACGGAATTGAACACGAAACATTAAAAGAAGCGAAAACAATTCATGTAACGAACGGCACGGTAGATTGTGAAATAGATAGGGCGTAATCCCTGTTTAAATGGAAAAGTAGGTGATCTTTGTGTCAATGGAACAAAAGCAAATGGAAGAAAACTCATATGATGAAAGTCAGATACAGGTACTTGAAGGACTTGAAGCAGTTCGAAAACGCCCTGGTATGTATATTGGATCTACAAGTGGAAAAGGACTTCACCATCTTGTATGGGAAATCGTCGATAATAGTATTGATGAAGCACTTGCAGGGTATTGTGATGAGATTAATGTTAGTATCGAAGAAGATAATAGTATTCGTGTAACAGATAACGGACGTGGTATTCCAGTTGGTATACAAGAAAAAATGGGACGTCCTGCTGTAGAAGTTATTATGACCGTTCTTCATGCTGGTGGTAAGTTTGGCGGCGGCGGTTATAAAGTTTCTGGTGGTTTGCATGGTGTTGGGGCATCTGTAGTAAATGCTCTATCAACAGAACTAGAGGTATTTGTACATCGTGAAGGTAAAATCCATTACCAAAAATACGAAAGAGGTATTCCTGTTGCAGATTTAAAAGTCATTGGTGACACAGATCAAACAGGAACGATAACTCGATTTAAACCAGATCCAGAAATTTTTCAGGAAACAACAGTATACGAATTTGATACACTAGCAAGTCGTATGCGTGAATTAGCATTTTTAAATCGTAATATTAAATTGACGATTGAAGATAAACGTGAACATAAGCAAAAGAAAGAATTCCATTACGAAGGTGGAATTAAATCATATGTTGAGCATTTAAACCGCTCAAAACAACCAATCCATGAAGAACCTGTATATGTAGAAGGATCAAAAGATGGTATTCAAGTTGAGGTTTCCTTACAGTATAACGAAGGATATACAAATAATATTTACTCATTTACGAATAACATTCATACGTATGAAGGTGGAACACATGAAGTAGGTTTTAAAACAGCTTTAACTCGTGTGATTAACGATTACGGTCGTAAAAATAGTATTTTAAAAGATGCAGACAGTAACTTAACTGGCGAGGATGTTCGTGAAGGTTTAACTGCAATCGTATCAATTAAACATCCAAATCCACAATTTGAAGGACAAACGAAGACGAAACTTGGGAATAGTGAAGCGAGAACGATTACAGAGTCTGTGTTTTCAGAGGCATTTGAAAAGTTCTTACTAGAAAACCCAAACGTTGCACGAAAAATTGTGGAAAAAGGTACGATGGCAGCACGTGCGCGTGTTGCAGCGAAAAAAGCACGTGAATTAACACGCCGTAAGAGTGCGTTAGAAGTTTCAAGCTTACCTGGTAAATTAGCAGATTGCTCTTCAAAAGATCCAGCAATTAGCGAAATTTATATTGTAGAGGGTGATTCTGCCGGCGGATCAGCAAAGCAAGGTCGTGACCGTCACTTCCAGGCGATTTTACCACTAAAGGGTAAAATTATTAACGTTGAAAAAGCAAGATTAGATAAAATTTTATCTAACGATGAAGTACGTACAATTATTACTGCAATTGGTACAAACATTGGCGGAGATTTCGATATTGAGAAAGCCCGTTATCATAAAGTTATTATTATGACGGATGCAGACGTAGATGGTGCGCATATTCGTACCCTATTATTAACGTTCTTCTATCGTTATATGCGCCAAATTATCGAGCATGGTTATATCTATATTGCACAGCCACCGTTGTTTAAAGTACAACAAGGTAAAAAAATTCAATATGCTTACAACGACAAAGAACTTGAAAAAATCTTAGCTGAATTACCAGCACAACCTAAACCTGGAATCCAACGTTACAAAGGTCTAGGAGAAATGAATCCAACTCAGCTTTGGGAGACAACAATGGACCCGGAAGTGCGTTCATTACTTCAAGTTTCCCTTCAAGATGCAATTGAAGCAGATGAAACATTTGAAATTTTAATGGGGGATAAAGTAGAGCCACGTCGTAACTTTATCCAAGAAAATGCAAAATACGTGAAAAACCTTGATATTTAAATGAGTAATGACAGGAATCTGAGTATTCCTGTCTTCTACATATAAATCAATGTATGTGTAACGGAAATGTAAGAGGAGGTGCTCGTTGATGTCAGACAATCAACAACAAGCACGAATTCGAGAAATTAATATTAGCCATGAAATGCGTACTTCATTTTTAGATTACGCAATGAGTGTTATCGTATCTCGTGCATTACCAGATGTTCGTGATGGATTAAAACCCGTGCATCGTAGGGTTCTATATGCGATGAATGATTTAGGAATTACGGCTGATAAAGCGTATAAAAAATCAGCACGTATTGTCGGTGAAGTAATTGGTAAGTATCACCCGCATGGTGATTCAGCTGTTTATGAAACGATGGTACGTATGGCACAAGATTTCAGTCAGCGTTATATGCTTGTTGATGGGCATGGTAACTTTGGATCTGTTGATGGAGATTCAGCGGCAGCAATGCGTTATACAGAAGCAAGAATGTCTAAGATTTCTATGGAATTAATACGTGATATTTCAAAAAATACAATTGATTATCAAGATAACTATGATGGTTCTGAAAGAGAACCGATTGTATTGCCAGCACGTTTTCCTAACTTACTAGTAAATGGTACGACAGGAATTGCGGTTGGTATGGCAACAAATATTCCGCCGCATCAACTTGGCGAAGTAATTGATGGCGTATTGGCATTAAGTCATAATCCTGATATTACTATTGCAGAATTAATGGAGTTCATTCCAGGTCCAGATTTCCCAACAGCAGGTTTAATTTTGGGGAGAAGTGGTATTCGTAGAGCGTATGAAACAGGACGCGGATCTATCATACTCCGTGCTAAAGTTGAAATTGAAGAGAAGTCAAATGGTAAACAATCTATTATCGTAACGGAACTACCTTATCAAGTGAATAAGGCGCGATTAATTGAAAAAATTGCAGAATTAGTTCGCGATAAGAAAATTGAAGGTATTACAGATTTACGTGATGAATCAGATCGAAATGGTATGCGTATTGTTATGGAAGTACGTCGTGATGCAAATGCTAATGTACTATTAAATAATTTATATAAACATACAGCACTTCAAACAAGTTTCGGCATTAATATGCTGTCTCTTGTAAACGGAGAGCCGCAAGTACTGAACTTAAAACAAAATTTATATCATTACTTGGAACATCAAAAGGTAGTAATTCGTAGACGTACTGCGTATGAACTAGAAAAAGCAGAAGCGCGTGCTCATATTTTAGAAGGGTTACGAATTGCCTTAGACCATCTTGATGAAGTTATTACGTTAATTCGTAGTTCGAAAACAGCGGAAATTGCAAAGCAAGGTTTAATGGAACGTTTCGGCTTAAGTGAAAAACAAGCGCAAGCTATTTTAGATATGCGTCTGCAACGCTTAACAGGATTAGAACGCGAAAAAATTGAACAAGAATATCAAGACTTAATGAAGTTAATTGCTGAATTAAAAGCAATCTTAGCGGATGAAGAAAAGGTTCTTGAGATTATTCGTGAAGAATTAACAGAAGTAAAAGAGCGCTTTAATGATAAGAGACGCACAGAAATTACAATTGGTGGTATGGAGTCTATTGAAGATGAAGACTTGATTCCAGAACAAAACATCGCCATTACGTTAACTCATAATGGTTATATTAAGAGGTTACCAGCTTCTACGTACAAAACACAGAACCGTGGTGGACGTGGTGTACAAGGAATGGGAACAAATGATGATGATTTCGTAGAGCATTTATTAACTACTTCTACACATGACCATATTCTATTCTTCACTAATAAGGGTAAAGTATACCGTACGAAAGGATATGAAATCCCAGAGTATAGTCGTACAGCAAAAGGTATACCTATTATTAACCTATTAGGTGTAGATAAGGGTGAATGGATTAACGCCATTATTCCAATTCGTGAATTTGGTGACGATGAATTCTTATTCTTCACAACCAAACAAGGTATCTCTAAGAGAACGCCACTTTCATCATTTGCAAATATACGTACAAACGGTTTAATTGCAATCTCTCTTCGTGAAGAGGATGAAGTAATATCTGTACGTTTAACATCTGGTGATAAAGATATTATTGTAGGAACAAGCAACGGTATGTTAATTCGCTTTAACGAGCAAGATGTACGTTCTATGGGACGTAATGCAGCTGGTGTAAAAGCAATTACATTAGGTGACGAAGATCAAGTTGTAGGTATGGAAATTGTCGAAGAGGATGTAAATGTTTTAATTGTAACGAAGAATGGTTACGGAAAACGTACACCAATTGATGAATATCGCTTACAAAGCCGTGGTGGTAAAGGTCTGAAGACTTGTAATATTACAGATAAAAACGGTAAATTAGTAGCCGTTAAATCTGTAACAGGTGAAGAAGATATCATGTTAATTACAGCAGCAGGTGTTATTATTCGTATGCCAGTTGATCAAATCTCTCAAATGGGACGTAATACACAAGGTGTTCGTCTAATTCGATTAGAGGATGAGCAAGAGGTAGCGACAGTAGCAAAAGCACAAAAAGATGATGAGGAAGAAACAAGCGAAGAGGTTTCTTCAGAAGAATAAGAGGGGGATATCTCCCCTCTTTATTTTTTTATAATAATACTTGCATAGGGAAGAGAAAGTCTATATAATAGGCAGAGTCAGCAAATGAGAGATACGAGTTATCGAAAAAACTTGTTGACGAAAATAATATACTATGATATATTATAAAAGTCGCTGAAACGCGATGTTGAACTTTGAAAACTAAACGAAACAAACAACGTGAAACGTCAATTTTTATTTTAGATGCTAGACAAACTAACTTTATTGGAGAGTTTGATCCT
>NZ_JBYTEA010000003.1:0-394367 GCF_058791995.1 Bacillus sp. EB106-04-02-XG92
CCCGGTACAATACCGGACTCACTTTTATCAAGCTGCCTAATGAAATAACCGTGTCTAACTTTTAGGGGTCACTTCAGATATATGCTCTTCTTTTTATTTATAAATAACATGGATGTGAATCTTAAATGATGACCTCCACCCTGTCAAGGTAAAAGTCTAATTTTATCTATATTGGTATTAATCAATTTCTTCTATACATTCCCCTTGCACCTCACCCAACGTCACCCCCTAACCTAAAGAAGACAAATCAAAAAAGGGGGACCAAACCACTCATGAAAACCACCACAAAAGAAAAAAGAAACAACATCATCATGCTACTACTCTCAGCCGCAATAGGAATTTTTTCACCACTACTCATGTACATCACACTGGCACGTAAAAATGAAGTGTACAAATATCATTGCCGAAAGGCGTTCAACTTTCATTTGTTAATTTTTCTTCTATTTAATATTAGTTCACGTATTAGTGATGTTTTGTTTTGGATTATGTTTGCCTTTGAGGTCGTTCAAGTGATCATTGTTGCGTGGAAAGTAATACGCGACGAGCCCTATCGTTATTTCATTCGAATTCCGTTATTTAAAGAAGATAAGTACGCAGTGGAAGGAGAATAGGTGATGAAACAAGAAGTGGAGATAAGGGGAAAGCGAATTTTTATTATGCTCGCAGTGTTGTTTATTACGATTTATATCGTTTTACGAAAACGAAAGTATGAGTGCTTTTATGATGGTATTAGTGAGTATGAACATCGTTATAGAGGGAATGTTCCTTTTATATTGCTTGTTGTAGGTTTGTTTCAATATTGTAGGCGGAATGAGATGAGTTTTTCTCATATGCTTCAGTATGTGAAAGATAAGCTATCGGAGTAGGTGATGATATGGCGTGGATGATTAGTGAGTTTGCAAGTGTTGGGGATGTTACGGTGCGGACGCTTCGTTATTATGACAAGATTAATTTATTAAAGCCGAGCGATTATACTGAGGGCGGGCATCGGTTATATACGAAAGATGATTTGTATGTGCTGCAGCAAATTCAATCGTTTAAGCATCTTGGTTTTTCGCTTGGGGAAATTCAAAATATTATATTGCAGCGTGATATTGAGACGGAAGAATTTTTAAGACAAATGAATTTTCAAAGAGAGATGCTTTTGGCGGAGCAAGAAAGAATTACGAAGGTACTTTCGCATATGGATGAGATGACGAAGAAGTTTCAAAAGGAAGAACGAGTAGATATCGCTTTATTTTCTTCTTTTCTGCAAACTTTCATATGGGAGAAAGAAAATAAGGAATGGTTAGAGGAACATTTTTCAAAAGAGAGTGTTCAAGGTTTTTATAATAATAAGGAATTAAAAGAAGAGTTTGATCGGCGATTTATGGATGTGATAGGGAAGTTGAAAAAGTATAAAGTAGAAGAGAAGGATCCGAGTCATCAAGATGTTCAAGTTACCTTGAAGGAATTTTTCAATGTAATAGAAGAGATAACGAGTTATCTTGATACACCTCAAAGTGATATAGAGGATATAATCAATCAATCGAAACTTCCACTATCCGAATTCCCAACGCTCTTCACAACCGAAGAAGAAAATTATATAAAAGAAGCAATGCAGCAGTTTAACCACTAGTTAAACTGCTTTTCCATTATAATAGAAGAAAAACCAAACGGAGGGAACCCCACATGCCAACCTACAACAAACTAATCCGAAACAATATCCCACAAATAATAAAATCCAACGGAAAAACACCCACAACAAGAATCCTAAACGAAGATGAATACATAGAGGAACTCTGCAAAAAAACACAAGAAGAACTAACCGAATATCTAGAAGCAGACACAAAAGCACATAAACTAGAAGAACTATCCGACCTACTAGAACTAATAAACGCCCTAGCCGAACACGAAGGCACAACACTAGAAGAAATCAACAACATCCGTAAAAAGAAAGAAAAAGAACGAGGTGGCTTCTCAGATCGAGTCTTCCTAATCCAAGTAACCGATAACTAGCCCCTCCTAAGCCCCTTACAAGCCCCTTACAAGCCCCTACCAAGTAATAAATCACTAAGAAAAAACATAACAAAACAAAAACACCAACAAACACCGTAGTAGGAGTCGAAAAAAATTTTGAAATAACACGCCAAAAACCCGGCCCTCCTTCCTATATATAGTACAAAGAGGAAATTTTCATTTTTGAATTAGGACGGGAGGAATTGGGATGGCGGTGTATCGTACTGTGCAGGTGAATTTTTGGCAGGATGATTTTGTTTTGGATTTGACGCCGGAGGAGCGGTATTTTTATGTGTATTTGTTGACTTGTTCGAAGACGACGCAGTGTGGGATTTTTCCTTTTCCGAAGCGGTTAGCTGAGATGGAGACTGGTTATAATCGGGAGACTGTTGATAAGCTTGTGCAGCGCTTCATTGATTATGGGAAGATTCTTTATGAAGCGGAGACGCGGGAGTTATTCGTTTTAAATTGGCTTCGTTATAATCCTGTGACGAATACGAATGTGGAGAAGTGTGTGCTTCGTGAGCTGAAGGGTGTGAAGAATAAGGAGTTTGTACATATGTTTCTTCAGAGGTGCGTAGAGGAGGAGCTGAATGTTCCGATGCTTTTAGCGCATTTCGGTATGCCGAGTGATTTGGCTTTGGATGATGTTGAGCCAGTTTGTGAGGAGACAGAGGAAGAAGAGGTTATAGAGGAAGAAACGGGGAGTCGCGTGTTTTCTTTTTATGAGCAGCATTTCGGAAGCTTGTCCCCTCATACGGTGGAGGAACTGAGTGCGTGGATGGAAGATTTGTCAGAGGAGCTTGTGCTGAAGGCTCTTCAAATTGCGTTTGAGAATAATAAGCGGACGGTTGCTTATGTGAAGGGGATTTTGAGAGGGTGGCACGGGAAAGGATTTACGAAAGTATGTGAGGTTGAGGCGGATACGACGAGCTTTCGGAAGAAGGAGTCGTCTGTTAGTACGGGGGAGACGGAGGAGTTTTTGGCGAGGTGTGAGGAGTGGGAGAAGAATGCGCCGTCTGAGGAAGAGTTGCAGCGCTTTTTAGCGGAGCGCGGGTGGCGTCCATGAGTATTCAAAATGTGGAGGCGGAAAAGACGGTGTTAGGTTCTCTATTACTTGATGGAGAGCTTATTAAGGAGTGCCGTTTGACGGAGCAGTATTTTTCTCTGTCAGTGCACAAGTCTATATTTCAGTTAATGCGAAAAATGGAAGAAGAGGGGCAACCGATTGATCTTGTGACGTTCATTTCTAGGGTGGATCCGAAGTTTTTAGAGGGGATCGGGGGAATGGAGTATTTTATAGGGTTAATGGATGGGGTCCCTACAACTGCCAACTTCTCTTATTATGAGGGGCTTGTTCGAGGTGCCTGGAAAATGTATCAGGCAGGTGTTCTCGGGCACAAGATGGGAGAGCGTCTTATTGCGGAGAAGAATGAGAAAATTATTGGTGAGACGATTACGGCACTTTGTGAGTTAGAGGAAAAGGACTGTGTATGTGAGTTTGATTTGAAGGATGCGCTAGTTGATTTATATGAAGAGCTTCATCAAGATGCGAAAGAGATTACTGGTATTGAGACTGGTTATACATCGCTAAATAAAATGACGTGTGGATTGCAGGAAGGTGATTTTGTCGTCCTTGGTGCGCGTCCTTCTATGGGGAAGACTGCGTTTGCGTTAAATGTTGGACTGCATGCGGCGAAGTCTGGAGCGGCGGTTGGATTATTTTCGTTAGAGATGAGTAGTAAGCAATTGTTGAAAAGAATGGCGTCTTGCGTAGGTGAAGTGTCAGGAGGTAGGCTGAAAAATCCGAAGCATCGTTTTGCGATAGAGGACTGGGAAAAGGTGAGTAAGGCGTTTGCGGAGATTGGGGAATTACCATTTGAGATTTACGATAACGCAGGCATTTCGGTGCAAGATATTTGGATGCAAACTCGTAAGTTAAAGAGGAAGTATGGGGATAAAAAGCTTTTAGTTATTGTAGATTACTTGCAGCTTATTACGGGCGATCCGAAGCATAAGGGTAATCGATTTCAAGAGATTAGTGAAATTTCGCGTAAACTTAAGGTATTAGCACGTGAGTTAAATGTTTGTGTAGTAGCGTTGTCACAGTTGTCTCGTTCTGTAGAAGCACGTCAAGATAAGCGACCTCTTTTATCTGATTTAAGAGAGACAGGACAAATTGAGCAAGATGCGGATGTCATTATGCTTATGTATCGCGAGGATTATTATGATAAGGAAACGGCGCAGAAAGAGATGACGGAAATTCATGTGGCGAAGCATCGGAATGGACCTGTTGGTAGTTTTAAGCTTAGGTTTTTGAAGGAGTTTGGGCGATTTGTGGAGGTTGGATTATAAAATAGAAGAAGGCATATAAAAAGGTAAAGGAGTGGTTACGGATGACAAAAGTGGGTCGTTTATCCCGCTTTAATGGGCAGTAAGACCCCCACCTCAAAATTCAGCGAAAGCAAAGAAGTAAGGTGGGGGATCAACTGCCCATAAAAGTCCGATTGGTTCAACTAATAATCAGTGGGGGATGAAGAAAACCCCCACTGATTAAAGTTTCACTTTATATGAGCAAGAGAAGCAAGAAGAAATTGATAAAGCACTTTCGGCAGCTGGAATGCTCTTTAAAGGAATGAGTATAGAAGAAATAGCTAAAAAATTAGATGTAACAATTGAAAAGGTGAAAGAGTGGGAGAAGCGTTTATCCGATTAAAAGGGGCGATATTCAGTGTTGCTCTTTTTTTTATTATCTATGACATAATATGACAAATTTTGGGTGGGTTATTTGCTAAGATAGGCTTGGAAATCTTACATTATAGTTAATAGGGGGATTTGAAATGTTAAAAAAACTAGGGGCATTGGTTTTAGGAAGTGCTGTAGCATTAAGTTTAGTGGCATGTGATGATGCTACTAAGGAAGCTTCTAATGAGAAAAAAGAAGAG
Organism: Bacillus sp. EB106-04-02-XG92; assembly: GCF_058791995.1. Taxonomy (NCBI): domain Bacteria; kingdom Bacillati; phylum Bacillota; class Bacilli; order Caryophanales; family Bacillaceae; genus Bacillus; species Bacillus sp. EB106-04-02-XG92. The sequence goes on from NZ_JBYTEA010000003.1 coordinate 4,944, forward strand.
CCAAAGCAAGAAACGAAGAAAGAAAATACAGAAAGTAAAAAGAAAATTACAGCAGCTGACGTAGAAGCTATTAAAGTAGGTGATTCTTTAACTGGTGCGGGTGGGGAGAAATACGAAGATGTGGTCGCAAAGTTTGGAGAGCCGGATAATAAAGCGGAGTCTCAAGCTGGGGATATTAAAATGATTATTGCTAGCTGGACAAAAAATGTTAATGGTGACCTTGGAGCGAATTTTAATGTTACATTTACTGAAAAAGATGGGCAAAAACTTGCTACGAGTAAAGCACAAATGGGAATGAAATAAAGGAAGGATAGGGGATTCAAAATGAAACGTACAACAGAATTTGTATTAGGACTTATTGGTGGTATTTTCGGTATTTTATGTGCATTTATCGCTTTATTTATAGGTGGAGTCGCTTCTGCTATGGAGGCAGAAGGAGCGAGTAATGTAATTGGTTTAGGTTGGGTAGCGGTCGCATTATCAATTCTAGGTATCGTTGGATCAGTTATGGTAAAAAGCAAAGCAAAAGTGGGCGGAGCTATGATGACAATCGCTGCAATTGGAGGATTTATTTGTATTTCTTTCATTTATATTTTACCTGCAGTTTTACTATTAATCGGTGGGCTAATGGGAATCCTTCGTAAAGAGAAAGTGGCAGTGTCTGCATAAATCAACATGTTAAAAATAGCCGACTATTATATAATAGTCGGCTATTTTTATAAGGAGAAGTTGTTAGGTTTAATACGCAAATTTTTTGATTTGCTCTTGAATATCCTTCTTATTTCCCCATAAAGAAAGATCGTCTCTCTGCAGTAATCCATTGCTCCAAGTCGTCTTGGCTACGTCGGACAAGTCGATTCACTAAAACGTCATGCCATACATAATCCTCAAGTAAGTATATATGAACGGGGTCATCTGTATAAAAAGCAATATTACGCTCTTCAAGTGATGGTCCATAAATCATCTCTTTAGAATCTATGGATAAAATAAACCAATGTTCTGTAGACAGAGTTTCTGTATAAGGTGTGATACGATGAGCTTCTAGATTTTTAATTGGATTTTCAACATGTAAGGTAATACCTTGTACTGAAACTGTATCAGCTACCTCAGATAGTTCCTCTTTTAATGCTTCATACATCTCATCCCACATTGAAATGACAATACGGTGTTCTGCTTTTTTTATTAATGCCTGACAATAGCTAATGATTGTTTTGTTGTCTTTTAAAGTAATCACTCGATTATCCGTCTTTTCCTCGGATGTTTCGAGTTTTTTTAATGAATCACTGATTCCTTCATAAGTAGACTGCCATTCTGATTGAGCTTTCTGTAAAAAGATTTCAACAGGTAGAGGTGAATAGCGAGTGGTGTCATTTATTTCTTCCTTCATGACAATTCCTTTTTCTACAAGGTTACCTAAAATCTCGTAAATTCGCGCCCTTGGGACCCCTGAATCCTTACTCACTTGATAGGCTGTGACAGGCCCCTGTTTCACAAGAGATACATAAGATTTAGCTTCATATTCATTAAAACCAATTTTTTTAAGCTGTTGTACTATGTAGTCCACTTTTTTCGTCCTCCGATGTTTGCTTTTATATTTCAACGTTACAATAACTCTTTACATTTAGCAAATTGATAGTTACTATTACAATAGTGACTAAAGGGGAGGCTACTAGTATGGATTTGTATTTAGACCCATCTATATTAATTATTTTGATTGCTTTTGGATTTTTAGCTGCATTTATTGATTCAGTTGTAGGCGGTGGTGGATTGATTGCCTTACCAGCTTTATTATTTACAGGATTGAATCCAGCAAGTGCAGTAGCCACAAATAAGCTAGCATCAACAATGGGGAGTGCAACTAGTAATATTGTGTTTTATCGTTCTGGTAATCTTGATTTGAAATCGGCGTTTAAATTATTTCCAATCACTTTCATAGGTTCCATAATAGGGGCATGGACCGTTCATTTAATGAATCCAGAAGTATTGAAGCCATTAATGCTGATCATGCTTGGTGTGGTCGCTATTTATACGATATTTAAGAAGGATTGGGGAAGTATTTCCACTCATAAAAAATTGTCTGGTCGACACGTCATTATTTTTACCTTTTTTATTTTTGCTATTGGTTTTTATGATGGATTTCTAGGGCCTGGCACAGGTTCATTTTTAATGTTTTCTCTTTTATTTATTGGGTATGATTTTTTAAAAGCAGCAGGTAATGCGAAGTTTCTTAATTTAGGAAGTAACGTTGGTGCATTGTTAATGTTTATGTATGTAGGGCAAGTAAACTATGCGTATGGTTTTATAATGGGGATTGCTCAAATTGCTGGAGGAGTCGTTGGCTCGAAATTTGCTATAAAAAAAGGAAGTGGGTATGTTCGTGCCCTTTTCATTACAGTGACTTGTTTATTGTTAGCGAAAAATCTGTATGACTATGTGCAGTAAGTAATCAAAGGACGTAGAAAAGGTCAAGATTACATAAAATATAAGAAGACACTAGGGAAAATTCCTTTTACCTTTTTTAGATGCTACCTTATTTGAAGATAGCATCTAAAAAAGTCTCATTAAAAAAGAAAATTTACGTGAAGAGATGTTAGCGCATCTCTTCTTTTTGTTATATGCCATTTATTTGCTGTCACATTTATATCGTATTCTACCGAAAACATATCATGTTCTTATCTGTAGTTCTACTCTTTTCCAAACTGAAAAATATCCCGGTTAATAAGTTGGTGGAGATACTTATCCATTTCAGCAGCAGAAACTTTTCTTTCATTTTTAAACCACCATGCGCTTAATGAGTTGATTGCCCCAGAATAAAATTCAATGATTAAATCATTTGGCATTGTATGGTTTTTGCAAAGTTGATTTAATGCTTCTATTTCTTGTTTTCTCGTTTCGTGACTTAAATACTGTGTTCGGTTAATAAATTGTTCATCAGACATTTGCGTTTCTAATATTTTACCGATCTCTTCATGATGTAGAAATTGTTCCATTACTTGAAATGGTTTACTTAATCGATCTGAAACTGGTATTTCAACAATCATCTTGCTGTATCGTTTAAATCCAAATGCTAATAAAGCATCTTTATCTTCGAAGTGTTTATAAAAGGTTGTTCGGTGTACCATCGCGCGGTCACATATTTGGTTAATCGTGATCGTACTATATTTCTGTTTTGATTGCGTCATTAATTCAAATAAGGAATCCCATAGTAATCTATGTGTACGTCTAATACGTAAATCGAGTTGTTTTTCATTATCATTCATCTACAATTCTCCTTTTTTGTAGATTAAGTATACAGTGGCTGACAATTGATTCTCCCTTTTTAATCTACATATGTATATTATATTACATGTGTTCCGGTGTATTTAAAGTTTTTTAAGTAAGAAATAGGAGGAGAATTTGTAAATGAATATGACAACTAAGAGCCCAGCAAGTGGCAAAGTTGATACTTCTAATTTGAAACATACCCCCATTTTAATTGCATTACTTTTAGGGGCAATGGTTGCATTATTAAACGAAACATTACTTGGTAATGCGTTAACAGTATTAATGAAAGAGTTTGGTGTAACAGCTTCAACGATTCAATGGCTTTCTACAGCTTACATGTTAGTGGTTGGGGTTTTAGTTCCGATTACAGCGTTACTTCAGCAATGGCTCACAACGAGACAAATGTTTTTAATCGCTATGGTAACGTTTTTAGCCGGTACATTAATTGCGGGATTTGCGCCGACATTTTCCGTTTTATTAGTCGGCCGTATCGTCCAAGCTGTAGCGACGGGATTAATTACACCGTTATTAATGAATACAATATTAATCATTTGTCCGCCTGAAAAACGGGGTGCGACAATGGGATTAATCGCACTTGTGATGATGGCAGCTCCAGCAATTGGACCTACATTATCTGGAGTAATTGTGGATTCATTAAATTGGCGCTGGTTATTCTACATTGTTATTCCAATCGTGATCATTTCAATTATGATTGGGATGAAGTACATTCAAAATGTTTCAGAGTTAACAAGACCAAAAGTAGATTATCCATCTATCGTTTTATCGACATTAGGATTTGGCGGACTTGTGTATAGCTTTAGTGCATCGGGTGATTTAGGATGGTCTGATGCGAAAGTGTATGGCACTTTACTTGTTGGGCTTATCTCATTATGTATTTTTGCTGTTCGACAATTGAAAATTGAGAATCCAATTTTAGAATTACGCGCATTTAAAGTTCCGATGTTTACATTATCAGTTGGATTAATCGTCATTGTGATGATGTCATTATTTTCAACGATGACGTTATTACCGATGTTCCTGCAAACAGTTTTACTCGTTACAGCTTTTAAATCAGGAATTATCATGCTTCCAGGAAGTGTTATTAGCGCCATAATGGGACCAATCGCGGGTAAACTATTTGATAAATTTAGTCCGAAAGTTATTATCGTTCCTGGTATTGTGTTAGTGGGGATTGCAATGTTCTTATTTAAAGGCATTACTCCTGACACATCAATGGTACAAATTATTGTCATGCATAGCGTATTAATGGTTGGACTCATGTTTGTCATGACAGCACAAACATACGGTTTAAATCAATTAACACCAGATTTATATCCACACGGAACAGCACTGTTTAGTACACTGCAACAAGTAGCTGGCGCAATTGGTACGGCTATCTTTATTTCGAAAATGTCTTCAGGAACAGCTAGCTATATGGAAAGCTCCGCAAATCCACTGGATCCAGTAGAGAAGTTAAACGGTTTAACATCAGGATTCCAAGGTGCTTTTACACTAGGGTTAGTCTTTATCATTGTTGCTTTTATCGTATCGTTGTTTTTAAAAGAAGAGAAAGAGGGAGTAGCGGCAGCGAGGGTTTTACAGAACGAGAATTAAGGTTCAAATAAAAAAGACATCTTTAAGAGGTAAAGATGTCTTTTTACATTTCTTTCGTAACATCATACCGAAGCAACTCTCCCTGATCATAAAACCTCTCAAAAACAATCCCCATTACATAAAAGAACACTAAACCGAAACCAATATGAATAAGTGTAAAAGTAGCTCCAAATGAAGAAAATTCATACACGAGAATTGGCAATTTCGCAGTTGTCCAAACGCCTAAGAAAAAGACGATGTACCGAATGCTTGCGCCTTTTTGTAAGAGTAGTGCTGCAATTGGAAAGGCAACGTAGAGAGGACCAGCTGCAATGCCGCCTAATAAGAGAGAGAATAGGATTCCGTATATACCGGATTTTTCGCCCATATATTTCATGAGCGTTTCTTTCTTCACCCATTGATCAAGCAATCCTACAAATATGAGGACAGGGGGAAGGAGAAACAACATATCTAAAATGCTATTCCCTGTTAATTGTAATGCGCTCCATCCTAAAGATTGATTTATAAAAGTTAACACAAAGAGCCCCAGTAGTAAGATGAAAAAGAAGCGATATCTTTTTAGTTCTTTCATACCATCACCACCCAAATGATATAGGAGAATAGGAGGGACATAAGCAATGCAGATGCATTACGTGCGTAAGCAAAGCTTCGTCCGAATATCTTTTGTTCCATCGGTAAGGTTGTAAGCCCTACTGACATGAGTGTAGACATAAGTGCCGCAACTTGAGGAAGGCCTGCGCCGTGTTGTACTAATGTATTACCAAGTGGGAACACGACGAAGCTTGGAATAAGTGCAACGGATCCGAGTATCGCTGAATAAACAATGCCGAGAAATCCAGATTGCTCTCCAATAATAGAAGAGATGAAAGACGGTGTTAATATAGAAAGCGATAAGCCAACGAAAAGCATGATGGAAAGCATGGCAGGTAGAAGATTGCGAAACATTTTCCACGACTTCATTAGAGCTCTTTTCGTTTTATTGCGGTCCTTCATAAAAGAAATCCCCGTAAGAATAATGGCTAAAGTGTAAAGAATCACGCCATTAATCATGGTCGGAATCCTTTAAGTCCTTATATTTGTCTATGAAAAAGGATAAGTTCTTCATTTTTTCTTCAATATCCATTTGGAAATCTGCTAATTGTTCCTTTCCAGCAGGTGTAATTTTGTACATCTTTCTCGGTTTGTCTTGATGATCTGTACTTACGTAAGATTCAATTGCACCTTCGTTTTCTAATTTTTTTAGCGTACGATATAAAATGGCGCTATCGATTGGATTAACTGGAAGTTCTTCCTCACACTTTTGCAATAATTGCCCGCCATAGTTATCTCCTTCAGCTAGAAATAACAAAAGAAATGCACCTGTATGTCTTCCTGTATGTTTCATGGATATACCTCCTATAATGAATTAAGATTTATACTGTTAATGACAGTATACTGTTGTTAACAGTATATGGTGCATGAAGTGTTATGTCAATTTTAATGTTACATGTACTGAAGAAGGTGTAAGAAAACTTGTTATGAGGAAAGCGTAAATGAGAACAGAATTGGTATGGGGGGTATTGGATGTGCATCTATGGAGGCATCTCATGTAACTGGGGAAATAGAACTTATAATAAAAATGTTAGGTAAACAAGAAATAGAAATACTTCCTTATCTGGTGAAATTTTATCTAATTTTTTATGCTCAATGACTAGGATTTCCAAGTACATAAGAAGGTTATGGATTAATTCAATTCAAATAAATAAAAAGGCACCTTTGTATGCCTTTTTATTACCACACTATGATATGTAGTTAATAATAAATTAATAAATTTCTTCATTTCTCTCTTTGTTGGCAAACATAGTTTTTCTAACATTGAATGTTATGATTGCAAGTATAGAAATAATAACAATATTAGTAAGCTCACTGAAAAACTTATCATTTAATAACTGCGGTAAATTTCCTATCAAGATAATACAGATTGTAGCATATACTAAAAATGTTCCAATCCAAGCAATAATGTAATTAATTAATGCGGCTAGTCTAGGAAAATTAATAACTAAATAATTTAAAATAATGTAATATAGAACACAGGAAACGATAAAGAATAGAATATCCCAAAAATAAACGGCGTACCCACTTGCTATTTTTACCGATACAGCTTTATGTAATGAATATGCAGCGAATCCTCCTAAAAATAAAAAGTCAACTAAAACCGCTACGGTTCTACTAAGCATTTTAGAAATTTTAACAAGGATTATGAATAACAATAATAACAGTATAGGTAATAATAGTATCATTATTTTTTCACCTCCAATTTATTTATACAAAATAATTATAACAAATATAGGAAAATTAACCATATTAATAGGTCTAATTTTTGTAATTATCAATTATATTGAAGTTCCGTATTTAGGCGGAAAAATACAAAAGATTCATATCTATCTGTTCCACATGCTACAGAAGATATGAGTTGTACATCCAAAAACATACAAAAAAAGACACTCTCAAGAGTGCCTTCCTTTAGCAGCCGAATCCGCCGCCCCAACAGCTAGCTCCAACGATGATTAATAAAATAAAGAGTACAACTAGTAAAGCGAATCCGCCGCCGAAACCGCAGCCACCGCCACAAGTACCGCCATAGCCCATATTAACTCCTCCTTCCCTAAAGACCATTAATTAATGGATTTAATTCACTTTATGTTTTTACGGATAGACTTGAGCAGGTCCTTTTGAAAAATAAAAGGAGCTTAGATTTTAAAAGAGTTGACGACCTTATTTTTGTCACCGGTACTGGGGCGTTTACATATTGTATTTTATTCTGTGTATTGGGGGAAGGAGGATCTGCATGGCTAATTCTGAAATGATTTTACGATTACTTACGGATTTAAAAATTGAGCAGCAAGCTTTAAAAGAGCAGTTGGAAAAAATACAAACAGCTGTGACTACTCTTGAAGAAAAATCAGCGATTGTGGAAGAGAAACCAAAGACTATTGAAGAAAAACCAGCTGTTGCTGCTACAAAGCAAAGAGCTCATTCTGGACACCCAACATCTTTTCGTGCTTGGAGAGCATCTGCTCAAAGGAATTCATAAAAATATAAGAAAAGAAGACATCAATTAAGATGTCTTCTTTTGCTAGTACAATCCAAATGCGATAAGAAGGTATATATCCATATTGCTTTAAAACTAAGAAGAAAATAACGATTGTCGACTCCTTTTTTAGTATAGCATGTAATAGTAAATATTTTTATGTAATGTTGCATATATATAGATTATATAATTAAAATCGTATATATTTTAGTTGTCTGTTATTTGTTTTAATTCATTTACTTATATTATTTTTTGAGTGCCCCAGTAATGGGGCCTTTTTTTATAATTGTGTGAAAGCAGAAACCCCTCAAGCTCAAGGAGGGGTTACATAACTAGGAAAAGATTATTAATGTTTCATGAGAGGAAGGTCAGGATATTGCTTCTGAATTTCTTCTAAATGATTTTCGTTTCTCCCTTTTAAATTTTGATCGAAAAAGCTAGTTACTAGTTTATTAATGAGTGTATAATTTGCGGCTACATCTTCGTCTGGTTCGTTAATAATAGGTGAAAATGCTGCTAAATCTGTAAAACTAGTATGATTTGTTTTTGGAATTACTACTGTGTATACGCCAGGTTTTTCAATCGTTTTATTTCTTAAATAGGATATTTCCAATAATTCATTTTGTATTCCGGTTGTCTTTTGATTCTCCGATTCTTTCATGAAATGAATCGTAGCCTCAGCATTCATCAACATAAATGGTTTCTGAGGACCGTCTGTAGGCATTGGATCCCCATACAATCCACCGTCCATATCAATTGCAGCCTTAATACGCGTATCCTTTACTAACATTTGTGCGGAAGTTGCTCCGCCAAAAGAGTGACCGAACATTCCAATTTTGTCATATTCGATTAAGTCTGCAATCGTTTTAAAACTTTTATCGAAATTCCCCTCTATTACTTTATTTAAAACAAAAGTAGTATCCTGTTCCCATTTTTCAACTATGGTATTTAAGGCAGTAGGAGTATAGTCAATTGGTATAGAGTCTATACGGTTTCCGTTAGGGAAAATCGTTGTTGCTGCGTACCCTGTGAAATTAAGAGCGATTACGACATAGCCTTGACTAGCTAATTCCTCTAACTGGAATGTATTTTGTTGACCATATAATCCCATTCCATGGCCGAATAAGAGGAGGGGGAATTTTTCTTTAGCTTGAAGTGGCTTAGCATCTTGATAAGAATGTGTTTTTGTCAGCCCTAAATGTGTCGTTACGATATATGGAACACCGTTTGTTACTGCCAATTGTTCAGCCAGCTCGTTTATGTTCTTAAAATAGGCAGAAGGGTTCCCAGATCCTTTTTCGGCGGGATAGTATACTTGTATCATTAACTCACGATTTCCATGACTATTTGGTACAGTGGTTTCTTTTCGATTTGTATCAATTAAATGAAAATCTTTCGTTCCTACTGTATATTTTCCAGTAGGCTCAGGAAGTGTTATGATCGGAAAAAGTAAAGGTAATGTAAACATTGCGATAGCAGTTACGATAATTCCTAAACCTTTTAAAACTTTCATCACTAACTTTTTAGAAACGGATGTAGTTTTTGGTTTCAAAAAAACTTGTAATGTTAAAACGAACAATAAGAAATAGGCGGGGATCATACGCCAGTTTGCGCCAATTACAATGATGGTGGCAAATAAGAATGCATAATTGATCAGTAAAATGACTATATTTTTTTTCGTCAAACCTCGTTCGATAAAGATGGGAGTGATGCTAGACAAAAGTAATACAGCAATAAAAATGATTTCTAACATTTTTAGCTTTTAGCTCCTTTCCAAATCATATAAATATAGATTGATAATTTATAATCTTCTCAATTATATAACCAACAGTGATAATTGTATGCATGTAAGTAAGTTTCGAATGTTTTTACATGACATCTTAAGAAAAAGTACTCATACGAGTACTTTTTCTTAAATAAATTACTATTTATTTTTAAACCGTTCCCCATAAATGATAAACCATACCGAAAACAAAAAATGCTAGTCCCACAAACAAAACAATTAAGGCAAGCATTCCGTTTTTATTATGTTCCATACAGTTAGCTCCTTTTTAAGTTATATACAAAAAGCCTTTCGTCATAATTATGGCTAAAGGCTTTGGTCTTCATACTTTGTAGTTTATAAAAAAGTTGCACTTCTGTATGAATTTGGAATATGATTGTTTAAAGAGTAGGTGATGAGTACATGCAGGAAAGAAAACAATTCCCGCTTATATCTGGAAATCTCTCATTAGATTTAGTGAATACAGAGTTAGTTAGGCGTGGACAACGTTATGATTTATTAATAACAGATGAAGATGTATTAGAATGGCTACATGTAATAAAGGTTAATCTTCCTTTTTGGAATGAAAAAACACTTATAGGAATTCAAGAGCGACTCAATCGAGTTACATCTAGCATATTAGATCTAAGAGGAGTACTGAGAAAACAGTTTGAGGCAATTGCCGATCAGCATGAAATTTCTGATGATTTTATTACGTATTTAGAAAAACAAATTGAGAAGGCACCATTTACATATAAAGTAATTGAACAGAGTCTAGTACCTATCCCAGTTGGAGAAATTGAGGATGTACTTGTATCGTTAATTGCATTTGATGCTTTAACGTTAATAGCAGAAAATAAGCTTATTTCTCTTAAAAGGTGCTCAAACCCTGACTGTGTTTTATTATTTATAGATAAAAGCGGAAAACGAAAATGGTGTTCTATGAAAATATGTGGAAACCGAAAAAAGGTAGCAAAATTTCAAGTTCGAAAATCTGAAGAAGTGTAGGGAATCAACTTATAACAGTTGATTCTTTTTTTGCACTTTTAAACTAACCCCTAAAATTAATATTGACCGGTTAGTTATTTCGGAATATAATTATTGGTAAATAAAGGAGGATAATGATGGATAATATAACAACAGCTAAGCAGAAAGAGGCTCAACCAATAAGTGCACGATATTTTGCAAAAATGAAAGGGAAAGGAAGAAGTCCGTTACAAGTAAATATAAAGGACTCTTTAACGGGATTATTAGGGGGATTTTTAACGATTCTTACCTTAACATATTTAACGAGCATAACTTCTACAGAACTACTAATGGCCCCATTTGGAGCGAGTTGTGTATTAGCGTTTGGAGTTTGGAATGCACCGCTATCTCAGCCGCGTAATATTATTGGAGGACACTTGATTTCAACTTTCATTGGTCTATCAATATATCATTTATTTGGGAATGAGTATTGGACAATCGCTTTAGCAGTGGGTATGTCGATTGCTATTATGATGTTAACAAGAACAACGCATCCTCCGGCAGGGGCTGATCCAATTGTCGTTATTTTAGGGGCATACAGTTGGAGTTATTTAGTAACGCCGGTTTTAGTTGGTTCCCTTGTTATTGTAGTTATTGCTTTATTTATTAATAATATGAGTAGTAAAAGGAACTATCCGACTTTTTGGATATAATTTGTAAAGCGAAAAACAATTTGAGTAAGTATCCCGTTTTTACTATATTTTCATTTCACATACTCTTTAGTTTACAAAGAAAAGACACCCATATAAGAGTGTCTTTTCCAATAGTTTTTTAGCAGAAGCAAGAAGCTCCAACGATGATTAATAAAATAAACAATACAACTAATAATGCAAATCCTCCAGCAAAACCGCAGCTTCCGCCGCAACTACCACCAAATCCCATAATAGTTCCTCCTTTAATAAGAGGGGAAAACAAAGGGTCACTCGTGTTTTTTAACGAATTCCATTTACTTTATGTTTTGAAGCATAAACGTGAGCAGGTCCTTTTGAAAATAAAAAAGACACTGTAAAAAGTGTCTTTTTTATCTAATTTATGCGCATTGCTTAATAAGACGCTAGTTCCTCATTATGAATATGAGTAACTATGTAGGGTAGTTCTATTATAACATTTTAACCATTAATGGGTCTATATGGAATTTTATTAATAATTGTGTTTGATTATTCGGAATGATATACGTAGTGAAATGTATATGTTACCTACAGTAATTGTAAAATATAATGATGTATATAACTAGTCTTGTAATGAATTTAAGCAACAGCTCATTAACAGTTAGTATTTTTCTTTGTAAAAAAACATTCAAAATTTTATCATTGCAACCGCTTACTCTTTGTGTATAATAAAGGTAAGTTAATAAGTAAAAGGATTGTTACTGTTCGGCAGGCAAAACCTAAATTGATCTAGAGGCTATGGGTGTAGTGTGGCTTTTGGAATCAGTTTAGGTTTTTTTTATTACCTTTTGTGAATTCAAGAAGAAGAAGGCGGAACAATATGAGGATCCATAAAATCTTAAATAACAATGTTGTTTGTACGATGAAGGATAATGAGACAGAAGTTGTACTGATGGGCAGAGGTTTGGGATTTCAGAAAAAAGTCGGCGATGCGATTGATGAATCTAAGATAGAAAAGACCTTTGTGCTAGAAACAAAAGAATTATCAGAGAAACTTGCTAGGTTGCTAACTGAAATTCCTGTAGAAAATTTAGAGATTACCGAGCGAATTATTCAGTTTGCTAAGACAATTTTGCCAGGGACTTTAAGTGATTATATTTATCTTACATTAACGGATCACTTAAGTTTCGCCTTGACTCGGCATAAAGAAGGAATGGATCTCAAAAATACTTTGCTTTGGGAGATTAAGAGGTTCTATCAGAAAGAGTTTGAAATTGGTCTACAAGCTTTGAACATAATTGAAGAAGAGACTGGGCTTAGACTTTCTGAAGATGAAGCAGGGTCAATAGCACTACATTTCGTTAATGCGCAGCAAGGAGAGCCGGCAATGCAACAAACGGTAGCGATGACGAAAATCGTTCAAGATATTTTAAATGTTGTAAAGTACCACTATAAGATGAACTTAGATGAAAGTTCATTTAATTATAGCCGGTTTGTAACGCATTTACGATATTTTGCGCAGCGTTTAATGCAGAAGGAACTGAATTCGGCTGAGGATGAGTTTTTATACGAGCAAGTGAAAAGTAAGTATGAAGAGGCATATTGTTGTACAGAAAAAATTGAAGCATACTTGCAAAAAGCACATAATAGTCATCTTTCAAAAGATGAAAAAGTGTACTTAACGTTGCACATTCATCGTGTAACGAAACGCAATGAATTATGTAATTGAATAAACGGGATTGTTACTGTTTGGCAGGCAAAACCTAAATTGACTTGTAATGGAGTGATTTGTATGTATCGCGCCGTTACGGTTAGTTTAGGTTTTTTCTTTTATAAAAATAATAAATGGGATGATTGTAGGGAGGGGAAAGTTACGATGAAATATGAAAAATTAGCAAAGGACATACTGAAGAATGTTGGCGGGAGAGAAAATATACATAGCGTTGTACATTGTATCACTCGTTTACGATTTCAGTTAAAAGATGAGGGGAAAGCGAATACGGAAGTACTGAAAAGTATGGAAGATGTTGTGACTGTTATGAAAAGCGGCGGACAATATCAAGTTGTAATTGGTAACCATGTATCCGACGTGTATAAAGCAGTTATTGCGGCTGGAGGGTTTCAAGAAGCTGAGGAAGAAACTACGAGTGAGAAGAAAAAGAGTAGTCTTATAGATATTCTTTCTAGCATTTTCACTCCTATTTTAGGAGTGTTAGCTGCAACAGGGATGATTAAAGGATTTAATGCACTATTTGTAGCGTTGGGCTTGTTAAGTACACAGTCAGGAACGTATCAAATATTAAATGCAGTCGGCGATTCGTTATTTTATTTCTTCCCGATCTTCCTTGGATATACAGCAAGTAAGAAATTCGGGGGATCCCCATTCATCGGTATGGCGATTGGAGGAGCTTTAGTTTATCCGGCTTTATCCGGTTTAAAAGCAAGTGAGCCATTATATACGTTATTTGCAGGAACGATGTTTGAATCACCAATTCATATTACGTTTTTAGGAATACCAGTTATTTTAATGAACTATGCATCATCTGTTATTCCAATTATTCTTGCTGCTTATTTTGGAGCGAAAGTAGAACAGTCTTTAAAGAAAGTGATTCCAGATGTTGTGAAAACATTTTTATTACCATTCTTCACATTATTAATCGTTGTACCAGTTACATTTCTCGTTATTGGCCCCATTGCGACGTGGGCAGGGCAGTTTTTAGGACAGGCGACGCTTTGGGTTTATCATGCAAGCCCATTAGTAGCGGGTGCTTTACTCGGTGCGTTCTGGCAAGTACTTGTCATATTTGGCCTTCATTGGGGCGTCGTTCCGATTGGTTATAACAATTTAGCAGTAAACGGCGTTGATCCGATATTAGCACTTATATTTGCTGCTTCATTTGCTCAAATTGGTGCCGTGCTTGGCGTTTGGATGAAAACGAAAGACAAGAAGTTAAAAACGCTTAGCATTCCAGCTTTTATTTCAGGTATTTTCGGTGTTACAGAGCCGGCGATTTATGGGATTACACTTCCTCTTAAAAAGCCGTTTATTATGAGCTGTATCGCTGGAGGAGTTGGCGGCGCAATACTTGGCGTATTTGGTACACAAGCTTATATGACAGGTGGACTTGGTATATTTACGCTTCCGACATTTATTAGTCCGAAAGATGGGATTACAGCTGGATTTTGGGGATCAATTATTTCGATGGTTGTTTCTTTAATAGTAGGTTTTGTTCTAACTTATTTATTTGGTTTTACGAAAAAGCAAACATCTACAGAAACAGCTGAAACAATTGATAAAATCGCTGCATCAAACGATGATGAAGTAATCTTTAGTCCTTTCCATGGCGCCGTTATGCCGCTTCAAAATATTGATGATGCTGCATTTGCATCAGGTGCGCTAGGTGAAGGAGTTGCGATTGAGCCTTCAGAAGGAAAGTTGTTTTCACCAGTTTCAGGTACGATTTCTGCGCTGTTCCCGACGAATCATGCGGTAGGAATTACGGCAGATTCAGGTGCTGAAATTTTAATCCATATTGGGATGGATACTGTGAAATTAAATGGCGAATTTTTCTCTTCTCATATTGAACAAGGAGCGAGAGTAGAAAAAGGGCAATTACTTATTGAGTTTCATATAGCCGAAATTCAAAAGGCGGGTTATATTGTGACAACACCAGTTGTTGTTACAAATTATGATAAATATAGCATCAAAAAAACAGAAATAGAAAAGATTCAAGCAGGAGATTCCTTACTAACGTTAGGAGTTAAATAGTAGTTACATTTCATACTGGTTCAAACGAAGAAAGGTATTCTTTAAAACTTACAATAGCTTTCCTCGTTCATTCTAATATAAAGGAGTTTTTCTATATGTCTAAAGTTAATTTTCCAAAAGGATTTTTATGGGGTGGAGCAACTGCAGCCAATCAAGTTGAAGGCGCATATGTAGAAGACGGAAAAGGATTAACGACGGTTGATCTATTACCAACTGGTGAAAATCGTTGGGATATTATGAAAGGAAATATTCATTCTTTTACACCGGTAGAAGGGGAGTTTTATCCATCACATGAAGCAATTGATTTTTACCATCGTTATAAAGAAGATATCGCTCTATTTGCAGAAATAGGATTTAAAGCATTACGTGTATCGATTGCGTGGACACGTATTTTCCCAAATGGTGAAGATGAAAAGCCAAATGAGGCAGGATTACAGTTTTATGATAATTTGTTTGATGAACTGTTAAAGCACGGTATTGAACCAGTCGTTACGATGGCTCACTTCGATGTACCTGTTCATTTAGTAGAAAAGTATGGAAGCTGGAGAAGTAGAAAGCTTGTAAACTTCTTCGAGACGTACGCAAAAACGATTTTTAATAGATATAAAGATAAAGTGAAATATTGGATGACGTTTAATGAAATTAATATGCTTTTACATTTACCTTTCATGGGAGCAGGTTTAGCGTTTAAAGAAGGGGATAATAAAAAACAAATTCAGTATCAAGCAGCGCATCACCAACTTGTTGCAAGTGCGTTAGCTGTAAAAGCGTGTCATGAAATCATTCCAGATGCGAAAATCGGTTGTATGCTCGCTGCGGGTGCAACGTATCCGTACACATGTAATCCAGATGACGTACTTCGTGCAATGGAACAAGACCGTGAATCATTCTTCTTCATTGATGTACAAGCAAGAGGAGCATATCCTGGATACGCAAAACGCTTCTTTAAAGATAATAATGTAACAATTGAAATGGAAAAAGAAGATGAGGAAATTTTAAAAGAGCATACAGTTGATTATATTGGCTTTAGCTACTATTCAAGCCGAGCAACAAGTACAGATCCAGAAGTATTAAAAAGCATAACGAGCGGGAATGTATTCGGTTCTGTTGAAAATCCATATCTTGAAAAATCAGAGTGGGGATGGACGATTGACCCGAAAGGCTTCCGTATTACAGCGAACCAACTGTACGATCGTTACCAAAAACCTTTATTTGTTGTTGAAAACGGTCTCGGTGCAGTCGATCAATTCAGTGGTGAAGACGAAGTGAATGATGAATACCGTATTGATTACCTAGAGAAGCATATGATTGAAATGTCCGAAGCGATCCAAGATGGAGTAGATATTATCGGATATACAAGCTGGGGTCCAATTGACCTTGTAAGTGCTTCTACTGGAGAAATGAAGAAACGTTACGGATATATATACGTTGATAAAGATAATGAAGGAAAAGGTTCCTTAAAAAGATCGAAGAAGAAAAGCTTCGATTGGTATAAAGAAGTAATTAAGACGAATGGTAAGAGTTTAGAGTCTTAAGTATGAAAAGGAGACATCTTGATTGATGTCTTCTTTTTTCATTGTGAATAAAGTACGGAGCTATATTTCCCTTTACACGAACATAAAGGTATAATATAGTTTAGTTAAGTTAACTAAACTATATAAAAGCGTGACTGGAGGAAGAACGCTATGACTAGATCGTATAAAGAAGTAATTAATGAAATGAATCGAGCCTACACGGAACTCTACATTTTACTATTTCAAGATTTAAAGGATGAGTTCGGTCTTACTGGGCAGCAAGAGAGCATGCTATTTCATATTCATTTAAATGAAAACACGACAGCAAATAACATTGCGAGTACGTTTAATATAACGAAAAGTGCTGTAAGCCAAGTTTTATCGAAACTGGAAAAGCAACAGATGATTTCAAAACAAGTTAATCCGAATAATAAAAGGGAGTATTTCCTTACGCTTGGTCCAAACGGTAGTAAGTATATGGAGCAATTGTCGAAGTTAGATGATGTATTAATTGAGAAGTATTTCTCGAAAATTGATATTGAAGCGTTGCAGCAAATGACTGATACGTTAACGAAAATAAATAAAGTGATATTGGAAGAAAAACAGAAGGATCTTGAATCTAATGAGTAAGAAGCAATTAGTAGAAAGGAGGAGAAGCGTGTGATGAGTTACATACCCAATATGCTTACGATAGCAAACTTTGTATGTGGACTTTTGGCTATTCACGCTGTTTTCGTTCACGATATGCATGGTGCAGTTATGTTCATTATTACAGGGATGGTATTTGATCTGTTTGATGGCATGGTTGCTCGGAAACTAGATGCTGTTTCGGAAATAGGCGGAGAGTTAGACTCATTTGCGGATTTAGTTACCTTCGGTGTAGCGCCGTCTATTCTTGCCTATAGTGCCTCGTTAAAAGATTTACAGTCTACCGGGATGGTATGTGCGCTCGCGTATAGTATTTGCGGAATGCTACGGCTTGCGAGATTTAATACGAAGCAAAGCAAACTCCCAACATTCATCGGAATGCCCATTCCATTTGCAGCAATGTGTCTCCTCATTTTATGCCTCCTAAATAACCCGGTTTCCGTGGCATTTGGCACATGCGTAATCGCTTATTTAATGGTGAGCAAAATCAAATTCCCCCATTTTAAAAAAGATATATCGGAAAGCTTGAAGTCCGAAAGATGGGATTAATAGGAAAGATAAGGAGCATAACATGATTCGTATGGCATTAAGATCATTTAACATACAAATATATTGTTTGCTAGGCGTGATGTTACTTGGATGGTTGCTGACACCTTTTCGAGCACAGTTTGTAGGGATAAGCATCGGCCTTTTAGTTAGTATGTACTGCGCCTGGATTTTAGGAAGGCGTATTGAAAAGTTTGGAAATAGCATCGTAAAAAAAGAAAAAGCACCGATGCTTGGCATGATGAATCGGTTTGCAGCCGCAATACTAGGCGCGATTATTATGTATGAAATTGAACACCGTGAGTACATGTGGACATTTGCTGCTGGAATTATGGGTGGGTATTTCTTGGTTATTATTAATTTGGGGTATTACAGTATGAGGGATGCGAAGGGACAGATTAATAGGTTTTGAATTAGAAATAAAAAGCCCTTCAAGTATGGAATGATATACTTGAAGGGCTTTATGTATGAAGAAGGGCTTTTTATAATATATTTCTTTATTGTTAATTGTTACCATTTTATGTAGTGTAATTTGTATTAGTGGTAAGGGGTATACAAATGTTAGTTGATAACTTGGGAAAATCGATATTAAAATTTCTCTGGTATGTTCAGAAAAATATAGAAAAGATTTTTAAGAATGTGACATTTTAAAGTGATTTTCAATCGGCATAACAAATCGCTACGCAAATGAGAGCAGCTTTTAATACCATCCAAATTGCAACAATACACTTAGAAAGAGGTTTTATATGTGGAAAAATCTAGTTTTAGAAATTGGAGATATACTGAAAAGTGTTAACTTTAATTTGAATAAACCAGCAAAAGATACTGAAGTTCATAGATTAAGAGAACACGTGAAAGAGAAATTTAATGTTGATTTACCGATTGAATTTGAGGAGTTTCTTAAAAACGTAAACGGTTTAGATTTTGGTGGACTAGTTATTTATGGAGTTGATTTTTTTTACTAGAAACAGAAAAAAATGAACAAATTTGCGGCTTTATAGAAACGAATGAAATTTGGTATGAAAATGAATTTCAAAAAGAGTATCTTTTCTTTGGAGATTCAAGTATTGCTTGGTTTTGTAAAAACTTATCTAACGGTACTTACTTAGAACTTGATAAACCATCTGGCACAGTGATGAAAATATATAATGATTTCAATACAATGCTTGAGGAAGCATTGAAAACAGCCCTTCTTTAATAGGAATATTAAATACAATCTTACACCCAATAGATAGTCTTGAGAGTGCTGTGTATGCTCTTTCTCATATCGATGAAACATTTACTGTTGTAGAACACGCTATTTCTGATTCGTGGAATCACGATGTTGTAAATGGAGATTGGAATAGCAGAGCTAAATGGGTTGGAAATGTAGAGATGCAAGTTAAATTAGCAATTACCGATTTATTTATAGAAACAAAAGGTGTAGGTGAAATTCCAAAAATCGGTAAATTTTCAAGGGTAGGTAAAACTTTAACACTTAGTGAGAGTGTAAACTTTATACAAGGTATTAAAAACGCAATAAATTTCGATAAGTATAAGCAAAGCGTTGACATGTTGAATGATATTCTAATGCCCAAAAATCAATTAGCTCTTGCTGATACCAATGGATTTAATCTAAAGCCCTGGGATTACAATACTTTTAATGAAGCAAAAGATACTTTTTTATTCTTCGATAAATTTAAGTCTCATCCTAATTCTATTTATAAAAACAATGGTTCTGTTGAACATATATTTCATGGAAACGTGAATCAAAGAGGAGCAGCTGGTGGATTTTATCATGAAAGTATGCCATCTAAGGGAAAAATACGCTCGATTACAGAAGAACCAGACGAACATGGTATGGAAATTATGATGTTCATTGATTCAAGGAATCGTAGTATTTCAGCCTTTTCATTATGTTAGCTATTGAGAGGATGATTTTTAATGTATGAAATACACATATGAATTTTTTCAAGGACCTTTTAATCTTTTGATGATTAAACTTCCTGAGAATATATCGTTAGTAGGAGAGTTTTTAGAAAATGATATTCAAAATAGTGATGGTGTTTTTTGGTTATCTCGTATAAATAAAGTATTGAGCGATGAAATTGATTCTCTAAAATTATGTGGAAATAGTTGTGATTTAGAAATACGTAATGACTTCACAAACATTACCCATCGTTATATAGAAGATGAAAACATCTCTTGCAACATCGAAACCGATGAACTAAAAAATTTAATTTTAGTATGGGTTAAAGAAATAGAAAAACATAAAAAATAACCTAGTTCATTACTTGAAATGGAATTAAGATGTGTAATTCCATTTGGATATTTCTGTCTGATAGCGGATTATTAAGAGGGGTAGTAATAATTAAACCCAACATAAGATTTAAGAAAAATTTTATATTTACCCCACTTTTTATTTTAAAAGTTTTTCCTATCCTATAAACAAGTTACATCAAGGAGGAGACTGAAAATGAAGGAGTGGGGATTTTTTATTTTTAATATACTCCCGATATCCGAAGACAAAGTAGAAGATTAAATATATGAACAAAGTACCGGTTCTTAAACTATGTTCTAAAATAATAGATGAAAATGTAAAGTTAGGGGATTCCACATGCATACAGAAGTTTTAATGAGTTATTTGTATACTTATTTTTTTACAATTATGTTTTGTATTGTATTTCAAATTGGATTTTATTTTAAAGCGAAAAACAATATATCTATTCGGCATTTTTTATGGGTGTATGTTTTTCTGTTCTATCTTTCGTTAGTGTATAAAGTGACGCAAATCGCGACTGTATGGGATATAAGTAGATATGAAACGTGGATTCGTGTAAATCAAATTAATTTGACTCTATTTGATACGGCAGGTAGTACGACGTATCTTTTGAATATTGTACTGTTTATGCCATTAGGTTTTTTATTACCGACTATTTGGCCGCAGTTTAGAAAAATGAAAAACACCGTATGCGCCGGATTCTTTTTTTCATTGGCAATTGAGTTAAATCAATTATTAAATAATAGAATTACAGATATTGATGATTTATTTACGAATACCCTCGGGGCGATTATTGGGTATGTCTTATATAAAGTATTATATACAGCGTTATTTAAATTGATATTGAAAAGAGCGGAAAAAAAGCTTGATACCAACTCTTCTTTAGTTATAAAATACGAAGCTGTTTTTTGTTTATTATGTTCATTTGTAGGTGCGATGTTAATTTATTATCCAGCTTTATTGGTTGTAAATCAAAAATCCACTAATTTTATTGAATAAATAGAAAATACTTTCTTTTTTCGTCTGTTTAATTTAATATCAATAAGGGCACCAAAAAAATAGATAGAGGTGCTAGAATGTACGGTATTATTAATTATGAAGTGTTTTTACTAACAGGAATTTTATTGAATTTAATTCCTGGTGCAGACACCATGTATATTGTGGGGAGAAGTATTTCACAAGGTAGAAAAGCAGGTGTGTATTCTGTTTTTGGTATTATTACTGGTTCTTTAGTTCATACGTTATTGGTTGCTTTTGGTTTATCTATTATACTTACAAAATCCATTGTGCTATTTAACACTATTAAGGTTATAGGTGTTATCTATCTTGTATATTTAGGGATTAAAATGATACTTGATAAGACAAATGTAGCTTTCCAGGCCTCATCCAATAAATTGAACATTAGAAAGATATATGTACAAGGCCTTTTAACAAGTCTGACGAATCCAAAAGTCTCTTTATTCTTTATTGCGTTTCTTCCGCAATTTATAGATACAAAGGCTTCAGGTCCTATGCCTTTTATCATTTTAGGACTTACTTTTACAGTAACTGGACTATTATGGTGTTTATTTGTTGCTTATTTCTCTTCATATGTTACAAAAAAATTAAGAGGAAACCAAAAGGTAGGAATGGTTCTAAATAAGATAACAGGACTGATTTTTATTGGTATGGGGTTAAAGTTGCTTCAAACAAAAGCTCCTCAATAAACCTGAATAACATAAAAATGCCCCCTTTCAAGAGATGTAATCTTAGGTTTAGGCTAATTTCTATATACTAAAAAGTCCCTTTAACTTTGAAGGGACTTTTTGCTTGTTATTTTGAGTTATTTAAAAATTTATTTCAAGAAACAACCTATACTTTAATTGTATTACCAACTAGCAGTTTCCGTATTTTCCTTCAACCACTTCACCCAATCCAAATCCTCTACTTTAAGCAAACTAAGCGAAACACCTTTCATATCTAAAGAAGTTAGTAGCGTACCAACTTTTACGAATGTAACTTGTAAGCCTTCCAGCTCACATAAACGGCGAATGTCATTTGCAAAAATGTATTGTTCCATTAATGGTGTCGCACCTAATCCATTAATGAGGATCGCAAAGTTGTCTCCTTTTCTCCAGCGGTAAATGCTTTTTAGTTTGTTCATTAATTCAATCGCTAATATTTCAGAGGAGGATAGTGCTTCTTTACGGTAACCTTTTTCTCCGTGAATGCCAACGCCATAAAAGACTTCATCTTCGTTTAATGTGAATGAAGCTTTTCCTTTCACTGGATCGTTTGCAGGTGAAAGGGCGACTCCTAATGTGTGTAAGTTTTTAATGACAGCTTGCCCAAGTACTGTTAGTTCTTCTAAAGAGTGACCTTCAAGAGCGGCCGCACCAATTATTTTTTGAACGAAAACAGTACCAGCGACGCCGCGTCTTCTTTTATTAAACGAAGCATCATCTTCAATTGAAACGTCGTCATTTACGATGATGTGGTCAATTTTTCTTCCTTCTTCTTTTGCTATTTGTTCTGCCTCTAAGAAGTTTGCTACATCATCTTTAAAGTTTTTAATGATGAATAAAATACTTTTATCCTTTGGCATGAGGCGAGTTACTGCAATAATTTGTTCCACTGTTGGAGGAGTGAAGATGCTTCCGTTTACTGCCGCCGCAAGCATACCTTTTCCTACATAACCGATATCAGCAGGTTCGTGTCCGCTACCACCGCCGCTTATGATGACAACGTTTTGCTTCAGTTTTTCGATATCTTTTACATAAATGATGTTATTTGTTTCGTCGTAATTTATTTTGTCGTTATGTTCAAAATAAAAGCCATGCATCATATCTTGAACGATATGTTGTACATCATTCATAATCTTTTTCATTGCTTTTTCCACCCTTTAATTACTTTGCAGATTGCTCCAGTAATAGTAGTAATTGATTGTTTATCATATTTTTCATGAGAGAAGACATAATGGACGGATCTACTTCGCATTTGCTTTCAATCCAATCTTTTATCGTTCCAACGAAGCCGTGACTATAAAAGGAGGCAATCGTATTTTTTGTCTCATCAGAAAGGCTGAATCCGCAGCTCACAGATAGTTCATCAATAATTTTCATATATAAGTTTTTCGTATGCTCAAATAAATAGTGATTAAACGAGTTTTGCTCAATGACTTTGAAAGCATTTCGGTAAAATTTTTGATTTTCATAAAAGTAATCAAATAATAAATCAAAAATGTTTTCCCACGTTTCATAGTCGAGAAAGTCGATAATATTCTCTTTTGTTTCTTCTCTATAAATCCAGCTTAATAGTTCAAATTTATCTTTAAAATGATAATAAAAAGTTTGCCTACGCATTTGACAGTGTAACATAATATCGCTCACTGATATTTTATGAAACGACTCTGTTTCCATTAAATACTTCAATGAATTCGCGATTATCTTTTTAGAAATTATAGAAGAGGTCATGTGAATCATCCCTAGAATGTTAGTAATATGAAAATCCTACCCATAAATGAGAGCGGTGTCTTTAGACAGATTGTCCATTTTGTCCGTTTACTATAAAACGCTTTCATTTTAACATGGATAGTAAGAAGAAGATTTCAAATATATCACAATATATTAAAGGAATTGAGGGAGAAGCACAATGAAAAAGATTATAAACAAACCAGAAACATTAGTAATGGAAATGTGCAACGGAATGGTGATGGCGCACCCAGAGCTTGAGCTTTTGAAAAAATATAAAGTCATTAAGAAGAAAGAAATGAACGAAAATAAAGTAACATTAATTAGTGGCGGCGGTAGTGGTCATGAGCCAGCGCATGCAGGACTAGTCGGAAAAGGAATGTTAGATGCGGCAGTGTGCGGAGATGTGTTTGCTTCGCCTTCACAAATTCAGGTGTATCAAGCAATTAAAGAGACAGCTAGTAAAAAAGGTACGTTATTAATTATTAAAAATTACAGCGGCGATATTATGAATTTCAAAAACGGTGCTCATTTAGCGACGGAAGATGGAATTGAAGTTGACTACGTAAAAGTGGACGATGATATTGCGGTAGAAGATAGCTTGTATACGGTAGGACGCCGCGGCGTTGCGGGCGTTATTTTAGTTCATAAAATTGCTGGTGCAGCAGCGGAAGCAGGTATGGATTTGGGAGCGGTGAAAGCCGCCTCTGAAAAAGCAGCGGCTAACGTGCGTACAATCGGTTTAGCGTTAACGTCTTGTACAGTTCCAGCGAGCGGATCACCTACTTTCACACTTGCGGAAGATGAAATGGAATACGGCGTAGGTATTCACGGTGAACCAGGAATTAAACGTGAAAAAATGTTGTCAGCAGATGAACTAGCGAACCGTATGACAAACGATCTTGTAAAAGATTTAGGAGTAAAAGACGGCGAAGAAATTGCGCTTCTAGTTAACGGTTTTGGCGGAACACCACTGCAAGAACTTTACTTATTTAACAACGCAGTGACGCGAGAATTAGCTGCTAGAAACATTAAAATTAATAGAGTATTCGTTGGTAACTATATGACGAGTATCGATATGGCTGGTATGTCTTTAACAGTAATGAAATTAGATGATGAGCTAAAAACATTACTATCGAAAGAATGTAACACACCAGCGTTTAAAGTAGATGGACCAGTTGAAAGTGTAGAGTACGTAAATGTTCTTGAAGAGACAGAAGAGAAGGAAGTTTCATTTGAACTAGAAACAGCAGAAGAGCACGCTGTTATTAAAAATAATGTCATCACATTAAACAACATGATCTATCTCGTTGATAAAATGAGCGATATTATTATTAAAAACGAAGTACCGTTCTGTGAGTTAGACACGCACGCTGGTGACGGCGACTTCGGAATGAGTGTGGCAAAAGGATTTAAGCAATTAAAACGTGAGTGGCATTCTATTGTAGATCAAGAGAACGTAACGATCGGATCATTCCTTGACGGTTGCTCGATGATTATTATGGAACATTGCGGCGGTGCATCTGGTCCAATTTGGGGCGGTGCATTCCGCGCAGCTAGTAAAGCAGCAGGCGAGAAGCGTGAGTTAACAGTGAAAGAATTCGCTGAAATGTTGCAAGCGGCTCTGCAAGGTATACAATCTATCGGTGAAAGATCATTCGGTAGAGGAGCAGTAGTTGGTGATAAAACACTTGTTGACGCACTTGCTCCATGTGTAGACTCTTGGTTAGCTAGCGCTTCAAGCGAAGAAGATATGAAAACTGCCTTTGACAAAGGAGCGGAAGCAGCGGTTAAAGGAGCAGAGTATACGAAAGAAATCGTAGCTCGCATGGGCCGCGCCGGTACAGTTGGCGAAAGAAGCTTAGGCTATCCAGATGCAGGTGCATATGCGCTTGGAGTTATCTTTACGGAGATTTCGGGTAGTTTGAAATAGGAATGAGAAAGTCCCTTTGCCTTAAGGTGGAGGGGCTTTTATATAGTTGGTAGAAGACTACTTTCGGGCTCTCTGTAAAATATGAGTTTGTTAATATTTTTGATAAAATTTTATTTCAAAAATACAACTAATATTTCTCAACATTAATATATTGAAAATATTTAGAATATTTAAGATAATCATTTGTGAAGAAATAAATTATAAAAAAAGGGGGAATTTATTTTGTTACGTCGCTTATCTATTTTTACTTTATTAACAGCTTTTATCTTTACTTTGTTTACATTTAACGGCTCTGCTTTCGCGGCTACGAATACTACTGAAAATGAAACAGTAGTAGCAGCTTGTGCAAAGGGAGGTACGGTAGGTACATATGGTGCAAAGATGCGCAGTGGTTACACTGTGGGATCACCTGTCTTGCATACATTTACTAGTGGTCAGAAAATTACTGGCACATGGGTAACAGGTGAGTATGTTCAAGGGCATTATAGTAATTCTAAACAGTGGTTAAAAGTTACTTATAAAGGGATGACAGGTTATGTGTCCCACACAACATTATATAACGTTTGCTCATAAAAATATGTACTATAATAATAACTCTGGATATATTGAACTAATCTCTTTTAGGGATTAGTTTTTTTGTCTCCTAGTTTTTAATGGAGCATTTTTTGAAAAAAACCAACGATTCATTAAATCGATGGTTTTATGTTTATATATTATTCATTTGTATCTATATCAAATTTTTTCATTGCTTTTTGCTTATTTGAGACTTAGTTTTTTTGTGATTGCAGCTTATCGATTTTCCAGTGTGCTCCTAGAGGATCTAAAGAGCTTTCAATATAAAACATATATTCATCTGCGGTACTTGGTACTTCAAAAGCTATTTTTAATTCTACCGTTTCATTTGGTTTAACTTGTATATCAGAAGGGGTTTGGTCAAGCACCTTTCCTTCATAAGTTTTTCCGTCTTTTTCATCTTTTAAGTTATATTTTAATTCTGATAGTCCAATCGTTTGACCTCGTACATTTTTTACAGAGACATTAACAACGACGGAATCGTTGCTATCATTTAAATAGGCACTTTTAACGGCGCTCAAGTAATAGCCTCCCTTAACACTCTCACCAACTAATAAAATACCTTGTTCCAAGCGGCTCATATCTTCTTTTTCTTCAAAATTTATTAATTCTTCATTTTCATTTTTTGCGGTTGGTTCTTCTAATGGAACATTTTCAACGGCACTATCTTTTTTATCTTGTGTGCAAGCAGCCGTAATACTGACTAATACTAGAATGAAAGTAAGTAATATGAATAATTTTCTCATAAAATTGATCTGTCTCCTTAAGTTTCTCAATTTTGTGCAACTATACATATAAGATTAACATAATGTCTCATTATTGGCTCGAAATAGGTGATCTTTTAGACACCTTATTCTTTTTACTTTTCATATACATTCGATTGGTTCTCGCGATATTTGTTAATCTTTTAAAATATTGGCTTAGTAATACCAAGGGTTATTATAGATATATTAATCATGTAATTTGTCCCTATCAAAATGAACGTTTCTTGCATCTAATATATTGTAAATATATGTTATTTTGAAAGGATGTGATTATATGGCTCATAAATCTACTGGGGTGTTTCGAGTTCCAGTTTCTGAAAATGGGATTATTCCAACTGCTCTCAACATTATGTTAAACAATGATTCACGCTGCCATACTAGTAATGTAACGGTAACTGTTAAGAGAAGTCCAAACACTTCTTTCCCAACTCAAAATGAATTAGTTGAAATCTCTCGTACTTTTGTTTCTTTAGAACCAAACAGAACAACTAAGATTGTGTTGTTTACGCCAGAATTCCAAATAGAAGATTTTCTTGATGTCATCATTAGTGGAAATAAAGATGATGTTAAGGATGTGCTTGTATATTCTTTCTTAGCAGATTCAGCAGGTCACAATCTGCCATCTACTGTTTTCAGAAATGCAGAATACACTTTTACTTGCTGACAACGTGATGATGTATTCTTTACTGTCATATATCTGAAGGGGGATGTTAAATAGGAGTTGATTTAACTTTTATTTGGCTTCTCCAAATAAGTCTGCTTTAGCCAAATAAACAAGGAACCGACTAATAGGTTCCTTGTTTATTTGCATGTAA
Source organism: Bacillus sp. EB106-04-02-XG92 (assembly GCF_058791995.1). NCBI lineage: Bacteria > Bacillati > Bacillota > Bacilli > Caryophanales > Bacillaceae > Bacillus > Bacillus sp. EB106-04-02-XG92. Next base: position 32,559 of record NZ_JBYTEA010000003.1, read on the forward strand.
CATGAAATTTCGTGTCTATTATTCTGAAAGCAACTTGGTTATAAATGATGTTTTCGAAATGATACAACATCCCCTTTATATATCTGCAAGTAAAACAACATAATCCCCTTATAAATCTCTATAAAAATATGATTTTTCATATATCATTTAATGTATATCGGAAAAATAAGTATTAAAAGATTGATTTTTATTATTCTGATGATTATAATAAATGGAAATCAAACAATTCTTATGTTGAGAAGTGGAGGGACGGGCCCTATGAAACTTCGGCAACCTCGTTTTAGACGAAAGGTGCCAAATCCTGCAGGTGAAAAAACACCTGAAAGATAAGAGCGGTTCACTTAGTCAAGAAAGCTACTCTTATTTCGATAAGAGTAGCTTTTTTTATGGCTAAAAGTTAAAGGGGGAATAGGTAGTGGAGTATGGTTTTTGGTTGCCGATTTTTGGGGGATGGCTTCGAAATGTAGATGATGAATCTATGCAACCTACGTTTGAGTATGCAAAAGAAACAGCGCAAGCGGCAGAAAAACTAGGTTTTTCAACAACTCTTATTGCGGAATTAAATTTAAATGATATAAAAGGCGTTTCAGCACCAAGTTTAGAGGCGTGGACAACTGCAGCAGCACTTGCAGCAGTGACGGATAAATTAGAGATTATGACAGCTGTCAGACCTGGCTTTCATAATCCAGCAGTTACAGCGAAAATGGCGGCTAATATCGATCAATTAAGTAATGGTCGTTTTACATTAAATGTAGTTTCAGCATGGTGGGAAGAAGAAGCGAGACAGTACGGCGGAGTATTTACCGCACATGATGAAAGGTATGATCGCACAGAGGAATTTGTAACAATTTTGAAAGAGCTTTGGAAAAAAGACGAGTTTTCTTATAAAGGGAACTTTTATGAGCTTCAGCATACACATTTAAGTCCGAAACCTGTGCAGAAACAAGGCATTAAGCTTTATGCAGGTGGTGAGAGTGAGCGAGGAAAAGAGGTCATTGTAAATCACGCGGATGCATATGTAATGCACGGGGGAACAGTGGAAGAAGTAGCTGTGAAAATAGAAGATATGAAGAATCGTAGAAAGAAAGTGACAGAGGAGCCATTGCAGTCATTCGGGCTGGCGGCTTACGTCATTTGTCGTGATACAGAAGAAGAGGCGTTAGAAGAATGGAGACGTATAACGGATGTGAAAGATGATGCGTTAGGTTACGCGGGTTACCAAGATTTTGTGAGTAAATCCCAGTTGGAACAGCAAGTGAAGCTCAATGATTATTCCGTATCGAATCGCGGGTTACGTCCTAATTTAATCGGAACACCAGAACAAATTGCAGAAAGGATACTTGCTTTTGAAAAAGTAGGTGTTACGTTATTACTTTTGCAATTTTCGCCACAGCTTGAAGAGATGAAACGATTTTCTGAAAAAGTGATGCCATTAGTTGAAGCAAAAAGAAAGGAATTGATTACAAATGAGTAAAATTTACATATTACATGAGAATAAGGAATGGACGAATCATTTAGTGAAAAGGCTGGAGGAACTGGATTTACCGTGTGAGGAATGGCTTTTAAATGAAGGAACACTTTCATTAGAACAAGAACCTCCAAAAGGTGTTTTTTATAGCCGCATGAGTGCTTCTTCACATACGAGAGGGCATCGATATGCACCTGAATTGACTGAAGGGGTTCTTTCTTGGCTAGAAGGATATGGAAGAACAGTATTTAACGGGTCTCGTGCATTACGCCTGGAAGTAAGTAAATTGAATCAATATGCAGCATTAAGAAAATTTGGGATACAAGTGCCGAAAACAATTGGTGCTGTTGGCCGTGATCATATAGTAAAAGCAGCGAGGGAGTTAGGGGAAGTACCGTTCATTACAAAGCATAACCGTGCAGGGAAAGGCCTTGGTGTTCAACTCTTTCATTCTATTGATGCTTTAGAACATTATTTGGATGGTCCGGCGTTTGAAGAACCCATTGATGGAATTACTTTAATCCAGCAATATATTGAAGCGCCAGAACCATATATTACACGTTGTGAGTTTGTAGGCGGTCAGTTTGTATATGCAGTTAAAGTAGATACATCAGAAGGGTTTGAACTTTGTCCAGCAGATGCATGCTCGATTCAAGACGCTTTCTGCCCAGTAGGAGAAGAGAGTAAGACAGAAGCGCCAACAAAATTTGAAATTATATCAGACTTCCGAGAGCCAATTATTGAACAATACAAAGAGTTTTTGAAAGAAAATGAAATTACCGTTGCGGGTATTGAATTTATTCGCAGTGCGGATGGAACAATTTATACGTATGATATTAATACAAACACAAACTATAATTCTGACGCAGAGTCTGTAGCGAATCAATTTGGTATGCTTGAACTTGCTACATTCCTTGGAAGAGAATTAGAGAAACAAGTAGAGTCAGTTAAATAATAGATAAGGTTCTAGTGAAAACTTTTGTTAAAGTAATCTTTGCGGATATTTTGAGTAGTTTGAAATAGGAGTAAGAAGATCCCCTCTAGCTTAAGCGGAAGGGGATCTTCTTACTTCTATATATTCCGATAATTGCTTCTATTGTATTGAGAATAATGGCATCTACATCAAAAAAATGGCTTGAAAAATATTTACCAAACTTAAGGTATAAATATATCGTAAAAGTGAATAAAGTCTATATTTTGTTTTTAGATAGATATAATTTGAGGGGATTCCGATGATATTTCCTCTAATAGAATTGTGTGATAAGCTATATATAACTGTATATTGTGAGGGTGGGAGATTGCTATCCTTTCCCTGATTTTATATAAGAAAAAATTATTTGAGCTTTAATGGAAGTGGAGAATATATTATATGATTTTAGGAATTTCATATTTTGATATTTTTTGTATTGTAGTGATTGTCTCGTTTTTCTTAATTTTTTGGAGATTGAATGTATGGTATAACAAGAAATATAATGTTCCTAAGGTTTTTCAATGGTTTCCTAGAAAATGGGGGAAAAGAAAAGTCTCAGAGCATTTATCACAATTAAATGAAAAGCTAGCGGCTGAAGGTAAAGGGATTTGGGTTACAATCTATGCTATAGATTTATACATTGTAACTATTCCTTGTACAGTCAAAAAATATAAATCTTAATAAATATATTTAAAGAAAGACCTTTTAATTAAAATAAAAGGTCTTTCTTTGCGGGACAAAATGCTCCCGAATTCTTTTCGTTAAAAGTTTATGTCTTAAATCGATTCATAATTGGGGAATGGCAAATGCGAAAAATATTCGATTGTTATAAAAGTTTGGAACCCAATAATGAATAGGGAACATAAAGAAAAGGTACCTAATATATAGGTACCTTTTCTAATAGTTTTTTAGCAGAAACAACTGCATCCGATAATGATTAATAGAATAAATAGTACAACTAATAGAGCAAATCCTCCAGCGAAACCGCAGCCTTCGCCGCAACTACCACCATATCCCATAACAATAGTGCCTCCTTTAGATAAGAGGGTAAAACTAGGGTTCATTCCATTGATTTTAACGGGTTCACTTTACTTTATGTTTTAAAGAGTAAATAAAGCAGGTCCTTTTGAAAATAAAGAAAAGACGCCATTAGGCGCCTTCCTTTTAGGTAGATAAGACTTTAGTTTTCCAATCTAAAGAAATTTTGTATCAGTTCTTTGTGAGTATAGCATAATATCTGATTGATTTATTATGCATTTTTACATACTTTTTGACTTACCCTTTATTTTCCATTTGATAAAATAAAATTCCAATATTACCAAAAGTTAAATAAATATTTCTACATATTCAAGATATTTACATAAAATACAAAAGTGATACATTTAAGTTGTAAGCTATAAAAACTATTAAAGGGGGATTTATTATGTTCAAGAAATTAGTAGTAGGGCTATTGGCAACTGGTATTGCATTAACAGGAGGAATTGGGGCAGCTTCAGCTGATACGCAAAAAGCTGTGAGCTCTCCGAAGCAAGCAACATGCTCAATTCCTTATGAGTATTCTAATGGTAAATTCAAAAGAACTCTTTATTACTCAAATGGAGTATATGCTAATAGTTTTAATGAAAAGGTTTGTGGCGGGACGATTACATGGTATTTAAAACATGTTCAAAATGGAGTTGCTTTTTATGAAGGCAATTTAAAATAGTAGATTTTTTGAACCTCATTTATTGAGGTTCTTTTATTTTTAGTTTTTAAACTGAACTGATTCTCGATAAAAAAGGGTTCTTACTATTACGTAAGAACCCATAAACAAAGAAAAAATCATATGTGCCTCTATATTATTGTAATGAAATTAAATTAAATAAAATAAAAACGCTATTTTAATATAAGGTGAAATTGAAAGTTAGCAAGCAATACTTAAAAAAGTAAAAGCGGCAAATCCGTAAACTAACAAGCTACTAGTAGCAAGGAATTTTATAATTTCATTTGTAGAAAGAATAGTTAAACATAGTGCTATAGATGCACCTATAAAGAATTGGTACTTCGTATGTATATTTGTAAGATTAATAATTACAAGTACAGTTAAGAAAAGTGAAATGAAGTTAAAATATCTTTTCATTGTCATATTTCCTTTCAATGTTTGATCTGTATTTATTATACCAGTGTGTACCAGTAATAACATACTTTGTAATGAGACTTAATAAAAATCTTATTTTGCCATAAATAAAAAGGCGGTTGTTTCCACAATTACTTTTCAGTGAAACAAAGCAATTTTTTAGAAATAGAATATGGATGATTCCTGAAAATGTTATTGGATATAATCCAAGTGACGAGTTTAATTTATCCCGCTGTTTGCGGGTAGTAAGACCCCCACCTCAACATTCAGCGGAAGCAAAGAAGTTAGGTGGGGGATGAATCCCCCACCACTGATTAAAGTTTCACTTAATAAGAAAGGAATGACTACATTATATGAAAACTTTTCTAACAAGGTTACATGTAAAAGAGCAGCTAGCTATAGCTAGCTGCTCAATACAAGGAGATACAGAGAAAACTAAATGAATGTTGGCATACAGCCTATCAACATTATGGACAAAATGTTGAGTTTTATTCGAAGGAATTCATTTTTTATAAATTAGATTATGATAGTCGGTATTCTTTTATTGAATAGCCAACAGCACTGATTACCATAAGGGGAGTTATAAAGAGTTACTACCTATACATATTTATAAATACAACATAATATTAATACGGAAAAATATAATAATATGAGTTTTTGCATATTTCAAAACTTAATATATCCTTCAAAAAAAATTAATAGTATAATATGTTTTGTCATATTCTTTTAGATTTTTCGACAAAAAATAACATAAATAGAGAACGAATTGGGAGAAGGAATTATGTACACAAAACTATTAAAATCAATTACATCATTATCACTTATTGGTGGTGCTTTACTGTATACAAATGGTAGTGATGTGAAGGCTGCTGAGACGGGTATTTTTTCTGATGTGCCTACATCACATTGGTCGTATCCGGCAATTAAAGATTTAGCGAGTAAAAATATTATTTCAGGTTATGGAAATGGGATATTTGGTTTTGGAGATGTTGCGACGAGGGAGCAAGTTGCAGCTTTAGTGTATCGTGTAATGTTGCCGAATAGACAAGGTGGAGCATTTAGTAATAATAATACCCTTTACATATTAAAAGATGGATCTAAGTTTAATAATCCTTATGGTGATATTAATCAGAACTCTACGATGTTCCCTGAGGAAATTTTAATGTTAACGAATGCAGGGGTATTTACAGGTGATGAGAAAGGGAATTTTAGACCGAAAGCTCCTGTGAGTCGTGCAGAAATGGCGCAAATTTTAACAAACGCTTTCCATCTTTCGGCGAAACAAAAGCATACATTTAACGATGTTCCAAATGGTTTTTGGGGTGAAAATGCAATTAGTGCGGTGCAATCAACTGGAATTGCTTCTGGTACAGGCGAAGGAAAATTTGAGCCATCTAAAACGGTAACACGTGAACAGTATGCACAGTTTTTATATAATACTTTGAAGTATAAAAAGCCAGAAGTTGCGGTGCGGGATACAGGGGATGCGGCATTATTAGCAGCATTTAAAGATGAAGTGCAAAAGCGTATTAATGCGTACGAAACGAATATTACACTTCCGTACAAAACGACAAATAGTAATACAAAAGAAGTGATGGATACTCTTTTTAACGCCTATAAAGAAGTTGCAAGTAAAAATGAGTATACGAATTTTAATAGATCGAATGTTTCATATGGACTTTCTGGATCGCCTGGAAATTATACATTTACGTTAAAGATTACATATCGTGAAACGAAAGAACAAACGGAATATGTAATGAAGCAAGCGAAGGCAATCGTTTCTTCTATTACGCAAGTTGGAATGGATGATCACGAAAAAGTGAAGGCGATTCATGATTATGTCGTAAAACACGTTTCTTATGATACGTCTTATAAAGCTTACACAGCATATGAAGCACTCGTAAATCGTTCTGCAGTTTGCCAAGGTTATGCACTATTAACCTATCAATTATTAAAAGAAGCGGGAGTTGAGAATCATTTTGTAGTAGGAACTGGAGACGGTCAGCCTCACGCTTGGAACTTAGTGAAAATCGAAAACAAATGGTATCACCTTGATACAACATTTGATGATCCGGTGCCAGATGAACAGGGCCGCGTAACGTATTCTTATTTCAACTTATCTGATGAGCAAATCGCAAGAAATCATGAGTGGAACCGCGGGGACTATCCGCAAGCTACAACAAATTATTATAGTACATTAACAAATAAAATTGCGGCAGGTGGTACGAAAACTCCTGCATATCAGCAAATTCTAAAAGATACAAAGTTAAATTATTTAGGAAATGAATACATCGCAAATAACTATAATGAATTCAAAAATAAAATGCAGCAACGTTATAAAGAAAAGTTACCAAAGATTGAAATCCTTTATAAACAATCAATGGATGGTGCATTGCAAGATGTGAAAAAAGTAATTGGAGAAATCGGTTATCCGCAAGGGGCAAACCGTGTTTCTTATAAAGCTGAGCCGTATAATGCGAAAGAAGGATATTCTTTAGTGACGATTACGTTTATGTAAAAAGCAACCTAGATCCCATGTTGGATCTAGGTTGCTTTTTTTTAACTTAATTTGACATATACAGTCTAACTGTATAAAATCAAACTATACAGTTTAACTATATAGTTTAGCTATACAATTATCGTTACATTGGAGGTCTTTATGAATAGAGATAAAAATTTACCATTAACGGAAACAACGTATTACGTTCTTTTAGCGTTATTAGAGCCAGCTCATGGATATTTAATTATGCAAAAGGTGGAGGAACTGAGTAATCATCAAGTGAAAATTGCAGCGGGTACATTGTATGGTGCGGTTGAAAATTTATTAAAACAAGGGTTAATTGAATCGGTAAAAAGTGAAGATAAACGAAGAAAAGTGTATGTCATTACGGAACGCGGGAAAGAAGTATTGCACTTAGACTTTATGAGAATGCAGCACATTATTGAGGTTACAAAGAGTTTATTACACGTATAGTTAGGGGGAAACGATGATGTGGAGATTGAAATTCTTTTTAGACTTTGAGAAAGAGGAAAAATGGTTAGAAGAGATGGCTTGGAAGGGCTATCAACTGGAAAGCACTACATTTGGTTATACATTTAGATATACAGAGCCGGAAGATGCGACGATTAGGATAGACCATAGAGTATTTAGTAGAAAAAGTGAATTTATTAATTACTGCACGTTATTTGAAGATAGTGGTTGGGAGCATATAGCCGGTAATCGTTGGTCAGGTACGTACTATTTTAAAAAGGTAAATGAGGAAAGTGAAGATGACATTTTTTCAGATCCAATGTCACGAGCGGGGAAGTATAAGCGTCTATCTAAAACATTTTTAGAATTAGCAATCTGTTATTTGCCGATATTATTCCTATTTATGTTTAATGACACGATTCATTTAGGGGCACTTGTAAATCCGAAAGAACTATATTTGACGCCAGGACTATGGGATAAGCAAGGTGCAGCATTTCTATGGTCATTCTTATTTGAAACACCATTCGCATTAATGAGAGGATTGTTTTGGACGTTTATCCCCGTTGCGACATGTATGTTTTTCATTTGCTCGTATAAAGCAAATCGGTTGTATGAAGAGAGAAGATGATAGGAGAAATCCCCTTAGAGCGAACGCTTTGAGGGGATTTTTTGAGTTCGTAAATGGTATCTTTTTAAAATGGGTAAAGGAAAAGGATGCGTATGGATTTTAATTTTGTAAACAGTATTAAATGGAATAATATTCTTAAAATATCCAATATTAACCTATTTATATGTTAATATTGGAAATGATGTATGCAATATATTTTAAGGATAAGGGGATTCAATTATGAAGTTTAAACAACTAATCTTGGCAGGGACAGTTATTGCATCAACAACACTAGCTCCGCTAACAAATGTGCAAGCAGAAAACACAATAGAATTTAAAGATGTTCCTGAACATCACTGGTCGTATAAAGCGATTATGGATTTACAAGAGAAAAATATTGTATCGGGTTATGGAGATGGAAGATTTGGTTTTGGTGATAATATTACACGTGGACAAGTAGCTAGAATGTTATATGCCTACTTAAAGCCAGCGGATGAACCTAACTTACCAAACCCTTACAAAGATGTGAAAAATCATATGTTTGAAAAAGAAATTTTAACGCTTAGTAAAGCTGGTATTATAAGTGGATTTGGCGATGGAAGATTTGGTCCAGATAGTATTTTAACGCGTGAACAATTGGCAGCTGTATTAACAAATGCCTTTCATTTAAAAGCGACATCTACTACTACTTTTAAAGATGTAAATAAAAATTACTGGGCAACAAATGCTATTAGCGCATTACAAGAAAATAAAATTGCTGCTGGCATGGGCGATAATATGTTTGAACCTTACAAAATTGTAACTCGTGAGCAGTATGCACAATTTTTATACAATGCAATTATTAAATTCGAAAAACCAGAAATAGAGCCTGATTCAAAGCCTACTGTTATCCCACAAGAGTTAGCAGACGATGATATTTATTATTATGAAGGTTGGATGGAGAGCTCATCTGTACTGAAAAAATCTGTATCTAAGGATGCACAAAATCATGTTACTCAAATTAACACGAAATATAATGCGGAATTAAAATATGCAACAATAGGCGGTCCAGGTTCAGAGGTCGTGTTATTCTCTCCGGTATTAGAGGGGATTCCAGAATTTTATGGGAATTTCACTGTCAGGGGCGATGATGAAAATAACTTTACTGTTAATTTTGTAATTGATAGAGGTCAAGATAAAAAGGCGTTAATGGATTTAGGGAAAAAGTGGATCACTATGATAAATCCAAACTTAGATTTGAGTACAGAGATTGATAATATAGTGGCTTCTAATACACGCACAGGTAATTTTGATATAAATAAAAACAATCTTAAAATAGAGATAAGCATAGAGAAGCAAAATTCTAGTAGTGATCTAATGAGCGTAAAAATCCAAAAATAAAAGTAAAAGAGGAGTGAAGTTTCACTCCTCTTTTACTTTTATTTTCTCTACTTTAATCCTGCTACTGAGTAACCGTAAAGCCCAATAATCAGTGGAGAAGGGAAGAACACTGATGAATAGCTTGTTCTCTTGTTAATCGCTGTATGGACTACAAAAAGATCTAATACAGAAGATCAGCATACATAAACTATTGTATTTCTCAATAAACAAAACAATTTAATGTGGTAAAATAATAGTTGGATGGGAGTCCAATACATATTATTAAAATTAAGATGGTTCAAGTCGGAAAAAGGCACCTTAAGGTGTCTTTTTCTTTTTTCTAAATGAGGGTTTTGACTTCAAGAAGATAAATGTTCAATGGATGATTCCCGTGAATATATAAATAAAGTTCATCCATATATTTGTAGAAAGGAGGAATTTAAATGAAGAGAGATAATAATAAGATTGGTCACTTTATATCTGAAAAAGGAAAAGAAGACTTTCAAATTGCCTACCATGAATCAATGGCACTTCTTCCAGCACCTAACGATATGAAAGATATAAAAACTACATATGGCACAATTCGTACGTATTACTTTACTAAAGAGGAAAATAAACATAAGGAACCAATACTCTTACTCCCTGGACGTGGTGCATCTACTCCAATGTGGGTACCGAATTTAGAAGGGCTAAGGGAGAAAAGGCCTGTTTACACAATAGATTTACTTGGCGAACCTGGAATGAGTGTGCAAACGAAGGTGATTGAAAACCAAAAACAACAAGCAGAATGGTTGAATGAAGTAATTGAAGGATTAGGTTTAAAAAAAGTGCATATCGCGGGTGTCTCTATTGGAGGTTGGACAGCAATGAACTTGGCTAGATATAATCCTGAGCATATTGCTACGACTAGTTTATTGGACCCAGTCTTTGTATTTGCGCAAATATCCATAAAGATGATTCTAGCATCTATTCCAGCTTCCGTTCCTATTGTGCCTAAGTTTATAAGAGAAAAGATGTTAAGTTATGTTTCTGGAGGAGCAAAAATAAATGACGATGAACCTATCGCTAAATTAATCGAATCGGGTATGCGTAACTATAAACTGAAAACACCAGCACCTAATCTATTTAGTAAAGAAGACCTAAAAAATATCAATGTTCCAGTGCTTGCCTTAATGGCTGAAAAAAGTACAATGCACAATTCAGTAAAAGCAGTTGAAACTGGGAAAAAGTACGTTAAAGATATAGATATAGTGAACTGGAAAAATGCATCTCACGCAATTAATGGTGAGTTCTCTAACGAGGTTAATGCTAGAATCCTTGATTTTGTAGAGAAACATTCTACTGATAACTAAGTTGAAGGTGGGAAATATGTTGTAATGACAATTTTACTTCTTCTATTTTCATGAATATGTATAATTACATAAAATTTCAGTGAAAAAGAGAGTATACTTTCTTATTGTGTAATAAAGATAAGGCCCGCCTACGGAAATAGGTGGGCCCTTTTTCATATATAAAGAAAAGATATTTTCTAAAATGTCTTCTTAAAGAAATCTTTCATCATTTTCACACCTTTCATGTTCAATGTCACACCTTCAGCCTTATCTTTCTTCTCATCTTTCGCAATCGTAATTTGCTCTTTATTATCAACAACCCACACAAGAAACTCCTCTTTTGCTCCATCTTTATATGTAACGGTAATAGTAGAATGTGCAGATTCTCGCTTTTTTTGATCAAGTGTAATTGTTTTAGGAGTGCCTTTTTGGACTGCTGAAACAATTGATTTTATCATTTCTTCGTTGTCTGTTTGAGATTTTGAAATATTGTTATTTATTGTGCTAAGTATTTCAATGTCTGTAATGTTTGCGGAGTTTAATTGAAAGGTAGTCTGTGTATGTTCTTGCTTAGCTTGTGGAGATTTGTCTGTAGCTGAGGTACTGGCACAGCCTATTAAAGTGAAAGATAGAGCGGTTAGAGCGCATATAGATATGATTTTTTTCATAGTATCCCTCCTCACCTTTAATTATAATAATTTTCTGTTAATTCAGGTAGTTATTGTAAGTAGATTTATTCTACTAGTTTTAGGATAGAAAAAATTCACATAACTTTTTTCATATTTTATGTTTAACATTTCGAAAATGGGTGTACTACATATAATATAACAAATAATTCATTTTAAAGGAGGAAGTTAAAGATGGAAACGAAGTATAGTAAACCTTTTGTATATGAATTTATTACGGAGAAAGAGGTCATGAATGCGGCGAATGATCTAGTGAAGAAAGGAATAGACCAAAAAGATATTTACGTATTAACACATGAGAAAGACAGGACAGATAGAATCGCAGACAATGCAGACGTGAATACAATTGGGATAAAAGAGGAAGGGCTTGGGACAAGCATTATTAACATCTTTCAAAACACAGGAGATCAGTTAAGAAATAAGATGCAAGAGTTAGGACTTAATGAGGAAGAAGCGAACTTCTACGAAGAAAAGCTGGATGAAGGGAAGATCTTGTTATTCGTTAAAGATTTAGAAAGAGTCGGTGAATGGTTACACGAAAGAAGATGCATGTATTCTATTTAAATTTGTATCCTGTAAATCTATAAATCTATTACGAAAAGGAGATTGTAAATATGAGTGAGAACGGACTAAAAGAACAAGTTAAAGGTAAAGTTGAAAAGAAAAAAGGGCAAGTAAAAGAAGGAATTGGTGAAGTTACAGAAGATAGAGAGTTGAAAAATGAAGGGAAGTGGGAGAAGACGAAGGGAACGATAAAAGAAAAAGTCGGAAAAGTGAAACAAAAGATAAGTGATGGGTTGGATAATAAAGAGTAATACATGTTTATCAAGCTTTGGTTACATACCAAAGCTTGATAAATACAATATAAAACGAATATAGGAGGGTTAATTGTGGGACTTATTATTACGTGTATTGTAGGTGGACTTATTGGTGCGTTAGCTGGAATGATTACGGGAAAAGACTTTCCTTTAGGTATAGTTGGTAATGTAATTGCCGGATTAATCGGATCTTGGGTAGGTAGTGCATTATTTGGTCATTGGGGTCCTGAATGGGGAGGCATTTTTATTCTTCCAGCGTTATTAGGTGCAATCGTCTTTATTTTAATCGTTACATTCTTTTCTAGAATGCTACGGAAAGCATAAGTATGATAATGAATAGTAAGCTTAAGTTTGTTATATATGACTATAAGGTTAATAAGCTCATAAAAATACATAAAAAAAGCATCCAATTAAACTAATTTGGATGCTTTTTTTATGTATTTTACATAGGAATGAGTGGAGGATGAAGAACCCCCACTCATTAAAATTACACTTTCTATTATGTATTAAGCCATCGTTACCTTTTTACAATTATTTATTCTTACGACCTGCCTTGGTTCTATATGAGATAAGTCTTCGCTATTACCTATATCCACTACAATTGTATTCGTTAGTATATTAATAATGGAACCAACTAATTTTGTAGCATGATCGTGTCGATAAGAAAATTGAACGAAATCTCCTTTTTTAAAGTTGTGCTCTTCCATAGATAGATCCCCCTAAAAATAATGTTTATACATTATACATACACAAATTTATAAGGTTTAAACATTTATTAGTACTTTTTAAGTGTTAAGCTGGGAAAGATATAGAAAATTTATTTATAATGAAAATGAAAAAAATATGTTTAAAATTAATTTTTATGGGTAATTAACATAGTAGTAGTTTGAGATAAGGGGGCGGAAATGATGAATTTGGCAGTAAATATTTTGCAAAATGATGTAGGTTATACGGTACAACTGGATGGTGAGATTGATGCGTATACGGCATCAGATTTAAAAAATAAGATTATGCCTATTGCAAGCGAAAAAGAGGTTCATATTGTAGTAGATTTTACTGAGGTAGAGTATATGGATAGTACAGGTTTAGGCGTGTTTATAGCTCTATTAAAAGCGGTTAAGAAAAATGATGGAAAGCTAGAATTTATTGGTATATCTAAAAGGTTAAAAAGATTGTTTGATATTACAGGGCTAACAGAAATATTAAATTTGAATTCGGATTTTGAAAAAGTAGAAAGAAGGTGACTAGGGATGATGGAGAGATTTGAAAAGATAGAAATGAAAATTCCTGCAAAGGCAGAATATGTGGCTATTATTCGTTTAACAATGGCTGGTGTTGCGAATCGAATGGGCTTTGCTTATGACGATATAGAAGACATGAAAATTGCTATTAGTGAAGCTTGTACAAATATTGTACAACATGCATACAAAGAAGATGTTGGAGAAATTGCAATTGTCTTTGGGCTATATGAAGATCGATTAGAAATTATGGTTGCTGATAATGGGGTTAGCTTTGATTTTAGTACCTTAAAAGAGAAAGTTGGTCCGTATGATATTAGTAAACCAGTAGAACATTTGCCGGAAAATGGTTTAGGTTTATATTTAATTAATACGTTAATGGATAATATACAAATTATGCATGATGAGGGCATGACAGTTTTAATGACAAAATATATACAAAGAGAGCAGGTGGAGAATGATGGAAATCCAATCTCAACCTACAAATCTTGCTAAAGAAGACGTTATTAAACTAATTGCAGACTTCCAACAAAACCAATGTGATGAAGCACAGGAAAGATTGGTTCATCACTATAAAAATCTCGTACATTCCATTGCATATCGCTATTCAAAAGGTGGACCGATGCATGAGGATATTATACAAGTAGGAATGTTAGGGCTCTTAGGCGCAATAAGAAGGTATGATTATTCGATAGGGAATGCTTTTGAGCCGTTTGCAATACCTACGATAGTAGGGGAAATAAAGAAGTATTTACGTGATAAAACTTGGGGTATTCATGTTCCAAGGCGAATTAAAGATTTAGGCGGGAAGATTAAACTTGCGATAGAGGAGTTAACAGATCAACTGCAACGTTCACCGAAGATTATAGAGATTGCAGATCATTTAGAACTATCCGAAGAGGAAGTGCTAGAAATTATGGATGCGAAAAATAATTATCGAGTATCTTCCTTAGACGATGTAGTTGAAAATTCATCTGATGGCAGTTCGGTAGCGAGAATTGAATCTGTAGGTGAAGTAGAGCAAGGATATGAAGAGACAGAAAGGCGTCTCGTTTTAAAGGATATTTTTAACGTATTAAATGATACGGAAAAGAGTGTTATTCATTATATATTTGAAGAGAATTTAAATCAAAAGGATACAGGGGAACGGTTAGGTATTTCACAAATGCACGTTTCTCGTATTAAAAGACAAGCGATAAGTAAATTGAAGCAAGCGGCGTTTTTAGATACATAAAAAATTTAAAGAGTTATGTTTAAAACATGAGAAAAGGGGTAGTTATTAAGTATAGGAGGAGATATAAAAATGTCACACGATGTGAAAGAACTAATCGAAGGATTGAATGAAGATTTAGCAGGAGAATACTCAGCAATTATTATGTATAACCATAATGCTGCTACAGTTTCTGGTATATATAGACAAGTGTTAAAACCTTTCTTTGAATCTGAAATTAGTGATGAACAAGGACATGCCCTATATTTAGCGGAGAAAATTAAGACGTTAGGTGGTACACCTACTACGATCCCTTTACCAGTGAAACAAGTAGAAGATGTTAGAGAAATGTTAGAAGAAGCTAGGAAGTCAGAATATGAAACAATTAAGCGCTATGAAACGAGAAAAGAACAGGCCGCGAAATTAAATATGACAGAGTTAGTTGTAAAGTTAGAAGATATGATCGCGGATGAAACAAATCATATGGAAGAGTTAGATCGTCTTTTAAGTGATAAAGCAATGGTGTTAAATTAATTTATAGAGTGAAAGAACAAACTCTCATTTCTAGGGGGTTTGTTCTTTTGCTGTATAAAAAATATGTTTGAGTAGGAAATTTTCATTTTATAACTGAGTATGCAATACTAGAAAAATAGAAAATGATAATCGATTTACATTTTATATAAGAAAAGGGGAAATAACTTGTGTCCATTTTAATTGTCGATGATAATCCGGTTAACATCTTTGTAATTGAAAAAATTTTAAAACAAGCCGGATATCAGAATCTTGTATCGCTTAATTCTGCACAAGAGCTTTTCGAATACATTCAATTTGGAGAAGATTCTTCCAGGCTTAATGAAATTGATTTAATACTATTAGATATTATGATGCCTGAAATTGACGGACTTGAAGTTTGTAGGCGATTACAAAACGAGGAGAAGTTTAAAGATATTCCTATTATTTTTGTAACAGCTTTAGAAGATGCGAATAAATTAGCTGAAGCGCTTGATATAGGCGCAATGGATTATATTACGAAACCGATAAATAAAGTTGAATTGTTAGCGCGTATGCGTGTAGCATTACGCTTGAAATCGGAATTAAATTGGCATAAAGAACAAGAAGAAAACCTTCGCAATGAACTAGATTTAGCTACACAAGTACAAAGAAACTTATTAAGTAGCCCATTAAGAGAAGATCATATAAAAATTGAAGCAAGCTATTTACCTTCATTCAAACTAGCTGGAGATATGTATTATTGGTATAAAATCGATGAAAACCGCTACGGTATTATATTATTGGATGTGATGGGACATGGTATATCTGCTTCATTAGTTTGTATGTTTATTTCGTCTGTATTACGTGAAACGATTAAATCTTTAATCGATCCAGAACTTGTCATTAAAGACTTAAATAAATATATGACTCTTTTACATAATGAGAATGACGATATTCCCTATTATTTTACAGCGATATATTTAGTAGTAGATACAGAAAATAGAACGATTGAATATGTAAATGCAGGGCATCCTTCTGGATACGTTTTAGTTGATGAAACAAATATGGTTGAACTGAATCGCGGGAGTTGTGCGGTAGGATTTTTTGATGAAATAAAAGTTAAAAAGACAGTTATACCTTTTGAGAAGAACGCTCAAATCGTATTGTTTACAGATGGTGTTCTTGAAACAATTGCACATGATGAATTTGAGTCTGAAGAGAAATTACGTGCTTTTACAGAAAGAAGATGGGGAGATTTAGAAGAAGAGATAGAAGGGTTTTATAAGGATGAACAGAAGAAAGAACAATCAGATGATATGTGCCTCATTATGATACAAACGAATGCGAAATAAAAAGCGTATGAAATCCAGACAGAGGATTTCATACGCTTTTTATTGTATTTTTTGATAGATTTGTTCGCTCGGATTAAATTGGATATAATGCGGCATTATATCGGAAAAACGTAGAGTTTCTTTATTTCCTAAACATAGGAATCCGTTGTGACCTAAACTTTCATAAAATAGTTGTTGTACTTGGTTTTGAAGTTTACTCGTAAAGTAAATTAAAACGTTACGGCAAAGTATAATATGAAATTCGTTAAAAGATTGATCAGTTACTAAATTGTGCTGCGCAAAAATAATGTTTTGCAAAAGAGATGGATTAAAATAAGCAAAACGATTATCTGTTGAATAATAGTTAGAAAATGCTTGTGTACCGCCAGCTTGTAAATAATTTTTCGTATAAGTTTGCATTTTATTTAACGGAAGGATGCCTTGTTTTGCTTTCTCTAACACATTTGTATTCATATCTGTTGCGTAAATAACAGCTTTTTCACTTAATCCTTCTTCATGAAGTAAGATGGACATGGATAATACTTCTTCACCAGTTGCGCATCCAGCATGCCAAATTCTAATTTCAGGATACTTTTTTAATTCAGGAATGACATGCTCTCTTAGCGCTTTAAAAAAGTTAGGGTTACGAAACATTTCAGTTACGTTAATGGAGAAATCATTTAATAACTGTTCTAAAAACCCTTCCTCATGAATTACTTTTTCAATTAACTTTGAAATGGTTGGGATATTAGAGATCTGCATTCGATTACAAATTCTTCTATAAATAGATGTACGAGCATATTGGCGGAAATCGAAGCCAGATAGTTTAAATACCGCTTCTAATAGTAATTCAATTTCTAAGTTCGTACGCTTATCCATATCTACAGATGGATCAAAATTATAATACTTATTTTCCACTTAAACTAAACCTCACTTATTTTATTAACCATACACTCATTACCGAATAGAGTTGATGTAAATTTAATGGTTTACTTATATAATCTGAAGCACCAGCAGATAAACATTTCTCTTTATCATTTGGCATTGCTTTCGCAGTTAATGCGATAATAGGTATTTCATGTAACCCTAAGTTCATTCGAATATGTTCCATCGTTTCATAACCGTCCATATTCGGCATCATAATATCCATTAAAATAAGGTCAATATTTGTATTGTTTTTTAGTATGTCTAAACACTCTATGCCGTTCTGTGCAGTAATAATGTTGGCATGTTGTTTTTTTAATGCATTTTGTAATGCAAATATATTTCGGTGATCATCATCGACAATTAAAATGGTTTTCTCTTGGAAGACGTTATTTGTTTTTGGCGTCACGATAGTCTCCTCCACAACTTCAGCAGGAATAACATCTTCTATCGTTGCTGCAACTTCTAAATTGGATACTTGTATATCAGTTAATCCATTTGGAAGGTTAGGAATATATACAGTGAAAGTACTGCCTTCTCCTACATGACTCTCTAACGTAATCCAACCACCTAACAATCTAGCAAACTCTTTACAAATAGATAAACCTAAGCCTGTACCACCATATTTTCGAATCGTTGCACCATCTGCCTGTTGAAAGGCTTCAAAAATAAGTTGATGCTGTTCTTTAGCAATACCAATACCAGTATCTTTTACCGAAATTTTCATCCAATCATTACTGATAGACTGCATATCAGGACTTAAATTAGTTGTTGCTATTGAATCGAAATGTAAAGAAACGGATCCTGTTTCCGTGAATTTAAATGCATTGGATAATAAGTTTTTAATAATTTGTTCAATCCGTTTTGCATCTGTATAAAATAGATCAGGAATCGTATCACTGTCTTCAACAGTAAATTCGACATTTTTTTGTGCAGCGATATGTAAAAAGTTTTGATGCATACTTGCTGCCATGTCACTTATATTTGTTGCTTCAAAAATCACATCTAGTTTCCCAGCTTCTACTTTTGATAAATCAAGTATGTCATTAATTAAAGTAAGTAAATCTTTCCCTGATGAATGAATGACAGTTGCTAATTCAATTTCATCGTCGGATAAATGATTATCATGATTTTCTTTTAACATTTCAGATAATAGTAAAATACTATTTAACGGTGTGCGTAATTCATGTGACATATTTGCTAGAAATTCTGATTTGTATTTTGAGCTACGTAATAACTCACTTGCTTTTTCTTCTAATTCTGATTTAGTAATTTGTAAGTCAGCTGTCTTTTGCTCCGCCTCTTCCGTTCTAGACTCTAGTTGTTCATTCGTTGTTCGTAATTCTTCAGCTTGCATTTGTAGTTCTTCAGCTTGCGTTTGCAATTCTTCTGATTGAACTTGCAGCTCTTCTGTCATTGCTTGTGATTCATGTAAAAGGGTTTGAATTCGCATACGTCCCATAATGCTATGGATTGTTAAACCTAGATTATCAACAGTTTGTTGAATTAAATCTTGATGCAAGTCTGAAATCTCAGTTACACTTACTAACTCCATGACTGCGATTACTTCATCTTCAAATAAGATAGGGATGACTAGTAGGTTTTTAGGGCGTATTTCTAATAATCCAGTAGTAACGTAACGGAATTCTTCAGGTATGTCCCTGAGAATAAAACTTTTCTTTTCTAAAGCAGACTGTCCAATGAAACCTTCACCCATTTTAATGGATTGTTTCCCAATATCAGCACCTTGCTCAGCGAAAGAAGCTTTCTTCACATAGTAGACAGTGTCTTCAATTTCTTCACGAACATAAAATGCACCGCAAGAAGTTTGCGTTTTTTGTATAACCCCACTAAGAATTTTGTTACCTAACATCTCAATAGAAGATACACCTTGATACATTAAAATTAATTCTGCAAGCTCGGTTTGCAACCACTCTCTTTTCGATATTTCGTCTAGTAAGTGGTTCGTTGTGTGAGCTAGATCTTTTATTTCATCATGGCTGTTTACATGAATTCTTTCTGTAATTTTTTCTTTAGAAGAAATGGATTTAATAGCTTGAATTACATTTTTAATCGTTTTTGTAATGGAATTCGAAATATAGAGTGAAATGATAATGGAAATACAAGAAAGTAAGAACAATAAGCTGTATAACCAAATCTCCAATTTATTATTTTCAGTATCTAATTGTGCAGCTCTTTTTTTCGTTAGTTGTTCCTCTACACTACGGAAGTTAGTTAGTTGCGATTGTAGTGATTGAATTTGAGTAGTGTCGATTGCTTGTACGTTATTACTATTGTGATTTGTAATGAATGGGTGAATCTCTTTATTAATCCAACTAGTAATGTTTTCATTAATCTGTTTTAATTTTTCTTGCTGAGAAGGGTTATCCTCTAATAGAGCTAAAAGATCTTGATAATGTTTTTCGTAATCCTTTTCGGCAGCGTTAAGGGATTGAACGTAATTTGCATCATTAGAAGTGATAAATCCTTTCACTTTATTTTCAATTGTGAGTAAATCTTTCTCCACTTGATTCGTTAAATTAAGAACTTTAAAATCGTGCTCAATAATAAAATTACGAGATTTTTGTAAACTGGAAATCTCATTGTTTAGCATAATGAAAGAAATAAGTAAGAACAAAATGATAACTAAATAACCAGCCATAATTTTGTAACGAATACTAAATTTTGCTTTCGATTTCATCAAAAATTCCTACCTTCAAGATTATTAAAAGTTTTCAATCGTAAAGAATGAAAACGTAATATATATTATATCAGTTTTCGTAAGGCCAAACTAGAAATCCCCCTATTGTATTAGGGGGTTCGTTTTTCATAGAGGGAATCATTTTGAAATATAAAACTATATATGAAAAGTAACAATCGAGGGAATAGGGGATCATAAAACTTTTAAGCAGGAAAAAGTGTTCTTAAAGCTTTTTTTGCATCTATTCCTTCAAAGATAAATAATACAAGTTCTTTCTTTTTGACAGTAAGGAAAAATGATACTAATGTGCTTAAGTTTTTAATAGAAGTAAGTGCTCCATGTTTACCTATAAATACATTCGTTTGAAATGTTGTCAATAAAGCATAAAAATGATGAATCTGCGTTATTGTAGGTGTTTCATTATAAAGAATAGTAGTAGATTGAATGGCATTCATCGTAATATTCCTTTCTGTATAGTAAGCATAACAATATAAACGTACCCGTTTTAAAAGATGTTAAACATATAAAATTAAAAAAATATAATTATAGTTTTTTACGTTTAGAAAGGGTTGGGAAGGGTATACATATACCATAAAGAGATTGACCGAAGATGAATTGTAAGGTTCTATACTTTTACTTTAAATAAAAAGGAGACTGTTACATATGGATAAAATGATAACGGATATTACATTTGATTTCATTTACTTGTTAAGTAGTTCTCTTGTAGTCCTTTTATTATTAGCATTTTTCGTAAATGGTTATGTGAATAAAAAAATTAGTGTATATAAAAACGAAGAGTAATAAAGATAAATGATATAAAACTTTAGGAGGTTACTAGTTATGAATGTAGATAGAAAAATAGTAGGTATTTTTAGAACAATTGATGATGCAGCACTCGTTATTAATGAATTAAAAGATAAAGGGTATGCGGCTAATAACATTTCAGCTATTGCAAAGGATCAAGAGGAAATTGAACACCTGGAAGAAAAATCGGGTGAAAAAGTGAATCATGAAACTGCACATAAAGCGGATATCTTTTCAGCAACAGGGCTTGTAGCTGGAGGAGTAGCAGGCGGACTCGGTGGTTTATTAACAGGTCTTGGTGTACTTGCCGTATCTGGACTGGGCCCAATTGTAGCAGCGGGACCTATCGCAGCAGCTATTGGAGGAGCCGGTATTGGCGGAGGAGCTGGAAGTTTAATAGGAGCATTTATCGGCTTAGGCATTCCAGAAGAACATGCTAAGAAATATGAAGAATACATTCACGATGGAAATATATTAATTTTAGTAGATGCAAAATTAGATGATAAGTTAGAAATCTATGAAATATTTGATAAGCACAATGCGTATAACTCTGATTTCTTTAAATAATATGTACGTCACATATTTAAACATAATGAATATCGTTTTTTGATCTTACAACTTTGGCGCGACCGAGGAGTCGTATGACTATAAGAGAGGAAGGGCTTATAGTAAAAGATCAAGTCCTATTATGATATTGAGAAAGGAAGAGGTGTCTTTTCGTGATTGTAAAAATATTAAAGGATAGTAGTAATAGCTTCCTTTGTACAGTGCAAAATAAAAATGGAGAGAAGTATGTAAAGAAATGGTTTCATAAACAGGGAAACAAGGAAGAATTAGGACGACCAACTTTCAAAGAAGTAGAAAAGGACTGGAGAGAAAATAGAGAATCGTTTATGTATCCAAATTTGAAAGCGTTTTATTAAACATAATAGGCGCTTTATTCTTACAAAATTGTCACACTCCTGTAAGGTAATTCAATAGATTCGTTGCGTGTTCCATGTCATAATAAAGACATAAGAAAGCTTATTCAAACTACAACTTATTAGGAGAGTGTCAGTCATGATTGTAACAACAACGTCTGGAATTCAAGGTAAAGAAATTATTGAGTATATTGATATTGTAAATGGTGAAGCTATTATGGGTGCAAACATTGTCCGCGATTTATTCGCTTCTGTTCGTGATGTTGTCGGTGGTCGTGCTGGTTCTTACGAAAGCAAATTAAAAGAAGCTCGTGATATTGCAATGGATGAAATGAAAGAACTTGCAAGACAAAAAGGTGCGAACGCTATCGTTGGTGTTGACGTAGATTATGAGGTTGTTCGTGATGGAATGTTAATGGTTGCTGTAAGTGGTACAGCTGTACGTATATAAGTAAATAAAAAACAGGCTCACCCCTTGAAGTTTATGCTTTGAGGGGATTTTTTTTCATAACTAAAGGTAAGAGGGAGAAGAGCCAATATACTAGCCTGCTTATTTCAAATGTAGTATATTATTCTCAAAGATAAAAGTAATAATATGGAAAAAAATTAACTTTATGACAAATAATAAAATTGTTATTTGAGGTAATGAGAGAAATAATGGTATGAATAACTTTAGAAGGTGTATAGTTATAGAAATAGACGATTGAGCATGTAAAGAGTTATATTACATAAAAATCATTATGAATGGAGGCGGCTACATTATGTTTTGGTTAGGATGTTTTTTAGGATACATTGTAGGCTCTGTTATTACATGCGCTCTACTTTACTATGGATATAGATCAAATGAAAACAAAAAAGCGAATATACAACAGAGGGAGGAGAGGAAGATCAATCAAAAAGGTGTATAGGATGTGGAAGGTAGGGTGATAACGTTGATGCAAAAATAAAGGGCAGTACATATTTTGATAACTACTATGTACTGTCCCGTTTATTCTTTTTGGATTATGAGAAGTTGTTTCCTGTCTTACTATAAATTTCATAGGCGAAAAACCCCAATAAATAGCCGATTCCGGATCCTAAACTCACTGCAAGAAGTGAATAATCCGGGAAAAACATGCCGGAAATTAAACCGATTATACAGCCAATCAACATTCCTATAGGTATGAAACTGTCTAATAACAGTTGAGCTTTTTGAGATTTTTTCTTACCTAGTCTTCCTTCGTTATATTTATGTTTAAGTCTTTTAATTACAAAGACTACAATTCCTCCAACTATTACAATGGGTGCAAGTGCCGAAATGAACCACATGTTAGAAGCTCCTTTCACCTTTCGATACAATTCCACCAAATAATTACAATTTCAGACTACTAAACGTACTATCGAGTCTATTTAAAAGGTCAATCAAAAAGACTTCTTCCTTTGCATTTAATAACTCGTCAAAAACACTTTCCGATACGATAAACTTAACTAAATCTATACAATTCAATCAAATTTACACAAGTTAGTGCTTCATCGTGTTCTCGCAACCCCGAAGGGACGAGGGGTATAACACTCCACACGAGGCAGTATCGTTACCTCCTATTATCAAGCATTTATTTTACCCATCTTGATAAATTTATCGAAGCATTTACATCCCTATCATGATGGCTATTGCATGAAGCACAACACCAATCACGTATTTTTAAACTCCACTGTCCTTCTGGTTGAACTGAATGGTCGTATTTTACTCCGCAACATGAGCAAATCTTGCTTGAGGCAAACCATTTATCAGCTTTTACATACTCAATGCCGTACTTCTCGCACTTGTATGATAAACATTGAAAGAAGAAGTTTAATTTTTGAAATGAAAATGCTTTCGATAGTTTTTTGTTTTTTAACAGGTTTGAGATAGATAAGTCTTCCACAACAATCCTCATTGGTTTAGTTTTCACCAAGTTAGCTGTTGCTTGATGGATATGGTTATTTCGGATATTAATAATTTTCCTAGATAACCGCAGGTGCTCAGCTTTCGCTTTTTCATACCCGGCAGATTGAATTTTTACACCTTTTTTAAATCTCCTAGACATATCTCTTTGTGCTAACTTTTTCCTTTTCAAAAGTTTTTTAACCTTGGCATCTTTGTTTATATTTCGTTCTTTCATACCATTAGAAGCTACAAAAAGTTCTTTTAAACCAACATCCACACCAATCGACTCATTCGTTAGTTCTTGTGATTCAAAGTCTTCTTGGAATCCTATACTAATCCACCAGTGACGACCATCAAAGGTAACTCTTGGATTGGATGGTTTTTTATTTCTTGGTAGTTGTTGGCTTGTTTTCACTTCTCCAATAGACTGAATATGAACTACTTTCTTTCCTATAATCAGTCTTTCATAATTAGCATAAAATCCTTGGATTACATCTTTTTTGGATTTATAAGAAGTGTGAGAACCATTTTTGTACTTTTTGAACGAATTTTTTCTCGCCGTATCAAAATCTTTTGAAGCCTGTTTAGGAACTTGTGCATTAATGTCTTTTAACCACTCATATCTTTTTCGCTTCTTGATCTTTGTAAATCGTTTCTGTAAAGCTAACTGTGAAACAGATTTTCCAAATAGCTTATAGTATCTATCACTCATTCTTTTACAATAGTTATAAGCGAATCTTGCAGCACCAGCATGGTTTCTAAGCACTTTTTCTTGTTCAGGCGTTGGAATCAATCGAACTTTCTTCGCCAATATCATCAGAATGTAACTCCTTTAATGAAAGATTTGTTCTTCTGAATCGTAGCGTGTTCCACCAGCATTCTCCTGAGACTACTCGGATGTAAACCTGTTAATTCCGATACTTGACTAACTCGTAAAAATTTCATTATTATTCTTACCTCATTGAACCTAACATAGCACATACGTTCGATAGATTCAATGAGGTTTGATAGATTTAATTAAATGTATCTCGTTCAACTAAGGGCGCAATTCCTTAGCCAGTTCTCTTATGAACTTCTCCTGTTTTCACATGAGCGCAGACTATATGTTTATCTCTTTAGAGATAGAGGATTTTTCCACCACCATAGGCTTGTGGTGTACTCTCGTCAGTTATACGAGATAGTCGTTGAACGTTCATCTTATCTATTTTGACTTAGACGATTCGATGCGGAAGACCCATTGTTCTAGTGTTTAGGATTTAACCTTGCACGATCTGATTGATTTTTTCTGCTTTCGCGACATTCACGCTCGCTATTTCTAGCCACGTTGTAGTTCAATCAGCTTTAGGGATTGCCCGCAGTTAACCCTCACTACTAGCCAATCACTTGACTAGCAGGGCTTACTGATATATTTAATTAACTTTCGTTATAATTGGTTAAATAAATCGTAACAGTTAGTTACCCTTTCGTTTTCTCAGCAGACTGCACAACATCAACGGCCGCTTTCACATCCGCTAAGTCATACGTAGAATGTACTTTCATAAAGCATAATTGCTTATTTTCAACTAAGCGAATTAAATGACGAAACGTTTCTTGCCATTTATATGGTGACACTTCTTTATTCCAATGTCGTAAATGAAATATGTTCGCGTGCACTTTTGCTTTCGTGACAATCTCTGCCCAGTTTACTTGTATTCCTGATAGAAGACCGATCGTTAAAAAGTGCCCGTTTGGACGTAAGGAGAAAGCTAATGCATTTCCATCCGGTCCTCCGATAGAGTCAATCGCAGCATCCGCACCGAGCCCGTTCGTTAATTCCATAACGGTTTCATAAAGCGGGGCAGTGGAAGTATCAATTACATATGCAGCACCAAGGCGCAGTAATTCTTCTGTATGCTTATTATTTCTTGTAACAGCAATGAATCGGAAGTTTAAAATTTGTGATAACTGCGCGAATAGATGTCCAATAGCGGATCCGCAAGCGTTCACTAATAAAACGTCATTACGCTGTAAGTTTAACGTTTCTGTACAAGTAACCCACGCCGTAAGAGGATTAATATACATTTGTGCCGCTGTAAAATCATCAATGGAATCCGGAATAGGGACTACAAAATCAGCTGACGTCTTCACATACTCCTGCCAAGTACCTTCTCCGCGTAACGGTAAAACACGTTTACTGATAAGGTCTCTCGTAACGCCCGTACCAACATCTTCTACAATACCGACACCTTCATAACCAGGTATGTTAGGTAATGGGATTCTATGAGCGTACGCTCCTGTTATTGGAATTAAGTCAGATGGATTAATCGGCCTAACTAACATACGAACGAGAACTTCATTATCTTTTAATGGTTCTATATTTTTATATTCAACTTGTAATACGTCTTTTGGGTTGCCAAACTTGTGAAATTGAATTTGTTTTCCGTGCAAGATAAATGTGCCCCCTTAGTTTGATTGGGTTTATTATAGCATTTTTGGTTGGAGTGATTATTTCGTTATCAAAAAATAAAAGGGAACAGAAATTCGTCGTTTATCTATTTGATAAAATCGATTTCTCCTGAATACATAGTAATATAAGAAAAAGACGCCCTTGTGAGCGTCTTTTTCTAACTTGAGATAGATGCATTATTATTGTTCTACTAGGTTACATCGTTCTCGTATAAAGTTTTCTCACACAAATGATCTGTGTATCAATTTGTTTTTGATATACAGATCATTTGTATGATAATTATTATAGATAATTGCTGAATGATAACCTTACATGAATGCTTTTAAAAGTTCTTGAACTAATGGAATTACTCCACCTACAAATTTTAAAACTGCCATTGCGATTTCCATATGAGTGCCTCCTTTTTTAATGGTAAGCTGCAATAAATCTTTATACGCTTATTATAGTAAGCGCTTACAATAATATCAATGCATTTCGATATGCAATATTTCATATTTGTATTCTGTAATGGGGATGGGAAAAAGCCCCACTAATTAAAGTTTCACTTTATCAAAATGTAAGCTGCATCTTGTATAATATAATGGTGGAGGTCGAATATGAAAAAAATGAATTCAAATATAGACGTGGATACAAATGTATTGGAAGCGGTATTTATTCCAAGAAGGTTTATTGTTTTATGGATTACACTCGTATATATTGCTTCAATGCTTTTAGAATTTCGTAATAATATTCTCTCAATGGATAGTTTCTTCTTCACAATAATTATTGTTATTCATACTATCTTTCATTGGTATGCAAGTTCATTAAAGAATAGACAATTGTTGTATTTCTTTTTTGTACAACTCTTCATTGTGTTTCTTGCTGCATTTATTGTACCAAATGGTTCAATAGCAATTTTTGTTGGATTAACCCCTATTTTAATTGCCCAAAGTTTATATGTTTATAACAACATATTTAAAGTAATGGCGGTTTTTACTCTCATGTATGCCATATTTTGTACTGCGATTAGTATGAATTATGGTGTGAATAAAGTAGCCATTCTTATCTCTATGTTCCTTTTAGTACTAGCAATTATTATTCCTTTTTCTTATATTAATAAGCAGCAATATGATGCACGTAATCGTATACAGAGCTACATTCAAGAGTTAGAGTCTGCATATATGAGAGTAGAAGAATTGACATTAGCTAATGAAAGGCAGCGAATGGCAAGGGATTTACATGATACGTTAGCGCAAGGTGTAGCGAGCTTAATTATGCAATTGGAAGCAATAGACGCCCATATGCAAAAAGGGAATACAGGGCGATCTCAAGAGATTATGAAACAAACTATGATAAGAGCGAGACAAACTTTACATGACGCAAGGCTGGTTATTGATGATTTGCGTCATACTACTAATTCATTTAATAAAGCTGTAGAGGAAGAAGTTCAACGTTTTTCTGAGGCTACGTCTATACATGTGAGATTTACTATTCAAAGCCCCCCGCATATTTCAAGATTAGTAAAGGAACATTGTTTATATGTAATTAGTGAATGTTTAACGAATATCGCAAAACATTCGCAGGCAACAGATGTAAATTTGAAAGTTGAATATAGCGATAACCTTGAAAAACTTACTATTGAAGTTGAAGATAATGGAATTGGTTTTGACACTGGATATATCGGTAAGAATCCTGGACATTACGGCTTAATTGGCTTAAATGAGCGAGTTCGATTGATTAATGGAGAAATACATATATTGAGTGAAAAGATGAAGGGTACGAAAGTGTGTATTCAAGTACCTATCAATAATGAAGGAGATAGCAATGAAGTATAACGTATTAATTGTGGATGATCATTTCGTTGTAAGAGAGGGTCTGAAATTAATAATAGAAACGAGTGATTCATTTCAAATTATAGGTGAGGCTGCAAACGGAGAAGAAGCCCTTTCTTTCATAGAAAAAAAGAAACCTGATGTTATTTTAATGGACTTAAATATGCCTAAAATGAGTGGTTTAGAAACAATTGAGGCTTTAAATAAAAAACAAAATCATACGCCGATTATTATATTAACTACTTATAACGAAGATGAATTAATGTTAAAGGGAATTGAGCTAGGAGCAAAAGGATATTTGTTAAAAGATACGGATCGTGAGAATTTGTTTCGAACATTGGAAGCGGCTATTCGAGGTGAGATTT
Organism: Bacillus sp. EB106-04-02-XG92; assembly: GCF_058791995.1. Taxonomy (NCBI): domain Bacteria; kingdom Bacillati; phylum Bacillota; class Bacilli; order Caryophanales; family Bacillaceae; genus Bacillus; species Bacillus sp. EB106-04-02-XG92. The sequence goes on from NZ_JBYTEA010000003.1 coordinate 61,033, forward strand.
TACTACAACCCAATATTATGGAAAAAATAGTGAATTATAAAAGGAAAGAAGTATATGCTGATAAGGTTGAAGAAAATAACTTAACAGAAAAAGAATTGTTTGTGTTGAAAGCTATTGCGCGTGGAAATAAGAATAAAGAAATTGCATTCGATATGGGAATAGCTGAGCGAACAGTAAAAGCGTATTTAACAAATATATACAATAAATTAGGTGTTAATTCACGGTCAGAAGCAGTAGCTGTATCTATTGAAAGGAAGTTAATTCATTTTTAAAACATTATATATGCCCAATCGTACATTATAGGCTTGCCCTTTTGTACGATTTTTTTATTATTTTCTCATGTTATGCTTTAGAAAGCATGAGAGATTTAAGAACGCTCTAATTGCATTACACAGACGTTTTTAATGTGGGAAAGGAAGAAGAATAATTAAATGGCAACTTTGTTTTTAATTTCTGTAGTTATTTTCTTTATTTGGCTGCAAAGTAAACAAACAAAATTAAACTGGATACATATTATTACTTTTCTCATGATGATAGGGATTATTACTTATACGGCGCCGCAACCGATGACTAGAGATTTACAAGCAGAGTTATTGGCAGTTACGCTTTTTTCTTTCGCTATTGGTGTTTGGCAAGGTGGAGGAATTACAGTTTGTTATGAGGATGGAGTTTTATATATTACAAATGGAAAACAGTATTCCATTTCATGGATTCTTTTAATAATCGGCAACATAATTATTATTAACACATTTGAAGGTGGATTTACATTTAATGGATCGTGGATTATTTTGTGTAGCGTTGTCATTGCATCTGGGTTGAAAAACAGTATTCTATGCATTCTGTACAAATTAACAGTGCGAAATTGAATGGGAAAAGGACATTTTTTTATGTTGATATAGAAATTAATACTATAAGTTCATCAAAAGATTGTAGTCGATAAAAACGAGAAGGAAGAATGGGGGAGTTAGCGTAGATGTTTCTACCTATTACTACATTTGATAGGTTTATTTGGCTGGGGAATGTTGCTTCGTCTTCAGAAAAGATTAACAGGAATCTGGCGTTTTCGAGGGCTGAAGAAAGTAATGTTAATTTGTGTAAAAAGAAATGTATAGGTTCAATTAATAATATGCATCAAAAAATAACGATAGCTTCTGTGGAATATGGTCATAATTTTGTGTTGGGTCGTGCAGAACCTCATTCAACAATTGTCATAACAAGTGGTGATATGTATGTTGGAAGCGGACGGGTTAATAAGTATGGGGAATTTAAAGTATGTACGAATGATTATCTAGAAAGAAATTTAGTAATAGAGATTCAGTTAATAATGGATGGTTTTTATCAAGAGAGTATAACGGTAAAGATAGAACGTTAAGATAGGATTATTTCTTTTTTTCCACTATATAAAAAGGAAGCAACCGTAGTTGCTTCCTACATTAATTAAGCCGAAGCCTTCTTCATTCTCTCAAGTAAACTAGATAACACATGCGTACGATACGATTCTAGTTTTTTACCTTCATAAGTACGGATACCTAATTTTTTAAGTTCTTTTACATACCAACCTTTGCTTCCGAAATACATGTGATCGCTCCCCTTCAACTTTGTTTTTATTTGTTCTGATTGCATATGGAGGTACAGGTAATATAATGAAGGAAATGAATTTCGCTCGAAAATGGTTAACTTTGTTGCAAAAGACATATATACTAAAGATAGTATACAACGAGGTGGACAAGACGTGATTATAGAGAAGCACGAAATTCAAATTGACCAAATTACGAGCGGTAAAGTGAATATCTTTACTTTCTATAGAAATAGAAAGCAAATTGATGATCATTTTTTACGATTGCAAGAACCATCGCTTACAGCAAACTACTTCTTCCATTTTCATTTTGATGCAGAGAGCTTGCATCTACTACAGGAAGAGTTTCCAAGCGTATATCCGTACAACGGTAGTGAAACGATTCACGACTGGACGGAAAAGATGAAAGCAGAGTTGCAACATCAGATCCAAACAGGAAAATGGAATAAGCGCGTACGTATCGGTAATCGCATTCTAGATGTGGTGTTTACGTGGTGTGACGAAGATATAGTAGAGTGAAAAAGAAGCGGATGACGCTTCTTTTTTTAGCGCTGGAATAAAACAAGCTTACCTGCAGAAGATGTGCAGCGATGTGTTTTTTCATACAATCCTTTTTCATGTAAAATAGATTCACCTTTTGCTTTCGCTTCTTTTTCAGTTGCCGCCTCGAATGATTCGTCTAATGCTTTTGAACCATCTTTTTCAAAGACTGTTAGAACGTATACTCCCATGAAAATTCCCTCCAATAATAAAAATCAGAATCTTATAACTATTTTGGCATAAATCATTAGAATATGCAAAGAAATATATGACATTGCGTGTTAAAATAAAGGGGAAGTTTTATGGGTACTAGATTTACTATTCGTAGTAAAGTACGGAAAAAGAAAGGATCGTTATTTGTGAAACAAGTGAAGTTTATACATGCGGCTGATTTACATTTGGATAGTCCGTTTAAAGGGATGGAGATGAATGTACCGCAGTCTGTTTGGGAGAGAATGAAGCAGAGTACGTTTGAATCGTTCGAGCGTATTGTTGATAAAGCGATTCAAGAGCGCGTTGATTTCGTATTGCTAGCCGGGGATTTGTATGATGCGGAGACGAGAAGTTTGAGAGCGCAAGTGTTTGTGCGCGAGCAAATGAAGAGACTTTCGCAGTACGATATCCCTGTTTTTATTATTCACGGCAACCACGATCATTTAGGGGGAAGCTGGGCAGCAATTGAGTTTCCGGAAAATGTTCACGTGTTTACGGAGCCTTATGTAGAAGAGAAATCATTTTATAAAAATGGTGAGTTGTTAGCTTCTATTTACGGTTTTAGTTATTTGCAACAAGCGGTAACGGATAATATGACAGCGCAGTATACGAAAATGAGTGATGCGCCTTTTCATATTGGCATGCTTCACGGAAGTGTGGAAGGGGATGCAGAGCATAATCGCTATGCGCCGTTTCAAATTCGTGAGCTGAAAGAAAAGCAGTTTGATTATTGGGCTCTTGGCCATATACATAAACGTGAAATTTTATCAGAAGAGCCGTGCATTATTTATCCAGGTAATATACAAGGACGTCATCGTAAGGAAATGGGCGAGAAGGGTGCATACCTAATTGAACTTACGAAACAAGGATCGCACTGTTCATTTTTCCATACGGCGGATGTTGTGTGGGATGAGATAGAAGTGAGTATCGATGGACTTGAAACTGTTGATGAACTTATGACGAGCGTATCGAGTGCGATGAATGAATGCCGAAGAGAAGAGGAAGGGACGCTTTTAACCGTCGTATTTACAGGTCAGGGAACACTTTCTCCTTATTTACGTGACGAAAAACGTGTGGAAGAGGTTTTTCATATTTTAGCAGCGGGCGAAGAGCGAAAAGATTTCGTATATGCGATGAAGTGGAAAAATGAGACGGTTTCTTTTGCAGAAATCGAGCGTTTGAAAGAAGAAAATCATTTCGTCGGTAGTGTGCTAAAAGAGTTAGAAGCCTTCACTAATATGGACGGCGTATTGCGCACAATTTGGACATCTCCTGTAGCACGTAATAGTATTGAATCTTTTACAGAAGAAGAGAAGAAAGAGATTCAAAAGGAAGCGGAAAATATTATTTTAGAGCAATTATTCCAGCAAGAGAGGGATAAGAAATGAGAATGGAAAAACTCCATATTTATGGGTACGGAAAATTAGAAAATGTGGAAATGGATCTGTCAATGCTGACTGTTTTATATGGTGAAAATGAAGCGGGGAAATCGACAATTCGCTCATTTATGAAAAGTATTTTATTCGGTTTTCCGACGAGAGGACAGCGTCGTTATGAGCCGAAAGAAGGCGGCAAGTATGGCGGTGCGATCACTGTACAAACAGAGAAGTACGGCCGTTTGAAAATTGAACGATTGCCAAAGACGGCAGCTGGCGAGGTGACCGTTTATTTTGAAGACGGGAAGACAGGCGGCGAGGAGATTTTACACGATATATTAAGCGGAATGAATGAAAGTTTATTTGAATCGGTCTTTTCATTTGATATGCATGGTCTTCAAAATATTCATCAGCTCGGCGAAGCGGATATCGGTAATTATTTATTTTCAGCAAGCGCAGTCGGAAGTGATGCGTTATTGCAGCTAGATAAAAAGCTAGAAAAGGAAATGGATCAGCGCTTTAAACCAAGCGGGCGTAAACCTGAAATTAACGTGTCACTGCAAGAGATGAAAAAGCTGGAAGAGAAGATGAAAGAGTGGCAAGGGAAAATTGGCACGTATGAAAAGCAAGTGGAGCAGCTAAAAGAAAGTGAAGAGAAACTTGCTTCTGTTCGCGTGGAAAAAGAGAATGCAGAAAAGCGAAAGCAAGATTATGAAATATTAGCAGCACTTGAACCTCTCGTTATTGAAAAGCGTGCACACGAGAAAGTGTTACAAAACGAGAGCGGGCAATTTCCTGTAAACGGGATTGCGCGTTATGAAGCGATTAAGGCGAAGATGGAGCCGCTTCAATTACAAGTTGATTCCCTCCATAAGAAAATAGAGAATGTGCAATCGGAAATAGAATCGATTCAAATAGATGAAGATTTTTTACAAAAAGAAAGTTATGTAGAAGAACTTCGAATGCAGCACATGTCTTATGAAAATGCACGCCAAGAAATGCGTGATCTGACAGGAACAATTACGAATATAAAAGAAGAACTGGCAGAACTAGAGCAACAAATTGGTGCTACTTTTGAAAAAGAAACAGTCCTGTCGTTTGATATGAGTTTGGCAACGAAAGAGTTAATTACGCAAGCAGTACAAAAGGCGCGTGAATTAGAAACGCAAAAAGCACAGCTTGATGATCGTTTTAAAGTAGCGCAGGAGCAATTAGAAGAGCAAGAAGAGAATATAAGACAGATTAAGAAACAAATGTTAGCGGATGAAGAGCGAAGTGCATTAGCTGAGAAAGAGAAGTCGTTCCAAGATGCGGCGTTTATCGGTATGGGCGCAGAGAGAATGAAGCGCAAGTATGAGGAAAAAGCAGGAGCGGCTATGCAAAAGAAAAAGCAGTGGCAAAGAGTTTGTCTTCTGTTACTTCTTATTAACACAGGTATTTTATTCACAAGCTTATTTATAGACAATCGGCCGCTCTTATTTATTAGTGTCATCGTATTTGTAGGGATTGTTCTTGCCCTCGTTTTATATAAAGATCCGTCAAGTGGGTTACAAGAAGAGCTTCTTACTCTTCAGCAAAGTGCTGGCGGGAGACAAAGTGAAGAAGCGATGTCTGTGCGCTATGAGTTAGAAAAAGATGAAGAGATACGTAAACTATTTGAGCGCGAGTCGTATAAGTTGCAGCAAATGGAGCGAGCGTATGATAAAGTCGTTTCATCCTATGAGGAATGGGAGCGAGAAACGTTCCGCATTAGTGAACAAGTAAATGTATATAAAATGCGTTATACATTCCCTGAATTTTATACGTATGCACACATCTTACCGGCGTTTGAGCGTATGGAAAAGATGCAGCAATTATATCGTGAGTTAGAGAAACAAGGAGCTCGCAAATCTTCATTATATGAAATGATTTCGCATTTTGAACATAAACTAGAAACTGTTATCGGTAGTGCGGAGTATAGTAAGCTACACGAGGCGCAAAGTCGTATGCAAAATGAGAAAGAAAAACGCCAAACTTGTAAACAGCTAAAAGAGAAGCTTGCCGAATGGCAAGAAGAGTATGCGTTCATGCAAGAGCAATTGAAACAACTGTTAGTAGAACGAGATAGTTTATGGCATATCGCACATTCTACAGATGAAGAGATGTTTTTAGAAGCAGGTAAACTGGCGGAAAAACGTGAAGATGCTGAGAAGCAAGTAGGGCGTTTATTACCGCAAATTGATCTGTTAGAACAGCGTTTAACGAGCTTATCATTAGCTGAACATTATGAAGCTGACGGTTATGATGAAAAATTAAAGCAAGAAATGACAGTCATGCAAAAATGTCTTACAAAGGAAAAAGAACTGACAGAGCGTATTGCGAAACATCGTATGGAAATTGCGAATTTAGAAGAAGGAAGTACGTACGGTGATTTACTACACGAATGGGAAATGAAAAAAGCGCAAGTGCGTGAACAAGTGAAGAAGTGGGCTGCGTATGCGGCCGCGAAGACAGTGTTAACGAAAACGAAGCAATATTATCATGAAGTACATCTTCCTCGTATTTTACAAAAATCAGAAGAGTACTTTGTGTATTTAACAGGCGGACGATATAGTAAAATCTTTTCACCGTCAGAGGCAGAGCCGTTCATCGTTGAGCGTAACGACGGTATGCGTTTTTACAGTCATGAACTGAGCCAAGCGACAGCGGAGCAGTTATATTTATCGCTGAGATTTGCATTAGCGAAAACATTTGAGCATAATTATCCGTTCATTATTGATGATAGCTTCGTGCATTTTGATGCGGTAAGGACGAATCGTACAATTGAACTCATAAAGGAAATTGCGCAAGATAGACAAGTCATCTTCTTTACATGCCATGCGCATTTATTAACGTATTTTACAGAAAAACAGATTATAAAATTAACGCATAAGCGTAAAGAAAATGAGTTGTAGTGTGCTATACTAAAAGTAACTGATTTGGTGGAGGAATTCGAATGAAAAAGAAAATTGCAGAATATGAAGTTGGTGAACAAGTCGATGTTTTCTTGTTAATTAAAACAGCGACAAAAGGTATCGCAAGCAATGGAAAGCCGTTTTTAACAGTAATCTTACAAGATCCAAGTGGAGATATTGAAGCGAAGTTATGGGACGTATCACCAGAAGTTGAGAAACAATATGTAGCGGAAACAATCGTTAAAGTAGCTGGTGACATTCTAAACTACAAAGGACGTATTCAATTACGTGTGAAACAAATCCGTGTTGCAAATGAAAATGAAGTAACGGACATCTCAGACTTCGTAGAAAAAGCGCCAGTGAAAAAAGAAGATATGGTTGAGAAAATTACGCAATACATATTTGAAATGAGAAACCCGAACATTCAACGTCTAACAAGACATTTATTAAATAAGCATCAAAACGAATTTTTAGACTATCCTGCAGCGACAAAAAACCATCACGAGTTCGTATCTGGATTAGCGTATCACGTCGTATCGATGCTAGATTTAGCGAAAGCTATTTCAAATCTATACCCATCGTTAGATAAAGACTTACTATATGCGGGCGTTATTTTACACGACCTTGGTAAAGTAATCGAATTATCTGGCCCAATTTCTACGACGTATACGTTAGAAGGAAATTTACTAGGTCACATTTCGATTATGGTGAACGAAATTGGTAAAGCAGCAGATGAGCTGCAAATCGATGCAGAAGAAGTATTAATTCTTCAACACATCGTGCTTTCTCACCACGGAAAAGCAGAATGGGGTAGCCCGAAACCACCATTAGTAAAAGAAGCAGAAATTCTGCACTACATCGATAACTTAGATGCAAAAATGAACATGATGGACCGCGCATTAGGACGCACAAAACCAGGCGAATACACAGAGCGTGTCTTTGCGCTTGATAATCGTTCGTTCTATAAGCCGTCGTTCCATAATTAATAGTGTGAATTGAATGGCCTCATTAAGTGTTAAAAGCTTAGTGGGGCTGTTTTCTTTATTAAAAATGAAATAGTTAAAAAGAATCTTTGAAGGTATTTTTAAAGTTGGATATGCGACAGCTCATGCTAAAACGGTCCCTTGGAAAGCTCCTGATTCAGAGCCTTTCAACCCACTGGACGAACACTTTAAAATCCCTTTAGATAAAGTATTTGATTAATTAAGGAGTGAATTGAAATGGGAAGATACCCAACGATTACAATAATAAAAGAATTAGATAATAGCGAATATACGATTTATAGTTTTGGTCCTACTATTGAGATTTGCGAGCAATACCCAGAAATGTATGAAAGATGGCGTTTTAAAATTTTGAAAGATAAAATAAGCTTTGAAGAAGGCTATGTTTTACTTGATGATTTGCCTAAGGAAGATTTTCAATTATTTTACAAGTGCGCCTTTAAGATATATAAGCAAATTGATGAACATGGTGGAATGGAGAATATTAAAAATATTGATTTACCAAATCAAATTTCATTTATTATTTAAAAGATATAATGGGGTAACCTAACCATGAAATAAAAGGGGTGTTCTATCTGAAGACGCCCTTTTATTTTACTAGCAACCATTTTGCATATACTATTAATACATTTAGAGGACTTCCATATTGAATTTTTAAAAGAAGACTATGCATTCCTAATAATTTTAAAATAGAAATTAGGGGATCATTTTTCTCGAATAAATCCAAACATAAAATTCAGCATAAATAAGGAGGTCTTTACATATGGCAATATGTTTATTAATGAACAAAGAATTTGAAGATGAGGAAATAGTTGTATATCAATTTTATCCCTCAGAATATCCAGATAAAATCGGAAAAATGTATTTTCATAAAAAAGAGCAAATGTTTCATGAAATAGATCCAGTTCCGGTAAAATCAGCTGCAACAAGTGAACATTACTTTCATTGTGCATGTAGTAGACTAATGAAATGCATCAAGAGTGGTGGAAAATTTTGGAAGAAATGACATACGGAGTATAGCATAACAAACAAAGTTATAAAAAAAACTGCTCAAATAAAGAGTCGGTTTCTTTTTCATACTGTTACTAGGTTAATAGATTTATACATAGACTTCATTTACAGTAACATCTTTATCCTGCCAAGAAGAGTATTATTGAAACGTAGATTATTAATCTATAAACCTTGCTGATTAATAATTGGAGGAAAAATATGAAATACATGGCATATGTAGAAAAAATTGATGAGCTAATTGAAGAGGAAGTTACAATAAATATTAACGGTGTAGTGTTTACGGGATTCTCCACTGTTTGTCCATATAAAATTGAAGAAGGAAAAAATTATCCTGTTATTCTCGACATTACAGTTTTTGATGATATTGAAATAAATGAAGGAATAGATGGAGTGAAAAATTTAAAGAGAATTGATAATTCTTTCAAGTATCGTATTAGTGGAATGTTAAATCCTGAGTTTATTGATGCAGGGATTATTATTACAGACGAAGATGAAATATTCCCGGAACACAGTGAATACTTTAACAAGTATGTTGAAATTGAAGTTGATAGAATCAATATTGAATTTGTAAAAGAAGGCTAGTTATTTTCCACAACTCCAAACATGAAATTCAATATAAATAAAGGGGGCCTTATTTATGGCAATATGTTTATTAATGACTAAAGAATTTGAGAATGAAGAGATAGTTGTTTATCAATACTATCCTTCTGAATCACCCGCTAAAATAGGTAAGATGCACTATAATAAAAAGGAACGAATGTTTTATGACATAGAGCAAGCTCCAGTGGATTCCTTAAATATGAGAGAACATTATTTTAATTGTGCGTGTACTAGGATTGTGCGATGTCTTAGAAAGAACGAAGAATTTCCAGATAGCATGGCATATGAAGCATAATGAAACGAACATAAAAAAAGCCACCCAGCAGGAAGGATCTTATCTTACTTAACCTCATACCACCAACATCTACGATCAAGGTATCTTTTCATTCCATTAAGTTGCCCATCAGGTGTTTCATAGGGTGAGAAAGCTCCTGATTTGATGATGTTTTGTTTTGCTGATGGCGTTGCAACTTTAATCTAGATTGACGGTTCTTTTCTCCACGAATGTTTTTTATATTTACTAAACCATTCTCCAGTCCAAAATGTTATTCATTAAAAAAATATCTCGAATTTGAGATTTTTCTCTTGCTTTTTAATCACTTGAGTTGTAAAGTGATAGTAACGAAAGCGATTGAGTCATATGAAAAACATACACTCACTTGCTTTCGACTTACAAAACAAAGTAACTTATGCAGTAAAAACTAAGATGAATTTACAAAAACATAATTAAGAATAAATTGAAACACTAAAAACCATATTAGTTGTGGGAAATGTTATTTTTTTAGTTATCACTTGACTAGTAAAATGAAACGGAGGAATAAACAATGTATGAAATTAAAGGGCATCATCACATTTCAATGGTTACGAAAAATGCAAATGAAAATAATCGTTTTTATAAAAATGTGCTTGGCTTACGTCGTGTGAAAATGACAGTAAACCAAGATGATCCGTCCATGTATCACTTATTTTATGGAGATAAAACAGGAAGTCCAGGTACGGAACTATCATTTTTTGAAATTCCTTTAGTAGGAAAAACGTACCGTGGTACGAACGCAATTACGCGAATTGGATTACTCGTTCCGTCAGAACAAAGTTTACATTACTGGAAAGAACGATTTGAGAAATTTGGTGTGGAACATAGTGAAATAACAACTTATGCAAATCGTCCTGCTTTGCAATTTGAGGATGCGGAAGGTCTTCGTCTCGTACTACTCGTTTCAAACGGAGAAAAAGTGGAGCACTGGGAAACGTGGGAGAAATCAGAAGTTCCTGCACAGCATCAAATTCAAGGAATGGGTTCTGTGGAAATGACAGTTCGTAGACTTGATAAACTGGCGAGTACACTAACAGACATATTTGGTTATACAGAAGTTAGCCGAAGCGATGAAGAAGCGATTTTCCAGTCTATTAAAGGAGAAGCCTTTGGAGAAATCGTTGTGAAATATTTAGATGGTCCTACTGAAAAACCGGGCCGCGGTAGCATTCACCATTTAGCGATTCGTGTGAAAAACGATGCAGAGCTTGCTTACTGGGAAGAACAGGTAATAAAAAAAGGTTTCCATTCTTCAGGCATTATCGACCGTTTCTACTTTAAAAGCTTATACTTCCGCGAATCAAACGGAATCTTATTTGAAATTGCGACAGATGGACCAGGATTTACAGTTGATGGGGATGTAGAACATTTAGGAGAAAAACTTGATTTACCGCCGTTCTTAGAAGAAAAGCGAGCAGAAATTGAAGCGAAATTAGCACCTATTGAAGAGAAATAATAGAAGAAAAAATAAAACTTTAAAAACCACTGGAGGAATATAAAATGAACCAATTAAAAGGAATTCACCACGTTACAGCAATTACAAGTAGTGCAGAAAAGAACTATGAGTTTTTCACTCACGTTTTAGGAATGCGTTTAGTTAAAAAAACAGTAAACCAAGATGATATTCAAACGTACCATTTATTCTTCGCAGATGATAAAGGTAGTGCAGGAACAGATATGACATTCTTTGACTTCCCAGGTGTTCCAAAAGGAGTACACGGTACAAATGAAATTTCAAAAACTTCATTCCGAGTGCCAACTGATGCAGCATTAGCGTATTGGGTGAAACGTTTTGATCGTCTTGAAGTGGAACATATAGGTATTAAAGAGCAATTTGGTAAGAAAACTCTTTCGTTCGTTGACTTTGACGATCAACACTATCAATTAATCTCAGATGAATTAGATAATGGAATAGAATCAGGTACACCGTGGCAAAACGGACCAGTTCCATTAGAATATGCAATTACTGGTTTAGGCCCTGTATTCATCCGTATTGCAAACTTTAGTTTCTTCAAAGAAGTGTTAGAGAAAGTTCTATTATTTAAAGAGGTTGCGCAAGAAGGAGAATTCTATTTATTTGAAGTGAATAAAGGTGGAAACGGTGCTTCTGTCATTGTAGAACATAATACAGTTCTTCCTGAAGCACAACAAGGGTTTGGTACGGTGCACCATGCTGCATTCCGCGTAGAAGATCGTGCTGTATTAGAAGAATGGATTGAGAGAATCACTAGCGTTGGACTTCCGTCATCTGGATATGTAAATCGCCACTTCTTCGAGTCATTATATGCAAGAGTTGCACCACAAATTTTATTTGAATTCGCAACAGACGGCCCAGGGTTTATGGGAGATGAGCCATACGAAACACTTGGCGAAAAGTTATCATTACCTCCGTTCTTAGAGCCAAAACGTGAAGAAATCGAAAAATTAGTTCGTCCAATTGATACAGTGAGAAGTACGAAGGAATTTATGAAAGAGTAACAATAGAAATAGTAAGTAGGAGAGCAAGTAGTTTTAGCTGATCGCTGGAACTGCTTGTTTTTTTATTTGTTCTATGAAGTTTTCTGACAATTTTTTCTCAAGTTATCAAAAAGGAAAACTTTAGTATAATCAATTAAAATATTTAATCTTCTGATAATTATTTTTCAATACATAGAAAAGAGGTGGTAATATACAATTTGGATAATTGTATAAATATCCTAATTTTGTAAGTTTGAAGAGAAGGGGATGCGAGTGTATGGGAGCAGATGTAGTAACACGGGAGCAAATGAAACATTCTTTAGATGATTGGTATCGTGTAATGTTGCAGCAAAACATAGAGAAAGCCACGGAAATGAAAGAGGAGATTGATAGTAAGATTAGTGTGCTGGATGTGGATCAGGATGTATTGCTTTATCATGCGTTATTGAACTTTAGATATGATGCATTAGTTGATTGGATTGGGGTTAGAGAAGATAGTTTTGATAAAGTGGAATCTTTCGAAACTCCGGAAGAAGGCTTTTTAGCGTATTACTATCACTTTTTCAAAGGGTTTCATTGCACATTAATTTCAAATTATAACGAAGCGAAAGAACAGTATGAACAAGCGGAGAAGTTATTAAAATATATTGCAGATCCGATAGAACATGCGGAGTTTCATTATCGTTACGGATATCTTTATAATCAATCATATCAACAAATGTTGGCGATCGATCAAATAAAAAAAGCAAAAGCGGACTTTGTAAAACAACCAGGTTATGAAATTAATCTTGCGTTGTGCGAAAATATGTTAGGGCTGTGTTATATTGATTTACAACAATTTGAGTTCGCTGAAGAAACATTTAATATAGCATTGAATGTTTTCCAACAAGTTAATCATGAAAAATATGTATTAATGGTTAGAAATAATTTAGGTTTATTATACGCGAATCAAAATTTATCTGAGTTAGCTATCCGTCACTTATCAGAGGTAACAAAGAAATCTCCTAATCATTTTCGAGCACTATACTTGGAATCAGACGAATACCTAAAACTAAATGAATTAGAAAAAGCAGAGTCATTAATAAATAAGGGGTTACATATTTGTAATCAGTTAAAAAACCAAGAGTATCAATACCGATTCATGATTTTAAATAAAATGAATGCGACTACTGGTGAGTTTGAAAATGTTGTTTTAGATGCGATTTCTTATTTTGAAAAAGAAGAATTGTTTGATTGTATTCAGGAGTATACAGAACGCTTAGCAGATAAATTTTATTATGAAAACAATCATGAAAAATCTAGCAAATATTATCATATGAGTAAAGAAGCAAGAAAAAACCAAATGATAAAAGGAGCGTTAAAATAATGAAAAAAATTGTATTAACGGTAATGGGATTCGCATTTACTTTATCTCTAGGATTTCATGATTTTAATTCAGTTGCACTTAATAAAGGTGATGGTGGCGGAGCACCAGCAAGACCAGACTACGTTAACATTGGCGACACAGGCGGAGCGCCAGTAAAACCAGATTATACTAGAGGCGACACAGGCGGAGCACCAGCAGATAATAGAGGTGACGGCGGAGTAAGCCAACTATAATAACAAAGAAAAGGACTTCAACATGAAGTCCTTTTCTTTGTTATGAGGCCATGTAGATAAAACAATTGACTTACTTTAAATATGTAACTATAATAGTTACAGAATAACCATCACTAATAGCAGTGAGTAATATTTTTTTAATATAATTGTAACTATTGTAGTTACAATTAAAAATAATTATAAAACAACCAAATAATGTAAAAACTTTAAATAGCAACAAGAGAAAGGAGACGGGAATGTTGAAACGGTTTAAGTTTTATTTGATTAGCGGTATTGTGCTTGTTTTGCTTATCGTATGTAACTTCGTTGATAAGCCGATTGCGAAGGTTGGAGAAGTGAAAGATACTGTTATGATGAAGCTGCATACGAAAGAGAGTATGGCGCAAATTGATGGGCAGACGATTTATTTTAAGCAAATTGGCGAGGGGAAACCGCCTTTACTTATGCTTCACGGGTTTGGTGGTTCATCTGATGGATTTAGTGATATTTATCCGGAACTTGCACGAGACCACACGATTATAGCGGTTGATATTTTAGGGTTTGGCCGTTCTTCTAAGCCGGTTGATTTTCAGTATTCGTTTCCTGCGCAAGTGAATTTATATTATAAACTAATGAAGAAACTCGGATACGATCAATTTGCAGTACTTGGTCATTCGATGGGCGGAGAGATGTCCCTGAATCTAGCGTATTTATATCCGGATGCAGTTACGCATCTCGTTTTAGCGGATTCTACAGGGATCGAGTCTTTCCAGCAAAAAGAAAGTTATAAAATGCCGCCGCTATCAACCGATCTTCAAACGGTAACTGAGATTACGGATTATAATAAAAGTGCGGTGAAAAATAGTCGTGATGATAAGGGGCATTATGATCAGCTGACGAAAATGAGAGAGCGCCGCATCGCGATGGAAGCCGATAAAATCAAGGTTCCGACTTTAATTATATGGGGACGACATGATAAGAGCGTTTCTTGGAAAAATGGTGAACTGTATCATCAGCTATTTGCGAATAGTACGTTCCATATCATTGAAAAGGGATACCATGCACCGTTTCGTCAGGAACCAATCGAATTTATGAAATATGTACAAGTGTTCTTCGCGAAGAATCCGCAATAAAGTGAAACTTTAATCAGTAGGGGTTTTCTTCATCCCCCACTGATTATTAGTTGAACCAATCGGACTTTTATGGGCAGTTGATCCCCCACCTAAATTCTTTGCTTTCGCTAAATTTTGAGCTGGGGGTCTTACTGCCCATTAAAGCGGGATAAATTTTAAGCATAAATCCACCTCTTTCCTCATACAGTGAAACTAATAAGGCTTGTCTAAGGAAAGGAATGAAGTAGAGTGGAAACTTTACCATGGTGGGTGTATCTTGTAATTGTTGGAATCGTATTAAGTGGCTACATGGTTTTATATACTTCAAAAAAAGAGCAAGAGATGGATAATGAGTTTATTGAAAAAGAAGGCGAAGTGTATATGAAGCGCTTAGCAGAGGAACGCGAGAAACGTAATCAAGATAGTGATAAGGATTCTGTGTTGCTTTAATAGACATTTTGAAAGGCTACCACTTAGTAGAACTTTACATCTAGGTGGTAGTCTTTTTTCTTTTTGGGGAGCATGTATACGAAATTCATCATGAACTTTTATAAATGGTATTTATATATATTTCTACTCATAAGAATAGAACTAGCGGGGTATTTTACTGGGGGGGATTAACAATGCATAGGGATGAAACATCATTACATCCGGATACAGGTGTTACATCTGTAATGTTTGTTGAGCGTTCATTAAATGAAATTCGTTTTTGGTCTAGAATCATGAAGGAGCATTCTCTTTTTCTTCGCCTTGGGTTTAGATGCGAGGATACGCAACTAATTGAAGAGGCGAATCAATTTTATCGATTGTTTGAACATATTGAACAAATAGCGCATTCCTATACAAATGAAACAGATCCTGAGCAAATCAAAAGATTTAATGCAGAAGTACAACAAGCCGCAACGAATATTTGGGGATTTAAACGAAAAATTTTAGGATTAATTCTCACATGTAAATTGCCAGGACAAAATAACTTTCCATTGTTAGTTGATCATACGAGTAGGGAAGCTGATTATTTTAGAAAACGTTTAATGGAATTAAATGAAGGGAAATTAGATGCCCTTCCTGATGCTATTATTAAGGAAAATGTTTTCTTTTTACGGATTATGGCAGACCATGCTAAATTTATTGGTCACCTCCTTGATCCATCAGAAAGAAAGCTTGTAGATACAGCACGGAATTTTAGCAATGATTTTGATGCATTAATGTATCAAGCAATTGACTTAGAATCTATGAAGCCACAATCTCAAACAGTCCCTCTTTTAGATCAATTTTTAGATCAAAATCGTGTGTCGGTTGCATCTCTTCGGGATTTTAAGAAAACAGCACGTGATTTAATTGAGCAATGTAAAATAAAGAGTATCATCCATCCATTATTAGCAGACCATGTTTTCCGTGAAGCTGATAGATTTCTTGAAATCATTGATATGTATGATGTTCACCTTACCAATATTCAATCACAACCTAGATATTAGAAGATAAAGAAAGATACCATTTTATTTTCAGCTGAGAAGTTAACAATGTATTGTTAGCTTCTTTTCTTTGTGATTAAAAGTTCTTTTCGTTTAGTAAAGTTCCCTTTAAATATTACATAAATCCCTTTGACCAAATATGTAATTCTCTGTAAAATGATATATATGGAAAGATTATGAATATACAGGAAACCTATGAATGTTAGCTTCTAATAAATTATTCGGGGGAAATTTATTAGTTAAGTATATTAACTTGTTTGCACTATATTTTACAAATAAAGGGGTATTAGTAATCATGAAAGCAAAGAAATTAGTAAGTTTAGCGTTACCAGTTATGTTATTGAGTGGTTGTATTACAATTGAAACGGATGGTAAGAAAGCTGAACCGAAGAAAGAGGAAACGCAAAAGGTAGAGAAAGAGAGTAAGGCTGCTGAAAATGAGAGCAAGTCAACTGATAGCAAGAAAGAGGATAGTTTATCTGTAGCGAAAGGTGAAGGTACAAATAGTAGTTCATCAAGTAGTCAACAAGGTAATAATTCAACTGCTTCTAATTCTTCAACTGGTAAGGTAACGGGTTCAGATGTTGAAAGGTACAAGGCAGATATTATAAACAGTGCTACTCAAATTGAAGATACGATGAAATTAATTGAAGGAATAGCAGATTCAGATGTAAAGTCATACAAACAAAAGAAAAGTGAAGTACAACTGAGTTTAGGTGGAGCAAAGGCAACTGCAACGAAACTGAAGAATCTACAAGCGCCTCCTGAATTACAGGGAGAACAAGCGAAGATAAAGCAATCAATGGAACTGTATGCGGATTGTTTCCAACTTCTCTTTGATGCATTAGACCAAGAAGATGAGAGTAAAATGCATCAATCATTAAGTAAAGCACAAGAAGGCTCAAAACTGTTTGAAGAAGCAGCGAAGAGCATCGGTAGCAAAACCAACTAAGAATAAATGACTTAAAGGGGTATGAGGTATGAAAGTAAAAAAACTAATAGCTGCTGCAGTTCCAGTTGCTATATTATTAAGTGGTTGTGTTACAGTAAAAGATTCGGCAAATAAAGAAGAAACAAGTAAATCTAAGGCTGCTGAAACGAAAGAAAAATCAACGAATTCGAAAGAAGAAAGTAAAGATGTTCAAAAGGTTCGAGTTTTAGATGAAGATTATGCACAATATTTATTAGATATTGAACAGGATATGTTAAGACGATTTGATTACTATGATGCCTCTGTAAAAGATTTGAGAAATGGAAGTAAATCAAAAGCTGAGGTATTAGATAGTATTAAAGACATCTATAAAGTATTTGATAAGATAGAGAAGATTTACGCACCGCCAAAACATAAAGAAGACCAAAAAGAGATTGAAAGAGCGACAGGTAAACTAAGAGAAACATTCGGTGAAATAGAGAAGTTATTCAACGATAAAGGCTTCAGCTTAGAGACTGATAAGGAAATCTTAAATAAAGCAAATACAAAACTAGAGGAAGCAAAACGTATTTGGAAACCTACATTCGACAAGTTAAGATCCGAAATAAAAGGTGATACAGCCACAGAAAAATCAACTAGTACAACAAGTACTTCTACACCGACAAACCCAACTACTGGTAGTCAGGCTCAAACAGATAAAAGCCAAGCTAAAACGGGAATATTTGCAGGTACAGCTGGTACAAGTGAAGAGTTAGGAATTAGTTATGGAAACATGGAGAAGAACATCAAAGATGGTACTGAAATTATTGGTAATTGGGGTATTGATTACGGTAGTGGTATAAAAACTACGTTAGTACTAAAAGGTGATAAAACATTTGAGTCCTATGCGAATGGTTCTTATCCGAATAAAGATAACTACTTAACAGGAACATATGCGGTAGATGTTCCGTCATTCCAGTTATCTTTAAAAGTAACAAAGGCAGTTAAAGACGGTCAAGAAGTAAAGTTAACAAATGATAGTATGATGTATAAATTACAAAACTATGATGGAAACACATTACAAATTTATCATATGGACGATAACGTTCATATTCGTTATGCGAGACAATAAATAATTGGTAAAAAACTCTGTAATAAATTTTACAGGGTTTTTTGTTCGTTCTAATTGTATTTCTTCGTTAATTTCTCTGGCGCTATTCAGGTTAGTATAAGTTGAGAAATCAACAAAACGATTTGAAGGATAAGGATTCGGTTTTATTATAATTAGAGCAGAGTGGATAACGTATCGTTATCCACTTTTTTATTTCCTGAAATATATCGAACACAACTTGAAATATATCAACGATTCGATATGAGATATCGACTTACCGACACAAAACGACAATGTTAAGAAGTACAATTATTGTTCGGGAAATTATTATAGAAGAAAAATATATGAAATCGAAACACTACATAGCCCCATGACAACCTGTAACGTACAAGTTGCACCACCTACGCAACGACAACTCGCTTTACTCTTCACCAGTTATTTGCCCATACTAGACGTAGAGAGGTGATAAACACAGTATGATTTTTAGTGAACGCTTAAAACAAGAACGAGAAAAACGAAATTGGTCGCAACATGATTTGGCTGAAAAAATTCATGTAAGTAGGCAATCTGTTTCGAAGTGGGAGACGGGAAAGAACTATCCGAGCATTGAAATTATTATTCATTTAAGCGATCTGTTCGGTATTACGATTGATGAGTTGCTAAGGAATGATGAAGAGTTGACGCAGAAAGTTATTGAAGATAGTAAACAGTTAGCACATCCAAAATGGAAGGTGTTTTTCGATAGTCTCTTTATGATGGGCGTATTTTTATTTCTTACAAAAATCGTTGTATGGATGCTAAATAAGTTTGCAGGAGCGAGCATTACACTTGTAGCGGATGCACCGTATGTAATGAACTTTTTACCTCTCATCTTAATGGTCATAGGTGGTATAGGATCTGATAATTTAAAGAAAATATATAGATAGAAGAAAGAATTTCCCCACACTAGCTGTTCTTTCCACTCAAATTGTGTACTATAAAGGATAGGATGACATAAAGAAGGGGACATTTAGAATGGAATTTCATGAACAGAAGATTTTGCCAGCAGTGAGGCAAATTAAAGATTTAGAAAAGCTACTACATAGTTCGTATGAGTATATCGTTATTTTGGATATTCATGTCGGTCAATTGAAGAGTGTCGTGTCACTTGCGAAGCAATATTGTAAAAAGGTGTTTTTACATGTTGATTTGATCCATGGATTACAAAGTGACGGGCATGCGACGGAGTATTTATGCCAAGAGTTTAGACCGTACGGGTTACTTTCAACAAAGGCGAGCGTTATTATGAAGGCGAAGCAAAAGGGCGTTGTGGCAATTCAGCGTATCTTTTTAATCGATTCTAGTGCAATGGAGAAGAGTTGCAACCTGTTAGAAAAGACGAAGCCGGATTATATTGAGGTGCTTCCAGGGGCAATGACGGACATTATCGCTGAAGTGAAAGAGCGCACTGGTGTACCGATTTTGGCGGGTGGTTTTATTCGTACAGTTGATGATGTGGAGAAAGCGTTACATGCTGGTGCGACAGCAATTACGACATCAAAACGCGAACTATGGAAACATTACCAAAAAAAGTGACGAAAATGTGAAAAAATTCTGTTGACACCGCTTTCATGAAAGGTTAACATTATAGACAAGTTAATAAACGTGACGGAGAAAAGTAGAGATCCACATTTCATTGTTTCTATATAAATTTATATAGAAGCGTGCAAAGCTGTGGGTCTTTTTCTTTTGACAAAAACGAATGGCCATTCATTTTACCTCTATCACATTTGGAAGCGTTTAAATTGATTGTGGAGGGATACTATGTCAGCATTTTTAGGAGAGTTAGTAGGGACTGCATTGTTAATCTTACTTGGTGGCGGCGTTTGTGCTGGTGTAAGTTTAAAGAAATCGTTTGCGAAAGATTCTGGTTGGATTGTCATTACAATGGGCTGGGGCTTAGCAGTAGCGGTTGCAGCGTACGCAGTTGGATCAATTAGTGGGGCACATTTGAATCCGGCTTTAACGATAGGACTAGCATTTAAGGGAGCGTTCCCATGGAGTGACGTACCAGGTTATATCGCAGCACAAATGATTGGGGCAATTATCGGGGCAGTTCTCGTATATTTACATTACTTACCACACTGGAAAGAAACAGAAGATCCAGGAACAAAATTAGGTGTATTTGCAACAGGTCCAGCAATTCCGAACACATTTGCAAACCTTTTAAGTGAAATGATTGGAACATTCGTTTTAGTATTTGGTATATTAGCAATTGGAGCAAATAAATTTGCAGATGGATTAAATCCATTTATCGTAGGTTTCTTAATTGTAAGTATTGGTTTATCATTAGGTGGAACGACAGGATACGCAATCAACCCGGCTCGTGATTTAGGTCCGCGTATCGCGCACTTCTTCCTTCCGATTGCAGGAAAAGGCGGTTCAAACTGGAAGTATGCATGGATTCCAGTAGTTGGTCCAATTTTAGGTGGATCACTTGCAGGATTATTCCATCAAGTTGTATTTGAAGGAAAACAAAATGCAGCACTTATTTATGTAATTATTGCAACTGTGATTGTACTAGCAATCTCTTATATGACAAGTAAAAAAAGTGAAAACAACACAAATAGTAGAAAAGTAGCATAGGGGGAAACCGATATGAAAAAATATATTCTTTCTTTAGACCAAGGAACAACTAGCTCACGCGCAATTCTTTTCAATAAAAAAGGTGAAATTGTTCATTCGGCTCAAAAAGAGTTTACACAACATTTTCCAAAGCCAGGTTGGGTAGAGCATAGTGCGCAAGAAATTTGGGGATCTATTTTAGCAGTTATCGCAACTTGCTTAAGCGAAGCGGATGTGAAACCAGAACAAATCGCTGGTATCGGTATTACGAACCAACGTGAAACGGCGGTTGTATGGGATAAAACAACAGGCAAACCAATTTATAATGCAATCGTATGGCAATCTCGTCAAACAGCTGAAATTTGTGATGAGTTAAAAGAAAAAGGATATAGCGAAATGGTTCGCGAAAAAACAGGTCTTTTAATTGATGCATACTTCTCTGGTACGAAAGTAAAATGGATTTTAGATAACGTTGAAGGTGCAAGAGAAAAAGCAGAAAACGGCGATCTATTATTCGGAACAATTGATACGTGGCTTGTATGGAAACTATCTGGTGGTAAAGCGCACGTAACAGATTATTCAAATGCATCACGTACATTAATGTTTAACATTCACGACTTACAGTGGGATGATGAGCTTCTAGATATGTTAACAGTGCCAAAGAGCATGCTTCCAGAAGTACGTCCATCATCTGAAATTTATGGCGAAACAATTGACTATCACTTCTTCGGTCAAAATGTACCGATTGCAGGTGTAGCTGGTGACCAACAAGCAGCGTTATTTGGACAAGCTTGCTTCGGTGAAGGTATGGCGAAAAATACATACGGAACTGGTTGCTTCATGTTAATGAACACAGGTGAAAAAGCAGTAGCTTCTGAGCATGGCCTATTAACAACAATTGCATGGGGAATAGATGGTAAAGTAAATTACGCATTAGAAGGAAGTATTTTCGTAGCAGGTTCTGCAATTCAATGGTTACGTGACGGAATGCGCATGTTTAAAGATGCAAGTGAGAGTGAAGTATATGCTTCTCGCGTTGAATCAACTGAAGGTGTATACGTTGTACCAGCATTCGTAGGTTTAGGTACACCGTACTGGGATAGTGAAGTACGCGGGGCTATGTTTGGCGTAACACGCGGTACGACGAAAGAGCATTTCATTCGTGCAACACTAGAATCTTTAGCTTACCAAACGAAAGACGTATTATGCGCAATGGAAGCAGATTCAGGTATTGAACTAAAAACGTTACGCGTTGATGGCGGAGCTGTTAAAAATAACTTCTTAATGAAGTTCCAAAGTGATATTTTAGATGTTCCTGTAGAGCGTCCAGTAATCAACGAAACGACAGCTTTAGGTGCAGCGTACTTAGCAGGTCTTGCGGTTGGATATTGGAAAAACCAAGATGAAATTAAAGAACAGTGGCATATGGACAAACGCTTTGAACCAACGATGGAAGCGGCAACAAGCGAAGAGTTATATGCTGGATGGAAAAAAGCAATTGAAGCAACAAAAGCTTTCAAATAATCATAAACAGTGTTATAATGGTGACAAGTTAATAATTCGGTAGGAGATTTGGAGAGACCACAACACGCTATAGAGGCGAAATCTATAGCGGAGTTTGTGGTCTCTTTTTTCGTTATCAAAGGGAGGAATTACCATGAAATTTTCAAGTAAACAACGTAAAGACGTATTAAACGGAGTAAATAAACAAGAATTAGATGTGATCGTAATTGGTGGAGGTATTACTGGTTCTGGTATTGCATTAGATGGAGCAACACGCGGGTTATCAACAATTGTGTTTGAAATGCAGGACTTTGCAGCAGGTACATCAAGTCGTTCAACGAAGCTTGTACACGGTGGTCTACGTTATTTAAAACAACTTGAAGTGAAAATGGTAGCAGAGGTAGGGAAAGAGCGTGCGATCGTATATGAGAACGGTCCCCATGTAACAACACCAGAGTGGATGTTACTTCCGTTCCATACAGGCGGTACGTTCGGATCATTCAGTACATCAATTGGTCTTCGTGTATACGACTTCTTAGCAGGTGTAAAACGAAGCGAGCGTAGAAAAATGTTTAACCGTGAAGAAACATTAAACAAAGAGCCTCTTGTAAAACAAGAAGGATTAAAAGGCGGCGGTTACTACGTAGAATATCGTACAGACGATGCGCGTCTTACAATTGAAGTAATGAAAGAAGCAATTGAACACGGTGCAAAAGCTGTTAACTACGCAAAAGTAGATAGTTTCTTATATAAAGATGGAAAAGTATGTGGTGTACGTGTAATCGATTTACTAGACGGTGAAGTATACGAGGTTTACGGTAAGAAAATTGTAAACGCAGCTGGTCCTTGGGTAGATACACTTCGTGAAAAAGATAACTCGAAAAAAGGAAAAGTACTTCAGTTATCAAAAGGTGTTCATTTAGTAATTGATCAAAAACGTTTCCCATTAGGTCAAGCGATTTACTTCGATACACCAGATAAACGTATGGTGTTCGCGATTCCTCGCGGCGGAAAAACTTATGTAGGTACAACAGATACGTTCTACGATAAAGACGCAGCTGTACCACAAATGACAACAGAAGATCGCACATACATCATTAATGCGATTAACTACATGTTCCCAAGCGTAAAAATTACAGAAAAAGACATCGAGTCAAGCTGGGCTGGTGTTCGTCCGTTGATTTACGAAGAAGGTAAGAGTGCATCTGAAATTTCTCGTAAAGACGAAATTTGGACTTCTGAATCTGGTTTAATTACAATCGCAGGTGGTAAATTAACAGGATACCGCAAAATGGCTGAAATGGTAGTAGACTACGTAACGAACTTACTACAAAAAGAAGGGCATAGTGCATATCCGAAGAGCGATACGAAACATATGCCAATCTCTGGTGGACATGTAAGTGGTTCACACGGATTCCCAGCATTCGTTGCGAAAAAAGCAGAAGAAGGTACGAAATCTGGTTTAACGAAAGCACAAGCAGAAGAATTCGCGAAATTCTACGGTTCTAACGTAGACGTACTATTCGACTTAGCGAAAAAACATAAAGAAGAAGCGAAAGAATACAACATGCCGCTAGACGTTCTAATCCCGCTTGTATACGCAATGGATTACGAAATGACAGCGAAACCAGTTGACTTCTTCGTACGCCGCAGAGGCGCTGTATTCTTCAATATCCACTGGGTATACGAGTGGAAAGAAGCAGTAATCAACTACATGGCTGCGAAACTAGGCTGGAGCAAAGAAGAACAAATGAAATACACAGCTGAATTAGAAAAAGCATTAACAGACGCTGTTATTCCTGTAGACCAACAAGAGCAAGCAGCTGCGTTAGCGTAAAATAGAGAAACACCTGAAGGAGTGCCCTTTAGGTGTTTTTTATCTTGACTAAAAATAAATAAAATGTGTTACAATGATGGTAGAGTATATAGTATGAATTTTGCATAAAATAAAGAAGACAGAAGCCTGAGAAACTTCTGCCTTTGTAACCTAACTTGCTATTGTGGTGGTAGTAGGTGCGGTTATAAGACAATTACATTAACGTTTTAGCCGAGAACCGCCCTTACCTTTTCCACGAAGCAGGGTGGTTCTCGCTTTTTTGTATACAGAAATTAGCCATGGACCGACGTATCTTCTACCGATGACAACGCCAGCTCCGGTTAGGATACCATACACTAATTTAATGACAAACATCGCGATCATATTATCACCTCCCCCTTTTTTCAAAATGGAAGAGATGATTGCCACACCTACTAGTTATAGCTTATTAAGTTACATTTCAATTGTATTATGTTTTAAAATAGGGAACAAGACAAATGAATACGGATATGAGGTGTATCATGAAAAAATTAATTACTTATGATCCTAAAATCTAGATGGTATATCTGTATGTAATTCCGTTCACTTCAGAAATTGAGGTTGAATAGACTGAAGAGTTAGCAGAAAATCCAAAACTAAATGTAGATATTGTAAAATGACAATAAAGTTATTTAATTTAAAAGCCCAAACAAGTATAACCCCATTCTAAATTTAGGACGGGGTTAAAAATATAGTTGTTTAATCTTGATGTAAGATACTTTACTACACTAAAAAAATATAACAATAAAGTGGTTTGGAAATTTAGGTTTTATTCAAAAAATGGCACCCGTTTGTTAAACAAGAAAATGTAGTATTCCCTATTAATCGAAAGTTGCGATCACTTGATTTAATTCATTTAAGGCCTGTGGTTCAAGTTTTAAAGTAAATGTTGATTGACCAGTACCTCCGTAAATATAATCATAATGGAAAAGTCGTTTGTCTATCACACAAGGTAAATCAAGACCTACCATACGAACACTTCCTACCTGAAAGCCTGTAACTTTTTGAACTTCCTCTGGAGATGCTAATTTCACTTTACTACAACCTAAAATATTAGCTATTTTCTCAAAATTAATTTTACTACGGCTTCCAGATACAATTAACCCAAAGAAGCCTTTATCGGTTTTTAGTATCATCGTTGGAGCTGTTTGCCCAACTTCAATCCCAAAATACTCTGAGCCCTCTTGTCTTGAGTGTATCGGTTTTTCGTGTTGAATTATTGCATATGTATAGTTGCTTTTCTCTAAAATTTCTTGCAATTCCTCCATAAGAAACACCTCCAACATTAATTTTAACATAGAAAATTGCGGTAATATTTAAAAGGCGAACTATTAAATTAAATGAGTTCTCTTTTTAATTTAGCGGAGGATACACCCTGCTCAAAGAAAATTACCTAGAAGCTTTTGGATGATGAATTTGATAAAAACATTTATGAAGATCCAGAACTACTAGAGCACTACGATAAAACCCTTATCACAAACTGAAAGAGCGCCTTGGGAGAGAGGCGCTCTTTAGGTGAATGTATTGTAACGACTATTCGGTTTATTATATGTAAGTAGCTGGAAAGTGTTTTATAAAAAAACGTGATTGCCATCTGTATTTTTTTATAAATTTATAAAACTTTTCCATACAGTGCGTCGTCTAATATATGGGAAGGAGGAAATGATGTGGATGAATTAACGGTAGAAGCGTTTGAAATAGAGGATAAGGAACTCCTTATCGATGAAATTATGAACAAGTATGGGCAAGAAGTCCTGCAACTTGTGTATTCATATGTAAACAATAAAGAGGTTGCTGAGGATGTAACGCAAGATATATTTGTGAAATGTTATAAATCTCTTCATACATACAAAGGGAAGTCGAATGTGAAAACGTGGTTATGGAGAATTGCGATTAATCAATGTAAGGACTATATAAAAAGTTGGTATAAAAAAAAGGTCGTCGTGACAGAGGATGAATCTGCTTATATAGGGGTTCAAAATGATAGTGTCGAACAAACTGTTATGCAAAATGCGGAGGACCGTGAGCTCGCGTCTGCGGTAATGAATTTACCAATAAAATATCGAGAGGTCATTTATCTATTTTATTATGAAGAATTATCAATTAAAGAGATTGCTATTGTAATAGACGTGAAGGAAAATACGATAAAAACGAGACTGAAAAAAGCGAAGGAGCTTTTGAAGAAAGGATTGGAGGAATAATCAAATGGAAGATCGATTAAAAGGCCTGCGAAAATCAATGGAAAATACAACGTTTAAACATTTGAGTTTTTCTGATCAACATCGAAAGCGGGTACGCGAAAAAATCAATGCATCACATGAAAAGGAAGAGGACATCTCTTTAGCGATTTTACAGCTCCTCAGTAATGAAAAAACAGGGTACGAATTGTCGCGGCTACTACGAGGGAGAGGGATTCGGAAATTCGAAGGAAATGAAGGGTTTTTATATACCGTATTACATCGCCTAGAGCAGAACCGTTTTATTCAATCGAGCTGGGATCATGCAGGGGCGAAATATTATCAATTAAATGATAAAGGAAGAAAGATGCTGCGAAAGGCAGAAAAAAATGCTACGAAGGTACAATTTATACTAAAAGGCTTAGTACAGGAGTGAGGCGAAATTGAATAAAAAAGGGGAGCGTTTTGTAAGTGAAGTTACGAATCATATTAAATCAAAAGAAGCGAAAGATTTTGTAGCAACTGAACTAGATTTTCACTTAAAACAGGCGAAGAACACGTGGATAGAAAAAGGTTTAATTGAGGAAATTGCTGAAAATAAAGCTGTGGAACAAATGGGAAGTCCGAGTAAACTAGGGCGGGAACTTAATAAACTTCATAAGCCAAAGGTGGATTGGTTCTTACTTATTTTATTAGTGGCTGCTATGGGGTTAGGGTTTTTACCAGTTTTAGTTTTTGGATATACGAATGATGTAATAATGAATAAGGTGATATTTGTTATTCTGGGTGTTATAACAGCGATTGGGATGATGTTACTTGATTATCGGAAATTAGAGAGAATGGGATGGTTGTTTTACACAATTGGAGTAGTTGTCTTGTTAATTCTATACTGTTTTCCAAACGCTTCAATGATTGGAGAACCGTTAATAAAAATTGGTCCAATTGCAGTTGACTGTTTAATGGCAGTTCCTTTCTTTTTTCTAGCTTGGGCTTCTTTTTTCAATAATAATAGGTTAAAAGTTATACATCTTGTGGTTTTATATTTATTTTCTTTGTATTTATTTTTAATTGTATCCACCCTTTCGTCAATTTTCATCTATATTACGATGGTATTCGTTATGCTTTGGTGGAGTAAGTTAGGAAAGAAAACGGCGTTGATTATTACGGTTGTACCTATTTGTTTATTTATTATCAAGGTATTCGTATCATGGTCTTCAGGATACCACTTAGATAGATTTTTAGGGTATATAAATCCAGAGAGTGATGCACGTGGCGCAGGGTTTATGTATATACGTTTAAAAGAGAAAATGTCGTCAGCGGGTTGGTTTGGGACATATGGGGATGTAAAGTCCATCCCTAATCCAGATACTGATTTTGTATTTGCAAGTTTGACTTACTATTATGGGTATTGGCTTGCGTTAATTCTTGTCTTCGTTCTTTCTCTTTTTGTAGCAAGATTAATAGCTATATCTTATAAAATAAATGATCGGTATGGTAAATTGCTGCTCGTTGGTGGAGTGACTCTTTTTGTATTCCAGTTCATTTATAATGTTGGAATGATACTAGGATTATTGCCGCATGCTGCTATATCCTTACCTTTTATTAGTTACGGATTAACGCCAACTGTATTTCATGCGCTTATAATGGGGATTGTGCTGAGTGTATATAGACGTAAAGATATTTCATTTAGAATGAGAAAAACACCTTGATACTTATATAAGTTGTATATAAAAGAATGCATTATTATGATCAAGTACAAACGTAAATAGATAGTAGAAGAGGGTTATGAGAAATAACCCTCTTTTCGTGTTTAAATAAGTGCGCTCACCTTAATAGAAGTACATAATTCAGAACGAGATATCGATTCAGCTAGTTGTTGTAAATAAGTGTATTCTTCTTCATCTTTTTTGGAAGTGTCAGGATCTAATGAAGGTGAGGATAGAAGTACGTCAATCGTAAGAATGTCTGCATCGTGAGAAGTGATGTGATAACCTGCAAATACAGGGCGTTTAATGAAATTTAAGTAAGTGCGTGTTTGCATGCGTATCACTATTTTATGTACAATAAAAGAAAAGCCTCTTATGAGATGGGGAGAGAAAATTTCATGTCCAGCCAACAATTAGTGAATTTACGCATTGATTTTGCTTTTAAACAATTATTTGGCACAAGTGGATGAAGATATTTTAATTGCTTTTTTAAATGCGATGTTACAGGATTCTTTAGAATCACCCATTGTTTCGTTACAATTTGCAGATCCACATTTACACAGGGAACATGAAGAAGATAAGCTATCTATCTTAGATATTTCAGCTACATTAGACACAGGAACAAAAGTCAATGTAGAAATACAACTCAATAATAATCATGATATGATGAAACGCAGTTTATATTATTGGGGAAGGCTATACACAGCTCAACTTCAAAAGGGAATGCCATACAGCTCTCTTCATAAAACAATTACAATCAATTTGTTAAATTTCGTTATGTTTCCTGAATACGAGGCATTCCATACAACAGGAGTTTTATGGAATCGACAACAACATAAAATATTGAGTAGTGATATCGAAGTTCACATCGTAGAGATTTCGAAACTTATGCAACAGTGGCGGAATGAATAAGTAAATCCTTGGGAAGATTTGTTTGTTCGTTGGTTATTATTACTTCCGGCAAACGAGGATGAACGACTAACCCAAACATTGGAGGACATTGCGATGAACCAAGATCCGATTTTACAAAAAGCGATGAATAAATGGGAGCGTATGAGTCAAGATTCTTCTTTCCGACAAGCATATGAGGCAAGAGAGAAAGCTTTGATGGATGAAGCCGCAAAGCTCGCTCATGCTCGTAATGAAGGAAAGAAAGAGGGAATTGAAGAAGGTAAGATTCAATTAATTCGTGGAATGCATAAAAATGGAATGCCAATCGAAGATATTGCAAAGTTTACAAATTTACGTTTAGAAGAAATACGAAGCATTTTACAAGTCTAAATGATAAAAAGAACACCTCCATTGAATTTGCATACTTAGTATGCGAATTCGGGAGGTGTTTTAATATGTGTCCCGTTTTCGGGGTTCACTTCCATCATCAAGGTGTTTTCATTATAAGCTCAAAACTCTCCGAATCAGCCCCAAGTATAAAAGGACTAACTTCGCCAACGCTATAAAGTTGCAGTTCATGCATTGCGCGCGTACAAGCAGTGTAGAACAATCTACGAACGCTCTCGTCGCTGTACACATCTTTAGAAGCATCGTAAATAATAACAGCATCAAATTCGATACCTTTCGCTAAGTAAGCAGGGATCACGACGATGCCTTGCTCATACTCGGCTGAGTTACTTTTCACAAGTTTAATATTGTCGATATGACGAAGTGCTTCGTAGGCAGCGGCGCTTTCAGCTGCAGATTTACATATAATTGCGATCGTATTGTGTTGCTCTTTTTGTAGTTCCGCCACTTTGGCAGTAATGTGTTCGTGCAGTTCGTTGGCATTCGATACTTTCGTCACTGTAGGTTTCTCACCATCACGTTCAAAGGCGTGAATGTTCTTGCCCTCCGGTACGAGAGTGCGTGTAAATTCAATGATTGGTTTTGTTGAGCGATAGCTACGAGTTAAGTTGATGCCATTTGTTTCGTCTGGTCCGTATAAGCTAGTAAGTGTGTTGAAATTCACTGCTTCACTCGCATGAGCAAATATCGCTTGGTTAAAGTCTCCGAGTACAGTCATTCTTGCAGCAGGGAAGAGACGTTTTAAAAACTCAAATTGAAACGGTGAATAATCTTGTGCTTCGTCTACGAGTACGTGTTTAATCGATCTATTCGTTTGGAAGCCTTCGATTAACTCTTTTAAAAGTAAAAATGGCGTGGCATCCTCGTAATATAGCTTTCCTTCATCGAGCATGTTTACTGTTAATGAGCAAATGTCATCCCATTCTTTCTGCTTTTCTCCAGTAACCCATGATGCATCTGTGAAGAGCTGTTTATATATGCCTGTGAAATTAATGAAACGTAATGTTTGAACGCCTTTACGAAGTGGCTTCAATTTTTTACGGACAATCATACGTCCGAGTACTTTCGTTTCTTTCTCAAAATCATGGAAGGAGTTGTCGTCAAACTCGCCTTTTTTCTGTAAATATTTATAAGCCTTTTGATATTCATCTTTACTCAGTAATTCAATTTCCTCTTCTACCCAAGGCTTTTTTAGTTCTGTTTTTTCAATTTCATCTATTTGTTTATTTAGCCAATCCGTTAACTTTTCAATCCGATTATGGAAGCGAAGGGAGGAGTCGGTATTGTAAAATTGCTCTGTAATTTCTTTAGCAGAAACAATTAACTTTCCTCTAAACTTCATTCCTCTAAATAGCATGCCTGAAGATTCAAGGGATTGTCTGTACGCTCTAATCATTTCGAAAAATTGAGTAGATGCTTTAAAGCGAATGCTCGCATTTCTCGTTTTACAGATAGGGCTATTCGTTTCAGTTAACATATATTCTAATTGTTCATAAGGATCTTCAACATCAAATGACTTACTTAATCTATGGTTTAAATATTCTTGGAATGTCACTTGCTGCATATTTTCTTCGCCGAGTTCAGGTAGTACGTTAGAAACGTAGCTATTGAACATAGAGTTAGGGGAGAAGAGAATAATTTGATCCGCTTTTAGCCATTCGCGATATTTATATAGTAAGTAGGCGATTCGTTGCAATGCAGCTGACGTTTTACCACTACCAGCAGCTCCTTGCACGATAAGGAGTCGGCCTTCATCGTGACGAATAATTTCATTTTGCTCGCGCTGAATCGTAGCAACGATACTTTGCATATGTTTATTCGTGCCTTTTCCGAGCGCTTGTTGCAAGATTTCGTCACCAATTGTAAGGCTCGTATCGAACATAGAATCAATCTCGCCATTTTGAATAATATATTGTAATTTTTTCTCCACATTACCGTGGATTACGCCGCCTGGTGTACTGTATTCAGCAGGTCCTGGTGGATAATCGTAGTACACACTCGAAATAGGTGCGCGCCAGTCATATATAAGAAAGTTTTCGCCGCTTGCATCAGTAAGTGTAGCGACGCCGATATAAATTTGATCCGCAGTAGATTCTCCTTCTTCTTTGAAATCAATTCGTCCAAAGTAAGGTGCTTTATGCATACGTCTTAATGCGGCAAGTCGATTAAAGGTGTGCTTATGGGTAATTTGTGTGACAGCTAGTGACTGAGCTTGTTGTCTCAAGTTGATAACTGTTTCAAGATAATCATCGAAAGTATCAGTATTCACTTTCACGTCATCCCAAAAGTGTTTACGAATATTGATTACTTCTGCCCGGCGTCTGCCAGTTTCGTTTTCCAGTTTATCAATTTGCTGCGTAATCGTTTCGATTACGGTATCCAATCGTTTTTGCTCTTGATCAAGTTTTTTGTTCATACGGTAGCACTCCTTTAAAAGTGAAAAATAGAAGTTGACTGAAGATGTGTTTTGGTGTACAATTAAGATACGGATAAATACGTTCTTTGTATTTTAGAAAACGTGTTTCTGTACTAATTTAACATAGTTTTTTCATTTAATCAATGATAATAAGATAAACCTTGGTTCCATGTTACGTGGATCAAGGTTTTCTTGTGTTTGTAGAGGGAGACACGCTTGTTGTCGTTTTTTGTCGGTAAGTCGATATATTTTGAAAATCGCTGATATAATCGAAATTGCGCCGATATATTTCGAAAATCGCCGATATAATTGGAGTTACGGTCGATATATTTGAAAAATCGCCGATATAATTTATTCGGAGGACCAACTATATAATTTCATTTCTACCGAGAGAAGAGGGTATACAAAAAAGCTCAGGCCGAAGCCCAAGCTTTTTTCAATTCATTATTTCTTTTCGTCTTTCTTAGCGTCAGCTTTTTTCTCTTCGAAAAGATCTTTTAAATCTTTATCGTCAACTTTTACGTCAGCTTTTTTGATTTCTTTCATCATAAGTTCATTCATGAATTCGCCGTCTTGTGCTTTCTTCTGAACGATTTCTTTTTTGATGTCAGCTTTAGATTGTTCGAATGATTTTTCTGGTTCTTTAATGTCTGTTACTTTAATGATGTGGTAACCGAATTGTGATTTCACAGGCTCGCTTACTTCATCTTTTTTCAGTTTATAAGCAGCATCTTCGAATTCTTTAACCATTTTACCAGCGCCGAAGAATCCTAAGTCTCCACCTTTTTCTTTTGAACCAGTATCTTCAGAGTATTGTTTTGCTAACTCTTCGAAAGATTTACCTTGTCCAAGTTCTTCTTTAACTTTTTTAGCAGTTGCTTCATCTTTTACAAGAATGTGGCTTGCTTTAATTTCAGGCTTGTAGTTATCTTTTAATTCTTTATCAGTGATTGTTTTCTCGATAGCTTTTTCTTGAGCTAATTGAGCACGCACACCAGTTTTTAAAGTTTCTTCTTTAATACCTTGTTGTTTTAATAGTGTATCGAATTGATCACCGTATTGTTTTTTCATTTCATCGTACTTTTTGTCTACTTCTTTGTCTTCAACTTTGTAGTTTTTAATAAGTACTTTTTCCATAACCATGTTGTTTAGTACTTGTTTACCAGCTTGTGTCTTCATTTGCTCGTAGAATTCGTCTTTTGTAATGTCACCAGCTTTAGATGTAACGATTTTGTCTGATGATGATGTTCCACATGCTGATAATGCGATTACACTTGTTGCGGCTAAGGCAAGCATAGCTTTCTTCATTCGATAAACACTCCTACTATTATGTATTTTTAATTTATCCTACCCAATGAATTTTAGTTCATAAGAGCCCGATTAAGTCTCACTGATACTTTTGCTTTGTATATTGGTAAAGCGCGCTTAACAGGGCTTACCGAGGCTTTAGGATAAAGTTAAGATGCGTGTCATTTATTTCATAGTATAAGCAATATGTACAAAATTTAATATATCATATTTCGACTCGATTTCATATTGATAAAGAAAAATTAACCAGTGTGTGTCAGATTTTGAAGGTGTTCCATATTGGGCGCATGCCGCATATACAGAAAAGAGGAGGGGATGGGGATGAATTCTCAACTTATTTTATTACTTGTACTGTTTATTTTATTGGTTATAGTAGGTATAATTTGCTTATAGAGGAAAAAAGTGAGGAAGGGGCTTCCTTCCTCACTTTCCATGAAATATAATTTCTATATAACTAGAAATTAATAAAATTGTTATACATACATTAATAACCCGAAAGACACCGGGTTGGCGGCTCGCAGCTATTTGTTTTCGTTCACACAGTGTATGTGTCATGAAATTCGTGTAAAATATAACAAGAAGTGCGAATGTGACAAAAACAACTGTTATAAGTGTCATGAGGCGAGACCTCCTTTTGGCTAAAATACATATACTTTATATATTGTATCATACGATATTTTGTTCGTGTTATAAAATTCAGAAATAGAAGACTTTGTGTTAGAAAGAGAGGGAGAAAATGGACGTTGTTAGAAGATTAGAACAAGCTGAATACTACGTAGACCTACTATTTAAAATGATTGATGAAGAAAAGTGTCCATTTTATTCTTTGATCATAAAGAAAAAAGCTCGTAAAAAAGATATTGAACGTATACTACATCTTTGTGAAATACTGAACGAGCAATATGTAGTGGAGAAGGCAGAAGGGCTTCTTTTGTTCGATGCGCTGTTAGATCAATTTGAAAAAGCGCTTCCACATCAGCTCGAAGTACACGAAACTGCGGAAGCGCTAGCAAAACAAGGTTTATTTAAGCCGCTTATGAATGAATTCTTAAGCATGATTGCGAAAAAATAAATAGATTACTTCTTAACTAACTTCTGATCGGATTCCGTAAAGTTCTCTTCAATATCTTCTAATGATTTCTCAAAAATATCGATGAAGTCTTGTCCGTAAATGTTACGCAAGATAGCAATCAGTTCGATATTTTCTGGGAACTTCCCATAAAAATTACGAAGTGCAAGAGCCCCATTAAACACTGAATTATTTTCAGGATCATACTCCTCCATTAAGCGAAGTAGTAATTCTTCCCCTTTGTCTGTAATCTCAATGTACGTATTTCGTTTGTCATCTTCTTTTTTCGAGAATACAAGATAGCCGCGTTCCTCCAGCTTTTTCGAGAAGTTAAACGCCGTTGATACGTGCATAACTCCAAACTTAGCAATCTCAGAAATAGAAGCCCCTTTTAAATGATAAGCGATTGTTAAAATATGATGCTCATTAATATTTAAATCATAAGGCTTAATCCACATCTGCCAATCTTTCTCTACACATTTCCATAACGCTTTCGATAATTGAGCAATGCGTTGGCTGAAAATCATCGCTTCTTTTACCGAGTAATCTTTTTCTCCACTTTTCATTTACTCACCCACTTTAACATTCTTTTTCATTACTATCTATTATGCCAGTAAAATAAAAATTAATAAAGTCTTTTTGTGAGAATTGTGAAAATTTTTTGGAAAAATGACATTCTATACAAATCATGCATAACTATGGAAGCGTTTTATGAGTCGCGAAGACATGCGTTGTCCATACATGTTAAGTGATAACATATATTGTAAATGCATAAAAACACGGCATATCTGTGTGATATGCCGTGTTAAGGTCAATTTATATAAAAAATATTTGTTATATGCAAAAAACTAAGCAGGAATTTGTTTACGCTTTTTCTGGAACAGCTTCTTGTAGTTTCTCAATTGATTTTTGAATGTCCAAAATTTCTTGCTCAATATGTCGTTTGTTTTGAGAAATATCTTGCTTCCAATTCGAAATCGTATCGTGCATATCGTCTTTTAATTCTTGAAACACTTCTTTACCTTCTGAAGCAGTTTCAACAATTTGGCGTTTTAATAATTTTGTATCAGCTGTAATATCAGCTAAAGTCTTTTTAATATCATTTCCTTTTTCTTTTAACTTGCCGCGCATAGCTTTGCCAGAAGAAGGAGTAGAGAAAAGAACGGCTATTCCAGCAACTGCTCCGCCGCAAATGACACCTGTAATAAAGGATTTAGCTTTTGACATAAAAGGAGACCTCCTTATTTTTTGTTCGTATTCATGATGTGAAAAAATATGCATATCTTTAAGACAAGGGAAAGAAAAGTGTGCGGTGCACATTCCCTAGCATCTTGAGTGAAGAAACAAGCCGTGCAATATTTAATCACTATAGGAAAGTGGCTTGTTATGTATTACTTCTTATTATAGTGTCACTATTTCACACTATTTGCAATTGTACTTGCGATGTTTTGTAAATTTTCCATTGTGTATTCATTTTGATGTGATTTCCAAACAGCACCGAAACCATCGTTTTCACCGTAGCGTGGAATTAAATGAAGGTGGAAGTGGAACACAGTTTGTCCAGCTTTTTCACCGTTATTGTTAAGTAGGTTAAAGCCAACTGGATTAAACTCTGCTTTAATCGCATTTGCGATTTTCGGAACGACAGAAAAAATGTGTGATGCGATTTCTGGCGTTAACGCAAAAATGTCTTGTTTGTGAACTTTTGGAATAACAAGGGTATGTCCTTTTGTTACTTGACTAATATCTAAAAATGCAAGCACATGTTCATCTTCGTATACTTTTGAGCAAGGGATTTGCCCGTCAATAATTTTACAAAAAATACAATTGTCCGCTGTATGATTCATTGATCTCATCCTTTCAAGTAGCCTTAGCCGTATTTTACCATAATTACATAAGAGAACAAACACGAAAAACAGGAAGCTGACTCAGCTTCCTGTTTTCTGAAGAGGGATTGAAAAAGCATTATCGTAATTTACGTTTCGCAGACACCTCATTTATTTAAGAAATGCACGGTAAATCGGCTAAAGTTTCTGCCGCAGACACCCCATTTTCAAGTGAAATGAATTGCAATCTTTATAAAGGGAAATTGTTTATTTTTTAAAACAGTATATGCTCTTTCGGAGACACCCCGTTTCTAAAATGAAACAAATAATCTGGTTATGTGTAAATTTCTTTGTCCAACATGGACACCCCATTTCATGATGACTTCACTATGTTGTTGTACTCATCAATAGGTGGTTGCTTTTTCAATGTGTTCCTTCTTCACTAATTATGATGTCCGCTTTCATAAAAATATATGCGAACAAATTTAAATTTTTTTTGAACGCATCGATACTATGTAGTACAGCGTAATTTTTGGTAAGATGGATATAGAACGAATATAAATGAAGAAAGTGGTGTCGTATGAGCGAGTTATTGCGTGTAGAAAATGTTACAGGAGGATATACGAAACGACCTGTACTGAAAGATGTTTCGTTCTCTGTTAATAAAGGTGAACTTGTCGGCTTAATCGGTTTAAATGGAGCGGGTAAAAGTACGACGATTAAACATATTATCGGTTTAATGGAACCGAAAAAAGGAACTGTCACAATTAATGGGAAAACAATTCGTGACGATATGACAGCGTACCGTTCTAGTTTTTCGTTCATCCCAGAAACACCAGTATTATATGATGAGCTAACGCTAGAAGAACATTTGAAGTTAACAGCGATGGCGTACGGTGTCGATGAAAAACAATATGAAGAACGTGTAGGACAACTATTACAAGAATTTCGCATGAAAAATCGTTTAAAATGGTTTCCGTCTCATTTCTCAAAAGGGATGAAACAAAAAGTAATGATTATGAGTGCTTTTTTAGTGGAGCCATCTCTTTACATTGTGGACGAACCTTTCGTTGGGCTTGATCCGTTAGCAATCCAATCACTCCTTCAAATGATGGATCAAATGAAAAAGAGCGGCGCGGGCATTTTAATGAGTACACATATTTTAGCGACGGCAGAGCGTTATTGTGATTCGTTCATTATTTTGCATCAAGGTGAAGTAAGAGCGAAGGGAACATTATCTGAACTGCAATCACAGTTTAATATGCCTGGTGCAACGTTAGATGATATTTATATTGCATTAACGAAGGAAGAAGATTATGAATAGCACAGCATTATGGAAAGAACGATTTCGTCACTTTCTAAAAGAAGTTCGTACATATAGTAAATACGTATTTAATGACCATTTAAAATTTATTTTCGTATTCATCATCGGCGCAGGAGCGTACTATTACCAGCAATGGTTACAAACGTTAACACCTTCGTTTCCAGCGGCGCTCGTTATGGCCGTGTTGCTTGGACTTGTATTAACGGCCGGATCCATTCAAACGTTATTAAAAGAAGCGGATCTTGTTTATTTACTGCCAGTTGAACAAAAGTTAAAACCATACTTCACAAAGGCATTTCTTTTTACGTTTATGATTCAGTTATACATAATCGCAATCGTAGCGGCAGCGCTTGCCCCGTTATACTTCCAGCAAATGAAGCAAACAGGAGCGGCTTACATATGGATTGTACTCGCGTTTGTCATTGTAAAGGCGTGGAACTTATTCGTCGCGTGGGAAAAGTCATTTTTAACAGACCAAAATATACAAAGAGCTGATTGGTTCATTCGTTTTATTTTAAACGGCTTATTTGTGTACTTCCTTGTAGAGCGTACTTCCGTTATGTTTATTGGCGGAATCGTCCTTCTCATGGTGTTATACCTCGTAGTACTGCATCAAATGGTGAAGGGAAAGCCGCTAAACTGGGAGTATTTAATTTCTGAAGAAGGTAAGAAGATGATGCTGTTGTATCGCATCGCGAATATGTTCGTTGATGTACCAGCATTAAAAGAAAGAGTAGCACGGAGAAAATGGCTCGATTTCATTCTCTCGATGATTGGTGAAAAGCGTACCTATTTATACTTATATACGAGAACGTTTCTACGATCTGGTAACTATTTCGGTTTATATGTGCGTCTGCTTGCTCTTGGCGGAATTATTCTTTACTTCATTCCGTTTTTATATGGACGATTTATTGTAAGCTTTATCTTCCTATATTTAATCGGTTATCAGTTATTAACTTTATGGAAGCATCACCGCATGAAGATTTGGCTTGATTTGTATCCAGTCGGGGGAGAAGAGAAGAAGAAAGATTTTCTTACTTTATTAAATGCAATTCTTCTTACTGGCAGCGTTGTATTTACAGTTATATTTGCCCTTGCGACGAAAGATTTCATGATGACGGGAATTTTATTAGTCGTAAGCATAATATTTAGTATCGGTTTCGTTTATCAATACGGGGCGAAACGTATTGAGCGTTTAAATTGAAGGGAATGAACCTATGATTACATACGAAGAGAAGGTTATAAAAGAATTGGAGCAGTGGAAAGCTACATTCATGAAAGATTCTTCTATGATGACACGGTTCTCAAAGAAAGTGCAGACGAAAGTACAACAGCTTATTCCGGCGAAAGTGCAAAAAGTATTAACGGAAACGATTCGGATGATGGTGCAAACGATTAGTGCTGGATCAAACTTTATAAAGCCGAAATTAAAAGAGACGAACTGGTCATTGCAAAGGCGAGACGACGAAGTACGTAAAAAAATGGATGAGTACAAAAAAATAGCAGCAGCAGAAGGAGCAGGGACGGGAGCAGGCGGTATTCTCCTTGGCCTTGCTGACTTTCCGCTTTTACTTGGCATTAAAATTAAATTTTTATTTGATGCAGCAACGTTGTACGGATTTGATACGAGCGACAAAGAAGAGCGCCTTTTTATCCTTCACGTTTTCCAGCTCGCCTTTTCAAGTGACGACCACCGAAAAGAAATATGGAAAGCAATCGAAACGTGGGATACAGAAGAAGAAAATCATATGGACTGGGAAAAGTTCCAAACAGAGTACCGAGACTATATCGATTTAGCTAAAATGCTTCAGCTCGTACCAATAATCGGTGCCCCAGTCGGCGCCTATGCGAACTATCAACTACTGCAAAGACTCGGAGAAGTGACGATGAATTGTTATCGTATGCGACTACTAGACTACTAAATAGAAATTAAAAAGAAAGCATCCTAAATGTGTGATTTAGGATGCTTCTTTAGAAGTTAAAGCCGATATAACTAACTCCGGCAATAATCAATACGACGAAGAGTACAACGATGAATGGAAATCCACTCTTACCATCTTGTCCGGCTTCACCGCCGCCAGTGCCACCACTACCACCTTTACCGCCAAGTCCCATAGGAATATCCTCCTTATTGTTATATGTTGCTTTTACTTTATACTTTCTGCGTTTACCAATAAATCCCTTCTTAAGCACTAACTTGCAAATCATTTCGTGTTATTTTATAATTTACTTACCGACCGGTAAGTAAAAATAAGTGAGGTACAGTATGACAAAGAATTTACAAACATCGCAAAACATTGTCGAGGCATCATTTAAACTCATGGCAGAGCACGGCATTGAGAAGATGAGCCTTTCCATGATTGCGAAAGAGGTAGGTATTTCAAAACCGGCTATTTATTATCATTTTTCTTCTAAAGAAGCGTTAGTCGATTTTTTATTTGAAGAAATTTTTTCTGGGTATCATTTCGTGAGTTATTTCAATAAAGAACAATATACGAAAGAAAATTTTGCAGAAAAGTTAATTTCAGATGGTTTACATATGCTTTCTGAGTATGAAGGCCAAGAAGGAATATTACGCGTTATAAATGAATTCATCGTAACTGCATCGCGAAATGAAAAGTATCAGAAACGCTTATTTGAAATACAAGAAGATTTCTTAAATGGTTTCCACGATTTATTGAAGAAAGGTGTGGAACTTGACGTTGTGTCACAACAGACAACGGAAGAAAATGCTCATACGTTAGCGCTCGTGATCGATAATATGAGTAATTACATGTTAATGGGATTCGAGTTAAAGTATAAAGAAATTTGGATTCGAAATGTGAAAAACGTTATGAAGGAGGAATAGAAGTGAAAATGCAAAAAAACTGGTGGCTCGGTTTTCTTGGATTCATTGGGATTTATAAAATTCCAGGTATGATAGAGGCTTTTCAAACGGATGGAAGTTGGATAAAACTAATAGGTTTCATTTGGTTACTTTGGTTCGGATATTTTATTCCGGAGAAAAAAGAGGATAAATAATAAAATTTCAATTTTATGTAAAGTTATGTAAAATATAGATTGAGAGTATTCGTATATTAGATTACTAGATTTGGAGTGGTTACATGGATCCATTGAAAAATGAAATCCACCCTGACATGGTCAAGGTGTGGAAAGTTCGGGCTGTAATGGAAGAAGGAATCGGTATTCTCGTCATTTTAGCTTACCTTTTCCTCATGATAAAGTTTGATTGGTGGGCGTGGATTTTGTATGTGATGATTGGGCTAACAGTTGTGTTCGCACCGTTTTCGTACTTCTTATTCCCGAAACTACGTCAACGTTATTACAGTTATCAATTAAATGAAGAAGAGCTTGAAATTCAGCACGGTCTTTTCGTCGTAAAGCGCGTATTAGTACCGATGATTCGTGTACAGCACGTTACGATTGAACAGGGTCCGATTATGAGAAAATATGGATTAGCAGAATTGCACATTTCAACAGCGGCAACTTCCCACAGCATCCCAGGTTTAACGATGTATGAAGCAGAAATGTTGAAAACAAAAATCGCAGAATTAGCGAAAGTGAGTGATGAGGATGTATAAGAGGCAGCATCCAATCACGATGTTATTAGAATTAAAAATAACAGACTTTATCCCACTCATTATTTTCATGTTTAGCTTAAACGGAAAATTTCCGTTTTGGTATTTAATTCCCGCTGCATTCGGTTTACTCACCGTCTTTTCAGCATTTGAAAAATGGTATTACACAACATACTGGGTTGAAAATAACGTATTACATGTAAAACAAGGGCTCTTTGTGAAGAAGGAGAGCTACTTAAATAAAGAACGTGTGCAAACGATTAATACAAGTTCTAACGTGTTATATCAAATGCTTGGCTTAAAGAAAATTCAAATTGAAACAGCTGGTGGAGGCGACGATGCAGAAGTTAGCTTAGCTGGTATTACAGTAGAAGAAGCAAAAGAGCTTATTGCCATGCTAAATGAGCCAACTTCAGAAGTGAAAGT
The DNA here is from genome assembly GCF_058791995.1 of Bacillus sp. EB106-04-02-XG92. Classification (NCBI taxonomy): domain Bacteria; kingdom Bacillati; phylum Bacillota; class Bacilli; order Caryophanales; family Bacillaceae; genus Bacillus; species Bacillus sp. EB106-04-02-XG92. The sequence continues at coordinate 102,327 of NZ_JBYTEA010000003.1, forward strand.
AGAAGAAACATCAGAAGAGGTAGTAGAAAAAGAAATCATTACAGAAGAAAAACAAGCGACAGAATATAAATTAACTTGGAAAGAAATTTTACTAGCGTCTGTTACATCTGGTCAGTTTGGACTATTATTCTCATTAATCTTTTTCGTGTATCATCAAGTAGATGAGTACATTCCGAAATGGATAGAGAATGGCGTCAAGTCGTATGTAATGGAACATGATATATATGGCTTGATTTTCATGGTAGCCATTTTGATTGTCCTTTCGTGGATTATATCGACAATCGGTTATGCGCTAAAACATGGAGATTTCACGGTGAATCGAAGGAATGACGAAGTCCGCATTTCGCAAGGATTACTTGAGAAAAAAGAACTCGTCCTAAAATTGCACCGTATTCAAGGTATTACGATAAAAGAAAGTATTTTACGTCAGCCATTCGGTTATTGCGTTGTACAAGTAGAGGTGATTCAAAGTAAAGGACTGGGTGACGAGAAAGAAAAAGTTACACTGCATCCTATCATTCGAAAAGATCGCGTACAACAGTTACTCGCACATTTACAATTACCATACGAACTGAATACAAACATTATTTCATTACCAAAATCGGCATTGCGTCGTTACTTAATTGATAGTTTTATATTCTTCGCAATGCTAGCAATCCCGCTTATTGGAATAAGTATATACTCTGAAAAGCACTTCATCATGTGGGCATTAATTCCACTCGCGATTCTCATCTTTACACTTGGATACGCAACATTTAAAACAAATGGTTACAGTGTAAACGGAGAGCAAATTACGCTTGTATATCGCAGCGTCGGCAAATATACAGGGCTTGTTAGAAGAAGGCACGTCCAATCAATGGAAAAAACACAATCATACTTCCAGCGCCGTGCAAATTTATGTACGTATAAATTCTCTAACGCATCATCGGATTATAAATTAGAGCATACGCGAGTAGAAGATGCGGAGAGAATGCAGGGTTGGTATAAGAAGGAATTAAGTGAGGATTAAATAGAATGGCTCGTCTTTTGCGGAAGACAAGCACAGAAAAACTTCATTGCATTTGGTGCTTGCGAGGAATGTTTAGTGAAATCAGTTAGAAAGCCGACTAGTGAAGGTATGAAGGATGCTAGTTGGAAGCAAGTTTGTTAAATAGATTTAAATAAAAATGTTATTACTCGATGTAACAGGAGTAATAACATTTTTTTGTAGTGAATAAAGAATTAACGCCGTCTGACAAGATAAAACAGTACAGATGATACAGTAATAGGAAGGCCAGTATCCAGAAAAGCTTCTAAAGTAAAGGATAGAAAATCTCTGTTGTTAAACCACATAAAGAATAAATGATTGTAGGAAATACCTAACACTATAAATAAAGGAATCCCGATTTTTAATTCGTGACTTCCTTTTATTTTTCTATAACAAAATTCACCTAATAAACAACCGATAAGAACAGGAATGCTTCCAAGAATTGAAAACATAATAATAGATATCCAAATCGGTCCCCATGAATCCGCATAATTTGGAGTTTGTGCATACTGTAAAACATTCACAGTGATGGAGAAAACTAGTAAGCATATTAAATAACTAATAGAAAATTTTTTCAACGGAATCATCCTTATAAAATTTCACTTTATTTTTATGAAAATATAAACCTCTTTAAATTATAGATTAGATATATAAGGATAATCAATTTGTATGCATTTCGTGTTTATGGATATATTTTCAATGAATATAAAAGTATAGATGTATAGTCAACTTTGAGCATTTAATGTTATCATATTGAATGATATGGAAATTTTTAATAGAAGAAGCAACGAATAATTCAAAGGCGATGAGGCTTTTGTTGTATAAAGAAAATATTTATTATTACTCAGCAATATTAAAAATAAGATACGTATTTATATAAATTTAGTAGAAATGGGGTTTTAAAAAGGAATGAGTATAAGTATAACACGGCAAAAGATTTTAGCAGCCGCTTCTCAAATTGTGCAATGTAAAGGGGTTGCTAAGTTAACCTTAGAAGCAGTAGCAAAAGAGGCGGGGATAAGTAAAGGTGGATTGTTGTATCACTATTCAACTAAAGAAGCTTTAATAGAGGGGATGATACTCAAAGGGACGGAGGAGTATCAAGACGCTATCTATAATAAAGCAGCAGAAGACTTAGAGAAGAAAGGAAAATGGGTACGTTCTTTTGTAGAGGAAAGATTAAGTAATGAGAGAAGAGTAGAAGAGCTAGGTAGTAGTATGATGGCAGCATTAATGTTAAAACCTGAATTACTTGAACCGTTACAAAAATCATTTCAGCAACTGCAACATAAAATAGAAAATGATGAGATAGATTCGGTTTGTGCCACAATTATTCGATTAGCAGCAGATGGATTATGGTATTCGGAATATTTAGGGGTTGGAAGACTAAGCCCTGAATTAAGAGAAAAAGTGATTCAAGCTCTTATTAGTAATTCATATAAATAGGATATACAAACTATATAATTTAAAATAATTCACCATTGCTTATTTAATGAAATGGTGAATTATTTTTTTTGTTAGAAAAATAGAACAATTTATAAAGTGTTGAATTATAACCGTCCAGACGGTATAGTAATATTTGGTTTAAGAGGAAAATGAAACAAAAAAAGAATAAAAGATATTTTTAGCACACTATTCGAAAGGATAGGCCGCAAAGCTTAGAGTCTACGGTAATACATATTGGTTACTAAGATCGTCTGGTTGCACATTTTTGATGCAACCGGACGGTCTTTTTTTGTTATATAAATATAAAAAATAGGAGGAAATTATGCAAATGAAAAGTAATAAAAGGCATATTTCAATGGTTTCATTAGTTTTTCTAGTATTATTTTCAGTGCTAAATGTGTGGGCTCCAGTGATTCAAGCCGCTGTGATGAAAAGTCCAGTGGACGAAATTAATATTTCCCGTACTGATGGCACGACATCTGAACCGTATCAAGCCTCAGATGGCATGAAAGTAGAAGTGAAGTGGTCAGCTAAAGAAAAAATAAAAAGTGGAGATCAATTCACAATTGATATGCCAAAAGAGTTTCGAAAAGACCTTATGAATATGAGTTTTCCTTTAAAAGATGCTGAAGGAAAAACAGTTGGTACATGTGAGATGAAAAAGGGTCTATTAACGTGTACTATGGGTGATTACGTAGAAGGAAAGAATAACATTAAAGGTTCTTTATTCGTAGAATTCTACTTTGGTCTAGAAGCATATGATGGTGTTAAAGAAATTCCATTAGAATTTAACGTTGATGGTCAAATCGTCAATAAAGAAGTAAATGTAAGTAATACGACAGAGAGACCGAAGCCACAGCCCAATACAGATAATTTATTGAAATGGGGTTCTTATAATCAAGAAGATCCGTCCATTGCTGATTGGCTTGTATATGTAAATGCAACTGGAACAGAAATGCAAGATCTTAAATTAACAGATACATTAGGACCTGGGCATGAGTTAATTACAGACAGCGTAGTATTAGAAGAGGCTGTATTTGAAGATGGTTATGCACCAACAAATATTAAGCCAGCAGATTTATCTAACATTAAAATAAATGCAACAAAGGCTGGATTTACAATTGAATTTCCAGACAGTTCAAAAGGTTATATTTTAAGATATAAAACAAAGATTACTAATCCTGCTGCAAAGCCGCATAAAAATACTGTGAAATTAGAAGGTAAAAATATTAAAACTGAAGAAAAAGTAGGACAAGTATTCGTAAGTGGTGGAGGGGGAACCGGTTCAGGTGACGATAATCCACCTAGTATTGAAAAAAATATAGTTGATGAGAATGGCAAGCTTGTAGAGAATGAGCAGTTAATACAAATGGATCAAGCTATTCAATACCAAGTTGGTACACATATACCGAAAGATCCGCTTAATTATACGTCAATGGTAATTAGTGATGATTTAGAAGATGTTTTAGAAGTATTAGAGGCAAAAGTGTATGATCAAAATGGCCAAGATATTACTTCTAAAGGAACGTTAAATATAGATAAACAAAGAAGTGAAGTAACATTTACGTTTGGTGAGAATTTTGACTATAAGTCATATGAAGACCAGGTAATTAACCTTAACATTAAGGCGAAAATTAAAGCTAATGCAGACTTATCTTCTTACGTGGATAAGAAGATTCCTAATAAGGCAGAATTACATTTTGATGATAAAACATTAACATCGAAAGAAGTAACTGTTACGCCGCCTGAAGCTCCAAAAGAAGGTACAGTGTCGATTCATAAAATAGATGCTGAGAATTCGAACAAAGGGTTAAAAGGTGCCGAATTTGAAGTTCGAAATAGTGCAAATGAAGTTGTTGCAAAACTGAAAACGGACGAAAAAGGTTTTTCAGTACCTCAAACTTTAGCTCCTGGGACGTATAAAGTTTATGAAATAGTAGCACCAGAAGGATATCAAAAATTAAAAGAACCAGTAGAGGTTACACTTCAAGCTGGAGAAACAAAAACAATTGAAATTAAAAATACTATACAAAAGGGTCAAATTGAATTAAAGAAAATTGATTCAGAAAATGGTGAAAAGCCATTAGCAAATGCAGAGTTTGACATAGTAAAAGACGGTGTAGTAGTCGAACATATTGTTACAGATAAAGATGGTAAGGCAATTTCTAAACCGTTAGCACTAGGAAAATATATTTTAAAAGAAACGAAAGCTCCTGAAGGATACCAATTAAAAGAAAAAGAGTTCGAAGTAAATATAACAGGGGACGGCATATTCCCAATAACAGTAGAAAATGCAATGGTAGACAAAGGTAATGTAGAAATTACAAAAGTGGACAAAGAAAGCGGTGCAGTATTAGCGGGTGTCGAATTTGAAGTCCAAGATGAGAAAGATGGAGTAGTAAGAAAAGTAGTAACAGATAAAGATGGAAAAGCAAACGTTTCAGATCTATCAGTAGGAAAGTACAAATTAGTAGAGACGAAAAGCTTACCAGGTTATAAAAAGCTCACAGAACCAGTATCGTTCGAAATCAAAAAAGGTATGACAAAAGTTTTATCATTGAAAGTAGAGAACGAACTGTTAGATAAAGGTTCAGTAGAAATTACAAAAGTAGATAAAGATAGTCAAAAAGTATTAGAAGGCGTAGTCTTCGAAGTGCAAGATGAAAACGGTAAAGTAGTAACAGAAGTAAAAACAGACAAAGATGGTAAAGCAAAAATCTCTGATTTATCAATAGGAAAATACAAATTAGTAGAGACGAAAAGCTTACCAGGTTACAAAAAGCTAACAGATCCAGTATCATTTGAAATTAAAAAAGGTATGACGACAGTCTTATCATTGAAAGTAGAGAATGAGCAGTTAGATAAAGGCTCAGTAGAAATTACAAAAGTAGATAAAGACAGTCAAAAAGCATTAAAAGGCGTAATCTTTGAAGTGCAAGATGAAGCTGGAACGGTAGTAAAGGAAGTAAAAACAGATAAAGAGGGTAAAGCAAAAATCTCAGATCTATCAGTAGGAAAGTACAAATTAGTAGAGAAAGAAAGTTTACCAGGCTATAAAAAATTAACAGATCCAGTATCGTTTGAAATTACAAAAGGCATGACCGAGATTTTATCATTAAAAATAGAAAATGAAATGGTAGATACGGGAAATATAGAGATAACAAAGATAGATAAAGATAATAAAGCACCGTTAGCGGGAGTAACATTCATCGTCCAAGATGAAAAGGGTAATGAAGTTACAAAAGTAACGACAGATAAAGCTGGAAAAGCAAATGTTTCAGATTTACCTGTAGGAAAGTATGACTTAGTAGAGGTAGAAAGTTTACCTGGTTATAAAAAGCTAGAAAAACCAATATCATTTGAAATTAAAAAAGGCATGACCGAAGTCCTATCATTAAAAGTAGAAAATGAAATGGTGGATACAGGGAATGTCGAGATAACAAAAATAGATAAAGATAGTAAAGCACCATTAGAAAATGTTGTATTTGAAGTACGTGATTCAAAAGGAAAAGTAGTTGCAAAAGTAAAAACGGATAAAGAAGGAAAAGCAAATGTTTCAGATTTATCCATTGGGAAGTATGAGTTGGTGGAAGTAGAGACACCAGCGGGATACAAACCACTTGAAAAACCAATTTCATTCGAAATTGAAAAGGGTAGAATAACAGCACTACAATTAACTGTCGAAAATGAATTAGTGGATACAGGAAATGTAGAAATTACAAAAGTAGACAAAGAAAATAAAGATGTTTTAGCTGATGCAGTATTTGAGATTCAAGATGAAGCAGGACAAGTAGTCGCTAAAATAACGACGGATAAAAAAGGACAGGCACAAGTTACTAATTTATCAGTTGGCACATACAAATTAGTAGAAGTAAAAGCACCAAAAGGATATAAACAATTAGTAGATCCGATTACTTTCCAAATTGAAAAAGGTATGACGAAATCTTTTGTTTTAACAGTAGAAAATGAAATGTTAGACAAGGGTAACATAGAAATTACAAAAGTAGATAAAGACAGTCAAAAAGCATTAGCAGGTGTAGTCTTTGAAGTGCAAGATGAGCAGGGAAAAGTGGTAACCGAAGTAACGACAGATAAAGAAGGAAAAGTGAAAGTCTCAGACTTATCTGTAGGAAAGTACAAATTAGTAGAAAAAGCAGGCTTACCAGGTTACAAACAATTAACAGAACCAGTATCGTTTGAAATCAAAAAAGGTATGACGAAAGTTTTATCATTGAAAGTAGAGAACGAGCTGTTAGATAAAGGTTCAGTAGAGATTACAAAAGTGGACAAAGAAAATGGCGCAGTATTAGCGGGCGTAACATTCGAAGTGCAAGACGAAAAAGATAAAGTAGTAACGAAAGTAACGACAGATAAAGAAGGAAAAGCAAACGTTTCAGATTTATCAGTAGGGAAATATAAGCTAGTAGAGGTAGAAAGCTTACCAGGATATAAAAAACTAGCAAAACCAGTATCGTTTGAAATTAAAAAAGGTATGACAGAAGTTTTATCACTAAAAGTAGAGAACGAATTAGTAGATAAAGGTTCAGTAGAAATTACAAAAGTAGATAAAGACAGTCAGAAAGCATTAGAAGGCGTAGTCTTTGAAATCCAAGATGAAGCAGGAAAAGTAGTAACGAAAGTAAAAACAGATAAAGAAGGAAAAGCGAAAATTTCAGATCTATCTGTAGGAAGTTACAAACTAGTAGAAGTAGAGAATTTACCAGGCTACAAAAAACTAACAGAGCCAGTATCATTCGAAATCAAAAAAGGTATGACAGAGGTTTTATCACTAAAAGTAGAAAATGAACAGTTAGATAAAGGTTCAGTAGAAATTACAAAAGTAGATAAAGACAGTCAAAAAGCATTAGCAGGTGTAGTCTTCGAAGTGCAAGATGAGCAGGGAAAAGTGGTAACCGAAGTAACGACAGATAAAGAAGGAAAAGTGAAAGTCTCAGACTTATCTGTAGGAAAGTACAAATTAGTAGAAAAAGCAGGCTTACCAGGTTACAAACAATTAACAGAACCAGTATCGTTTGAAATCAAAAAAGGTATGACGAAAGTTTTATCATTGAAAGTAGAGAACGAGCTGTTAGATAAAGGTTCAGTAGAAATTACAAAAGTAGATAAAGACAGTCAGAAAGCATTAGAAGGCGTAGTCTTTGAAGTGCAGGATGAAAAAGGAAAAGTAGTAACGAAAGTAACTACAGATAAAGAAGGGAAAGCGAAAGTTTCAGATCTATCAGTAGGAAAATACAAATTAGTAGAAACGGAAAGCTTACCAGGTTACAAAAAACTAACAGAATCAGTATCATTCGAAATCAAAAAAGGTATGACAGAAGTCTTATCACTAAAAGTAGAGAATGAACAGTTAGATAAAGGTTCAGTAGAAATTACAAAAGTAGATAAAGACAGTGAGAAAGCATTAGAAGGCGTAGTCTTTGAAGTGCAAGATGAAAAAGGAAAAGTAGTAACGAAAGTGACAACAGATAAAGAAGGAAAAGCAAACATTTCAGACCTATCTGTAGGGAGTTACAAATTAGTAGAAGTAGAAAATTTACCAGGCTACAAAAAACTAACAGAGCCAGTATCATTCGAAATCAAAAAAGGTATGACAGAAGTTTTATCACTAAAAGTAGAGAACGAATTAGTAGATAAAGGTTCAGTAGAAATTACAAAAGTAGATAAAGATAGTCAGAAAGCATTAGCAGGCGTAGTTTTTGAAGTGCAAGATGAAGCAGGCAAAGTAGTAACAAAAGTAAAAACTGATAAAGAAGGAAAAGCAAACATTTCAGATCTATCTGTAGGAAGTTACAAATTAGTAGAAGTAGAGAATTTACCAGGCTACAAAAAACTAACAGAACCAGTACCATTCGAAATCAAAAAAGGTATGATAGAAGTTTTATCACTGAAAGTAGAGAATGAGCAGTTAGATAAAGGTTCAGTAGAAATTACAAAAATGGCTGCTGAAAGTAAGAATGTATTATCAGGGGCAGTCTTTGAAGTGCAAGATGAAAAAGGCAAAGTAGTAACGAAAGTAACAACAGATAAAGAAGGAAAAGCGAAAGTCTCAGATTTATCTGTAGGTCACTACACACTTGTAGAAGTAGAAGCACCAAAGGGTTATGAAAAATTAACTAATCCAATTCCATTTGAAATTACAAAAGGAATGATAAGTCCAGTTCAATTACAAGTATTAAACAAATTGACTTCTTTAGCACCACCAGGTCCAGAAAAACCAGAAACAACGGATCCAGAAAAACCAGAAACAACGGATCCAGAAAAACCAGAAACAACGGATCCAGAAAAACCAGAAACAACGAATCCAGAAAAACCAGAAACAACGGATCCAGAGAAACCAGGAACAACGAATCCAGAGAAACCTGAAAAAGAATTACCGAAAACAGGACAGAAAATGCCTGTGGAACCATATATGGGAGCACTTCTTATCATGATGAGTTTTGGATTGCTCGTATTAGGTAGAAAACAGCAGAGATAATAAAAATGAAAAGGTATCCTCCAAGTATTGGAGGATACCTTTTTTATTTGGCATGAAAAAACATTTAGCAAAAGAACTCGATGCAAATAGAAACAAAAAGGAAGAAAAAAATCGTCCTATTTTCTTAAGATGGTTATATCAAAAATAACATATATTGAATGTGAAAATAAAAGGTTAAAGGTCTTCGTAATGTTTGGGTGAAAAAAGAGTTATCTATGTAATTAATTTGAGTACTTTAAGAAAGAGGGCTTTTTCCTAAAGTGTTCAAAGGATGATAGTCCAATAGCAGGTGGGAGATGAAACTCGTTTTAGCACTGTATTAACACCTTGAAATATAGATAGGGGAAAATAATGTAAAAAAAACTATTGTATATTTAAAAATCTTATGTTACATTTGTGTTACAGAAAAGTTACAAACGGTAACTTATGTTACGGTTTGTTTTCTTTTGTTTTTATTTATGTTACGAAAGTATGTAAAGCTAAAAAAATAGCAACCTAAAAATAGTTTTTCTATGTGTATAAGAGTGTGTGTAGTAAAGAGCCTGGTGAGAGCTTTACGCACATTATTAAAATTCCTTTCTGTCTTTAAAAGAAGAAGAAAACCAACTACCAACTATTTAGGAGTTTTAAGTAATGATAGTAAATGAAATGTACTTCCTTTCCCACACACAAAGTACATCTTTATTTTCAGTCTAATTACTACACAGACTTTTATACATATGCTGTTATCGTTTTAGGGATATATAGGAGGAGAAAAAATGAAAAAGTTATTAATGGTAATTGGACTTACGTTTTTAATGTTAGCTGGGTGTAGTAATGGAAATTTTGACAAAGCAATGGATGAAGGGAAGACCGCGTTAACGAATAAAGAATATAAAAATGCATTATCATCATTTGAAAAAGCGCTAGATGAGAAAAAAGACGATTCAGATGCAAAGATGCTTGTAGAACAAACGAAAGTAATGATTGAAGCAGTGAAGTTAAAAGAAGAAACAAAGATAGAAGAATCAATCAAGTCATTTGAAAAAGTAGAGAACATGAAGAATGGAAATGCTACGCTTGTAAAACAGGCAAAGGAAGAACGCACAGCATTACTAGCCATCATAGAGCAAAACAAGAAGTATAGTGAGCAACTGACGAAAAGTGAAGAGTTAATAAGTAAGAAAAATTATGCAGAAGCGAAAGAGATCTTAAATAAGCTAGTTGCAGAAACAAAAGATAACAAAAACCTTGAAGAATATAATAAAAAAGCGGTAGGGTTAGTTACTAAAATGAATGAAGAAGAAAAAACTGCACAGAATGAAGCTGCGAAGGCACAAAAAACAAATGTAGTAACGAATCAAAAGGTAGCAACAGAAAAGACTCAAAAAACTGAGGCAGAAAAAAATCAAAAGGTAGCAGCAGAAAAGAACGAAAAAACTGAGGTAGAAAAAAATCAAAAGGCAGTAACAGAAAAGAACGGCAAAACTGAGGCAGAAAAAAATCAGAAGGTAGTAACAGAAAAGAACGGCAAAACTGAGACAGAAAAGAATCAAAAAGTAGAGACAGGAAAGACTCAAGATGCATTTACTTTTGAGAAAGCGAAAGCATATATTAAAAATGAATATAAAGAAGACTATGATTACACGCTAGAAAATACGCAAGTAGAGAATGGAAAGAAATATTATCAAATAAGAGTGCATACGACATATAAAATAGAAGGTGCAGGTGGACCAGGATTTACTGGTGTATTTAAAGTATTCGAAGATGGTACAATCGTTGAAATGCACTAAATTGATGGAAAAGGTATCCTCAAAGTATATGAGGGTACCTTTTTTTACATAAAAAAAGGCATCTAGCAAAAGTACTAGATGCAAATAAAAACACAAGGGAAAATAAATATCTTCCCGTTTCCCGTAAGTAATTATATCAAAAAATTTATAAAAAACTAGCTTTATTTTTTATATCTTTGATGTGTAAAGCTATGAAAGTATAAGATTACACTGTTTTCATAGTGTTTTATTGAAAAAAAGGAGCTGTGTATATGATTAATTTTAAACCAGAAAATTTAAACCAACTATTAAAAGTAATGCTAATTAGTGCGAATAAGTCGTATGATGCAATTAAAGATTATGAATTTACGGGAGAAGAAGTAGTATTCCGTGTAGACTTCGAATATATTGACGTTTCTTTAATGATTGTAGATATGTTAGGAAGATCAGCTTCTAAATTCACCATTTTGCCATATGCTCGTCCGAATACGAATGAAATAGATTACATTCAGTTTCAAGTGTATGCGATTAATGAAGGGAATTTTAAAGAAATGATGGATACGATGTGAAAAACTATAATTTTACAAATATGTATATACCAACTAATATATAATTAATACATTCATATAATTGGAGTGATGAGATGCAGCCATTAGAAAGGGAAATTCATTCTAATATGCTGAAAGTGTGGAGGGTTCACGCTTTAATTGGGGCGGCAGTTATACTAGCAGTCGTAATTGCATATTTCTTTTTTATGATCAATTTTAATTGGTGGGGCTGGTTGTTTGGCTTGTTAGTAACAGGCGCTATTACATTTATCCCGCTTGATTATTTTGTGTTTCCAAATTTACGTCAACGTTATTATAGTTACAGATTAAATGAAGAAGAGATTGAGATACAAAAGGGAATGTTCGTTGTGAAACGCGTACTCATTCCGATGATGCGTGTGCAGCACGTAACGATTGAACAAGGACCGATTATGAGAAAGTATAATTTAGCAGAATTACATATTTCCACAGCAGCAACTTCTCATAGTATTCCAGGTTTAACAAAAGAAGAAGCAGAGCAGCTGAAAAGACAAATTGGGGAACTTGCGAAAGTGAGTGATGAGGATGTATAAGAGGCAACATCCGATCACGATATTGTTAGGTATTCGAATTGCGACTTTCTTGCCTTTTATTTTTCTTGTTTTATTTAAATCAGATGGCCAAGTAAAACCCTGGTATTTCTTTCATCTCGTTCTCTTGGGCATATTATTCATTATGGCAATTTTCTCAGCGATAAAATGGTATTTCAAAGTGTACTGGGTTGAAAATAATATTTTACATATTAAACACGGTGTGTTCGTTAAGAAGGAAAGTTACTTAAATAAAGAACGTGTGCAAAATATTAGTACGTCTTCTAACATCATTTATCAAGTGCTCGGACTGACGAAACTAAACATAGAAGTAGCCGGCGGCGGTACTGAGCCGGAAGTGATGTTAGCTGGCATTAGAGAAAGTGAAGCGAAGGAATTGATTTCTTTATTACATAAAGAGAGAAGTGTTGTGACTGAAGAAGAGCCCGCCACGGCAGAAAATAAGCCAATTTATCAGTTAACAGCGAAAGAAATTTTATTCGCCTCTATTACATCTGGTAGATTCGGATTAGTGTTTTCTGGATTACTTCTTATTTACACAGAGTTTAATCAATTTCTGCCAGAGTGGCTCATCAATAAAGTAGAAGCGTATGTGATGGATAACGGTGTATATGAATTAATCGTTATGGCCGCGATTTTAATGGTGATTTCGTGGATCATTTCAACAGCTGGTTATGCGTTAAAATATGCGAACTTTAAAATAGAGCGAAAAGCAAATGAAATTCGCATCGTACAAGGGTTATTTGATAAGAAAGAGTTCGTTTTAAAATTACACCGCATTCAAGCGATTACTGTGAAAGAGGGAATTCTCCGTCAGCCTTTCGGTTATTGCTCTGTCGAAGTGGAGGTCATTCAAAGTATAGAAGCAGCTGGAAATGAAGTGATGTTACATCCTTTTATGAAAAAGAAAGATGTCCAGCAGTTACTTACATATTTACAGTTACCGTATGAAACGGAAGAGGAAATCGTTCATTTACCGAAGGCTGCATTACGCCGTTACGTAATAATGGGCTGGATTACAAGTGCGGTGCTCGCGCTGCCGATCGTCGGTGCGAGTATATATTTCAAACAAAATAATGTGTTATTCACGTTAATACCACTATTCATCATATTTACGTTACTCTCATACGCCCGGTATAAAAGTGGTGGATATATGATACGAGACAATCAGTTAGTCATGGTGCACCGAGGAATCGCGAAATATACGGGGATCATGCGAAGAAGGCATGTTCAAGCAGTAGGATACAGTCAGTCGCATTTTCAAAAGAAAGACGAGCTATGTACAGCTGTCGTATCAGTAGCGGGGCATGTATATAAAGTGAAGCATATGCGAAAAGAAGACGCGATTCGTATATATAATTGGTATAAAGAAAAAGGAAACACCGGTGCGTGAGGGTGTTTCCTTTTTTGTGTCGTGATTTGTCGATAAGTCGATATATCTGAAAAATCGCTGATATATTTCGAGTTGCGCCGATATATTTCAAAAATCGCTGATATATTTCGAGTTGCGCCGATATATCTGAAAAATCGCCGATATATTTCGAGTTGCGCCGATATATTCGAAAAATCGCTGATATTAATTTCATGTACCGACAACTCCGAACTACAAAACCCCTTAAACTAACACATCAAAAGTAGTCACAAATGACGGACGAGAGAAAATACTTTTTTGCTGTTCTGCATGTGGATGAGCTGGAGCTTGTCCTTCTGCTTGCGTGGGGCGTTTTTTATGAGCGTTTTCGAATGAACGTGATTCTGTCCAGTCTTTAAAGTTTTGCTCCGTTTCCCACATCGTTAAGATGACGTATGTATCGTTACTTAATGGGCGTAGAACGCGGATCGCTTGAAACCCTGGTTCGTTTTCAATAAGGCCTGCGCGGTTTTTGAATCGGTTTTCAAATACTGGGCGACCTTCGTCTGTTACAGAAATGTTGTTACAAACGATATAGCCAGGTTGTCCTTTAAATTCGCCAACAGCTTCTAGTACGTCATACTGAAGAGAGCCTTCTACAGATTCTTCTGTATTTTCTTTATAAAACATATCTTTTTCATTATTTTTTGCAGTAAAGTGTGCTTGTTCTAGAGGTGTTTCGTATGAAATAATAGCCTTCATTTTAATGCCCCCTTTAATTATTTGTTTCTATTATATCAACTCTCTTAAAAAACTTCGAAGATTATATACATAAAGATACTTCTTTTTCAAATAATAAATGTACCATCATTTGGAAAGAAGGCCGGTGTATGAAGAAAGTAAAATGGACTTTATTAGGTGGGTTAGCAACACTACTATTAGCGATTGTCCTTTATAAACTTATTGTGTTAGCTGGTGGCTATATGATGGATGAAAAGCAACTTGTTTTCCACTCTTCATCACGTATCGTTGACCAGAAAGGGAAAGAAATTACGAAATTATATGTAGAAAATAGAGACCTCGTACCAATCGAGCAAATTCCGAAATACGTGCAGCAGGCGTTTGTTGCGGTAGAGGATTCTCGTTTTTATGAGCATCAAGGAATTGATTATCCGTCTATATTCCGTGCTCTTTATAAAGATACGTTAGCTGGAGATAAGGTTGAAGGCGGTAGTACGATTACGCAGCAACTTGCTAAAAATGTCTTTTTAACTCGTGAAAAAACAGTTACGCGTAAATTGAAGGAAGTCGCAATTTCTCTTCAATTAGAGCAAAAATATACGAAGCAACAAATTCTTGAAATGTATATGAATCATATTTATTTTGGCCATGGTGCTTACGGTATTCAAGCAGCAGCAAAGTTGTATTTTAATAAAAATGTAGAAGATTTAACAGTAGAAGAGGGCGCAATGCTTGCAGGTCTTCCGAAGTCGCCAAACGGATATTCACCGTATTTCTCACCAGAGAAAAGTAAAGAGCGCCGTGACCTCGTATTGTCACTTATGCATAAACAAGGCTATTTGACTGCCGAAGATAGTGTACGTTATCAAGGGAAGACAATTGCTTTATATAAAAACTTAGACGAGAATGAACTCGCATATATGCCGTATATTGATATGGTTATAGATGAAGCAGCTCGTTTATACGGATTGTCTCATCAAGAAGTACTTCGCGGAGGATATACGTTTGTCGTACCAATGGATGAAAAAATTCAAAAGGTAGCGTATAACCAGTTTCAAGATGCAAGGAATTTCCCTGGTAAAGAAGAGGGGGCGCAAGGTGCTTTTTTATTAATGGATAATCGTACGGGCGGAATTAAAGCGGCGATTGGCGGAAGAAAGTACGTCCCGAGGGGCTTTAATCGTGTTTTCGCAAAAAGACAACCTGGTTCTGTGCTAAAACCACTTATCGTCTATGCACCAGCACTCGAAACGAAAAAGTATAATCCGTATTCTTTATTAAAGAATGAAAGAACTTCTTTTGAAGGTTATGAACCCCGCAATTACAATCGTCAATATACGAAAGAAATGACGATGTACGATGCAATTTTAGAATCAGCAAACGTACCGGCAGTTTCTTTATTAAATGAATTAGGGGTTGAAGAAGGCAAGCAATATTTAGAGAAAGGTAATGTTCATATTGCTGATGCTGGTTTAAGTACAGCACTCGGCGGATTGAAAAATGGTGTTTCAACATTTGATCTTGTGAAAATGTATCGTGCGTTTTTAGCAAATGGTGATATTATTGAGCCGCACGTTATTGACAAAGTGTTAAATAGACACGGCGCAGTCATTGGAGAATCGCCAAAAGTAGAAACGAAAATTTTCTCGAAACAAACGGCTTGGTATATGACGAAAATGTTAGAAGGAGTTGTGAAAGAAGGGACGGCGAAAGCCGGTGTATATAATGGGGCGTTAGCTGGGAAAACAGGTACAACTTCACTACCAAATGACGATAATGGAGCGAGAGATATGTGGTTCGTTGGCTATACACCAAATTTAGTAGGCGCTGTTTGGATTGGTTATGACCGTACGGATCAAGAGCATCAGCTGCAAGGAGAAAGTGCATCAGCAACGAAATTATTTAAGAAAATTTTAACGAAGGCAAATGTAGAACCGAAAGAGCAGTTTATGAAACCAGAAGGTGTGGAAACAATCGGTGCTCCGATTCGTCTGCGCAAAATTGAAGATGTGAAAATGAAATTAGCGTTTAGCCCTTTTGGTTTATTTAAAGCGAAATTAAGCTGGACACCACTTCCTGATGATAGGATTATGTATCGTATTTATAGAGTTGAAAATGGAGTCCATACGCATGTAGCCACTGTAAATGGTACCGGAGAATATGAAGAAAAGTTCGTTAACATCTTTTCAAAACCGAGCTTTTACGTTGTACCATATAACAAACAAACGAATCGCGAGGGAGAAAAGTCAAAAGTAGCTAAACCATAGTTTTTCTCTGTGTTATAATAAGAATGTTGTGAAAATAGTAAGCGTTTTTAAGAATGTTTGTGTCAATTTAATGAACAACGTACATAATATTATGCATTTTGTTTTTACAAGCTGTATAGTAAAAAAAGATAAATATCGAACGTATTCGAAGCATTGGTAAGGAAGGGAGCAAGGGTCTTGGTAAGAACTATAAATGAGACATTTTTAAAAGCATGTAGGGGGGAACGTACTGATTATGTACCAGCATGGTATATGCGTCAGGCAGGTCGTTCGCAGCCGGAATATAGAAAGATAAAAGAAAAGTATTCTTTATTTGAAATTACACACAATCCAGAGTTGTGTGCTTACGTGACAAAGTTGCCAGTTGATCAATATAACGTAGACGCAGCAATTCTTTATAAAGATATTATGTCACCACTACCTGCAATTGGTGTGGATGTAGAAATTAAATCGGGTATTGGCCCAGTTATTGATAATCCAATCCGTTCTTTACAAGACGTTGAAAAACTAGGGGAAATCAATCCAGAAGATGACGTACCGTACATATTAGATACGATTCGTTTATTAACGACTGAAATGTTAGACGTACCGTTAATCGGTTTTTCAGGAGCTCCATTTACATTAGCGAGCTATATGATTGAAGGCGGTCCATCTCGTAACTACCATAATACGAAAGCGTTCATGTATGCAGAGCCGAAAGCTTGGTTCGCATTAATGGATAAGCTAGCAGATATGGTTATTACATATTTAAAAGCGCAAATTAACGCAGGAGCAAAAGCAGTTCAAATTTTCGATTCTTGGGTTGGAACAGTAAATGTAGCGGATTACCGCGTATTTATTAAACCAGCAATGGAGCGTATTTTTGCAGAAGTTCGTACGATGGGTGTTCCAATGATTATGCACGGCGTAGGAGCTGCGCATTTAGTAAATGAATGGCACGACTTACCTCTTGATGTAGTAGGATTAGATTGGCGCTTACCGATTGAAGAGGCACGCGCACGCGGCGTTCATAAGGCGGTACAAGGTAATATGGATCCTTCATTCTTACTTGCGCCATGGTCTGTTATTGAAGAACATGTAAAAGGTATTTTAGATCAAGGGATGAAACAGCCAGGTTATATCTTTAACTTAGGACACGGTGTATTCCCAGAAGTAAATCCAGATACATTAAAACGTTTAACTACATTTATTCATGAATACTCTAAAGGGCAGTTAGCGAAGTAAAGGAGCATTGCTGTATGAAAAAGAAAATTGGTTTGCTTGTAATGGCATACGGAACGCCATATAAAGAAGAAGATATTGAACGTTACTATACACATATTCGTAGAGGAAGAAAGCCAAGTCCTGAAATGCTAGAAGATTTAACAGAGCGTTACCGTGCAATTGGTGGTATTTCTCCTTTAGCTACTATTACATTAGAGCAAGCTAAAAAGTTAGAGAAGCGTTTAAATGAAGTACAAGATGAAGTAGAGTACCATATGTATCTTGGCTTAAAACATATTGAACCGTTCATTGAAGATGCAGTGAAAGAAATGCATAACGACGGTATACAAGATGCAATCGCACTTGTTCTTGCTCCGCACTATTCTACGTTTAGCGTAAAATCATACGTTGGACGAGCACAAGAAGAAGCTGAGAAACTTGGAAACTTAACAATTCACGGCATTGATAGCTGGTATAAAGAACCGAAATTCATCCAGTACTGGGTTGATGCAGTGAAAGGTATATATAACGGTATGTCAGAAGCAGAACGTGAAAAAGCAGTATTAATCGTATCTGCACATAGCTTACCAGAAAAAATCATCGCACTTGGCGATCCATATCCAGATCAATTAAATGAAACGGCTGACTATATTGCAAGAGGTGCTGAAGTAGCAAACTATGCAGTAGGTTGGCAAAGTGCAGGAAATACACCAGATCCTTGGATTGGTCCAGATGTACAAGATTTAACGAGAGAATTAAATGAAAAGTACGGTTACACTTCATTTGTATACGCACCAGTTGGATTTGTTGCGGAACATTTAGAAGTTTTATATGACAACGACTTTGAGTGTAAAGTTGTAACAGATGAAATTGGCGCGAAATATTATCGTCCAGAAATGCCAAATGCATCGGACGCATTTATTGATTGTTTAACAGACGTTGTATTAAAGCAAAAAGAATCTGTAATGTAAGAAGAAAGGGGGAGCCTGCTTGAGGAAAAAAGTTGTAGTCATCGGCGGTGGCATCACAGGATTAACAACGATGTATAATTTACAAAAAGATATTCGTGACAAAAACTTGCCGATCGATACATTACTGATAGAAGCATCAGGTAAACTTGGCGGGAAAATTCAAACCGTTCAAAAAGATGGATTTACAATTGAACGAGGACCGGACTCTTTCTTAGCACGAAAAGAAAGTGCAGCTACATTAGCGAAAGAATTAGGTCTTGGCGATGAACTTGTAAATAATAAGGCCGGTCAATCATTTATCCTCGTAAACAATCGGTTACATAAAATGCCGATCGGATCAATGATGGGAATTCCAACGCAAATTACGCCGTTTCTATTTTCCGGGCTATTCTCCCCAATTGGTAAACTAAGAGCTGGTTTTGATCTATTAATGCCAAGATCAAAGCCAGTATCTGACCAATCACTCGGGCATTTTTTCAGACATCGCCTAGGCAACGAAGTGGTTGAAAATTTAATCGAACCATTACTATCGGGTATTTATGCAGGGGATATTGATGAAATGAGCTTAATGTCAACATTCCCGCAAATGTATCAAATCGAGCAGAAACATCGCAGTATTTCACTCGGCATGCGTACGCTTGCTCCGAAAGAAGAGACATCTGAACCGAAAAAAGGAATCTTCCAAACAGTGAAAACAGGTTTAGAATCTATCGTAGAATCTCTCGAAATGAAGATGCATGAAGGTACGATAATAAAAGGTACTCGTATTGAAAAAATTGCAAAACTCGGTGATGGTTATACGATTACTCTTAGTAACGGAAAAGAAATAGAAGCAGACGCAGTCGTAGTGGCAACATCGCATAAAGTATTGCCATCTATGTTTGCGCAGTACAAGCAGTTTCGTTTCTTCCGCAACATCCCGTCCACATCAGTCGCGAATGTAGCAATGGCTTTCCCGAAATCAGCCATTCAGCGCGATATTGATGGCACAGGGTTTGTCGTATCTCGAAATAGTGATTACACAATTACAGCATGTACGTGGACACATAAAAAATGGCCACATACAGCGCCAGAAGGAAAAATGCTACTTCGTTGTTACGTTGGACGCCCTGGTGATGAAGCAGTTGTAGAACAAACAGAAGAGGAACTTGTTAGGCTTGTACTAGAAGACTTACGAAAGACGATGGATATTACAGAGAATCCAGAGTTTACAGTCGTAAGCCGCTGGAAAGAAGCAATGCCCCAATATACAGTAGGCCATAACGAGCGAATGAAGAAATTCACAACATTTAT
This sequence comes from Bacillus sp. EB106-04-02-XG92, assembly GCF_058791995.1. Lineage (NCBI taxonomy): Bacteria > Bacillati > Bacillota > Bacilli > Caryophanales > Bacillaceae > Bacillus > Bacillus sp. EB106-04-02-XG92. The sequence continues at coordinate 122,011 of NZ_JBYTEA010000003.1, forward strand.
GGAGAAAGAGTTGCCAGGTATATACTTGGCAGGTAGTTCTTACGCTGGTTCTGGTCTTCCGGACTGTATTGATCAAGGTGAGAAAGCGGCAAAGCGTGTGCTAGCTCATTTGAAGAAAGTAATGGATACGGAATTAATCGCACAATAAAGTGAAACGCCTTCAATCACATTGAAGGCGTTTTGTTACTTATTCACCAATAAACATATATAAGTTATTTGGCTTTATAACGGCATCTCCTGCATAAATAACCCATTCTGTTAAGTTATCAAAATCTAAATGATAACTATTTCCTTCACTCATATCTTGTATAAAATATGGTTCGTTAATGAGTATTCCTTGAATGAAGTCTTCCGTAATGTTTTGCATTTCAAACCACATATGTTCACTTTTTCCCTCTTCGTAGGAGACACCAAATTTAGCAAGGAAACGAAAATCTTCATTTGATTGTTCAATGTGAAAAATGTTGCTGAAATACCCGAAAGTATTCTTCGCGTTGTACGCCATACGAGCTGTTTCGCTATTTGTTTTATAGAACATAAGTCCTGTAGCTTCTTCGTGTTCTTTGAAAAAGCTTTCGATATATTCTTCTGAAGTATTAAATTGGAATAAGAGAACGGATGGAGATTGATGGTATTCATCTCGATCATCCATACCGCCTAAGAATGTATTTTGCGCATCTATTGGTTGTAGTTTCACTTCTTCATCCTCGATTGAAGAAAATTGATCCATACTCGTTTTACGCCCAATATAAGATAATCCTTTCTCCCACGGAACAGCTACTGTATGTATCGAACCTTGTTGACTATGTGCGATAACGATAGGTTCATTCATAGGGACTTGTCCATTCTCAACGGCATTATTCGCAAATGTTTGAAAGAGGTCACCAATGCCATAGTAGGAAGAAATGCGATTTGGAATAATTAATTCTATTTCTGTTACGCCCGCTCTTAAAAGGCCGTGTGTATGAAACCAATATTGCGTAGGCTCGCCTTCTTTATCGTCTTCATAAACGGAATGAATAACGTATAAGTCAGGAATGTCAGGTAATAATTCATTTTCAACGTGATATTCAATATAGCTTCTAGATATCACTTTCATTGCGGCACTTGAATCAATCACAAATAACAAATCTGGGGCGAGGTTCCATAAAAACTGTAACTGCTGGAAAAAGCAGTCCAGCACATCACCAACAAATAGCGTACGAGTGAAAATTTCAGTGCCATAAGCAGCATCTTCAAAGTGACGATCTACGATTGTAGCATCTTGTCTATTGTACATTTTATATTCTTCTGGGTCATTCGCCTCATCAATATGCAGCTCATACGGTATGACTGTTTCATCCATATGTAACTCAACAATAAGGCTTGTCTCATCACTATAAACAATTTTTAATTCATCAACTTTAGTAGAGATAGTTTCTAGCCGTTGTTTTAACTGCTCAATTGTAATTCTAGTAGGTATAACGGCAATCATATCTGAAAAATGACGTTCTAATGTTCCATTCATAGCTGCGCGGTATGTTTCTGTTTGCACTTCCATCCAATCACTCCTATTCAAATGAATCCATTTTACATGCCAATAAACTTTCGATATTTTCTGTTTTCTCTCTAACATTATAGAGTGTATTCATAGAAGGTGTAAAATAATTATTTTGTATTGTAGTTTGAAAGCTTGTAAATTAAATAAATTTTTTGTAAAACTTGTCGAAATATCATTCTATATAACGAATCATTTGATATGATAGAAATGCTGAGAAAATATGAAATAGGGAGAGGGAAATGACTGTGAAGAAATTGCTAAGTGTCTTTTTATCATTCATACTATTGCTTTCATTTACTGGAACTTTAGTACAAGCAGAAGAAACTACTTCTATGTCAGTAGAAAAAGCAATTCAAGTATTTAAGCAACAAGGGAAAACGAAGGGAATAGTGGAAGGATATATCGTTGGATATACGCAAAGTCCTTCTAAATACACGAAAGATCCGGCTAAGTTTGATGATACAAACGTAGCAATCGCGGATTCGCCAAATGAAACGAATCCAGACAAAATCATGCCTGTTCAGTTGCCAAAAGGCGATGTGAGAGCGGCAGTAAACGTGAAAGATCATCCTGAAAATATCGGGAAGAAAGTTAGTTTAACAGGGACGCTTGAATTATATTTTAGTAGCCCAGGTTTAAAATCGGTAACAGCTCATAAGTTTCAAGGAGAAGGACAAAACCGTGTTAGCGATGTAGTAGCTTCGCCTAGTGGCGGAGAAGTTGCGAAGGGTACAGCGGTAACATTAACGACGAATACAGAAGGAGCAACAATCTACTATACGTTAGATGGCTCTAACCCTACAAATAAAAGTGTTCGTTATAACGGACAAATTGTAGTGAATGAAAATAGTGTGATTAAAGCAATCGCAGAGAAAGAAGGGCTTACTTCTTCAGCGATTTCAACATTTTCATTTACTATCGTAAACAATGAACAGGTTCGTATTCATGATATTCAAGGAAAATCACATATTTCTCCTTACAACGGGAAGAAAGTCTACAATGTGGAAGGCGTTGTAACAGCGCTTGATAAAAATGGTTTTTATATAGAAGATAATCAGCCAGATAATGATCCAGCTACTTCAGAAGGTATGTATGTGTACAAAAAGGATGCGAATGTAGCAGTAGGAGATCTTATTCAAGTTGATGGAGTAGTAGAAGAATATGTTGGACCTGGATATGCAGAAAGGTTTGACACAGACTTAACGACGACTGAAATTAAAGCGAGCCGCGTTGCTGTAATCGCAAACGATCAGACTTTACCAGCACCGATTGTCCTTGGAGAAAACGGTGTGAAAATTCCTGATCAAATTATTGATAATGATGCATTCGGTTTATTTGATCCAAACGAAGATGCAATCGACTTTTATGAAAGTATAGAAGGTATGCGCGTTACGATGCCAACGCCAAAAATTATTGCGCCTCAGAAAAACGGGAATTTATATGTAACAGTGAAAAATGGCGGAGATAAAGTCGTAACGAAATATGGCACACCTGTATTAGATGAAAATCAATTAAACCCAGAACGTCTTTCTGTCAAAGTGCCTCGTGATTATGTAGCAAAAGTAGGAGATACTTTCACTGGAGATATAACAGGGGTAGTCGGATATGATTACGGTTCGTTCCGTATTTCGCCAATAACGGAATTACCATCTGTAGTAGACGGTGGATTTAAGCAAGTAGGCGCAAATATTCAGCCTCGTCTTGATAAGTTAACAGTTGCTACATATAACATTGAAAACTTCTCGGCGAATAAAAAAGAAACAACAGATGAAAAAGTAAAAGCGTTAGCGTATTCTATTAAATACAATTTAAAAATGCCAGATATTATCGGTGTAGAGGAAATGCAAGATAACAATGGATCAATTAATGATGGTACAACAGATGCTTTATTAAGCGCAAAACGTATCATTGATGCAGTGCTAGAAATTCGCGGGCCAAAGTACGAGTATGTAGAAATTGCGCCGCATAATAATCTAGACGGAGGAGCACCAGGAGCGAATATTCGCGTCGGTTTCTTCTACAACCCATCACGCGTGAAATTAGTAGCAGTACCGAAGTTACTTGATAAAAATGTCGTTCGCATTGGAGACGAAAACCCATTATTTGAAAGTACACGTAAACCACTTGCGGCAGAATTTACATTCCAAGGACAAAACGTTGTTGTCGTTGCAAATCACTTAAACTCAAAAATAGGAGATGCAACGCCATTTGGAAAAGTGCAGCCGCTCGTATTAAAGAGTGAAGAAAAACGAGTTCAATTAGCACAAGAAGTAAACAATTTCGTACAAGGTATTCAGAAAAAGAATACGAATGCACCAGTTGTTGTGTTAGGGGATATGAACGATTTTGAGTTCGCTAAACCATTAAAAACATTAGAAGGAACAATCTTAAAAAATATGTTAAACACAGTGCCGAAAGAGAACCGCTACACGTACATTCATGAAGGAAATGCACAAGTGTTAGATCATATTTTAGTAACAAACAACATCGCACCATACACAATTGTAGATCCAGTACACTTAAACTCAAACATTATGAAAGAGCATGGACGTGTAAGTGACCACGACCCAGTACTTGCTCAAATTGATTTGAAGAAAGCTTCTTAAATAGTTGTAAAAAACGCTTAGAAATATACTAAGCGTTTTTTACATTATTAGGGATTTTTTATGGTAAAATAGATTGAATATTCACTTTTTTTCACACTGGGAGGTGTAGACATATGGTAGCCCAACTAAATGGGAAATTTATGAATCAACTAGCGATTTTTTTTAGCATGCTTATAATAATTAAGTTTCTAGTTGATGTAACAGGTCTTACGCAATCGCTAGGTATGTATTATTCAGGCATGCTAAGCAACAACATCGCTTATACAGTATTCGGTCTATCAGTGATTTTTACTATATTGGGCATTAAAAAGGAATTAAGTAAATATGCAATTATTTCACTATGCTTGGCGATAGGGATTCAAATTTTATATGCAGTAGTTTTTGTTGTTTTATGGATGTTGGCAGGGACACCGTAAATTTTATAAATAGAAAAGCCTGCATTTACTAAGGTTTTTCTATTTTTTATTAAGTAAAATTATATCCAATCTATTTTATAAAATTCATGGCAAAACCAATCGAATATTTCGTCTTTAGGGAGGCGACGATGCAAGTACAAACAAATGGAAAATTAATAAATCAGCTTGCAATTTTTTTTAGTACGATCGTCATGCTACAATTTGTAGCTGATGTAACAGGAATTACTCAAAGTTTAGACGTTACATATAACTTAATACATACAGCCTTGTCCTATGTAACGTTTAGTTTGGCAGTCATTTTTACTTTAATAGGTGCAAGGAGAGAATTAAGTAAATATGCAATTATTTCATTATGTTTAGTTGTAGGTATTAAAGCGGTTTACTTTGCGGTAGTCGTTATTTTATGGGGATTGGCAGGTACGCCGTAAAGGGGAGGGTGATTATATGAGTAATAATAATAGGAGCGTAATCCCCTAAACTAACTTAGGGAATTACGCTCTTATTCGTTCAATCATTTAGTCTGAAATTGCTTGAAACGATTTCCTACACCGTTCTCTTTTTTGCAGTCTTCTTCTATATTTTTTTCTATCCCGCTTTACTCCCTGTATATACAGAAGTAAGCTAACGAAAAGGAAGAAAGCACATTGCATCAATAAAATATATGGTGACATGCCTTGCAATGGTTGTTTCGGATCATATAAATGAATAGGGGCTCCGCCTATTGAAGGAAGTATTGTATTTAGCAGGACGTACGGAATGGAGGCAACTGCAAATGGAAAGAGAATCGCCATATAGTCTTTTTGTGACCATACAGATGCAGCAAGTCCTAAAAGGGCCATTAAACCTGCAAATAAAAAATTAATTCCGATATATACAGTAATGTAAGTGAGAGGCGCATCTAAATATAGGTTTGCGAACATTCCATCATCATTTATGATGCCTGAACCAGCCGTAGGTGTTCCGTCTGGAATAGTTAATTTGCAAAATAATAACGATAAAATGAATGGAAGCGTATAAAGAAATCCTCCGCAAAAAAACGTAACGATATATTTCGCTACTGAATAAGGAAATATAGAAATCCCCTTACTCACAAATGGTTTAAAACCATCTGACTTATCCGAATTGTAACTTGTACTAAAGGGGAAACTTGCAATAACTGGCATTAATAATAAATAAACATCCATTTCATTGTCGCGAAATCCAATCCATTTTAAATCTGTTGATATAGGGCCATTCGCTGCGTCTCCTAAATAACGAATGACATAATAATAGTGATAAATACAAATAAGAACGAATCCACTAAGCATCATAATTAAAGAAATACGACTACAAAAAGCTTGCTTTATATTTAAACGAAGCGCACGCATCATGACTGAAAAAGCCTCCACTATTTTGATAAACTTGTCTATTTTCTATATTACTATTAAATGTAAAGATTTTCTTGGTTTTTTTTATTTGATTATTTGAAAAAAGGGAAATTTGTTGTCGTTAAGTAAGGTTTAATTGTACATCTTAAGAACATCTTTTCTTTTTTGCTTTTCTTCTGATACACTATGACAGTATTATATAACTTGACTGGAATTTTTTTTTACTGGAAATAATAAAAAAGAGAACTTGTATACAATGTAAGCGTGTGGTAATATCAAAGATGTACTAATTGACTATATTATCCAATTGGTCATTTTTGGAGGTGACGATGTGGCAATAGATCGAAAACGTTCTATTATTGAAGCTGCAACAAAGTCTTTTTCAGCGTTCGGTTATAAAGCGACAACGATGGATCAAGTAGCGAAATTAGCGAATGTAGGAAAAGGAACGATTTATACTTTTTTCAAAAATAAAGAAGAGCTATTTGGTGAAATTATTTCTAATTTAATTACAGAAATGAAGCAAGTTGCAGAAAATGCAATTCGTTCAGATGTTTCATTTTTTGAAAATGTACATAGAGCATTATATAGCATATTAGAATTCAGAAAAGAACATCAGCTCATGATTAAATTAATTCAAGAAGAGCGCGATATGGGAACGAAAGAAGTACAAGAAGTGATGCAACAAGTAGATGTGGAAATCGTTTCTGTCATTCAATCGTATTTAAAGATTGCGATTGAAAAAGGTGAAATTAGCAAATGTGATCCAGAAATTACAGCATTTATTATGCTTCGCTTATACGTATCGCTTATTTTTGATTGGGAAAAAAATCATGAACCGCTAGAAAAAGAGAAAATCGCAGAATTATTTGAACTTTATTTATTAAAAGGATTGTCAAACTAAGATAATCCTTTTATTATTATAAAAAGTGACCAATTGAACAAAGTGGTCATACATTTATTTTAGGAGGGATAATAGAAATATTCATTTCATAGTAAGGAACAGTTGCATAGTATAAATTCAGGGATAAGGCATATGTATGAATAGGTATAGCCTTTTTATTTGGGAGCAAATGACCATATGAACAATTTGGTCATTCAGAAAGGGGTAGAAATGATGAAATGGAATCAGTTACTTCGTAAAGAGTTTACTGAAATTATAAAAAGCAAAAAAATATTAATTCCGATTATCGCGGTTTTATTCGTACCAATTTTATATGCAGGTATGTTTTTATGGGCCTTTTGGGATCCGTATAAACAGTTAGATGATTTACCAGTGGCGGTAGTCAATTTAGATAAAGGTGCAGTATTTGATGGGAAACCAATTGAGGTCGGAAAAGGGCTTGTTGATAATTTAAAAGATAATACAAGTTTTAAATGGGAATTTGTAAGTGAAAAAGAAGCGAAAAAAGGAATGGAAGGCAGAAAGTATTACATGTTAGTACGCATTCCAGATGACTTCTCAAGTAACGCTACAACATTATTAAAAGATGAACCAAAACCATTAAACTTAGAATATATTCCAAACGAAAGCTTAAACTTCTTATCTTCACAAATTGGTGGAACAGCCATTGAAAAAATTAAAGGTGAAGTATCAAGTACGTTAACGAAAACATATGCAGAGAAAATGTTTGATTCCATTCAAGACGTCTCAAAAGGATTAGCAGATGGGGCGGAAGGAGCGAATAAACTACACGACGGATCAAGTGAGCTGCATGATGGTTCAAGTAAAGTGACGGATGGCCTTCATACACTTCAAGGGAAGTCTGGGGAGATGAAGGATGGTGTAGGGAAATTAGCAGATGGATCTAATAAATTAGTAGATGGGTCAGGCAAAGTAACAAATGGTTTAAATACGCTAAATAGCAAAACCGGTGAAATGCAGATAGGTATCGGGAAATTAGTAGACGGATCTGGAAAAGTAACGAACGGTTTAAATACGTTAAATAGTAAAACCGGTGAGATGCAGATAGGTATCGGAAAATTAATAGATGGCTCTGGAAAAGTAACAGATGGTTTAAATACGTTAAATAGCAAAACGGGTGAAATGCAAAAAGGAATTGGTGAATTACATGATGGATCTGAGAAAGTGACCGGTGGTTTGAACACATTAGTAAGTAAATCCGGTCAATTACAAACAGGAACAACTGATCTATCAAATGGCATGGAACAACTGGTTGGGGGACAAAGACAATTAGAGGAAGCCTCTCAAAAAATTGAAAAAGGTTTACAAGATTTAAATAGTAAAGTGAAAAGTTCTGCTGAAGCTTTAGAGAAAATGCAGTCAAAAGGCCCTTCTATATTGAATACAGTAAATGAGAAAATAGATGGAGCTGGGACGAATGTAAATCAGTTAAATGAACTTACGCAATCAACAGCAGGAGATGCAAAAAATGCAGCGCAAGATGTAGCGAATTTACAAAAGCAAATTGAAAATTTACCGAAAGAATATCAAGAGCAGTTACAACCATTCGTAACAAGTGCTGTAAAAAGTACAGCGACAGTTCAGCAGAAAGCTATTGGAGTGGCAGGTGGAACAAATAAATTAAATGAAGAAGTAAAACAATTAAAAGGTGAAATAAATCAAAAAACAGGTGATGGGCAAAGCAAACTACCGAATCCAGCAGAATTAAAATCTTTAACTGTTGGTATTGATCAATTATCCAGTGCACAAAAAGGGTTTGTTGAAAAATTTCAAGGGTTTGGTGCGAAGTTAAATACTGCTAAAGAAGGCGCAAATAAATTTAAAAACGAATCTGGTCAACTAATTGATGCCATAAATCAATTAGCAGATGGCTCTGGAAAAGTAACAGGTGGTTTAGGTGCATTATCTGCAGGGGCAAATCAAATGGCAGGTGGTGTAAATCAATTAGCAAATGGCTCAAGCCAAGTAACAGGTGGTTTAGGAACATTATCTGCAGGAGCAAACCAAATGGCAGGTGGCGTAAATCAATTAGCAAATGGCTCAAGCCAAGTAACAGGTGGTTTAGGAACATTATCTGTAGGAGCAAACCAAATGGCAGGTGGCGTAAATCAATTAGCAGATGGCTCAAATCAAGTAACAACGGGCCTAGGTACTCTAAATGGTGGCCTAAATAAAATGTCAACTGGCTCAACCCAGCTAATCGAAGGCGTAAATAAACTAGCAGACGGATCAGGAAAAGTAACAGATGGCCTCGTAAAAGTAAACGATGGTTCCGGTGAACTTGCTGAGAAACTTGGCGAAGGAGCAGAGAAAACTGGTGAAGTGAAAGGAACAGATAAAACGTACGATATGTTTGCAAGTCCTGTAAAAGTGAAGACAGAGAAAATGGCGGAAGTTCCTAACTATGGAACAGGATTTACACCGTACTTCTTATCACTCGGTTTATTTGTTGGGGCATTACTATTATCAATCGTATATCCATTACGTGATACAGTTGGCGTTCCGAAATCAGGATTTAGTTGGTTTATTAGTAAGTTCGGCGTGTTACTATCAGTCGGTATTATTCAAGCGATAGTAGCAGATGTGATATTGCTATTCGGATTAGGTGTAGAAGTACAAAGTATTCCGTATTTCATACTCTTTAGCATCGTTACAAGTTTAGCGTTTATCGCATTAATTCAATGTTTAGTAACAGCATTTGGTGATGCAGGGCGTTTCATCGCCATCATCACATTAATTATTCAGCTTACAACAAGTGCTGGAACATTCCCATTAGAATTGATTCCGAAGTTTTTACAGCCATTCAATGCTTGGTTGCCGATGACATACTCTGTATCTGGATTGAAGGCAGTCGTATCAAGCGGAGACTTTAACTTCATGTGGCAAAACATAGGGATACTCATGATTTTCATCGTTGCATTATCACTTGGAACAATCGTTTCATTAACTTGGATGCACAAACGACAATTTAGAAATATTGCTGAAAATCAATCAGTTGAAGCGTAGAAAAAAGCACCTTTTCGGTGCTTTTTTATTTTAATGTGAGGCTAAACAAAAAGACAGGAATTGCAGCCATTTGAACAGAAGTATAGTACATAGGAGTTGATATGATGAAAGGAAATCTTACTTACTATTTGATCTTAAATCCGCTAATCATCTTTCTTGTTTACGCCCTTTCACCTATCTTGTTTCATAAAGAAAAATATATAAATATGAAAGATGCACTAGGAATACTTGCAGTTTACTATGTGCTAATTAGCGGGTATTACCTTATGGATGTTATAAGTAAAAGAATGAAGAAAAATAGTAAGGACAAATAAAAAATCAGTACATAAAAAAACGGTGGAGGACAACAAAATGACCGAAAATGAAATGAAATTCAGAGATACGACGATTCGTAACTTTTTCGATAAAGAGGATCGCCTAAAATCGATTCCAGGTCAAAAGAAGAAAAAACTAGTATTGTTAGAGCATTTAATTAGCAAATTAAATGCTGAAAATTAATATACGGAAAAAGAAATGAATACATTCATAAAACAGTATCACGATGATTTTTGTACGATTAGACGCGAGTTTATTGTACACGGATTTATGGATCGAGAGGATAATATGTACCATATAAACGGGAGAGAAGTGTGGACGAAGTGGGAGGAGTTAAAATAATGAATTAGAGGGGAATCCTTACGTTATCTATCCTTCTTTGTAGTTTTTAGAAAAAGGTATGAGGTGATTCAGTGATACGATTAGCAAAAGAGATTGATGCAGAATCCATTATGAATATTAGAAAAGAAATTATATTATCGGAAACTACTACAAAGTTTTTTATAGTATCTCCAAATAATGTACCAAATGATATGAATGCAGAAAGAGAAAAGATAAGGAAAAGTAATGAGAAAGGTAATCTTTACATAGTTTATGAAGTGGATAAAAAAGTGGTTGGCTTTTTAATTTTCAATCGATATGAATTAGAACGCTTAAGACATGCAGGCACAATGGGAATGGGAATTAAAGAGGCGTACTGTAATCAAGGTATTGGTACAAAACTAATTGAATTCCTTATTAGCTGGGCTAAAGGGCAGGAAGGTTTAGAGAAAATTTGTTTAGGTGTAGTTTCTATTAATGATAGGGCGATTAGAGTATACAAACGTATGGGATTTGTAGAAGAAGGAAGACAAAGAAAGCAAATAAAGTATGAAGATGGATCATATGGAGATGATGTATTGATGGGGTTTTATATTAAATGAAATCAAGGAGTTTTCTATTGATAGAAAGTGGGATTTTATGAGTAATTGTATAGTCGGTGCATATTTTAGTAAAAAGACTGCCAATATTGGCAGTCTTTTTTTAGCGGAGGCGCTTAGCAAACCTTAAGTTCCAATCGTTCTTTCTGACGAAGATGATGTGCAAAATGCATAGAAATAAGCTGGAACCATTCTGCTGCATGTAAGTAACCAAGCCCAGGGTGCTTTACTTTACAATCACTTGGAATAGAAGAAAGTGTTGGCTCAATGTCTTTAACAGCTGTAATTAATTCTAGAATACGTTTTTGTATTTCTTCTTTATTAGAGGGATTTTCAGGTGTATATCCAGGATGATTTGGTACTTTGATTTGTATATTTGGAAAAGCACCAAGTTCATATACTTTTTCACCCATATCCGTTTTCTTGTTTGTTGCTGATGGTGTTTCAGTTTTACATTTCGCAATGGCATCTAACTGCATATATGTAGAGGCAATTAAATGATTATACATTTGACCAAGAGACCATTCTTCGCTAGACGGCTTCGTCCTAAATTGTTCTATAGAGTACTTTTCTAATTCCTCTATGTAGTACGTTGCTAACTCTTCAAATTTCTTCATATCACTAACTCCTTTTTATGAAAATGTATTTGTTACTACCTACTATAAAGAAGTAATGCTGACAACATTATGTCAGTAGTGAAATGCAAAAATTAAAGTTGTAACATTTTCTTTGCTTCATCACGGATTTTTTCAGATAGAACGTTTGGCTCAAGTACTTGCACTTGGCTTCCCCAGCTCAATACCCATTGAAACACTTCATCTATGTTTCTTGATTTCAAAAAGACGTGAAAACCATCATTTCTATGTTCGTATGAATCTATAAAGAAGTATCGTGATTCAATAATTTTATGTGCAATATGGGATGGGAATAATAAATGAATCATCACAGTACGGTTGCTTTCAGGCTGATATTCTTGCAAAGAAAAGTCTTCGGGTTTTATAAAGAATTCTTGTTCTTGTTGTAGTCCATCCATTCGATCTAAACGGAAATTACGTATTTGTTTTCGAAGTAAACAATGGGCAACGATGTACCAAATTCCTGAAATATTGACTAAGCCGTAAGGATGAACGGTCCGTTTTATTTTTGTAGTTTCTCTCGGTTTCAGATAAGAAAAAGAGATAGCCTGTTCTTTTTGAATAGCTTCTTGCAATAGGAGAATTTGATTTTCCAGCTTTTCTTGTTCAGATTGCTGATGTGAAAATATAGGAGAAAGGAAACGAAAAGTTCCTCGTAATTCCTGGGCTTTCTTTTGTTGGTCAGCAGGGAGAACAATTTCAAGTTTCTCTTTTGCTGATCGTGCATGTACAGAAAAAGAAGAAGTGAAAGTTTTCTCGATATAATCACCGCCTAATAAAAGAGTAACAGCCTCTTCAGGCGTAAGTTGAATGGGTGGTAAGAAATAACCATCCATTAATGAGTAGCCGTGGCCGGGCATGGCGAAAAGTGGGACGCCAGATTCACTAAGTGCATCCATGTCTCGATAAATCGTTCTTATACTTGTCTCAAATTTTTCCGCTAAGCTTTGTGCTGTAACAGTTTGTCTTCTTTGTAATTCAATTAATATAGCTAATAAACGATCCGTCCGATTCATGAAATATCTCCTTTTATTTTTAATAAATATGCCTTCTGTAAACTTCTAAAACTAATATAAATTTCCTTCCCATTAACATACTTTTCCCTATGTATAATATTAATATAGTAAAATCATAACAACCCATGTTGCAGTTTCCAATAATATACTATATAATCAGTTTAAGAAAACGTTTTCATGCAAAGGGGGAGAATTTCGTGTCGACTATAGAGGACGTGGCGAAATTAGCGGGGTTATCAAGGACAACGGTTTCTAGGGTGATTAATAATCATCCATATGTTTCAGATGAGAAGAAAAAAAGGGTTCAATTAGCAATGAAGCATTTAGGCTTCGTTCCTAATTCTGCGGCGAGAAGGCTTCGTAAACAAAAGACGGAAACAATTGCGGTGCTAGTTCCAAGGATTACAAATCCTTTCTTCAGTAGATTTATCGAAGCAATCGAGATTGCTGCTTCTGAACATAAATATAAACTGATTATTTGTCAAACAAGATATTTACCGGAAAAAGAGATGGAGTATTTACAATTATTATCTACGAAACAAGTAGATGGGATTATTCTATGTTCACTAGAAAATCCGTGGGAAGATGTAGAGCCATACTTACAGCACGGTCCAATCGTGTTATGTAATGAATATATTGAAGAAGCAAATGTTCCGACAGTGAAGTTTGATCATGCGCAAGGAGCATACATAGCTGCTAAGCATGTGTTAGAACAAGGATATCGTAATCTTATTTTTTGCCGTGGAAACGAAACCAAAGTTGTTAGTCAACAGCGAAAAATGGGCTTTTTACGTGCCATAACGGAGAAGAGCCGCCAAGTAGAAGCGATCGATTTTCTTGAAAACGCTTTCTCTTGGGAGGACGGAAAGCGCATATTCCATGAAGTATTAAAGGACAAAAAAAATCCTACCGCGATTTTGGCAGGAGGCGATGAAGTAGCAGCTGGAATTATTTCAGAGGCGAAACGCCATGACTGGAGCATTCCAGATGATCTCGCTGTTATCGGTTTTGATAATCAAATTTTATCACAGATTACAGAGCCAGGTATTACGACAATTGAACAGCCAATCGATGAGATGGCCCGAAAAGTTGTCGACCTGATGATGGATAAAATCCATACGAAAAATTATCGAAAAAAAGAATTGTATGAGTTTGAACTGGAGCTCTTGGTGAAAGGTTCAACGATGAAGGATACGATGTTATTAGCCTAGTAGACTATGTCTGCTAGGTTTTTTTCTGTTCACAAACTACTATTCTTCGTGAACGCAATCGTCACATTTGTTATGGTATGCTTCGTGCTGCTCATCAATTTCTTTCCCGCAATGTGCACAAGTTTTCGTCGGTAAATTTCTGAAGAACTCCATTGGTTGATCGATCATGTCAATCCCTCCATTTCCATTTCTTACTATCATTGTATTAGTACAAAAAATAAAAGTCAACAACTGTTTTATAACAAAATTGAAAATTAATGAAAAAGTTTAGGAAATGGATTATAGTTAACAATGTAGAATGTAAGTGAAACATGCATTCCTACTCGGTTTTAGAAAGGATGGATACATATGAAAATGACTGTTGTCGGCTTTTGGGGCGGCTTTCCAGAAGCGGGAGAAGCAACGTCGGGGTATTTGTTTGAACACGATGGTTTTCGTTTACTTGTAGACTGTGGTAGTGGTGTACTAGCACAGCTTCAAAAATATATAACACCATCTGATATAGATGCAGTTGTACTTTCGCACTATCATCACGATCATGTTGCAGACATTGGGGTATTGCAATATGCGAGATTAATTACGAGTGCGACAAAAGGGCAACTACCGGAATTACCAATATACGGTCATACGTTTGACGAGAATGGATTCCATTCTTTAACGCATGAACCGCATACGAAAGGAATCGCGTACAATCCAGAAGAAACACTTCAAGTTGGACCGTTCTCGATTTCATTCTTAAAAACTGTTCATCCTGTTACATGCTTTGCGATGCGTATTACAGCTGGTAGTGACGCTGTAGTATATAGCGCGGATTCCAGTTATATTCCTGAATTTATTCCATTCACAAAAGATGCTGATCTTTTCATTTGTGAGTGTAATATGTATGCACATCAAGAAGCGGCAAAAGCAGGGCATATGAATAGTACAGAAGTGGCAAGTATTGCGAAGGATGCAAATGTAAAAGAACTTCTATTAACGCACTTACCGCATACAGGCAACCAATCTGATTTAGTAACAGAAGCAAAACAAATTTTCAGTGGCCATATTTCGCTAGCGCATAGTGGCTACGTATGGAACTCATGAGGTGATACGATGTTATTTATTGATAATAAAGGGATTACAGATCCTAGAATAAACTTAGCAATCGAAGAATATTGTGTGAAGAATTTAGATATTAACGAAACATATTTACTGTTCTACATTAATGAACCTTCGATTATCATTGGTAAAAACCAAAACACAGTAGAAGAAATTAATGCGGATTACGTAAAAGAAAAAGGGATTCATGTCGTTCGTCGTCTATCAGGCGGAGGCGCAGTATATCACGATTTAGGAAACTTAAACTTCAGCTTTATTACGAAAGATGATGGAGACAGTTTCAGCAATTTCAAAAAATTCACAGAGCCTGTAACGAAAGCACTTGGTAAATTAGGTGTAAATGCAGAACTAAGTGGTCGTAACGACATTTTAGCTGAAGGCAGAAAAATTTCAGGTAATGCGCAGTTCTCAACGAAAGGTCGTATGTTCAGTCACGGTACGTTACTATTTGACTCTGAAATCGATCACGTCGTATCAGCGTTAAAAGTAAAAATGGATAAAATTCAATCAAAAGGTATTAAATCAATCCGTAGCCGCGTTGCGAACATTACAGAGTTCCTAAACGAAAAAATGACGACAGAAGAGTTTAGACAACTTCTTCTAGAAACAATTTTCGAAGGAGAAACAGAAATTCCAACGTACGAATTAACAGAAGAGGATTGGAAAGCAATTCATAAACTTTCTGAAGAGCGCTACCAAAATTGGGACTGGAACTACGGAAAATCTCCGAAGTTCAACTTACAACATTCACACCGCTTCCCAGTTGGACAAGTTGACGTTCGTCTTGAAGTGAAAAAAGGGACAGTAACAGAATGTAAAATTTACGGTGATTTCTTCGGTTCATTAGATGTGCATGACATTGAAGAGCGTCTAACAGGTGTACAATTTGATAAAGATGCATTCACTGCAGCTTTAGAAGGCGTAGATATTAAACGCTACTTCGGCAATATTACAACAGAAGATTTCTTACATTTATTCTTCTAAAAATAAGGGAGGCTGCCGTAATGGACAGCCTCTTTTTTTGCGTAAATTATCGCGTTTTGTCGGTAAGTCGATATATTAGAAAAATCGCTGATATATTTCGAGTTGCGGTCGATATATTTGGAAAATCGCTGATATAAATTGAGTTGCGCTGATATATCTGAAAAATCGCCGATATAATTTTATATACCATAAAATCACAGGACATTTGCCTCACATAAAGGAGTATATATATTCAAAAGGAGGCGGATTGAAATGAAGAGGGTAATGTACGTTGTATTACTACTCAGTTTCGTTATCGGAATGACAGCTTGTAACGATGAAACGTCCTCAAGTCGCACACTTTTATCTATTGGAAAGCCAGCGAAAGATAATGTTATATATTTTACGCATACAGATAACAGACGAAAGATAGCTGATATACAAACTATGTTTCAAAATAAGAAATGGAAAAGAAATGAAACGTTTAGTACGGTGAATAAAACACCAGATCTTGTCTTTTCGATAGATCAGGACAATACCGGGTTACCGACGTTATATGTTACATTGTTTTTTCATGAAGATGGAGCGGACGTTCTTAACTTGTACGGGGAGTATACGAGCTTAAATAAAGAAGAACTTGCAATGCTGAAAGAAAAGATGAATGCATATTATCCTGAAATGATTTTACCACTCATTTCATAGTGTGCTAACAAATAAAATTCCCTTATCCTTCCAAAGTAAACGAAGAGGAGGTGAGCTGTGTATATGCAGTTAATGGAATAACACTTGCCACTTCAATTTTCTTTTAATATAATTAATTTAGAATTTTTAAATATTCTAAATTTTATAAAGGTGGGGTTTATGTGAATCTCGTTCAATCTTTGGCTGAAACGGCGAAAAAGAAGGGGGATAAACCGGCTTATATATTTATGGATCAGTCGGTCTCGTATGACCAATTAAACAAAATGGTCACAAGGTTTTCTAGCAATTTAGCAGCAATGGGCATTGGAAAAGGGGACAATGTCGCATTAGTTGTTGGAAACTCACCACATTTTTTGGTCGGTTTATATGGAACAATGAAAGCTGGAGCAACTGTTATTCCAGTTAATCCAATTTATACAGCAGACGAAATGCATTACATTTTACAAAATGGAGATGTAAAAACAATCATCGTACTCGACGTCCTTCTACCTGTTATACAATCTCTTACAACAAGACTTCCTTCACTTGAAAACATCATCATATGCGAAACCTCATCAGATTTTAATCATACAGAAACCAAAAAAATGAAAACGTTTACCAGAATGATAGGGGCTGGAGATGTAACTTACGAAGGCCCAGAGCTAGATGAAGAAGATGTAGCGGTTATTCTATACACTTCAGGTACAACTGGAAAACCGAAAGGCGCTATGTTAACACATAAAAATTTATATAGTAATGCGAGCGATGTTGCTTCGTATTTACAATATACGGCTGATGACCGCGTCGTTGCAGCACTGCCGATGTTCCATGTATTTTGTTTAACAGTGGCGGTCAATGCACCGATTGTGAACGGAGCGACTATTTTAATGTTACCAAAATTTAGTCCGAAAGAAGTATTCCGTATTTGTCGCACGTACGAACCAACGATTTTTGCTGGTGTACCGACGATGTACAATTATTTATATTTATTTGAAGAAGCAAGCGCAGAAGATGTGAAGACGCTTCGCCTTTGTATTTCAGGTGGTGCATCCATGCCTGTTGCTCTTCTGCAAAACTTTGAAAAACGTTTTGACGTTATCGTTTCAGAAGGATATGGTTTATCAGAAGCATCACCAGTAACTTGTTTTAACCCGCTCGATCGTCCGCGTAAACCAGGGTCGATCGGTACAAATATTTGGCATGTAGAAAATAAAATTGTGAACGAACTTGGGGAAGAAGTACCTGTTGGTGCAGTCGGTGAATTAATTGTTCGCGGTCCTAACGTTATGAAAGGATACTATAACGCACCAGAAGATACAGCAGCGACATTAAAAGAAGGCTGGCTGTATACAGGAGACTTAGCGAAAAGGGATGAAGAAGGTTACTTCTATATCGTTGATCGCAAAAAAGATATCGTCCTAGTTGGTGGTTATAACGTATACCCTCGTGAAGTAGAGGAAGTATTGTACACACACGAATCTGTAGCAGAAGTTGTCGTAATTGGCGTTCCTGATGAAAACTTAGGAGAAGCAGTGCGAGCTTACGTCGTTTTGAAACAAGCTAACGTAACAGAAGAGGAACTTATGCATTATTGCACGTTACATTTAGCGAAATATAAAGTACCAAAGAGTATCGAGTTTTTAACAGAATTACCAAAGAATACGACAGGTAAACTGTTAAGAAGAGCTTTGAGAGAAAAAGCGATGCAAGTATAAAAGTAGGGGCAACCATCTTTATGAAGATGGTTGCCTTTGTACTTTTTAGAATTGGTTAAGCTATAACCCCATATATTTAAAGCGTAATATGACTAATAAGGAGGAGATATAAGTGGAGCAGAAGGAATTACGTTTGCGGCGAGTTCAATACCTTATTTGTGACATTATGGATGAAATGAATTCTGAAAGTGAAAAGAAAAACTTAGAAATACTGCAGCAAGTCATTGATCATCTTTCAGGTGCGATAGGTGATTTAGTTGATCCATCAAGCTCGTATTCTATCGATTATTTAGAACGGAAAGTTCATACGGCACATTATTTACTTTTTAAAAATGAGCGGAAGGCGTATTTGTGCAGGAAATGATATTTTTTGTATTTAGTTGATAATTATTATCAATTTGTTGGTTGTGTTGCGTATATTCATATAAAAGTAGCTGATACATATGATGTTATTTTTAAAACTTATAAAGAGCAAACAAATGAAAATATAAAACTACTAAAAATGTGCTGCTTAAAAAATTATTGGGGTGCGAAGTATGTTAATAGTTTAATTCAAGAAAATATTTCAGTTGGAGCAGATAAGGGCTGGGTTCCAGGTGAAGAGGTAAGCCGCGCGGAAGCAGTACAATAACATAATATATTTTATCAGTAGATATTCATTCGGGGGATAAGGATGATTGTGTTACGAAAAAATGAATATTGTATATTTTTACCTAAAAGAAATGAAAAGTTTGTTGTTCACATAAAAAACCGAACCACCATCTAAATGGCGGTTCGGTTTTCTTTATTTTTTCTCAACTAATTTCTTATTCTTCCAATCTAATGTGAATGATTTATTAAATGTTTTTTGATCAACGTCTTTTACGTTGTTTCCAACCCAGTTTGCAGTTCCGAATGTGAAGCCTGGACGAAGTTGGTAGTCGTCGGCGTGTTTTGTATAAGCGACTTGTAAGTTAGATTGGTCTGTATTTTTTTCAGAGATGACAACAGCAATCATACCAGGTGAGAAACCGCTATTTGTTAGTGCTGGAAGTTGATTCATCGGTATTAAATTACCTTTTGCATCAGATTCATATAGGTATGTGCGAGAGTACATGAACAGTTGGTTTCCGTATAAAGAATGGTAGGAATCACGTGTGTAGATACCCCAGTTTTGGTTGTTATACCCGTTAAAGAATACGTTCCATTTTACGTTTTTATTTGTTTGGTCAATTAAGTTTGTTTTATAACTTGTTTGTTTATAGCTTACAGAGTCAGACCAAGTGATTTGACCAGTTGCGCCAGCTTCAGCGCTAGGCCCATTTGGCGTTGCAGAAGCTTTAACAGAACCGCCAAGTTGATATGATACACTAGATGTTACAGTCGTTTCTTCTACAGCATTTGTAGGGGCTACGTTAAAGAAACGAGCGCTGTTATCTTGAAGGTTAAATGCAATATCATACTGTGAAGGATAGCGTAATGTTGCACTAGCGCCAGGGATTGGATAGTTATCAATAGGCGCACTACTTATAGTAGGGTTTGCTTTTAGAAAACTACCAGTTGTATTAATAACAGCAATCTGTTTATCAGCGCTTGGATCATCAATAAAAGTTACCTTTAAAGACATTGTCATATTATCAGTTTGATTATTATTAAATGTATTATAGCTTGTATGTGTTTTTGCATTTTGCCCGATATCTGTTACAACTTGTGATGTCGTTTGAGCGTAAGCAGCCGGTGTTGAAAGGGTTAAAGCGATACTAGCAAAAACAGTGGATAATGCTAAGCATTTTAAATATGTTTTAGAACGTTTCATGCAATCACTACCTTTTATTTTTTTGTCGATATATGTCGTATTTCGTTTATATCGTAACATGAAAATAAAACGGAAGGGATGCATATGCAGAATTGCATAGTTGAGTTTTGGATAATGAAATTTTAGAATCCTTATCAAGAGAATCGCTGCTGTATTGTTTATATATTCCTCTTCATCAACTCCCCAACTTGCATCGCAACGTACTCAACATCATTATCAATCTCATCCAACACGTAAGATTCCAAAATGCCCATGACAGCTGTTCCTAAAAATTTTAAAACGATGTGTGTATCAATGTTTTTATTTACTGACGTATTTGTGTTTAGTTTTTTCTCTAGTTCACCCATGATGAACGTTAGGAACTTTTTCTGAAATGATAATGTGCTGTTGCTTTTAAATAAAGCTGCGAAAAATGGTTTGTGTTCTTTGAAGTATTCAAACCATATGACAGTTCCTTCTATATAGCCTTTTGTTTGTTTTATATCGCATATTTCTCTTAATTGATTTAAATGGTCGTCCACAATTTTATCTAATAAATTGTATTTATCTAGGTAGTGTAGGTAGAAAGTTTTTCTTCCGATGTTCGCTTTTTCTGTAATGTTTTTTACTGTAATTTCATCAAAGCCATCTTCAATTAACATTTCGATAAATGCGGATTGAATGGCGTTTTGTGATTTTATAATTCTTCTATCGATTTTCTCCATATGGTGTTCCTCCGTTATTGATGCACATATTTCGTTATGTGTGTATTATCACCCAAATGCGTAAATGTGGTCATTGAAACAAGTGGTTGCTCGCTTTATTATAAATATACACGTGAGTATTAACTCTCACAAGTGTAAAATGAAAATAAAGTAAGGGTGGTTTTATATATGGCAGTTACGAAGAGAAATGTACGTTTTTATGCAAGAGGATTACGAGTTGCAGGTATTTTAAATATTCCTGTAGGTGCTGAGGAAAAGAAACAAAATGCAGCGATTGTTTGTGTGCATCCAGGTAGTAGCTGTAAAGATCAAACGGCAGGATTATATGCAGAGAAATTAGCAGAACAAGGCTATGTAACGCTTGCGTTTGATGCATCGTATCAAGGTGAAAGTGAAGGGACACCGAGATATATGGAAGAACCAGCTGCGCGCGTTGAAGATATTCGCTCAGCGGTAGATTATTTGACTACTCTTTCTTATATAGATGAAGAACGTATCGGTGTGTTAGGCGTTTGTGCGGGCGGTGGTTATGCGGTAAATGCCGCAATGACAGAGCGCCGTATTAAAGCAGTTGGCACAGTTGTTGGTGCAAATATCGGCCGATTAAATCGTGAAGCGGACCCGATTGGGGTGTTAGAGGCGATTGGTAAACAACGTACTGCTGAAGCACGCGGAGCAGAGGCAATGATTACGAACTGGATTCCTAAAAATGAGGAGGAATTAAAGGCGGCAGGTATGACCGATATAGATATTGTAGAAGCAGTTGAGTATTATACAACACCGCGTGGGCAAAGTGTTAACTCTCCAAATAAGTTAAACTTTACGAGCATGGGATCGGTAATTGGTTTTGATGCGTTCCATTTAGCAGATATATTATTAACACAGCCGTTACAAATTATTGTTGGCAGCAAGCAAGGCGCATTCGGTTCTTATAAAGATGGTCATGAGCTGTATAAGAAAGCAGCTTCAGAGAAAAAAGATTTACTTGTTGTGGAAGGTGCGAGTCATTACGATTTATATGACCAACCAGAACCAGTAAAAATTGCAGTTGAAAAATTAACAAGTTTCTATAACGAAAATCTGTAAAAGTAATTTTGTTTTGAATTGCACCTCTAATTGTTAGGTTTGCATCTAGCAGTTAGAGGTTTTTATTGTGAAGATTGCTGTGCTTAATATTTACGTTAAACGTGCATAACAAGATATAATAGAAGAAATTAAGAAGGAGGCTGACTGTGAAAAATCTTCGTTATTTCAATATATTTACTATGTTAATTGTATACACATTACTCATGTTTTACATCGGCTGGAACGGTTGGATTTGGCTTCATGCGGTGTTTGGCTGGGAATCTTGGGGATATTACGCTTTCGTAGTCGGTTTTATTTCATATGCGTACATTCTCGTGCAAGTGTTTAAGTTCTTGCCATTTCTACGAACGATAGGTTCAATTTGGTTTGCTGTCATACAATATGCGCTTATGCTGTTGCCGTTAGCAAATATTACGGTCTTTCTTTTACAGTTTTCAGTGGAGAAAGAAGCGGCAATTATTTGGACAGGAACGGCCGTGTTACTTGCGTTTATCTTTATTTTTGCATATGGAGTATTCAACGCATATAGCCCAGTATTTAGAAAGTACGAGGTGCACATACCGAAAAAAGTAGAGGGACGTAAAAGCTTACGCATTGCGATGGCTTCTGATATGCATTTCGGTAAATTATCTGGCGTTTCGCATTTAAAAAGACTTGTCCGTCATGTAAATGAGATGGAGCCTGATATTATTTTACTGCCAGGAGATATTATCGATGATCATCCAGGTGTGTTCATTCAAAAAAATATGGGACCAATTATGAAACAAATGAAAGCTCCACTAGGCGTATATGGTGTGTTAGGAAACCACGAATATTACGGACGAGCAGTTCCTGAATTTTTACAAGAGATGGACAAGATTGATATTCGTATTCTGTTAGATGAAGTGATTACAATTGAAGATCAATTTTACCTCGTCGGAAGAAGAGATAAAACAGAGCGAGATCGTCAAAGCTTTGAAAATCTAATGAGTACGGTAGATAAATCTATGCCAGTTATTGCAATGGATCATCAACCATTCGAGTTGAAACAAGCAGCGGAGGCGGGTGTTGATTTACTATTATCAGGTCACACGCACCGCGGACAAATGGCGCCGAATCATATCGTAACGAGAAGAATGTACGAATTAGACTGGGGATACGCACAAAAAGGTGCATTCCACGCGATTGTTTCTTCTGGTTTCGGATTCTGGGGACCGCCATTAAGACTGGGAAGTAGATCTGAGATTGTGCAGGTGGAAGTTACGTTTGAATAGAGGGATAAAGAGAAAAGGGCTGACTGATAAATGTCAGTCCTTTTCTCTTTCATTTTTTCTAAAATCATACGTGTCCGTCTCTACATGTAATTTATGATTATTAATCATTACTGTATGATCGTCTAACCATTGTACAGTTGCATCTTCTTCACGATAATTCCAGTATATATTTTTCGTGTTCATAAATTTTTTATTATTTGCTATAAGCTCTCCTCTTATAGCAAAACTAGTCGTTGCGCCGCCATTATGTCTGTATATATGTAAAGTATACGTTTTATCTGGCGAGTGTATGGATTGAATCTTTTCACCGCCTGAAACCCCAGATAAAGTGAAGAATTTCCAATATCCTAAACTAATGAATACAATAATGATGAATAGAATGGTGAAGAAAATCTTTTTCATGTTTCCCCTCTTTCCCTTAACGGCCATACTTGTATTAAATCAAAGAAGAATGAAACTGGCAATATTATCCTTTTCATCGCCGGAATATGTACGTTTCTATTTATAGCGTCCTGTTCACGATTTGGAATGAAAGTCCCCATATTTTTCAATAAAAAAAGGCTCCATATAAGGAGCACTTAATAAAAACAAATGAATTAAAAGAAATAACAGACATGTATAACATTATTATATTTGAATTTAATATTTATATTGATGTCGATTTCATAAAAAAGGTACGATTAAAAGACGCTGCTGAAATAAAGGGGGATTATAAGTGGTTATATCAGATGTGCTATACGGTGAGTTTGAAGTGGATCAAGTGTTAGAAGAATTAATTGTAAGTAAGTCTGTGCAAAGACTAAAAGGTATTCATCAAAATGGTGCAAGCTACTTAATAAATGAGAAATGGAATGTAACGCGCTTTGATCATTCAGTTGGTGTTATGTTGTTAGTGAAAAAACTAGGTGGTTCAGTAGAAGAACAAATTGCAGGTTTACTGCATGACGTATCACATACTGCTTTTTCCCACGTGATTGATTATGTTTTTCATAATGAGGGTGAAAGTTATCATGAAGAGATATTTAGTTCTGTTGTGAAAAACTCAGAAATTCCAGCGATTCTTTCAAAGTATGGTTATAACTATGAAGATATTTTGTTAGATGATTCAAAATGGATGTTACTCGAAAGGTCAGCACCAGAATTATGCGCAGACAGAGTGGATTATACGTTACGAGATATGTATACATATGGGTATGTTTCTTTAGAAGAAGTTCACAGTTTTTTAGAGGATGTCATTGCAGTAGATGGGAAAATGGTTCTGCAAAGTATCGAAATGGCAGAGTGGTTTACAAAGACGTATTATAAAGAAGTAATCGATTTCTTTATGAAACCAATCAATATTTACGGAAACGATATGTTAGCTAAGACGTTAAAATTAGCTCTTCATAAAACGGTTATTCATGCAGATGATTTTCTTCTTGAAGATGATCAGCTTATTTCTAAATTGCAGCAATGTACTGATTCAGAAGTACATGCTTTATTAAGAAAAGTTCATCCGAATGTAAACGTAAAAGAAAATAGAAACGATTATGATTTGTATCAGAAAAATAAAGTCCGACTCATTGATCCTCCATTACTTCGTGAAGGTGAAGTTGTTTCATCGTCTGTTGTGTCGGAAAAAATAAGACAGATGAGCGAGGTCGCTTATGAAAAAGCGGTGAGAGGGATGTATGTGAAAGTGATTTCAGATTAAAAAGGAGAGCATATCTTTGCTCTCCTTTTCCTCATTAATAATCAAACCAATTCCAAACCTCAATATCCCCAAGAGTCACATAACGAACGTGCGACGAGTTTTGTAATTTTAATAATTCTTTCGACGGGCCAGTAATGACCATGCCGTATACTTTAACGCCGTTATCTTTTACATACTGATAGCGCTTATCTAAGTTCAGGTCTTTTTCACGAGTCCGAGTAGCTTCACTCACAGTTTTTTTATGTTCAGAAAGAATGCGCATCATTTCGATTACTTGATCTTCTTTTGTCTTCGGTTGTTCGGCTTCACTATCAGGAAGATCTATATGTTCTCGAAATCCGATAACCTCTCCGCTATGCAAGATAAAATCGTCTTCATTTATTCTTTCTTGTCCTGTTTCTAAAGCGTACCATAAAGGAGTTGGCGGCATTTCTTGTGCTTCAAATGCACTATATAGAATGGATTCTACTTCTTGTAAAGTGTAAGCTTTATCGAAAGATATTGCTACTTCTGCAACGGTCCCCTCATGTATCTTTCCAAGTGTATCCCAAACTTTTTTAGATGATTCTTTCAAAGAAGCTTCTTCCTTGATTTTTGGATGAACAAAGGAAAGTTTTTTTAAATAGGGTTTATTTTCCCAAGATGGATTTGTGGCAGTTACAGATGATAAGAAACTACGCGTTGTTACTGTACCAATCGGAAATTCTTTTTTGCCGACCGTTTTATATAAATTCATTTCATTTTCTGTACGGAAGAAGGGTTTAACCTTCGTACTTCCTCCAGCGTAACGGCTATTTGGCATTGTTGCTTCTAGTGCGAGTGCTGGAATCTCATCTACTTCATTTAATTTTTTCATATTATAGAAGTAAAAAGAAGATGAAAAATGACCAACAAAATAGATTGCTATACAAACAGCAAGGACAAAACTAACGGTTTGCCAACGCTGTTTCCATTTTATTTTCCAAAACGGGAGTTTCAAATTTTGTGGTGGTAGTCTTTTCTTTATTGATTCACTCTTCGAAAGCAACGCATCTAAGTAAGCTTCACATTCTTCACATGTCTCAATATGATTTTCTAACAGTTCTTGTTCATCATGCGTGAGCGTTCCGTTTTCGTACTTCTCCCATAGTTTTTTAAATGCTGTACAACCCATCTGTATCACTCCTTTATGTTTTTCGTTTCTTTTCGTCCCCTGTGTAATTCAATTTTCACTTTTGCTAATGAGAGACCAGTCATTTCTGCTATTTCTTTATAAGAGAATCCGTAGTAATCTCGTAGTAACAGAATATTTCGTCTTTCGGGCGGAAGAGAAGATAAACTGTCTAACCAACTAGCAATCTCATGTTTTATAAAATAAGAGTGCTCTGTACTTGGCACGTTTGGTAAATGGAATTCTTTAACTGTCGTTGTTTTATATCTTTTTTCTTTTCGATACCAATCGATAAAGGCGTTGTAGGCAATCGTAAATAACCATGGCCTAATTTCTTCTCCTTTATAATAGTCAATATGGATGAGCATTCGGTAAAACGTTTCTTGCATGAGATCTTCCGCATAGTGGGAATCTCCGGTTAGGGAGAGAAGATAGCGAAATAAATCTTGCATATGCTCGGAGTAAATGTCTTCTAATGATTGTTTGCGTTTCACTACATTTCCCTCCCTTCATACATAACAACGAAATACATATAAAAAAGTTACAATTTTTTATGGAATTATAGTAAAAAACGTCAAGAATTGGATAGGATTCTCTTTTATCATAATACATATAAGGCGGGTGAACAGAGATGGAAAGCTATGAAACACAAATTCAAAGGTCAATTGATTATATTGAGGAAGATGTAATGGAAAAACAGACGCTGCATAATTTAGCGCGTATTGCAGGTTTTTCTGAGTCGCATTTTCATCGTGTATTTCAGGCGTTAGTAGGTGATACAGTAATGGAGTATGTTCGAAAGAGGAGGTTAGCCCGGGCAGCTTATCAACTTTCTCATACGGATGAAAAAGTTATTGATATCGCATTTGAGCATGGCTTTCAATCTCACGAAACGTTCACGAGAGCCTTTAAAAAATTATTTCAAATGACACCGAGTGAATATCGAAAACAAGAAATTGAAACGCCAATGTATCACAGCGTGAATGTAAAGCAAAGAAAATTAAATCCGTATTTAGGAGGCATACAAATGGAATATCGTATTGTAAATAAACCAGAATTTTTAATGGCAGGTTATGAACTGAAGACGACAAGTAAAGAAGGGAAAAACCATCAAGACATCCCAGCATTTTGGCAAGAATATTTACAGAAAGATCTTGGAACGACAATTCCGAATCGTAAAGATACGAGCCAATGGGTAGAGCTTGGATTATGTACTGATTTTAATTTAGAAACGGGCGACTTCACTTATATTATCGGAATGGAAGTTACAGGGTTTGAAAATGTACCAAATGAAATTGTGAAGCGTACTTTCCCAGCAGCGACATATGCTGTATTTACAACGCCGAAAGTTCCTCATGAAGAAATGGTATCGTCTATTCATCAAACGTGGAATGCAGTATTCTCAGAATGGTTCCCGCATTCAGGATACGAACATTGCGGCGTTAATGAATTTGAACTATACGATGAGCGTTCCCATGCAGATAAAAGCGAGTTCGCTCAAATTGAACTTTGGATACCGGTGAAGAAAAAATGATAGATTGAGAGCGAGTCATTGAGAAATGGTTCGCTTTTTTATAAAGGGGGATTGGGGAATGTTCAAAAAATTAGAATGTGTCTCTATACATACGAAGGATATAGAAAGATCAGTTTCTTTTTATAAAGAAATGGGAATGAAGCAAAACTGGATTATAGAAAGAGAATTAGAAGAAGGGGTTATTTGGACGTTAATAGGATTGAAGTTTCCAGATGAGAAAAGTTCGGAGTTAGTAATAAGTAATCATCCGGATATTCATTTTATGGAAGTCGAAGTATTAGTAGAAGATGTGCAACAAACGTATGATAGTTTAAAAGATAATAAAGATGTTAAATGGATTCGCGAACCATTTCCAACAGAATCAGGACATGTTGCGGTAATGGAAGCGCCTGATGAGAATGTGTTTGTGTTAGTAGGGAAATAGCTGAAATATGGAGTGACCTTTCATAGTAAGTTGTGAAAGGTTATTTTTACGAGTGGATTGTTAAATTTGTATTGCCTCATCTGCAATACATTTAAAAATGATAAAATAAAGTAGCAATTAAATATTGTAGGTGGAAGGTTATGCCCTTTCTTCATTTTGTGGAGAAAGGAGGTGTAATCGTATGGAGTTTCTTTTGCAAATTTTGTTGGAAATCACAAAAACTATAGCTAGAGAAGGTATAGTTATGGGATTTAAGAAATTAACGACAAAAAAGCGCAAAAAGAAGACCACCCGTCTGCCTGCGAAGCGTGGGAAGTCTTCTAAGCGCAAATAAGCTTTAGTTGCAACCTTCCACCTTGCGGTAATTAGTTGCAGTGACGGGGTGTTGGAAGCACCTCGTCTACTTCATTTTATGCAAAACTTAGTTAGTTTATACTTCTATTTATAGTATAACAGTTTAGAAATGTATTTGTTAATAGTTTTATTTTTACTTTGTATAGTAGGGGAAGTAGACTGGTATTGTTGGTTTTTGTCGACAAGTCGATATCTCTTGAAAATCGCCGATATAATTTGAGTTGCGACGATATATTTAGAAAATCGCCGATATAATTTCATTTACCGCTGAACTATCGCAATAAGCAAGAATAAAAGGCGAGTAACATGATTTCATTTACCGAAGAACTTCCCCATAAGAAAAGACGCCACATAGCGCCTTTTCTACGAATGAAACGGGAACACAAGTGTAATGGTCGTTCCTTTTCCTAGTTCGCTATCGATCGAAATCGTTCCGTTATGAGCATGAACTAGCTGTTTCGTAATAGCGAGACCAAGTCCCGTTCCGATGTTGCTTTCTTCTGTATTTGTTCCTCTATAATACCGCTCAAAGAGAAGCTCTTTCGTTTTATCATCCATTCCTTTGCCGTTATCTGAAATAGAGAGTGTAAATGAATTTTCATTTTGTGAAAGTTTTACGATAACGTTTGTCGTTTCATTATTATGTTTTACAGCGTTTACGAGTAAGTTTTCGATAATACGCTGGAACCATTTTTCTTCAATGAAATATTGAATTTTATTTGAGCTTGGTACGAATTCAATATTTTGATTTTGAAGTGTTGGATTATTAATGAATTGTAATAATACTTTTTGGACGAATTGATTCATTTCAATGTTTACGTGCTGCGCAGGAAGACTGTTATTTTTTAATTGATACGTTAAGCTTAAGTCATCAATTAATGTCGTCATATATTGCGATTTCTCTTTCATAACGCTGCCGAATTGTTGAATGTCACGATCAGTCCAGTTGTACTGCTTTGATTCTAGTAATAATGCGTATCCATATATAGAGCTAAGTGGTGTTTTTAAATCATGTGTAAGCCCAGTAATCCATTCCTCACGTGTTTGTTGCAATATTTGCCTCATCCCATCATTTTTTTTGAGTGTAATAGAAAGGTGCTCTAGTGAATTTGTTACATCACTAAATAAGCGAAATGACCATTTTTCTTTACCAGATCGCCGGAACCTGACAGGTTTCCCTTTTTTATTAACGGGCTCTTCATACTTTCCGCCAGCTATGTTTTTAAGCCAGCGCATCGCATGTAATAACGGTTTTCCAAATTTATTACCGTACCAAATAGAAAGAATGACTAAATAAACAAATACGATAAGAAGGATTAATCCGCATCCGATTAGAAACTTTTTAGCAAATACATCGTCTATTTCATCATCTGGATAGTAGTACTCATTTTTGGCAGTTACAACGAGAAGATGATTGCTATTTGTGTCGTAAAAGCTAGACGTGTTTTCTTTATGATTCCACGGTTCCTTTTCGCTAAGAGCAGCTTGTATGACAGAAAACGGTTTTTTCTTTCCATCTGGATAGGAGAATACTTCTTCGCCCCCACTATTAAAAATTTGAAGAGTAGCCTTTTCTTTAGAAAGTAACTGTTTTTCTTCTTCTGTTAATGCGAATGAATCTGTAGATACAGAAGGGTGCTCTTTCTGTATCGTTTTCAGTAATACATTGCTTTTTAACATACCGCCGTAAATAACAAGTACGTTTTTTTCTTCTAATTCAATTTCCCAATATGTAAATGTATAAGGACTTTCTATGTGATTCTGTATATACGAGAATAAAGATGTTTTCGTATAAGATGTCGGTACGTCATTTGGCGTATTAAAGTGATAGAGAACTTTTCCGTTTTCCTCTACAACTTGAATCCAATCATTTTTCTCTTTAATTAAGTCTTTTACTTCAGCTTTTAACGAAATATCGCCATCTTCTGAAGAAATGTATCTTGCAATCATAAAATTTTCAGCATCTGGAATGTTCGGTTCGTATGAAGTACTCGTAACAAGAAAAATTAAATACGTGAATGCAGCTACTACAGCAATCAGTAATGTAACTAAAACAAATACGTGTTGCATGATAAACTGGATAATAAGTCGTTTATTAAAGTTCATATCGTCACCCTACTTTGTAATGAACTTATAGCCAAGCCCGCGAACGGTTTTTATATATTCTGGTTTACTTGGGTCTTGTTCAATTTTTTCACGTAGTTTTCGAATGTGGACCATAACGGTATTATCATCGCCATTATAGGCAGGTGCTCCCCAAACTTTCTCGTATATTTCTTCTTTCGAAAATACATAGTTTGGATTCTCGCAAAAGAAGAGTAATAGCTGAAATAGCTGGGCGGAACATTCGACAACATGTCCATTTACTGTAAGCTCTGCGGAATATCGATCAATTTCAAATCTGCCAAATGAACTGGATTGTGCTTTTTGTTCGTGTGGTACTGCTTGTTTCATATGTCTACGGAGTTGTGCTTTCATACGAGCTACTACTTCAAGTGGATTAAATGGCTTCGTAATATAATCATCTGCACCGTGTGAAAATCCAGATATTTTATCTAAATCAGATGTTTTAGCTGTGAGGAAGAAGATAGGGCAATCTGTTTTCTGGCGAATGATGGGACAAATATCAAAACCAGATTGTCCAGGAAGCATGACATCTAAAATAATTAAATCGTAATCGTTTTGCTCGGTGAGAGATAAAGCTATTTCAGCCGATGTTGCAGTTGTAATATGAGAAAAACCTTCTTTTTCAAGAATGGTAGTTAGTAATTGTAAAATTGCTGTTTCATCATCAACGAGCAAAATATTTGCTTCATACATAAAAATCCCTCCTAATTTCCTCGAATATCATATCATCTTTCGGTAACTTATGGAATTTTTAAGGAAATTTTAAGGTTTTCTTTCTCAAAAAATTAAGAATCAAATGATATGATAAAAGTAACATAGGGGAGGAGATGAGTGTGAATCCGTTTCAAACGATGCGAGCTAGATATTTTTTAATTGTATTTGCACTATTAACTTTAGTTGCAAGGGTCAGTAATGAATTGATAGAAAATACATTTCATATGCAAAATTCTACTTTTATAAATATTCTTATATTCTATATCCTTCCGATTACATGGATTTTTTTTGAGTACAGAAAACACCGTGTTTCCTTTTCATTATTTATTAATAAAAATGAAACGTTTAACCTGGTGCAAGTTTTATACATTGCACTTATGTTAGCCGTGTTTAGTTATGGATATCTTATTTTGTACATGTATAGCTTTGCTTGGATTACACCGGAATTTATTATGAACGCGTTACGTGAACCGATTATAGATAGCACAGGGGGATTTGTATATCAGTTTATTATGGTCGTATTCATCGCACCAATTATTGGTGAATTTGTATTTCGGGGATTTTTACTGCAACGTTTTGCTGCAAAATGGGGAACGAGTATAGCGATTATTGTTGTAGCGATATTATTTGCATTGTTACACGTTGATTTCCTAGGTGCAGTTGTATTTAGCGTTGTACTATCGATCGTATATATTCGTACAAATAGCTTACTCATGCCAATTGCGATTCATATGTTAAACAATGCATTTGTAATCGGTGCTTCTTTTCTAATAAATAAAGAAGAGATAATGAGTTTTGCAGATTTCTCAAATTATACGACATTCTTTCCAGGACTTATTATTTTTATGACGGGATTAAACTTAGTACTCATTTTCTTATTTGTTAACCGCAAATATTGGAATAAAGAAATGCCGGCTATATATGTAGAGCAAGAAAAAAGCTTTTCAGATGTAGTGGGGAGTAAATGAGATGAAGAAGACGATTGAAAAAATATTAAAGGACATTATAGATGCTACGTCTATTACAGATATGTGTGATAAAAGCGTTTGTTGTAGTAGATACGAGTGTATTTCCAGAGTATTACTTATTTTCTAGTACTCATGTAAAAGAAAATATTATTTCTCTTCTTATTGTGTTAGGGGCTTTACTAATATTTGGTCTAATTGTAGAAGAAATGATGAAGCGCATCTTCAGAAAAAATGAAGAGAAGTATATGTGGGTTCATAACGTATTCGAGAAAGTAACGGGGGCTTTCCTTTTGTTTTACCCCACTTTAATGGGCAGTAAGACCCCCAACTCAAAATTCAGCGAAAGCAAAGAATTTAGGTGGGGGTCGGGCTGCCCATAAAAGTCCGATTAGTGAGGGCTAATAATCAGTGGGGATGAAGAAAACCCCCACTGATTAAAGTTTCACTTTATAGTATGAAAACAATCATTTACTTTATAGCTTTGAAACATCATTAATTCTAAATTTGAAAGGGATGTATAAAATTATATGAATGAAACAATATCATCAAATAAGTTTTTTTATTTGATTTTGCTTAGTATTGTGCTGATAACGACAGTCAATGTTATTCTTCGCTGGGAGGAAGCTTATTTCTTTATGTATTTAGCACTCCATTTGTTAGGGATTTTATGTATAAGCGGCGGAATAGTTGCTGAAAAAAAGAGTGAAGAAAGCGTTAATTATATGTGTGTGACCGGTCTTATTTTACTATTAGCAGTACAAGGTATTATGAAATATAGTTCTTTTTCTTTACAAGATTTTAGTTTATTAGTGGATGTACTTCCTTAAGGAGACACGTACTAGTTTTAGTCGTATTTTTTATACGCTATGTAAAAGGCGCTAGTTTATAAGTGCGTTTCTTATCCAAAATTATGAACCGAAGAAAGTGTCTAAAGGTAGGTAAAACTCTTCTATTTGTAGAAGAGTTTTTTTATATAAATAGAAGGCTCGCGAGCAATTCGCATAATAAGCTTGTTCTAATTTAGCATGTACGAACTTACAATAATAATAGACAGGCAGCATAGAGGAGGGAATAGCGTGAGGAAGGTTATTGGGTGGTCGCTTTTTTTGTACGTGGGGTTTGCGTTGCTTATATATTGGTATTTATTTGGATGGAATCATGAACTTATTCCGGACATGTATAAAGGAACGAGTGCAGATCCAGAAACGTTTATGAATGCAAGAGAGCTTACGCTAAGCCAAGATTATTCGCGCGTGAAAAATTTACTGTACTTTTTAGCGACGCCTCTAGAATGGATCATATTATTATTTGTACTTGTTCTCGGTGTTTCAAGAAAGTTTGAGAAATGGTCGAAGGAAACGACGAAAATAAGTGTCCTGCAAGTAGCGATTTATTTCTTTTATTTATCACTACTCACAACAGTTCTTGCCTTGCCGATGCAATGGATTAGCCGAAAGGTATCCGTTGATTACGGCATTTCAACGCAAAGTACACAAAGCTGGATAAAAGATCATGTTATCGGTTTTTGGGAAAGTTATGCGACGATGTTAATTGTCGTTGCCGTTCTGTTATGGCTTATCCGTAAATTCCCGAAGAGATGGTGGCTAGCAGGGTGGGCGCTCTCTGTACCATTTACAATCTTTTTAACATTTATACAGCCTGTCGTTATTGATCCACTTTATAACGACTTTTCGACGCTGAAAAATAAAGAATTAGAAACGAAAATTTTAGCGATAGCAGACAAAGCGGACATTCCTGCTAAACACGTGTATGAAGTAAATATGTCAGAGAAAACGAATGCGTTAAATGCATATGTAACAGGAATTGGCCCTAACGCTCGTATTGTAATGTGGGATACAACGCTTAAGCAATTAAAAGATAAAGAGATTTTATTTATAATGGCCCATGAAATGGGACATTATGTTATGAAACATATATATTGGGGCGTTGCGAGTTATATGTTGCTATCGTTTATAGGGATGTACCTCATTAGTCGTATTATCAATATGTGTATTCGAAAATGGGGAGATACGCTGCAAATTTCAAAAGCAGCATGTTTTTCAATTTTACCTTTATTTTTCTTAATTTCTTCTGTACTCTCTTTTGCATCACAGCCAGCAACAAACTATGTTTCTCGTATAGAAGAACGAGCGGCAGATCAATATGCTTTACACATGACGAAGGACGGGAAATCTGGTGTAAAAACGTTTCAATATTTATCAAAAACGAGTTTAAGCCAAGTAAATCCTCCTGCGTTAGTAAAGTTTTTCTTATACACACATCCACCAATTTTCGAAAGAATTCATACGTTTGAACAATATGAGAAACAAAGCAAAAAGAAGTAGCTATTATGCTACTTCTTTTTTTATATAGATATAAGTTCAATATTGGGAATATTTATCATTGCTTTTTATTGTGATTTTGTAAATAATAAGCTATAAAATTTTAAAAATCTATATATAAAGGAATAAAGGTGGAAATATGTATTTTTTACAAAATTTAAAAGTGAAATATAAATTATTATCGCTTATCTCATTAGCAATTTTAGGTATGGTAATTATGAGCTGTGTAGCAATTAATTCTATTAATAAGATTAAGCACGATACAGAGGTTGTAGTAGATGATTATCAATATTCTGCAATTTTATTAGAAGGAATGCTTCGTACACAAAATTCACTAGAATATAACTTATTAGAATTAATTACGGCATCACAAAATGAAGGGATAAATAAAGAGGGGATAATTGATAATATCGAAAAGGATCTTAAAAAATATGATTCTTTATTAAAAGAATATGATGATGGCTTTAATTTAAGTAAGCAAGAGGATGAACTGTTTCAGAAGATGAAGAAATCTTTGCCAAGTTATATAGATACATATAAAAAATTGTTTGAAAAGGCGAAGGCAACAAACGAGCCACAAATGGTAAACGAATTTCAGAAGGAATTAAAACCGAAGGGAATAGAGTTAGCTAGTTATGCAGTGGATCTAGAATCGTATGTTTCAAACTTAGCTGATCAAGTATTTAAAGATTCTCAAAAAATGATAGATCGGTCCGTTATTACTTTTATCGTTCTTGTAGTAGTTACTACAATCGTTATATGTATAGTAAGTTATATTATTAGCAGGCTTATAGTTGCTCCTTTACAAACGGTTAGTCGTATGATGGAAAGAGCAAAAGAAGGGGATTTAACTGTACACGGTGAGTATAATGCTAAGGATGAATTAGGTGTATTAGTAAGTGATTTTAATGAAATGATTACAGGGTTAAGAACAAATATGAAAGAAGTAGAGAATAATATTCAGCTTTTATTCCAACATGCAGATGGAGTGGTATCTGCATCAGAAGTATCTAGCAGTGCGGCTAAGAAAATAACGATGGATATTGAAGAAGTTGCAAATGGTGCAGAGAGCCAAATGCAAGCAATGGAACAAACTGCGGGTGCGATGGAAGAGTTGACACAAGGAATGCAGAGTATAGTGAATACATCATCATCTGTAAATGAATTGTCTGCTCAGTCGGCATTAGACGCAGAGAGTGGTAATAAGTTAATGAAACAAATGATTCAACAGATGGATATAATCCAAAATTCAGTACATAGCGGTGTTAAACAGGTAGAGACTATGAAAGAACAATCAGAAGAAATTGTCGAAATCATTGATGTTATGCAAGCTATTGCCTCTCAGATTAACTTATTAGCATTAAATGCCGCAATTGAGGCTGCCCGTGCTGGGGAAAGTGGTAGAGGGTTTGCAATTGTGGCAGATGAAGTGCGGAAATTAGCGGAACAATCTGGTAATTCTGCAAAACAAATTGAGAAGCTTATTACTCAAGTTATGGGAACAACGAACCATACGGTACATATGATGGGGAAAGTAGATAATGAGGTACAGGCAGGTACACAAGTAGTAATGCATACGGAAAAAGTATTTGGAAAAATTACAGAAAAAGTACAGCAAGTATCGGAGCAAATTCAAACGGTATCTATGTCTACAGATGAAATTGCAGCGAGTAGTGAAGAGATTTCGGCTTCTGCAGAAGACATGGCTCAAATTTCCCAAAGATCATCTGACCGAACTGATAGGGTAAAAGAGTCTATTCAACAGCAAGAAAAATCTGTTCAAGAGATCTCGGTTTCAATTGAACAGATGCATAATGCAGCAGGAGGATTAAAACAAATAGTTGCCCAATTTAAACTTCAAAAGTAGTAGTATATTTAAGTTTTAATATAGAGAAATTCCTCTCAATGAATAAAAAGATCATCCTATGTAAAAAAGGATGATTTTTTTTATGGAAATTTTGTGCAGCTATCACTTAATATATTCTAATTTTTTACAATTTTCCGATTCTAATATATAATAATACGTAATGTTTTGGATATTTTTCATTTGTAACAGATAGTTTATAGGAGGAGAGAAAGGGTGTTCAATAAAAAATCAATGCCGGCTATAAAAATGATCCTTTCGATGTCTATTTTCGGATCAATTGGATTTTTTTCTACTCAAACAGGTTTACCGTCTTTTGAATTAGTATTCGTTCGTTGCATTTGTGCGACTCTATTTTTAGCATTATGTTGGCTCGTAACAGGACAGTATAAAAGTGAGAAATGGAATAAAAAAGAAGTAATGCAAATATTAGCATGCGGTGTATTTCTCGTTTTTAACTGGGTATTTCTATTTAAAGCGTTTGAAGTTATGTCGATTACAATTGCAATTTCAGTTTACCATCTTGCACCCATTATCGTATTAATGATTGGTAGTATTGTATTTAAAGAGAGACTTACAGTATTTGCGGTTATGTCCATTGTCATTTGTTTTATCGGTACAGTTTTAGTCGCTGGAGTAGACGGTAGTATGTCGTTAGAGAAATTAATGTCATCTGGAATGGTATGGGCACTTCTTGCAGCCTTATTTTATGCTTTTACCACTTTATTAGGAAAAGGAATTCAGCATACGAGCGCATATGCGATGACATTTTTACAAACGTTTTTAGGTATATTTTTATTACTACCATTCGTAGACTTTGGAAAGTTTCAAGGGTTAACAGAGATGAACTGGATGATGATCACAGCAACAGGACTTATACATACGGGATTTGTATATTACTTATTTTTTGACAGTTTAAGAGGTTTATCGACGAGATTAATTTCGGTATTAGTGTTTTTAGATCCTGCGGTTGCAATATTATTAGACACAGTCTTTACCGGCTTTAGACCGACTAGTATGCAAGTAGTAGGGATTGTTCTTATATTTGTAGGAATGGCATTTACTTTTCGCAAGGGAACAGGAAATGAATTATCGATGAAGGAAAGTGCTACTTTATAATTCGGATCAAACGATATTGAAAAGACGCAAATATATAATATTTGCGTCTTTTTGTGTCAATAAAGTGAAATTTAAAAATGTAAAGGAGTTCACAAAGAGATTGTAGAATTTTTAATATATAGCACCTTAGATGTGACAGCTTCCTTTTTGAAATAAGAAAGAAGGAGGTATAAAGCAGAAAGGTAGTCGAAATGTTTCTTCTAGAAGATGTGCATTTTATCTTACATTCACCAACAAATTAATACTCCTGAAATAATGAAGTTCATTTTATTTGAAGATACTTCATATGTAGTATGGATAACTTTGTGTGATCTATTATATTTCTATTTAACATAAAATAGAAATAGGGAGAGAGGACAATGAAGAAAAAAATATTGGGTGTAATGATGATTGCGACAATGGTAGGCGGTATATTTGCAGGAACGAATGTGGCGCCTGTAAAAGCGGAAGAATATCCGGAAATGATCGTATTTGATGATGTTCCATACGGATTTTGGGCATATGATGCTATTTTAGATTTAGCTTATAATAAAATAATAGTTGGATACGGAAACGGAAAGTATGGTGTTGGAGACCTTACAACACGTGAACAAGTGGCTGGAGTTATTTACAAAACACTTGAAATGAAAGACGAAGGGGCAATAGCGAATCCATACAAAGATATTTCCGGCAGTTCAACTGATTTCCAAAAGGAAATTTTAGCGTTAACAAAACGTGGCGTTTTTAAAGGTGATGCAAACGGAAACTTTAGACCGAAAGCACCAATTACTCGAGCTGAAATGGCAGTAGTAATTCAAAAGGCATATACTTTTGAAGCAAAACAAAAGCATACATTTAAAGATGTACCAAAAGGACATTGGGCAGAAGAGGCAATTAGTGCACTGAAATCTAATCAAGTTGTGACAGGGACTGGAAAAGGGATGTATGAATTAAATCGCCCTGTACCGAGAGAACAATATGCTCAGTTTATAAACAATGCGATTATTAATTATCATTTGAAAGAGGATTGGAAATAGAGTAAAACAAAAAACACAAATAAATTATTTGTGTTTTTTGTTTGTGTAATGGAGAATTATTATTCATATTTATGTATTTTTATTTTTGTACATGAGCTTTATAATCAACCCCATAAAAAAGACACGATGTGTAATATGATTCATAAAAACGTCACGAAATGTGTCGGAAAATCTATTGTCACTATACCATTTGTTATGTATATTTTGAAAAATATATACATATTGGGGAGATAATTTGATGAGCAAAAAATTATTAAAAACAGCTACGGCATTAACAATTATGGGTGGGGTGTTGTTCTCAGCAGAGAGTAACAATGTAAAAGCAGAAAGTGCACCGCTACAAAATACAAATCCAATTGTATTTAAAGATGTACCAAAAGGACATTGGTCAGAAGAGGCAATTCATAATTTAGCGGAAAGCGAAATTATTTTTGGATATGGAAATGGGATATTCGGTTTTGGAGATGACGTTACACGTGAGCAAGTTGCAGCTTTAATTTATCGTGTATTTGATATAGAAGAACAAGATGAATATGAAAACCCATATGGGGATATCGATGAAAACTCAACAAACTTTATTGAAGAGATATTAGCTTTAACGGAACTAGAAATTTTTATGGGAGACGAGCATGGAAACTTTAGACCGAAAGCAACGTTAACTCGTGCGGAAATGGCGCAAGTTCTTACGAATGCTTTTGATTTACAAGCAAAGGGATCTCATACGTTTAATGATGTTTCAGCAAATTCATGGGCAACAAATGCAATTAGTGCAATTCAAACAAATGGTATTACGGCGGGAATCGGAGATAATAAATTTGGTCCGTCTATGAAAGTGAAAAGAGAACAGTATGCACAGTTTTTATATAAAGCAATGCTGCACAATCCTGAACAGTAATAAAGTAATACAAAAAAGACCGTTGTTATATAACAATGGTCTTTTTTGTATGAAGTAAAGCGCGAAAGAAACGCATTTTGAAAAAAAAAGAAATGAATTTTCAAAAAAAACTTCCTTTTCTGAAGATTTGTTATATAATATAAAACATAAAATCAAATCTGTTATAAAACAGTTTAAGAAGGGGATGCTAATATGTCGACGCAAACTTCACGGGTTACATTGCCCGGAGAAATGTTACCCGCGTACAACGAAATATTGACACCTGAGGCGCTTAGTTTTTTAAAGAAACTACATGAAAATTTCAATGAGCGCCGCATAGAACTTTTACAAAAGCGTGCGGAGAAACAAAAGAGAATTGATGCAGGAGAGTTTCCGAAGTTTTTAGAAGAAACAAAGAACATACGTGAAGCGGATTGGACAATTGCCAAGTTGCCAAAAGATTTAGAGGATCGCCGCGTAGAGATTACTGGGCCAGTAGATAGAAAGATGGTTATTAATGCTTTGAATTCAGGAGCACATCTTTTTATGGCGGATTTTGAAGATTCGAATTCACCAACTTGGGAGAATGCGATTGAAGGTCAAATAAACTTACGAGATGCTGTGCAGGGAACGATTTCACATAAAAATGAAAACGGGAAAGAATATCGTTTAAATCGTAAAACAGCTGTATTAATTGTGCGTCCAAGAGGCTGGCATTTAGAAGAAAAACATATGCAAGTTGAAGGGAAGAATATGTCTGGTAGCTTAGTAGATTTCGGACTTTATTTTTTCCATAATGCGAAAGCTCTTCTAGCAAAAGGAAGCGGTCCATACTTTTACTTACCGAAAATGGAAAGCCATTTAGAAGCAAGGTTATGGAATGACGTTTTCGTATTTGCTCAAAAATATATCGGTATTCCAAACGGAACGATTAAAGCAACGGTATTACTGGAAACGATTCACGCTTCATTTGAAATGGATGAAATTTTGTATGAGCTTAAAGATCATTCTGCCGGATTAAATTGCGGAAGATGGGATTATATTTTCAGTTTTCTAAAGAGTTTTCGTAACCATAATGAATTTTTACTTCCAGATAGAGCGCAAGTCACGATGACCGCGCCGTTTATGCGCGCGTATTCTTTGAAAGTCATTCAAACGTGTCACCGCCGTAATGCACCAGCTATTGGAGGAATGGCAGCACAAATTCCGATTAAAAATAATCCAGAAGCGAATGAAGCAGCTTTTGAAAAAGTGCGTGCAGATAAAGAGCGCGAAGCTTTAGATGGTCATGATGGGACTTGGGTTGCCCACCCGGGACTTGTACCAGTCGCGATGGAAGTATTTAATCACATTATGAAAACACCGAATCAAATTTTTAGAAAACGTGAAGAAATACATGTTACAGAAAAGGATTTATTAGAAATACCAATGGGAACGATTACAGAAGAGGGACTTCGCCTCAATATTAGCGTAGGCATTCAATATATCGCATCTTGGTTAAGCGGGCGGGGAGCAGCGCCAATTTATAACTTAATGGAAGATGCGGCAACAGCGGAAATTTCTAGAGCACAAGTATGGCAATGGATTCGCCATGAAGGTGGAAAGCTAAATGACGGCCGTAATATTACGCTCGAATTGATGGAAGAGTTAAAAGAAGAAGAATTAGCAAAAATAGAAACAGGGATTGGTAAAGAAGCCTTTAAGAAAGGGAGATTCCAAGAGGCGACAACGTTGTTTACAAATCTCGTTCGGAATGATGAATTCGTACCATTTTTAACATTACCGGGTTATGAAATTTTATAAAAAATGAAAAGGGGATGGAACAAATGAAAAACGAAAGAATCGAGAAATTACAAGAGAGCTGGGAACTAGATACGCGTTGGAAAGGAATCACACGTCCATATTCAGCAGAAGATGTAATTCGCCTGCGCGGGTCAATTGATATTGAACATACGTTAGCACGCCGCGGTGCTGAAAAGCTTTGGTCATCGCTTCATACGGAAGATTACATTAACGCACTTGGCGCATTAACAGGAAACCAAGCGATGCAACAAGTAAAAGCTGGACTAAAAGCAATTTATTTAAGTGGATGGCAAGTAGCAGCTGATGCGAACCTTTCTGGACATATGTATCCAGACCAAAGTTTATATCCAGCGAATAGCGTACCTGCTGTAGTAAAACGAATTAATCAAACACTTCAACGTGCGGATCAAATTCAGCACATGGAAGGAAGCGGTGATACAGATTATTTCGTGCCGATTGTAGCTGATGCAGAAGCTGGATTTGGCGGACAATTAAACGTATTTGAACTAATGAAAGGTATGATTGAAGCAGGTGCATCAGGTGTACACTTTGAAGATCAATTATCTTCAGAGAAAAAATGCGGGCATTTAGGAGGAAAAGTATTACTACCGACGCAAACAGCGGTACGTAATTTAATTTCGGCACGTCTTGCGGCAGATGTAATGGGAGTGCCGACAATTATCGTTGCAAGAACAGATGCGGATGCAGCAGATTTAATTACGAGCGATATCGATCCAGTTGATAAAGCGTTTATTACAGGAGAAAGAACTCCAGAAGGATTTTACCGTACGAAAGCAGGTCTTGATCAAGCAATTGCACGTGGTTTAGCATACGCTCCTTACGCAGACCTCGTTTGGTGCGAGACGTCTGAACCAAATTTAGAAGATGCAAAACGATTTGCAGACGCAATTCATAAAGAACATCCAGGGAAATTGCTTGCATACAACTGTTCACCTTCATTCAACTGGAAACAAAAACTAGATGAGAAAACAATTGCAAGCTTCCAAAAAGAAATTGCATCTTACGGTTATAAGTTCCAGTTCGTAACACTAGCTGGGTTCCACTCATTAAACTACGGCATGTTTGAATTAGCACGCGGCTATAAAGAGCGCGGCATGGCAGCGTACTCTGAACTACAACAAGCAGAATTCGCAGCAGAAAAACACGGCTACTCTGCAACTCGTCATCAACGCGAAGTAGGAACAGGCTATTTTGATGAAGTAGCACAAGTTATTACAGGCGGTACTTCATCAACGACAGCATTAAAAGGATCTACAGAAGAAGCACAGTTTACAAAATAAAAGGAAGGGGCCCCTTTTTGAAGGGTGCCCCTTATTATTTTTCACACGATTCGACAAAGGATATCGACTTACCGACAAAAAAGACAATAGGATTAAATCCACTCAGCTCCATGATTACGAATAAACTCTATATCTTTCTCGTAATGCTCTAAATGCCCCTCATCAATCATTCTTTGGAAATTCACATCGCCTTCTTGTGCTTTTCTTTTCATATATGTACATAACGCTTCTAATCGTAGTAAAACCATTCCTAAGTAATCTTCGTCCATATTTTTCCCGTAGGA
Source organism: Bacillus sp. EB106-04-02-XG92 (assembly GCF_058791995.1). Classification (NCBI taxonomy): domain Bacteria; kingdom Bacillati; phylum Bacillota; class Bacilli; order Caryophanales; family Bacillaceae; genus Bacillus; species Bacillus sp. EB106-04-02-XG92. Next base: position 164,830 of record NZ_JBYTEA010000003.1, read on the forward strand.
CTGAACAAACAATTTCACTCTTTCTTTTATACGATCAGCATGTTGTGCCGATTCATAATGAACTGCCTCGCCTGTTTCTGTATAATATACTCTGCTTAAAGGAACACAAGTATAAAGCGTATAAGCGATATCCCAAATTCTCGGACCAGGAGCAGCAACATCGAAATCAATAATGCCTACTGGTTTTTCATTATTAAAAATAATATTATATATAGCAAAATCGTTATGGCATACAACCTCAATATTATTTGGAGTACGATCCATCGGTTTCCATTCATTTAATAACGGAAAATCACTTACCGCATCATGATAAAGGCGAAGCATCTTTGCTATTTCTTTTAAAACATCATTAGATCGCATATATTCTTTTAACGGATAATTCCCGGCTTCTCCTTCAACAAAAGATAAAATCTCTCTATCTTTTTCATCTACACCTAAAAACTTTGGAGCGTGCTGAAATCCTTTCTTTTCTAAATGTTGTAATAGCTTATGAACCTTTGTACTGCCAGGCTTTAATTCTCGCCGAACAGTATTTTCAGAACGATGTACATTTGAGACGTTTCCCCCTGTAAGCTTTTCTTCGTTTGTGTAGTTTGACATATAATCCCCTCCAATATAATTATATTGTAACACCTCAGAACAAGGGATGTAATCGCATTCAAATGATGTATATGTTCATTCTATAGTGAATTCAGCATGTGTTAAAATCAAATATTTACGAATGTACAATCAATTTAATTTGTCAGTTATTTTCAAAAAAGATTGTACATTTTATTTTAATGTGCTATGATAATGTCAGTTGAATAGTTAAATTAAGCAATCCATATGTTATCAAGTGCCGAAAACGAACGAGAAAAAGTATGTGAGAACTAGTTTATGTTTCGTATTTGATAATGTGTGGATTCTTTTTTTAGATAGGAAAACTAAAAAAATTAAAATTTGTATTTTCTTAGGAGGAAATAATTATGGCAGTAACAGGACAAGTAAAATGGTTTAACAACGAAAAAGGATTCGGTTTCATCGAAGTTCCAGGCGAAAACGACGTATTCGTACACTTCTCTGCAATCGAAACTGACGGTTTCAAATCTTTAGAAGAAGGTCAAAAAGTTAGCTTCGAAATCGAAGACGGTAACCGTGGACCTCAAGCTAAAAACGTAATCAAACTATAATTTTATAGTTGATGATAGAAAAAAGGATGGCTGCTGCCATCCTTTTTTTATGTTGTGGAGCAAGTCTTTCCATCTCTTTTTTTATGTCAAAATTGATGGAAAAGAAGAGATTTCTTATGATGGAGGTAGTCGAAAATCATCGGGGTGAACGCGTATCAGTTTCTATAGAAGAATTAGTTCTGCAGGATCATTTTCTACGTACGATTGAAGTAACAATTCGTTTTCATTTCATTGAAGAAAAATTACGTCCTTATAACTGTGAAAATAATGGTCGTCCTTTTATCATGCGCATTAACGGGCAGTTGCTTTCTCCTCTCAAAATTCGGCGGGAGACCAACTGTCTGTTAACGCCCAATTGTTGAGGACCGATTAAAGTTTCACTTTATTTGTTCTTAATTTTTTTCTTTACAATTTATTGTTTATTTGTTGTTCTGTCTACATCCGAAATGGGTAAATCTGCGCCATATAGGCTTTGAGTAACCTCTTTTTTGTTAGAATTTTGTTCGTCTTGAGATGACGTTTCTAACATTTGTTCTTGCTCTTTACTAGGGGTATTCAGAGCATCTGATGGGACGCTATTAATCTGTTGTCTTAATAGACTTTTTTTCTCCATATTATACAGCTCCTTTTTGGAATTAGATAAAAAACTAATGTAATCATAAATAATTACTTACATATTTTGTGTTTTGAAATGGAATTTTATACAAAACTTATATTGCAGATTTAACGAATTAAAAAGTTGCTAGTGATGTATAAAGTTGAAGTTCTTAATAAAAAATAAAATAGATACAAGGACACTCGGAAGAAAATACGAAGAAGAGTAAAAGGCTTTCCAAAATGGAAGGCCTTTTACTCTTCTTTTTCAAGTTTTTTCTTCGCGCGTTTCTTACATTCAGAGCATTTCGATTTACGAAAAGGCTTTGCGAAGAATAGTAGAATGAAAAATAAGCCGAAAATAATACTAGCTGAGTTTTTTACGATCACAATGCTGCTATTTTTCATTTGAATCGTTGGTTGCATTTCTTTTTCTTCCATAGTGAACCTCCATATATTGGATTTTTATTTTAATTATAGCAAAGTTAATTGTCGTAATGATGCGAAATGAGTAAGTAGTTGTAAATATTTATAGGTAGTATAAATACATTTTGTATAGGTTTTTTATTTTGTAATCACTATATTGTTATTTTTTAATTTAAGAGATATTTGACAAATGATAAAGTATTGTAAAAAAGCGGAGTTTGTAAACCATTTCCTTTTCATAGATGCTAAAATTATATGTGCAGCTGCTAATATAAATGGTAAAAAGGAGACAGTAGAATATGGAAAGTAAAGTAGAACGCTATGTCGAAAACTATGTGGTAAATAAAAATACAATGGCCTTACTTCCAGTTATTCTAAGTGAGAAAAAAATTGTTACACGAGTTGTTGAGATGGAAGATTCTTTTTTCGTATTTCAAAAGCCTCTAGATATTATAGAAAGAAGTTGCCGGAAGCATGGCTCTAGTTTCTTAGGCAGAAAAGAAGGAACGAAAGAGTTAACTCATATTACACATAAAGCACCCATTGCGATTAGTCCGGCAGATCAACTTTATTTTTTCCCTACTTATTCTTACTCTAGAAAAGAGTGCGCTTGGTTGTCTCATTTTTATATTGAAAGTAATAAAGAGTCAAAAGATGGAAATGTCATTGTTAGATTTATAAATGGCTTTGCTGTGAAATTAGAAATATCAAAAAGTAGTTTTGAAAATCAACAAAATCGTACAGCGAAATTGCGTACTGAATATGAAGATCGTAGAAAAAAACAAGGAAATCCTTGTTTTAAAGAGATTGATCAAAGGGATGAATCGACATTAAGACCAGCTTATGAGAAAGTATATTTTGTTAAAGAAGAGGATGCGTGAGAGGAAAAAGGATGGGGGAACTCATCCTTTTTGATTTTATTATATATCCCGTCACGCTGTAAGCTTCATAAATAAAATTTTTGTTCTTTAGTAGTTTGAAATGGGGTAAAATTACATTATAAGTGTAATTTTACCCCATATGTTTATCGCACTGTTAATATGCATCATTTTACATGAGTGGCATACATGATATTGCTTACCGTATTGTATAAAAAGGAGATGGTATGTTGAAAAGGACTATGTTATTTTGGGCGCAATATATTCTTGTTTTGCCTATATTATTGCTTACCTTTATGTTTACTGGTTTTGTTGGTAGTCAGTTAATGATAGGGGCTGACAAAAAACATTTTATTTTTACGCCTCAAAATGCAACAGAATATAGTCAAATTAGTGAGATTGATAAATTACTATTTTCTTTTTCCATTCAACCAGTTGTCACCATAGTATTTCTTCTATCGATCGTGTACATACTGACACTTCTTGTTTTTCAAATTATTGAATGCAAGAAGCAAAGAAAGATATTGCACAGTTTGCAATATATGATTCTTATACCAATTTTTATTTACTTATGGTTAGGGATAACACAATTTTCTGCAGTTAGTTTAACTTGGATAGAGAATTGGAAAGATTATCTTATATTTACTCCTGCAACTATAACGAATGAGCAAGATATATATATGGTTGATAAGTTTCTATACAAATTTCGAATGTTACCTATTCGGAGTACAGTATTAATACTATCTTTTATATATTTGTTAATACTTATTGTGATTGACAGTATACGTTTGCTAAAAAAATTGCTTGTAAGAAATAGCCAATAGAAAAAATGAACAGCTGCTACTTATTTTCTCATAAGAATAATTATTACTTTCTGTATTTTTATAATAACCATTAAGTGATAATCTGGGTACGTTGTCTAAATTAACTTCATATCCTGTCGAATATTGATAGATTATCATAGCATAATAATGAAGGAATTCTCATGAAAGATATGGAAACTTAATAATTACATCTCCATATGTCGTATCTACCATTTCCTCTTTCATATAAGCAATGATACAGTAGAGGTAGTACTTAGAGTAAAGGGGTAAAGTGTAGAATGGATTTTCAGACAATCAAAGAATATTTTTCACCAGAAAATATGGATCATATTGTTGAAAGTTATAAAGCGTTCGGACCACTGCTTGGTATTGGTTTACCGATGATAGAAGCGTTGATTCCGGCATTGCCACTTATCGTATTTGTATTGGCGAATGCTGTTGCATTTGGATTTTGGCTCGGTTTTCTTTATTCTTGGCTTGGATCAGTAATAGGTGCCTTACTTGTCTTTTTCATTATCCGCCATTTTGGCCGAAGTCGTTTCTTTTCTTTTGTAAATAAGCATGAGAGAGTACGGAAGGCAATGGGATGGATTGAAAGAAAAGGATTCGCACCGATTTTCGTCATATTTTGTTTTCCGTTTACACCGTCTGCGCTTATAAACGTTGTTGCTGGTTTATCACGCATTAGTGTAAAACAGTTTGGTCTTGCGCTCGCGTTCGGAAAGCTTGTGATGATTTTTATTTTAACGTATATCGGCCATGATTTAATGTCATTTATTCATAATCCGGTGAAATCAGTTATTGTAGCAATTGGTATTTTTATTTTATGGTATGTCGGTAAGAAAATCGAAGTAAAATTAGAACTACATTAAGAATAGTCTTCTTTGTAAAGGAAAGCTTCATTATTAAAGGATAAGGGGAGAAGTGGATGAAGAAAACTTTGAAAAAAGAAGGCATAGAGTGGATACGAACAATTTTAATTGGTGTATTATTAGCTGTATTTTTTCGAACGTTTTTCTTTTCGACGTACGTTGTAGAGGGGAAGTCAATGATGCCGACATTGCAAGATGGCAATATGCTCGTTGTAAATAAGGTGAGTTATCAAGTGGGAGACTTGAATAGGTTTGATGTTGTTGTGTTTCATGCGAATAAAAAAGAGGACTACGTAAAAAGAATTATCGGTTTACCTGGAGATCAAATTGAATATAAGCATGATAAACTATATATAAACGGACAATTCGTGGATGAACCTTATTTAGAGAAATATAAGAAAGAGATAAATGGACGACAACTAACAGGTGACTTTACGCTAGAAGAGTTAACGAAGGAAAAAACGGTGCCACCTGGATATATTTTTGTAGTGGGTGATAACCGCCTCGGGAGCTGGGATAGTAGACACTTTGGATTTGTAAAAGCTGATACAGTTGTCGGTAAAGTTGATTTACGATATTGGCCAATTCAAGAGGTGCAAACGAATTTTTCAAAAGGTTGATATAATAGATAGAAGTATAGAAAAAGGCAAACTACTCTGTTTGTCTTTTTTCGTGTCCTATAATACAATTATAGTAGCAAACTAACGTTCGTTATGTAAGTGAAAGGTGGGGTTACATGTCACTTCGATTTGTAATTGGTAGAGCGGGAAGTGGAAAAAGTACACTTTGTTTACACGAAGTGCAAGAAGAGTTAAAGCAGCGTCCAAGAGGGGAAACAATATTATATCTTGTGCCAGAACAGATGACATTCCAAACGCAGCAGGCATTAATTAGTAGTGAGGATGTAAGAGGTTCTATTCGGGCACAAGTTTTTAGTTTTTCACGATTAGCGTGGAAGGTGCTGCAAGAAGTTGGCGGAGCGAGTCGTCTTCACATTGATGAAGCGGGCGTACATATGTTACTTCGTAAAATTGTAGAATCTCGTAAAGATGGATTATCGGTGTTCCAAAAAGCAGCGGAGCAAAACGGTTTTTTTGAACATCTTGGTAGTATGATTGCGGAGTTTAAACGTTACAACGTGACGCCATCTAACGTATATGAAATGTGGCAACAATTAGATGCGCATAGTAGCAGTGCCGAACAAAAGCTATTAGCGAATAAAGTGTATGATTTACAACTACTATATGATGATTTTGAGCGTGCTTTAATCGGAAAATATTTAGATTCAGAAGACTACTTGCAATTGCTAGTCGAAAAGCTTCCGCAGTCTGAATATGTAAATGGGGCTGAAATTTATATAGATGGATTTCATTCATTCTCACCGCAAGAGCTAGAAATTGTAAGACAGCTTATGATTTGCGGAGCGAGAGTGACAATCACGTTAACACTAGATGAAAAAACGTTAGCACAGCCAGTAAATGAACTAGATTTATTTTATGAAACGACGTTAACGTATGAAAAAATAAAACAAGTAGCACGTGAAGAGAAGATAGAAATTGAAAAAACGATTCCGCTTATGGAACAACCGCGTTTTCATTCGCAATCATTAGCGCATTTAGAAACGCATTACGAAGCTCGTCCAAATGAAAAGTTTCACGGAGAAGCGAGTGTAACGATTAGTACAGCAGCGAATTTACGAGCTGAAGTAGAAGGCATTGCGCGTGAAATTCGTAGACTTGTGGCAGATGAAGACTATCGTTACCGAGATATCGCGGTACTTCTTCGTAACGGGGAAAGTTATTATGATGTAATGCGAACGCTATTTACAGATTATAATATCCCGCACTTCATCGATGAAAAGCGCCCGATGTCACATCATCCGCTAGTAGAATGCATTCGTTCTGCACTCGAGATTATTAGCGGGAATTGGCGTTATGATGCAGTGTTTCGCTGCGTGAAAACAGAGCTTTTATATCCATTAGACGTAAGAAAAGAAACGATGCGTGAAGAGATGGATGAGTTTGAAAACTACTGTTTAGCTTATGGTGTACAAGGGAAGAGATGGACTTCTGAGGATCCGTGGATGTATCGCCGCTATCGTTCTCTTGACGATACGGACGGGATGATTACAGACAGTGAACGTGAAATGGAAGAGAAAATAAATCGATTGCGTGACGTTGTAAGAACGCCTGTTATTCGTATGCAAAAAAGACTGAAGCGTGCGGGAACAGTTATGCAAATGTGCGAAGCTGTTTACTTATTTTTAGAAGAGCTTGACGTTCCGAAAAAGCTAGAAGCATTACGTATTCGTGCAGAAGAGAGCGGAGATTTCTTATTTGCGACAGATCACGAGCAAGTATGGGAAGAAGTAATGAGTCTTCTTGATACGTTCGTAGAGATGCTTGGCGAAGAGAAAATGTCACTTTCTATGTTCACAGACGTTATGTCGACAGGTCTTGAGGCGCTTCAATTCGCCAACATTCCGCCGTCATTAGACCAAGTGTTAATTGCGAATATTGATCGTTCAAGATTATCAAATGTGAAAGCAACATTTGTCATTGGCGTAAATGAAGGAGTTATTCCAGCAGCACCGATGGATGAAGGTATGCTTTCTGATGAGGAAAGAGACGTTCTTAGTGCTGCAGGTATCGAATTAGCGCCAACGACGAGACAAACTTTATTAGAAGAACAGTTCGTTATGTACCAAATGGTAACGAGAGCAACTGAGAAATTATACATTTCTTGTCCGCTTGCAGATGAGGAAGGAAAGACGTTACTTGCTTCTAGCTTTATTAAGAAAATAAAAAGAATGTTCCCTGATGTGAAAGATACATTTATTACGAATGACGTAAATGATTTATCCCGTTCGGAACAAATTTCATACGTAGCAACGCCAGAAGTAACGTTATCTTACGTTATGCAGCAACTTCAAACGTGGAAGCGATACGGATTTGAAGGGAATTTAGACTTTTGGTGGGACGTATATAACTTCTACGTTACTTCAGATGAATGGAAGCAAAAAAGTAGCCGCGTATTATCAAGCTTATTCTACCGAAATCGTGCGCAAAAGCTAAGTACAGTTGTAAGTAGAGATTTATACGGAGATAAAATAAAAGGAAGCGTCTCTCGTATGGAACTATTTAACCGTTGTGCGTACGCTCATTTCGCGCAGCACGGTTTATCGTTAAGAGAGCGTGATATTTTCAAACTGGATGCGCCAGATATCGGCGAATTATTCCATGCAGCGCTGAAGAGAATTGCAGACAGGCTATTACGTGAAAATCGTACTTGGGCAGACTTATCAATAAAAGAATGCGAGCATCTTTCTGTTTTAGTAATAGAAGAGATTGCACCGTTATTACAAAGACAAATTTTATTAAGTTCAAACCGCCATTTCTATTTAAAACAAAAATTGCAGCAAATCATTTTCCGTACGTCAATCATTCTTCGTGAGCACGCGAAATCAAGTGGTTTCGTACCAGTTGATTTAGAAGTACCATTCGGTATGGGCGGTACAGGATCGCTTCCGCCGATGGAATTCTCATTACCAAATGGTGTGAAGATGGAAGTAGTTGGCCGTATTGACCGTGTTGATAAGGCAGAAGATGAAAACGGGACATACCTCCGTATTATTGATTATAAATCGAGCTCAAAAGCGTTAGATTTAACGGAAGTGTACTACGGATTAGCACTTCAAATGTTAACGTATTTAGATGTTGTTACTTCAAATGCACATACGTGGATGAAAAAAGGCGGAACGGCTTCACCGGCTGGTGTACTGTACTTCCATATTCATAACCCGATTGTTGAGATGAAAGGTGACGCATCTGAAGCGGAAATTGAGAAAGAAATTTTAAAGAAATTTAAAATGAAAGGACTCGTGCTAGGAGATGCTGACGTTGTTCGTTTAATGGATAACAAACTTTCAACAGGAAGCTCTGATATTATTTCTGCTGGTCTGAAAAAAGACGGTAGCTTTAGTGCGCGTTCAAGCATTGCAAGTGAACAAGAGTTTAACGTACTGCAAAAATATGTACACCATACGTTTGAAAATATCGGAAAAGATATTACAGAAGGTGTGATCGATATTGCCCCTTATAAAAAAGGGAATAAAGCGGCGTGTACGTTCTGTAACTTCAAATCTGTTTGTCAGTTCGATGAATCACTTGAAGATAACCAATTCCGTACGCTAAAAGATATGAAAGATAGCGAAGCGATGGAGAAAATTAGAGAGGAGGTTGGCGGAGAATGATAGAAAATTGGCCTAAAAAACCAGAAGGTAGTCAGTGGACAGATGACCAGTGGAAAGCCGTTGTAGCGAACGGACGTGATATTTTAGTCGCGGCAGCAGCTGGTTCAGGGAAAACAGCAGTATTAGTTGAACGTATTATTAAAAAGATTATAAATGAAGAAAACCCAGTCGATGTCGACCGCCTGCTCGTTGTAACATTTACGAATGCAGCGGCGCAAGAGATGAAAAACAGAATTGGGGAAGCGTTAGAAAAAGTATTAATTGATGAACCAGGCTCTCAGCACATTAGAAAGCAGCTGAGCCTATTAAATAAAGCTTCTATTTCGACGATCCATTCCTTTTGTTTACAAGTAATTAGAGGATACTATTACATGCTTGATGTTGATCCTCGTTTCCGCATTGCGAATCAAACGGAAAATGAATTGTTAAAAGAAGAAGTGCTAGATGACATATTAGAAGAAGAGTACGGAATTGAAGATAATACGATATTCTTTGAGCTCGTTGATCGTTATACGAGTGATCGTAGTGACGATGATTTACAGCGTATGATTTTAGCACTTCATACAGAATCAAGAGCGCATCCAAATCCGGAAAAGTGGCTCGATAAATTAGTAGAAGCATATGACGTGGAAGGAAAGACAATTGAAGATTTAGTGTATGCTTCTTATTTATTAGAAGATGTGAGATTCCAGCTTGAAACAGCGGAACAGCATATTCGGAAAGCGACGGAACTCGCAATGCTTCCTGACGGTCCAGCGCCTCGCGTTGAAACACTGCAAGCAGATTTAGCTTTACTTGGAACGTTATCATCAGCCGCTCGTGAATCGTGGACAAGCGTGTATGAAGCGATGCAAAACGTATCGTGGCAAACGTTAAAGCGTATTAAGAAAAGTGATTACAATGAAGATATTGTAAAACAAGTAGACTCTCTTCGTAATAAAGCGAAAGATGAAGTGAAGAAATTACAAGAAGAGTTATTTAGCCGCAAACCTGAAAGTTTCTTACGAGATTTTCAAGATATGCACCCAGTATTAGAAAAGCTTGTTCAACTTGTAAAAGTATTTACAGAGCGTTTCCAAGCGATGAAGCGAGATAAAGGAATGGTCGATTTCACAGATTTAGAGCATTTCTGTTTACAAATTTTAAGTGAACATAGTGAAAACGGTGAAATGAATCCGTCAGCAGTAGCGCTTCAATATCGTAATAAATTTGCTGAAGTACTAGTCGATGAATATCAAGATACGAACTTCGTACAGGAATCTATTATTAAATTCGTAACGAAAGATTCTGAGAGTGAAGGAAACTTGTTCATGGTAGGTGACGTAAAACAGTCAATTTATCGTTTCCGACTAGCAGAACCAGGTTTATTCCTAGGAAAGTATAAACGCTTTACACAAGAAGGATCGGGTGGCGGAATGAAGATAGACTTAGCGAAAAACTTCCGTAGTCGTCATGAAGTGCTAGCAGGTACAAACTTTATCTTCAAACAAATTATGGGCGAAGAAGTCGGAGAAATCGACTACGATGCTGACGCTGAATTGAAGTTAGGTGCTACCTATCCAGAAGGTGAAGATGTAGCGGCTGAACTACTATGTATTCAGCAAACGGAAGAAGAAGTGCCAGAAGGTGAAGAAGGTGCCGAAGTAGAAAAAGCACAGCTTGAAGCTCGACTTATGGCGCAGCGTATTAAAGCGATGGTTGATTCAGGTTATGAAGTGTATGACCGTAAAACGGATAGTATGCGCCCTGTACAATACCGTGACTTCGTTATTTTGCTTCGCTCTATGCCGTGGGCGCCGCAAATTATGGAAGAGTTAAAGTTGCAAGGAATTCCAGTATACGCTGATCTTGCGACTGGTTACTTTGAAGCGACAGAAGTAAATATAATGATGAACGTATTCCGCGTGATCGATAATCCGATGCAAGATATTCCGCTTGCAGCAGTGCTTCGTTCACCAATCGTTGGATTACATGATGAAGAACTTGCAACGCTTCGTGCCCACGGAAAGAAAGGTTCGTTTTATGAAGTAATGAGCTCATTCTTAAAAGGAGCACCGCTTGAAGAAGAAAAAGAACTACATGATAAATTAGAGTGGTTCTATAACTTACTACAAGGATGGCGTGAATTCGCACGTCAACAGTCTCTTTCTGATTTAATTTGGAAAGTGTACGGTGAGACAGGTTATTACGACTTTGTCGGTGGTTTACCAGCCGGAAAGCAAAGACAGGCAAACTTGCGTGTCTTATATGACCGCGCAAGACAATACGAAGCAACATCGTTTAGAGGACTATTCCGCTTCTTACGTTTTATTGAACGTATTTTAGAACGCGGTGACGATATGGGTACGGCGAGAGCTTTAGGTGAACAAGAAGACGTCGTTCGCATTATGACGATTCATAAAAGTAAAGGGCTTGAGTTCCCAGTCGTATTCGTAGCGGGGCTTGGTCGCCGTTTTAATACACAAGACTTAATGAAACGTTTCTTACTGCATAAAGACTTCGGATTCGGTTCGCAATTTATCGATCCGCGTAAACGAATTAAATATACGACATTATCGCAACTAGCGATTAAGCGTAAAATGAAAATGGAATTAATTGCGGAAGAAATGCGCGTATTATACGTAGCGTTAACGCGTGCAAAAGAGAAGCTAATTTTAATTGGAACAGTGAAGGATGCAAATAAGGAAATGGAAAAATGGCTTGATGCGAGGGAGCATAGTGAATGGTTATTACCAGACCATATACGTGCCGGAGCGTCTTGTTATTTAGACTGGATTGCACCTTCATTATATAGACATCGTGATAGTGAAATGCTTCTTGAATTAGGACAAGGTAGTATTCCGGCTGAAATTTATGGGTATGACACTAGCTGGAAAGTAGAAGTTGTGGACGGTAATACGTTACTTGCGCCAGAACCGGTTCAAGAAGAGAAACAAGAATTACTAGAAGCACTTCGTGAGAAAAAAGCTGTTCCCCTGCAAAGTGAACGAAAAGATGAAGTGTACGACAGATTAATGTGGAAGTACGGATATGGGGAAGCAGCATCTCACCGTGCGAAACAATCTGTTACGGAAATAAAGAGAAATTATCAATCTGAAGAAGGTAGCGATAACGCCTTTATTAAAAAACTACGTGCGCCAATTCAAACACGCCCTCGTTTTATGGAGAAAAAAGGATTAACGTACGCTGAAAGAGGTACGGCAGTTCACGCTGTTATGCAGCATGTTGATTTGAAGAAGCCGATTACAGAAGAAGTGATTCGGGAACAAATTAATGGCATGGTCAATAAAGAGCTATTAACATTCGAACAAGCAGAAGAAATAGCAATCGAAAAAGTCATTTCATTCTTTGACAGTGATCTAGGTAAAAGAGTATTAGCGGCGAAAAGCGTTGAGCGTGAAGTACCATTTACGATGATGCTTGCAGCAGAAGAAGCATATCAAGATTGGCAAGGAAAGAGCGGGGAATCAATTCTTGTTCAAGGGGTTATTGACTGTATGATTGAAGAAGAAGACGGTATTACGTTAATCGATTTTAAAACGGATACGATTGAAGGGAAGTTCCCAGGCGGATTTGATCAAGCGAAACCAATTTTAGAAGATCGATATAAAGTGCAACTTTCTTTATATGCAAAGGCACTTGAAAAAAGCTTACAACATCCTGTGAAAGAGAAATGTTTATATTTCTTTGATGGGAATCACGTTGTAAATATTGAAGAATAGAGGGGCTTGAAAATGGTGACGGAAAAAACGTTAAGAACTTGTGAACAGGGACACGAGTACTATAAGAGTAGCGATTGTCCAACTTGCCCAACCTGTGAGAAAGAGAGAAAACCAAAAGAAGGTTTTCTCTCTCTTCTTTCAGCGCCAGCAAGAAGGGCATTAGAACACCATGGAATTCAAACTGTAGAAGAACTTTCAAAATATAGTGAAAAAGAAATTTTAAAACTGCATGGTATGGGACCTGCGTCTTTGCCGAAGCTTAGGAAGGCTTTGGAGGAGAGCGGGTTATCATTTAAATAAAAAGAGTATTATATAACTTCCTCAGTCCTTATGAAAAACGTACCGTTGCATTCTTCTTAAAACGGGACGCAAAAGAGAAGAGTAGTGTAAAGACTACTCTTCTCTTTTCTCTTCTTTTTCAATTTCGGTTACAGATTTTGCAGGTTTTTTTATCAATTCATCTAATTCTCCAGAACATGTGAATTTGTCTTCAAAGTTTTCAGTCGTGCTTATACGGGCTATAAAATCTAATTTTTCATCATTGTTTATATAACCTTTTAATCTAGGAACGCCCATCGGACTTACACTGTGCTCCTTAAATGTAATTGTTTTTGCATCCTGAATATTATAATGTATATATTTTTCTACTCTTGCTTCTTGCGCCTTCCAAAACTTTTCTTCCTGTTCTTTATGTTTTAAGTATTCCATAGTAAAATACCCTCCTGCTATAATGAAAATAACAAATGTAAAAATTACCAATTTAGTTTTCATAGGATATCCCCTTGAATTTGAGTATAGTTAAAATATACCATGAAATGAGTTGGAACATATGAATGAATTTAAAAAGAATCCAATTGCGACAGATGAAGATTATTTTGAGCTATCAGATCAAGTTTATGATGACGAAGTCTTAAAAAAGGGAGCAAAAATAACAGGATTTAATGGTCAAGAATGGAAAGTTATAGAAACAATAGATGCAGATAAAGAGAAAATAAAAAACGGATTGCAAGCAATCGCTGTAGTGCCTGCAGAAGAATATAAACCAAATAAAAAACATTACGAAAATATAATCTATTCATTCCGTGGAACAGAGTTCGGGAAATTTGATGGAGATTTATCTACAGACACATTTCAGATATCAGCTGGAATGAAAAAAAACTTAGGTATGGTAGATGGGAAGGTACAAAATCTACCTACATCATTTGATAGTGCGCTAGAGTTTGTAGATAAAGTGAATAAAAAATATGAACCAACTTCTGTTCATACTACTGGACACAGTAAAGGGGCTGCAGAAGCTCAATATGTAGCTGCAGAGAGGAATTTCTATACAACAACATTTGCTGCACCAAATATTTATCGCTTACTTAGTGATAAAGCAAAAAAAAGGGTAGATGAAGGAGTTATGGAAAATAAGGCGGTAGATTATACACATAAAAAAGATGCTGTAGGAAATTTTGAACAGTTCGGTGCACCTATGATTGGTAAACAATTTATAACAAAAAGTAATGGGGTAGATAGGGTCCTTGCGGTGTTATTTATGGGAGAACATCCTATGAAGACCTTTAAAGACATGTTCGGCAAAAATGGTAGTGTCCGATTAGAGTTAGAGCCTGATGAAATTATTAAGTATGCAAGAGAATTACAACAATTAGGCGATGTATTATCTACTGTAATTAGAAATATAGAGGAGTTTCAACAAAAAGAAGCGGAGAGAATTTCAGAGCTAAAAAGAAAATTAAAATATGAAACACAACCAGGTGGAAAATATCATCTTTTAGCAGAATATGAAATAGATGATGCTATTCGAGAAGTCGCAAAAATAACTCAAAATGGTCAAGAATATTTTTATAATGTCCAGCTTGCCGAAGAATTAATACATAATTTAAAAAAGAAACAGAGAGAATTAGAACAATTTGGGGAAGAAATTATCTATGCAGCTAATTCATTAAGAGACAAAGATGGTCAATTAAATGAAAATTTCAAAGGAGTAGTAAGGTGAGGGTTGAAAAATGAATTTCATTGAAGAAATAAGAAAAATAGAAAGTCAAATTGCTAATACAACAGGGGACTTAGCCAATCAAATTATTGATGAATTACAAGCTACTAAAAAACAACTCGAAAGACAAATGGAGCGTGTAATGCTAAAAACAGAGGTAGACCTGAAATCATTAGATATTATAAAGGAAGACAACCTTACTTTACAAAAAAATATTAGGGAATTTCACGTTCTACAAACTAGTATCCGTAATATAGCATCAAAATTAGAAGGAAGTTTTGAAAGTAAAACAGGTACTGCAATACAAGAAGTATTAAAAAAACATGAAAAAGAAACAGCCCATAACCTATTAGGTCAATATGTTCACCTATCAAATAGTTGTGGGAAAAGATGACGTATTTCTCTCAATTATCTAGATCAGTGTTTAGCGGGTTCTGTTAAGATACGAGTAAGAATGGGGCGTGGTGGTACCGAAAAACAACGCATAAATAGAGAGCAACAGAGCAACTTCCAATGGCTTCGTAAAATATGAATCAAGGAAATTTCTGTTTGAGTATGGCAAAAATACAGGATTTTATTCAAAGATTAAAAAAGTGTCTCTGGTGCTAAAGGCAGCGGAGACACTTTTTTACTGTCTACCTATAGAGGTACTGCAAAGAAACAGCTCTTTTTTTACGCTGTTCCAATTTGATCTTGATCGGCCACATCAGAATCAAACGTATTTGTTGCACTAACACCGTTAAACGTATTCACGACAAACCCAACATTGGAAGCTCCGGAACCATTATAAGCTTTCGTATTTTCTTTCGGAGACACGTTATAAAAATCTCCTAAATTAAAAGAACCATTACTGTTTTGAACGACGAGATTTCCAACAACAGAAGGCATACCATCCACCTACTTTACTAAGCTTTTTAATTACTATATGAATTATGGAGCGGAAGGTTCATCCGTAATATATTGGCGGATTTGCATAATACGAGAATTATTAAACCCATAATCAACGTTTCCAATTTGAAAGCAACCAGAATTTAAAAGTGTTCGCAATTCAACATTGTTTACTTCAATAAAAGGGCATTCATTTACAATGTTTAATTTTACATCTGTCGTTCGTTTCGGGATTGTAATGTATTCATCGGTAAAGATTTCAAAGGCATCTAAGCGACCTTCGTCTTTTATATAACAAGGAATTTCTCGGTGAACAGCAAGAGCTCTACTTTTTAACTCCATTTGATTTGCATCTCCAACTTGAAATACGGCAGCAATACCTAAAGAAATAATAGAAACATTTTCGACAATAGATACATGATGTAACATAATTTCTCAGTCTCCTTAACCTGGAGTAGGAGGGACATCTGTAACTAACGGTACAAACGGACCCTCTGTAACAGTTTCGAATGGTGTATCAAGAATAGAAGATAGAATGAGGAGATTTGCATCCCCGATTAAAAAGAGTGCGGACGACGATACACCGTTCATTTTAATCTGTCCGACTTTTAATTCACGATTTACAACGTTAACATTCATACATACTTACTCCTTTCGGAAATTGCCCGGTATGTGTTGAATAAAAGAGAGGAAGGCTTTGTCAATATCATGTTTCATTGCTTGAATAATGATATCTCGTAAGTAATCTGGATCTGTTGAAATCCCTTCATATGATTGCGCTTGAGTTAAATAATAAGGAAGTCTATGCTCCATCTGTTTTTTTATGTCATCCACCATCATTTGTCGATACATTTCATCGAGCGGTGTTCTCTCTTCTTGTTCAAAATGGAGAATTCGATTATATGCTTCTTCATCTAAGTAACGATGCATTTCTTGAAGGATACCTTGGTAAAAGTCTGGATTTGTTTCAGTTTCAGGATTGACCTTCAAAGTTTCTGTATCAACTTGAAAATCCTCGATTTGTTGCCCTTTTGCTGAAAATGGGTTTAAACCAATATTTAAAGTACCATTTAAATTTTCTACTTTTAATTGATCGAATTTGTATTCCACTTTTCCTACAGAAGAGGAGGGGCGATTTTTTAATTCGTTAAGCTCTTCTTGTAGTTGGCGCACTTGATCCTCTAAATTCAGGATGGATGCTTGTTGTATTTGAAGAGCTTGTTGAAGTTGGTGTAAGTAAGTATATATATCTTGATTCATTTTGTGAAACCTCCTTTTCAATAGGGAGGGTAAATACATTCCTGCTATATATTTATGACAAGGATGTCTTAAGAAGAACTAGTTGATGGTTTGATAGAAATAATTTGTCCTTTCGCCTGTAATGGGCGAAGTGGTTCTGTAAATCCGCCAGTATTTGAGAATTTAGATAGAGCTTTAATACTTCCAGCAGTACCAATTTGGAATACAGAAGAGGTTGTAATGCTATCAATTTTAATGCTGTTAATGATGATGCTTTGGTTTACGTAAAAATTCAATACAATCGCCTCCTTTAAGTTGAACCAATTATCGCTTGATCAACAACATCTGAATCATTAACAGTCGTTGCACTTTGATAATTGTAGACAGAAACATTATCTCCAACATTAAAAGAGCCGGCCCCAGCGAAAGCGCGTGAATAACTAATAGGCCTAATCGCAAATACATCTCCAATATGAAAAATACCACTTGATCCAATATTGACGATACGAATATGTCCGACCATAGCTGGCATACAAAACACCTTTCGTTTTTAAAGTTTTCTTTTCTACTATTGTATGGGCGTTTTCAATAAAATGTGTGTTTTTTTGAAATAAAAGAAACACACACGTTATTGTGTGTGTGTTTCGAGTGTTTGATTAGGGTGAAAATCCGTATGTACATGCCAAATTACATTTAAGAGCCTGTCCAGTTCTTGGCTACAATCCACTGTTTTTTGAGAAGTCATTCCGTAGCGTTCAGCAAAATAAATCATTTTTTCACGTTTTTTTTCAATCGCTTGCTCAAACATTGAAATCGGCTCCATCTCTAAATGAAATTTTTAGTATATATGTAGTACATATTATACAAAAATCCCATAAAAAAGAAATGTTTTCGCTAAAAAAAGTAAATTTTCTACATTTTATGTCAAATATAAAGGAGTAACGAATAGGATGGGTGAAGAATATTGTAAAAATTAGCGTGCATGAGAAGGTTTTTTTCTTACGAATGCGAATACAATTAAAAGGTATGAGTTTTAGGATGGAGAGTGGAAATATTGCGTTTGGTAACGGCAAAAAAAGATGAAAAGGTATTTGTAGGTATTGTGGATGAAGAGGAAGAGAAGGTATTGCACTTAAGAGAAGCGCAAAGGCAAAAAGGGGAAAAGGTTACGATTCCAATCACAATGTTAGAGTGTATTGAAAAAGGAACCGAATGTTTTGAAAAAATATGTGATATTGTAAATTGGGCAAAGGAAAATGAAGGAACGGCGTATTACCCGTTAACTGAGGTGAAAATATTAGCACCAATTCCAAGGCCAAGGAAGAATATTTTGTGCGTTGGAAAAAATTATCGTGAGCATGCGATAGAAATGGGCGGAGAAGAGTCGATTCCAGAAAATATAATGATCTTCACGAAAGCGCCAACGACAGTAATTGGAATGGATGAAAAAATTAATAGTCATCCCCACGCAACGAATGAACTAGATTATGAAGGAGAACTAGCTATTATCATCGGTAAACGAGGGAAACAAATAAAAAAAGAAAAAGCGCTTGAGCATGTTTTTGGTTACACCATTATAAATGATATAACTGCTCGCGATATTCAAAGGAAGCATAAACAATTTTTCCTTGGAAAAAGTTTCGATACATTTTGTCCAATGGGACCGTATCTAATTCATAAATCAATGGTTGAAACGCCAAATGCGTTACACATTGAAACGGTAGTAAATGGGGAAGTAAGGCAAACTTCAAATACAAATAAAATGATTTTTTCAATAGAAGAAATCATTTCAACGATAAGTAAAGGAATGACGTTAGAGCCAGGTGATATTATCGCAACAGGAACGCCGGCTGGTGTCGGAAAAGGTTTCACACCACCGAAATTTTTGCATGCTGGTGATGAAGTGGTCATCACAGTAGAAGGAATTGGTACTTTGCGAAATGTAGTGAAATGAAAAAAGAGCTATCTCGTGAAAAGATAGCTCTTTTCTATGGTCTTGGATGATAGAGGTAATCGATAACGGAAAAAGTGTAAAGACCAATGACTGCAAGTGTACAAATGCCAAATAGTATAACCGTAAGTGCGCTTTTTTCTCGTCTAAAACCAATGATAGTAAGAATAACAGTAGTCCAAAATGATACTTTCAGTAGTGTGAATGTAGTGGGAGTTGAGTAGTGACTAAGCAATGTTACGGAAAGTAGGAAGCCAAAGAATGTAACTAAAAGAAAAGATGTAGCTAAATAGTTAATATGTTTGCCGTATCTTAATAACATATCGCACCTCTTTTATGATTTTAAAATACAGAAAATTACAATTTAATTTTAGTATAAATCAATATAAAAAGAAAGAGGTTGTCCCAACATGTAGGACAACCTCTCTATTATTAAGATAATACAGCTTTAATTTTTTGGAACGCCCACTCTAAGTCTTCTTCAGAGATTACTAGAGGTGGTGCGATACGAATTACGTTTTCGTGTGTTTCTTTACATAATAGACCAGCTGCTTTTAGTTGTTCACAGTAAGGACGAGCTGGCTCGTTTAATTCGATACCGATGAATAAGCCTTTACCGCGAACTTCAGTGATCATTGGGTTATCAATCTCTTTTAATTGCCCAACTAATTTTTCTCCTAATTGAAGAGAACGCTCTGTTAATTTTTCTTCTTCTAACACTTCAAGAGCTGCGATAGAAACAGCACATGCAAGTGGGTTACCACCGAATGTAGAACCGTGAGAACCTGGCTCGAATACGCCTAAAATGTCGCGGTTTGCTGCTACACAAGAGATTGGGAATACGCCGCCACCAAGCGCTTTACCAAGTATGTACATGTCAGGAGTTACACCGTCCCAGTCACAAGCAAATACTTTACCAGTACGACCTAAACCAGTTTGGATTTCATCCGCTACAAATAAAACGTTTTCTTTTTTACATACTTCAAGAGCTTCTTTTAAGTAACCAGCTGGTGGAATGTTAATTCCTGCTTCACCTTGGATTGGCTCTAAAATGAATGCAGCTGTATTTGGTGTAATTGCGGCTTTTAACGCTTCTAAATCACCGTAAGGAATTACGATAATGCCAGGAAGCATTGGGCCGAATCCACGTTTGTACTCTTCGTTTGAAGACATAGAAACAGCACCCATCGTACGTCCGTGGAAGTTATCTTCACAAACGATAATTTCAGCACGGTTTGCTTCTACGTTCTTCACATCATAAGCCCAGCGGCGAGCTGTTTTAATTGCAGTCTCAACAGCCTCTGCACCTGTGTTCATTGGAAGTACCATTTCTTTATTAGTTAGTTTCGCAACTTTTTCGTACCAAGGACCTAATTGATCGCTATGGAAAGCACGAGAAGTTAACGTAACACGATTAGCTTGGTCAATTAAAGCGTTAATAATTTTTGGGTGACGATGACCTTGGTTTACTGCAGAATATGCACTTAATAAGTCCATATAGCGGTTTCCTTCAGGATCTTCTACCCAAACGCCTTCTGCTTTAGAAATAACGATCGGAAGTGGGTGATAGTTATTTGCTCCATATGTGTCTGTAAGTTCGATAATATCCTTAGTTTGAATCATGATTGTTCCCCCTTTTGTTATTACAAGAAGTTTGTAAATACTCTAAATATTATATCATTTAAATGTAAAAAAGCGAAACATTTCCTGAAAATAAATGAACATGTTATCATATAGAGTGAAAAAGTGTGAAAAGAGGAGGTAAGGGATACGATGGTACATATGCATATTACAGCATGGGCGTTAGGTTTAATTTTATTCTTCGTTGCGTATTCACTTTATTCAGCAGGAAGAAAAGGTAAAGGTGTACATATGGGTCTTCGCCTAATGTATATCTTAATTATTGTGTCAGGCTTCATGTTGTACATGAGTATTATGAAAACAGCAACAGGTAGCGTGCACATGTGGTACGGCCTGAAAATGTTAGCCGGCATTTTAGTTATCGGCGGAATGGAAATGGTTCTTGTAAAAATGAGCAAAAACAAACCAACAGGGGCGGTTTGGGGCTTATTTATTGTTGCGCTAGTAGCGGTATTATACTTAGGACTAAAATTACCAATTGGCTGGTACGTATTCAAATAAAAACAAAACCACCTTATAATCTCAAAGACTTGGGAAATAAGGTGGTTTTTATTTTTATGTCGCATCGATATGCAACTCTTCTCCGTTTACTTTCGTAAAACGAAACATATTTTTATTTGACGCAGCATGACGAACAAAATGGTGCTGCAATGTACAAATCATCTCCTCGTTATCAAATAAAAGAATATTTACTCCTTCGCATGCTTCCTCTTTCGGTAAGAAAGATAAATAATTATGACAATACATGCAATCATATAAAGAGTAATGAAGTGATTGCAATGATTCCGTTAATAACGTAAAGACGGAGTCAGGTAACTCTTCAAGCCATTCCGTATAGCTAAGCAGTAATTTTTTTCGAATGCGTATCATCTCACCGTTTTGCAGGTGGTGCTGTTCATTGGCGATTTGTAATACATCTTGTTCATAGAAACGAGCTGGTAGCCAGTTGTTGTTATATAAAATCTCAAAGCCATCTTCGGCAATATCTTCTAATAAAAATGCTTCATCATTTTCATCATCAAAGAATACCCATTCATTGTTTATATATTCTACATTACCGACCGTATGAGCACGAGGCTGGTTATATAAAATATGGTTACGTTGTATCATACACGATTTCTCCTTTATGAAAAGTAGTTATTTCTGTTATAGACAGTTCGCGCATTCTTTATAACTAGACACATCTAGACATAGGTGGGCATACAATAAAACACGTTTTACTGAGTGAAAATGCTATTCCGTATGTGGATAGTAGGTTATCGTTAAGTTTTTCATTTTTTAATCCGCATCCCTTAGGGTGGGGATTACTGCACGTTCGAGAAAAGAAATAAGATGGAAGGATGATTTATATGTGCGGGATTACAGGATGGGTGGATTATAAACGCTCATTAGAAGGAGAGCGAGACGTCATTACGAAGATGGCTGAGACGTTAGCGAAGCGTGGCCCAGATGATAATAAAGTTTGGATTAAAGGCAATGTTGCATTTGGGCACAAACGGTTAATCGTTGTTGATCCTGAGGGTGGGAAACAACCGATGACTTGTTTAAAAGATGAAACGAATTATGCAATTTGCTATAACGGTGAACTGTATAATACGGAAGATATTCGAAAGGAACTATTAAGAAGAGGATATACGTTCAAAGGTCATTCTGATACGGAAGTACTATTAGCGTCGTATATGGAATGGAAAGAAGAATGTGTCGATCATTTAAACGGTATATATGCGTTTGCTGTATGGGATGAACAGAAAGAACAAGTATTTATTGCGCGGGATCGATTAGGTGTAAAACCGCTATTTTTTAAATATGATAGTGGGCGGTTACTATTTGGTTCAGAGTTAAAAGCGATATTGGCTCATCCTGATGTGAAGGCGGAAGTAACGTTAGAAGGATTATCCGAAATATTTGGTCTTGGGCCATCTAGAACGCCTGGTCACGGTATTTATGCTGGTATAAAAGAATTACGTCCAGGTCATGCGATGACATTTTCAAAGAACGGTTTATGTATATGGAGATATTGGAATGTGGAAAGTAAAAAGCATGAAGACTCTTTTGAAGAAACAGTAGAGAAAACGCGCTTTTTATTACAAGATGCGATTACAAGGCAGCTCGTTTCTGATGTACCACTATGCACTTTTCTATCAGGTGGTGTAGATTCGAGCGCAATTACAGCAATTGCTGCGAAAGAATACGCACGGTCAGGAAAAGGGCAATTACACACATACTCTGTCGATTATGAAGATAATGACAAATACTTTAAAGCGAATGCGTTCCAGCCAAATTCAGATGCACCATTTATTCATTTGATGACGGAGACGTTTGAAACGATTCATCATCGCTGCGTCATTTCAAATGAACAATTAGCACAGTATTTAACGGAAGCTGTACTCGTTCGTGATTTGCCTGGTATGGCAGATATCGATTCGTCATTATTATGGTTTTGCCGTGAAATTAAACAAGATTTTGTCGTCGGTTTATCTGGGGAATGTGCAGATGAAATATTTGGTGGTTATCCGTGGTTTTATAGAGAAGACGATTTACAATCGAGTGCGTTTCCGTGGATGCGCTCTACAGAAGCACGTGAACAACTGCTAAAGAAAGAATGGAGAAATAAATTAAACCTACAACAATATGTACAACAGCGCTATGAAGAATCCATTCAAGAAGTTCCTGTTTTAGAGGGAGAAAGCCCAATTGAAGCAAAGAGACGACAACTATTTTACTTGAATATGGTATGGTTTATGACAACATTATTAGACAGAAAAGACCGTATGAGCATGGGCGCAAGCTTAGAAGTACGCGTTCCGTTTGCAGATCACCGACTTGTCGAATATGCGTGGAATATTCCTTGGGAAATGAAAATGTATAAAAACCGCGAAAAAGGTCTATTGCGTAAAGCGTTAGAAGGATTACTTCCAAATGACATCTTATATAGAAAGAAGAGTCCGTATCCGAAAACGCATAATCCGCACTATACGAAAGCAGTCACAGTATGGCTACAAGATTTATTAACGGATAAAGGATCAATTTTACACGAACTATTTGATAAAGAGCAGCTGGGCGGATTAATTGAGTCAGGCGGCAGTGCATTTCAATCACCTTGGTTCGGTCAATTAATGACGGGCCCTCAACTTTTAGCCCATTTAGCGCAGATTCATGTTTGGTTTAAAGAATACGGGGTAAATATTAAAGAATAGAAGAAAAGCGACTTACTTTTATGTAAGTCGCTTTTTATTAAATAAATTGTCAAATAAAATTCAAAATCATATTAGAAAAAATGTTTATTTAGAATAATTATTTTGACGTACTTATTATTAGTTGTTATAATTGGAAACAAATGTTCTTGAAAAAGATTCTCATTTATAAAATTGAGGTGTTATATAGATGACAAAGAAAAAAATAGGTTTGCTCGTAATGGCGTATGGAACGCCAGAATCATTAGATGATGTAGAAGCGTACTACACACATATTCGCCACGGTCGTAAACCTTCCGAAGAAGCACTCCGAGACTTAATCGGGCGCTATAAAGCGATTGGCGGAATTTCACCACTTGCAAAAATTACGAAAGAGCAAGCGCATAAATTAACAGATTCTATGAATAATATATTTACAGAGTATGAATTTACTTGTTACTTAGGCTTAAAACATATTGCTCCATTTATAGAAGATGCAGTAGAAGGGATGAAGCGCGATGGAATTGAGCAGGCGATTAGTATCGTATTAGCGCCGCACTATTCTACATTTAGCATTAAAGCGTATAATGACCGTGCGATTCGTCTTTCAAAAGAAATCGGTGGTCCTGTTATTGAACCGATTGAACAATGGTACGATGAACCGAAATTTATTTCCTATTGGGCAGATCAAATAAAAGAAACATTTACAAAGATTGAAGATAAAGAGAAAGCAGTCGTAATTTTTTCAGCGCATAGTTTGCCAGAGAAAATTATTGCGGCAGGGGACCCTTATGTGGAGCAATTGCAGCATACAGCAGATTTAATTGCGGAGGCTGCCGATATTCAAAACTATACAATTGGTTGGCAAAGCGCTGGAAATACGCCTGATCCATGGATTGGACCGGATGTGCAAGATTTAACGAGAGATTTATTTGAAGAGCATGGATATGTATCTTTCGTATATTGCCCAGTTGGGTTTGTAGCAGAGCATTTAGAAGTTTTATATGACAACGATTATGAGTGTAAAGTTGTAACTGATGAATTAAATGCCGCATATTTTAGACCAAATATGCCAAATTCACAATCTGTATTTATCGATTGCTTAGCTGAAATTGTTTCCAAAAAAATGAAGGAAATAGTTGACAAGAACTCAGTTTTGAATAATAATTAGTTTATAATAATTTTAAATAAATAATAATTACTATGAAAGAAAGAGGAGGATCCCCCTAGATGAATCCAAATAATCGCTTAACAACAAACCAAGGTGCTCCAGTTGGAGACAACCAAAATTCTCGTACAGCTGGTCGCCGTGGACCGGTATTATTAGAAGACTATCATTTAGTAGAAAAACTCGCGCACTTTGATCGTGAACGTATTCCGGAGCGTGTTGTGCATGCACGTGGTGCAGGTGCTCACGGTGTATTCGTAACGAAAAACAGCATGAAGCAATATACGAAAGCAGCATTTTTACAAAATGAAGGAACTGAAACGCCTGTATTTGTTCGTTTCTCAACGGTTATTCATGGTCAAGGTTCTCCAGAAACAGCTCGTGACCCACGTGGGTTCGCTGTTAAATTTTATACAGAAGAAGGAAATTACGATATCGTAGGTAACCATTTACCAGTCTTCTTCATTCGTGATGCAATTAAATTCCCTGATATGGTGCATTCTTTAAAACCAGCACCTGATACAAATATTCAAACGCCAGATCGTTACTGGGATTTCATGACGTTAAGTCCAGAATCTACACATATGATGACATGGGTGTTTTCTGATTACGGTACACCAGCAAGCTATCGCGAAATGGAAGGTTTCGGTGTCCATTCATTTAAATGGATTAATGCAGAAGGAAAAATCGTCTACATTAAATATCACTGGAAACCACAGCAAGGTGTACGTAACTTAAATGCAAAAGAAGTGCAAGAAGTACAAGGAAAAGACTTCAACCATGCAACTCGTGACTTGTTCGATGCAATCGAAAAAGGAAATTATCCGAAGTGGGATTTACACGTACAAGTGATGCAACTAGAAGAAACGGATTCTTTAGATTTCGATCCATTAGACCCAACAAAAGTATGGCCAGAAGATCGCTTCCCGTTAATTGAAGTAGGAACAATGACGTTAAATCGTAATCCGAAAAACTTCTTTGCAGAAGTAGAACAAGTGGCGTTCTCTCCAAGTGCAACTGTAAATGGTATTGAACCATCTGAAGATAAATTATTACAAGGTCGTTTATTCTCTTACCCAGATACACAGCGTTACCGTCTTGGTGCAAACTACTTACAAATTCCTGTAAACTGCCCATACGCAGCTGTTCATAACCAACAACGTGATGGGGCAATGCAAATCAATCAAAACCCATCTACAATCAACTACGAACCGAGCCGTCATGCTGAAAATCCAGTTGAAGACCCAGCTTACCGCGATTCAACTATGAAAGTAGAAGGCTACGTGTCTCGTGAAAAAATTGACAAACCAAATGACTTCAAACAAGCGGGTGAGCGTTACCGTTCATTCTCTAAAGAAGAGCAAGACAACTTAATTGCAAACTTAACAAATGACTTAAAAGACGTAAATGAACGCACGAAATTATTAGCTGTTTGTAACTTCTTCCGTGCAGATCAAGAATATGGAATGCGTTTAGCACAAGCGTTAAATGTTGATATTACGCAATATGTGGGAAATGCTCCGAAATAAATAGGAAAAGGCGACTGTGAAACGGTCGTCTTTTTTTGTAAAGTTACGCCGGGGTATTCTTCAGTTTCGTTATGTCGGAATTTGTTAGTAAATAGATATATCGTGTCGAAACGTCGATATATCGAAATAATCGCTGATATATTCGCCGGAATACCAGTGTGGTATACCTAGGCAACAACTAAACTAAAAAGAGATGCAATCTATTACCGATAGATTGCATCTCTTTTTTTAGTTCACTCGCTCCGTATATTCATAAGCTTTCTCCCCATGCATCGAAATATCAAGGCCCATATGTTCTTCATGTTCATCTACCCGAACGGGGAGGAAGAAGTTAATCGCTTTAATAATAGCATACGTCATGATGATCGTGAATGTATATGTTGCGCCGATTGCTACAAGTTGTTTGAACAGTAAAGCGGCGTTTCCGTAAAATAATCCGTTCGCACCATCGCTGTTTACAGTAGTAGTTGCAAATAGTCCTGTCGCAATGCCGCCCCAAGTTCCGCCGATGCCGTGGCATCCGAATGCATCGAGTGTGTCGTCGTATCCGAATTTTGTTTTTAAGAAAAAGACCGCTCCGAAGCATAATACGCCGCCGATCGCTCCGATAAGAAGAGCTGAGAAAGGTGTAACGAACCCACAAGCTGGTGTAATAGCGACTAAACCGGAAACGACTCCACAAGCAGCTCCCATCGCAGTCGGTTTTGATTGAAAGAACCATTCTGACAGCATCCAAGTTAATGCGGAGGCAGCAGCGGCTATATTTGTGTTAATAAATGCAGTTAAAGCTACATCATTTAAAGATAATGCGCTACCGACGTTAAAACCGAACCAGCCGAACCATAGTAAACCTGCGCCTAACATCGTAAATGGTAAATGGTGAGGAGAAGAACCGTTTATGTTTTTTCGTTTCCCTAGGAAAATAGCTAATACAAGGCCGGCGACGCCAGATGTAATATGAACGACATTACCACCAGCGAAGTCTAACGCGCCAAGCTCTCTTAGCCACCCGCCAACGCCCCATACCCAATGAGCGACAGGATTGTAAACGATTGTTGTCCATAGAAGGATGAAAATAAGGAAAGCTGAAAATCGCATTCTTTCGGCGAATGCACCTGAAATTAAAGCGGGAGTTAAAATAGCAAACATAAGCTGGAACATCATAAATAAATTGTGAGGAATAGTAGATGAGTAGTCTGGATTTGGTGCGTAGGTAACTTCGTTTAAACCGAACCAATCGAGTGTGCCGATAAGTCCGTGCCAATCGGGTCCAAATGATAAAGAATAACCAATTACAATCCATTGAATCGAAACGATAGCCATTGCGCTATAACTATGCATTGTCGTACTAAGTACGTTTTTACTGCGAACCATGCCCCCATAGAAAAGTGCCAAGCCTGGTGTCATTAACATGACCATTACTGTTGATACAAACATAAAAACAGTATCTCCCGTATTCATTCTCTCTCCTCCTATAATGTTAGAAAATATAACATTAATTTGTTATGTTTCATATCATATTCGAAATAAAAAGAAAAATCAACTAAAAATTCAGAAAACTTTTTGGTTCGTGTTAGAAAAACTAACATGAGATAATTTGAGAAGAATGAAATCAACGTATGCGATTCGTTCGGATAATTGGTATAATATTCTTACAATTAAAAAACATGGGGGATGCGTGTGGGGAAAATACATACTAGGAAACTGTTCATTTATTTTTGTTTAGCTGTCGTTTTATTTGTACCAATACATACGTTTGCAGATGAAAAAAGAGAGTGGCGAGACGAAGTTATATATTCCATTATGATTGATCGCTTTAATAATGGAGAACCGAAAAATGACAAACAGTTAGAAGTTGGTAATTTAGAAGGGTATCAAGGCGGAGATATAAGAGGGATTATAAAAAGACTGGATTACATAAAAGAAATGGGATTTACCACTGTTATGCTTTCACCGCTTTTTGAAAGTGGAAAGTACGATGGATTAGACGTGTACAATTTTCGAAAGGTAAATGAACATTTTGGAACAGAAAATGATGTGAAAGAACTTGTACAAGCTGCTCACGCAAAAGGAATGAAAATTGTACTTCAATTTCCGCCTGGAGAGAACGAACAACAAGTCATCGACGCGATGAAATGGTGGATCAAAGAAGTCGATTTAGATGCAAGTTATGTAATACATAGTGAAAAAAAGTCGCGTTCTTTCTGGGATGACGTGCAAAAAGATATGCAAGCGATAAAGAAAGATTTTCGTATTATGGCAAAAGAAGATAGTGAATACAACGAAAAAATGGTAGGAGCGTTTTCTAAAGCGGACGTATCGGTGAAACCTTTATATGATGTGAGTAAAAAAGAAAGGGAATCCACTACATTTTTAGATAATCAAGATACGAAAAGATTTGCTCGTATTGCAAAAGAGAATATGAATTATCCGCCATCTCGCTTGAAACTAGCCCTTACATATTTATTAACAACACCAGGTATTCCGAATTTTTATTACGGAACTGAAATTGCATTAGATGGAGGGGATACTCCGGATAATAGACGATTAATGGATTTCAAATCAGATGAAAAGTTTATGCAGCACATAACGAAACTCGGTGAGCTTAGACAATCGAGACCATCTCTACGTAGAGGTACGTTTGAGCTTCTATACGATAAAGATGGAATGAGTGTACTAAAGAGAAAGTATAAAGATGAAGTGACAGTAGTAGCGATTAATAATACGAAAGAAACACAAAAAGTTGCTTTACCTGTAAGTGCAATTGGCGAAAAACAAGAGTTACGAGGATTGTTAGAGGATGAAATTATAAGAGAAGAAAACGGAAATTTTTATCTTGTTTTAAAGCGTGAAGAATCAAATGTGTATAAAGTTAACGGGGAAACAGGTGTGAATTGGCTATTTATCTCTTTAATTGTTGGTGTGAACGTATTGTTTATTGCGTTTTTACTTGCGGTTAAAAAGAGGCGGAAATGAGTAGCGTTTTTTAGTAGTTTTTCTTTAGTTTAAGGTGGTGAGGTATTTGCGGAAAAAGAAGTGGTTCGCTCTATGCTTATGTGCTTTTATCGTATTCGTAAGTTTTTATTTTTGGGACAACCGTGATGATGGGGAATTTGTTCGGTGGGGAGATAGTGTTCATTCTGTTGATACGGCAGTTCTGAAGAGAAACGATATAAAATACAAAATCGAAAATGATAAAGTATACATTCCTAAAAAATCATTTGATAAAGCAATACGGTGTTGCTCTTAATAAATGCGAAATCTCGGTGGGACAGGCTAAGGAGAAAACTTTCTCCCTAGTCTGTTTTTCTATGAAGTAAGACTCTCACCTCGAAATGCAGCTGAGCAAAGAAGTAAAAAGTCTGTAAGAGCAAACAATAATTGCAACTATACGAATTTTACATTACATTAAAGGATGAAAAATAGTCTTATACTCATTAAGGGTTACACATTTGAGGAGGAAAAATGGAATTTTACGATTTGGGTATTACCATTAAAGAACTTAGAGTGAAAAAGAATATATCACAATCTGAATTGTGTCATGGAATATGTTCACAAAGTCAAATTAGCAAAATAGAAAAAGGTATGATTTTTCCATCGAGTATATTGTTATATCAACTATCTGAAAGACTTGGTATTGATCCGAATAATATATTTGCACTAACTCAAAATAAAAGATTGAAATATGTAGAAAATGTAAAATGTGTAATAAGAGATTGCATAAAGCAAAAACAATATACAGAACTTTATGAGATAGTAAAAAAAGAAAAAGATGAAAATGCTTTCCAGACAAAAGAAGATAAACAATTTCTACTATGGCATGAAGCAATTGCTATATTTATGGTGAATAGATCAACAAAAACGGCTCTAGATCTTTTAAACAATGCATTAAAACTAACGTTAACCAATGCTGATTTTTTATCTGAAAGAGAAATAGATATTATGCAGACAATGTCCATATTTTATGCGGAAAATAAAGAATATGAAAAAAGTATTGATATATTAAGAAAATGTTTAACTAACTTTAATAAGTTAGATTTTCCTAGAGATAGAGAAATTAAATTAAAAATCATTTTTAATTTAGCGAACTGTTTAGGTCAGGCATATCAACATGAAGAGGCAATGAAATACCTTGATAAGGGCATCAAATTAGCTATTAATCTAAACACGTTATACCTATTAGGTGAACTATACTATTTAAAGGGCTGGAATTTATTAAGGATTAAAGAACATAATGAAGAAGATGTTGTTGATAACATGAAAAAAGCATTATTTATATTTGAACTAACAGAAAAAGAGCATTATATAAAAAGGATTAAAGAAAAATATTTAAAAAAACATCTATAAATGCTTAAAAATTCCTTATACATAGAACAAAACCTACAGGGAAAATGCCCGTAGGTTTTACGCTTATAAACATCTTATTATTTTCTATAAACTTGATTCTAAAATCGTTTTTGAAGTTTGTATCCTTGTTAATAATTTATATTTCCGTCTATATAGTATTAAAATTAAGTTGATGCGATTATCGCATTACATATGTTTCTTATACCAAGCTTTGTTGATGTGTTTGCACTTCGCTGGTGTTGAAGTTTTAGATTTATCCTTGAGTGTAGTCATATTATTAGAACATCCTGCAATATGTAGACAGAATGTAGTTAATAAAAACCATAGTATTAATTTTTTCAAATAACCACTTCTAACTCTTTTTTAATGAATATTTTTCATAAAACAAATTCCTTACTCATTGTACATTACATGAAAGGGTGGAAAATATTCTTATACTCATAATTTGTTACATTTGAGCCGGGAGGGGGGATTGCACCGATTTTCAAAAGGGCTTCCTTGATTTATCCCCCCACCTCAAAATTCAGCGAAAGCAAAGAAGTTAGGTGGGGGTCTTACTGCTCATAAAAGTCCGATTGGTGAGGGCTAATAATCAGTGGGGATGAAGAAAACCCCACTGATTAAAGTTTCACTTTATGCAAACTATCCGATTGTGAGTTTCCCTACCGTTAAAAAGAAAAACATCCTCTGCAGAGAGGATGTTTTTCTTTTTAGCGGTAATTAATGAATTGTACGTCAATCGGTAAATCAGCACTGCGAACTGCAGCGATAACTGCTTGTAAGTCATCACGGCTTTTCGCTGTAACACGTACTTGGTCATCTTGTACTTGTGTTTTTACTTTTAATTTCATTTCTTTAATGATGTTGTTAATTTTTTTCGCGTTATCTTTATCGATACCTTGTTGAAGTGTTGCGCGTTGGCGAACAGTGTTACCAGTTGCAGCTTCAACTTTTCCGTAATCTAAGTTCTTAATTGGAACGTTACGTTTTACAAGTTTAGAAATTAGAACGTCTTTTACTTGTTCTAATTTGAACTCGTCGTCAGAAGTTAAAACAAGTACTTCTTTTTCTAATTTAATATCACTTTTACTTCCTTTAAAGTCATATCGGTTTTGGATTTCCTTTAATGCGATATTAATTGCGTTTGTTACTTCAGGTAATTCTACTTTCGAAACGATGTCAAAAGAACTATCTTTTGCCATAGTTAGCACCTCCAAATAAATTTCTAATCTTTTTATGTACTGTACATACTAAAGTATAGCTGAAAACGAGTCTAGACTTAAGTGTTTTCATACTTATATTCATGTAACCTCATTTTATTATAGTGAATTTTGGGCAGTTGGACAAATAAAGGAAAAATCGTGTTATAATTAACTTTTGTTTGGAATGATAAAAAGATAAAAAAGTTAATTTTACCCCGCATTAACGGGCAGTAAGACTCCCACCTAAAAATTCGACTGTAGCAAAGAAGGGAGGCGGGAGATCAACTGCCCGTAAAAGCCCGATTGGTTCAACTAATAATCAGTGGGAAGGAACAAAACCCCCACTGATTAAAGTTTCACTTTATATATAGAGAAGGGAATTAAAAAATATGTATTTACAAATAGGATCGATTGAACAGGTAACTGTTTTACGCGAAACGGAAATCGGATATATGGTTGGGAATGAAGAAGAAGAAATTTTCCTACATAAAAACGAAGTAGCTGGAGAAATTGAAGAAGGCGATACGATTGATGTATTCTTATACCTTGATCATCAAAATCGTATTTCAGCAACAATGAAAGAGCCAATTATTACAACGTATGATTGGAACTGGGTAAAGGTTGTAGAAGTTATTCCTAGTTTAGGTGTGTTTGTTGATATTGGTGTATCAAAAGATATACTAATCCCGGCTGATGAGTTCCCAATTTATATGCCAGTATGGCCAGAAGTTGGAGACGAATTATATTGTACGCTAAAATTAACGAATCGTGATCGCCTTATCGCTCTTCCGGCAAGAGACAGTGATATGCAAGAAATTATCGTAGATGCGACGCCATCTATGCGTAATAAAAACGTAAATGGACGTGTGTATCGTTCACTTCAAGTTGGTTCATTTATACTAACTGATGAGCATTTCCGTGCTTTCTTACACCATACGGAAAGAAAAGAACAAGTCCGCATTGGTGAACGTGTAACTGGTCGTATTATTGACGTGAAAGATGACGGTACAATTAACATTTCACTTCTTCCTCGTAAAGAAGAGGGAATGGAAGATGATGCTGCAGTAATTTATGCATATATGGAAGAACGAGGCGGAGCAATGCCGTTTTGGGATAAGAGTTACCCAGAAGACATTAAAGAACGTTTCAATATGAGTAAAGCTGCGTTTAAGCGTGCGCTTGGTAAGTTGATGAAAGAAGAGAAGGTTTACCAAGAAGAAGGTTGGACGTACTTTAAGAAGTAAAGGAAATAAAAAGCACCACCTTATATTTTTCAAATATAAGGTGGTGCTTTTTTAATTCCCTTGCTCATGTACAAGACTAAACGTATCTTCCAAGTCACTATCGTTTATTTTAATATTTGCCTTTTTTAATTCTTTTTGTAATAGCTTTTTGCTGAATATAGGGTCAGCGAGACGCTCTTCTTCTAAGTGTTTGCGAATAGAGTCTTTCACTTCATCATAAGGTTTTAACTCTTTTTTATCAGTTAATTTAATAATGTGATAACCGTTTGGTGATGTAACAGGATTGCTAATTTGTCCGACCTTTAGTTTGTAGGCAGCTGTTTCAAATTCAGGTGCCATTTTGCCTGAATTGAAGTATCCAAGGTCTCCGCCTTTTTCTTTTGATAGTAAATCTTGTGATTCTTGCTTTGCTAATTCTTCAAATGAAGCACCAGCATCTAATTTTTTCTTTATTTCTTTCGCTTCGTTTTCATCGCTTACTAAAATATGGCTCGCTTTAATTTCTGGTTTATAGTGATCTTTCACGTCTTTTTCTGTAATGCTTTTCTTAATTGCTTCATTCATAGCAAGTCTGAACTTAATTTGATTTTTGAAATCAGCCTCATCTTTTAAACCGTTGTTTTTCAATACGTTTTTAAATTGGTCTCCGTATTGATTTTTCGCTTTTTCTACTTCTTTATCTACATCATCGTCAGATACTTTATATTTTTTTGTAATAACGTCTTGCGCCATCATTTCGTATAGCATGTCTTTTCCGTAACGATCTTTCAACTGTTTTTCGAAGTCGCCCTTCGTAATGGTTGAGTCTGTTGCTGTAGCGACTGTGTCTGAGTCGTTTTTTTGTCCACAAGCAGATAGCATTAATATACTTAGTAGTGCAGTAATAATGAAAATGTGTTTTCCTCTCATGCCAACACCTCATCCGAATATGTTATCGCTATTGTAGAATATAGAAGTGAACATGAAGTGAATTTTTAATGTTTTTTCCTGTGAAATGTAAAAAAAGTACATCAACAATATTGTTGATGTACGATGGAATCAAAGGTGATCGGTCTTTTTAGAATAGGCACGCTTACCTTGCTGAATATTTTTTTGTTCTTGCTCATTTTTTTGTGCGCGTTTTGCATTATTATCGCGTGCTTTTTTATCGTTGTCACTCGTATGTGGCATATGTATCAACTCCATTTCTAAACGTTGTACGTTTATCATTTCCTTTTTCGTAAAGACTATGTATAGCAGTGCATTCATGAATAATAAGGGTGGATTAGAAATGGATTTGAAGTTGAATTATGCCGAACTTATAAAGAAGTTAATCGTTGTAATTGTTGCAGGTTTGTTAAATGCGATTGGAATGAATTTATTTTTAACGCCAGCGAAAGTATATGCGAGTGGATTTGCTGGATTATCTCAATTGTTATCACAAATATTAGGGGACTTTTTATCCATTCATATATCAACAGGGGTATTGTTTAGCTTATTTAATATTCCTGTCGTTATTTTAGCATGGAAAAAGGTTGGAAAGGCCTTTACTTTCTTTAGTTTTCTTTGCGTTATATTTATGACTTTGTTTCTAGAAATTATCCCGGTTAGAGCAGTTTCGAATGACATCATATTAAATGCGATTTTTGGAGGGATTATTTCGGCAATAGGTGTAGGTATTGCGTTGAAGTGGGGGGCTTCTACAGGTGGTTTAGATATTATCGCCATGATTTTATCAAAGATTAAAGATAAGCCTGTCGGTACGTATTTTTTCTTCTTTAATGCACTGATTATTATCGCTGCTGGCTATGTGTATGGGTGGGAAAAAGCATTGTATACTTTGGTAACTTTGTATGTGTCAACGCGAATCATCGATGCGATCCATACGCGTCATGTGAAGATTACAGCTTTAATCGTTACGAAGAATGGGGGGGATGTACGAAAGGCGATTCACTCACGCTTAGTGAGGGGGATTACAACTATACCGGCAACAGGTGCTTATACGAATGAAAATAAGGAAATGTTAATGATTGTTATTACCCGTTACGAGCTATATGAATTAGAGAGGGTTATTAAACAAGTGGACCCAGGGGCATTTACAAACGTACTGCAGACGGTTGGGGTGTTTGGATTGTTTCGAAAAGATTAAAGAGGACCAAAGCCGGTCCTCTTTTTTAATGCAAATTCGTAATATTTTGCAACTGCTCTTGCATTTCGCGTAGCTGAACTTTTTCAGCTGTTGAAGAGTTTGCATAAGCAGAATGCAACGCGTTTTTTGCTCTATATACGAGATCTTGTTGCTCAGCGCCGCTTGAA
This sequence comes from Bacillus sp. EB106-04-02-XG92, assembly GCF_058791995.1. Lineage (NCBI taxonomy): Bacteria > Bacillati > Bacillota > Bacilli > Caryophanales > Bacillaceae > Bacillus > Bacillus sp. EB106-04-02-XG92. The sequence continues at coordinate 200,240 of NZ_JBYTEA010000003.1, forward strand.
CAAGATACGGCATTTGCAACAGCATCTCTAGCTTGTTGGAATAGTAAGTTCCCCATTTAGACCCCTCCAAAAGAAGAGTTACTTCTCGTTTTTTCTGCCTCAGCTAATGTACCTCTGTACGGGAATCTTGCATCATGCTTCATAACAGCATCGGCTCCTTGTTGGATAAAACGTTTTGATTTGTTCTTTTTACCCATTCGAAAAACCCCCTTTATTTAGCTGAAAACAATCGACGCGCTGACTTATGCGTCTAATGATAGTATGAGCGTTTGGCGAGAAACTATAAGCAGGGAATTTTTAGATTACAATCCAAGAACCTCTTCTAAATATAGTGCAATACCGTCTTCCTCGTTCGTTAACGTCGTATGGTTTGCGAGTGATTTTAATTCAGGGATAGCATTTCCCATTGCGATGCCGTGACCAGCAAATTCAATCATTTCAAAGTCGTTATCCTCGTCACCGAAAGCGATAATTCGCTCTTGTGGAATGTTGTAATGACTTGAAATTTTTTGTAATCCGACAGCTTTATTTAATCCGCTTTTTACAATTTCAATAATCGGCCAAGGTGCGCCCCATTTTCTATGGTCGATTACTTCAGCATGCATATCAGTTAAATGTTGACGAATTGCAGTAGAATGCTCGTCATGTGCGTCAATTAATAAGCAAGTTGGATGATCGTTTAAAATATTTAATAAGTCTCCTGTAAAAATATTTGGAGAACCGAATTCGAAAATATGTTTTTTATCTTCATCAATTTCACGAACGTACACATCGTCCATTACTTCAGCGTATATATTTTTTACGCCAAAATCAAAGCAAGCTCGGACAATTTCTTGCGCTGTTGCTAGCTCAAGAGGAGAGTGATGTGTGCCCCACTTTGAATCAAGAGGATGATGTACGTATGCGCCATTAAAGTTTACGATTGGTGTATTTAGACCAAGTTCTTTATAGTAATCATAACTAGCGCGGAATGGACGTCCTGTTGAAATAACAACGATATGTCCTTGTTCCTTTGCCTTTGCAATTGTATGTTTTGTGCGAGTGGAAATTATTTTGTTGTCTGTTAATAAAGTGCCGTCTAAGTCTAATGCGATTAAATGTTGTTTGTTCATAATTTCACCTCTTATAATAATTTTTTTGTATCTATCTGTATTTCCGTTTTTAATATGCAGAAATAAGAGGTTAGACTGGGTGAGACCACCAAAGATGGAAAGTTCACTATATATCCATCTTACGTCGCAAAGTGCTGCGGTGTCTACTATTTCTCGCTGGAAATCAAGAAAAGTCAACATCTTTTTAGAAAGTTCAAACAATGTTTCTTTCATTATGGACAAATTGTGAAAAGGGTTACATTACTCGTATGATGAGGCTTATAATGAACATGTAATCTTCTCGTATATGTTTGACTCTCCTTTGAAACTGGCCTATAGTAGGTTGGTTTCTTTTTTTTCTACAAATAGGAAAGAAATCCCTTCCTAAGCTTGTGTCATTCATGTATATGTACAAGGATGAAATATAGTACTTGTTTCCTAAACATGACAGACAAGCTTTCTTTTAAAATGGATATACTAATGAGGCAAAGACGTCATGGAAGGAGAATGGAAATGGGACAAAATCGCAGGTTTCGTTCTGGACAAAAAGCGCCGAATGATGGCATTTACGTAGAAATTGGTGAAACGGGAAGTATGGTAAAAGATCCGCAAATGGTAAAACTAACTGCTGGTGAAAAGTTTCCAGATAACACGAATCATAATCGCCAGTGGACATATAAAAGAAAACCGTAACAGAAGCCGCAATCGTTATTGCGGCTTTTTGTCGTTACACATTATAATTTCATTTACCGTAATTTTTTAAGTAGCATAATGAATTTTCCCTTTTTCTTTTTCCAATAATAAGTTTGAAAATACATAAGCAAAATTATTGTATAAAAAAGTCAGTTGGCGTATAATCAAATCAAAGGTCAAAGAAAGTCAAACATTTGGAGGACTGTAAAGATGGACTTAAATCAAATGACAACGAAAACACAAGAGGCGATTATGAGTGCCCAATCTTTAGCGGTGTCTCATCATCATCAAGAAGTAGATACTGTTCATCTCTTGTTTACATTATTAGAAGAGCAAGATGGGTTAGCAGTACGTATTTTTCAAAAAATGAATGTCGATATAGAAGCGTTAAAACAAGGTGCTGAAAGTTTAATTAAGAAAAAGCCCTCTGTAACGGGAAGCGGTGCAGAAGCAGGTAAATTATATATAACAGGTGCTCTGCAACAACTACTTGTAAGAGCCGGAAAAGAAGCAGAAAAATTGCAAGATGACTACATTTCAGTCGAGCATGTATTGCTTGCTTTTTCTGAAGAAAAAGGCGATATCAATCAATTATTCACAAGATTTCATATTACGAAAGATAACTTATTACAGTCTTTAATGACAGTTCGGGGGAATCAAAGAGTGACTAGTCAAAATCCAGAAGCAACTTATGAAGCGTTAGAAAAATATGGCCGTGATTTAGTGGCGGAAGTAAGAGCGGGGAAAATTGACCCTGTTATCGGCCGCGATAGTGAAATTCGCCGTGTAATCCGCATTCTTTCACGTAAAACGAAAAACAACCCGGTTTTAATTGGTGAGCCAGGTGTTGGTAAAACAGCGATCGTTGAAGGATTAGCACAGCGTATTGTGAAGAAGGATGTGCCTGAAGGATTAAAAGATAGAACAATCTTTGCATTAGATATGAGTGCGCTTGTAGCTGGAGCGAAATTCCGTGGTGAATTTGAAGAGCGTCTGCAAGCTGTATTAAATGAAATTAAAAAGAGTGAAGGCCGCATTTTATTATTCATTGATGAACTTCATACAATCGTCGGCGCTGGTAAAACAGAAGGTGCGATGGACGCAGGAAATATGTTAAAACCGATGCTTGCTCGCGGTGAACTGCATTGTATCGGAGCGACGACGCTCGATGAATATCGTAAATATATTGAGAAAGATCCAGCGTTAGAAAGACGTTTCCAACAAGTATTAGCAGAAGAACCAACTGTTGAAGATACAATTTCCATTTTACGTGGTTTAAAAGAGCGTTTTGAAATTTATCACGGTGTAAATATTCATGACCGCGCGATTGTAGCAGCATCTGTTTTATCAGATCGATATATTTCGGATCGTTTCTTACCAGATAAAGCAATTGATCTTGTTGACGAAGCGTGTGCAACGATTCGAACAGAGATTGATTCTATGCCAACAGAATTAGATGAAGTAACGCGCCGCATTATGCAGCTGGAAATTGAAGAAGCAGCTCTTGGAAAAGAGAAGGACTTCGGTAGCCAAGAACGTCTAAAAACGTTGCAACGTGAATTATCGGATTTAAAAGAAGTTGCAAGTGGTATGAGAGCGAAATGGGAGAAAGAAAAAGAAGATATTCACAAAGTACGTGACTTACGTGAACATTTAGAGCGTCTGCGCCGCGAATTAGAAGAAGCAGAAGGGAATTACGATTTAAATAAAGCAGCGGAACTTCGCCACGGAAAAATTCCTGCAATTGAAAAAGAGTTAAAAGAAGCAGAAGAAATGGGCGCACATAATAAACAAGAAAATCGTTTATTACGTGAGGAAGTAAGTGAAGAAGAAATTGCTGATATTGTTTCACGCTGGACTGGTATTCCTGTTGCAAAACTCGTTGAAGGTGAACGTGAGAAATTACTACGCTTAGAGCAAATTTTATCAGAACGTGTCATCGGACAAGAGGAAGCGGTAAGCTTAGTATCAGACGCAGTTCTTCGTGCGCGCGCTGGTATTAAAGACCCGAACCGTCCAATTGGTTCCTTCATCTTCTTAGGACCGACTGGTGTTGGTAAAACAGAACTTGCAAAAACTTTAGCGCAGTCTTTATTCGATAGTGAAGAGCAAATGATTCGTATCGATATGTCTGAGTATATGGAGAAACACGCTGTGTCACGCTTAATTGGTGCGCCTCCTGGATATGTTGGATATGAAGAGGGCGGTCAATTAACAGAAGCAGTAAGACGTAAACCGTATTCCGTTATTTTATTAGACGAAATCGAAAAAGCACATCCAGAAGTATTCAACATTTTATTACAAATGTTAGATGACGGACGCATTACAGATTCGCAAGGACGTACAGTAGACTTTAAAAACACAGTTATTATTATGACTTCAAATATTGGATCTGCTCATTTATTAGATGGTTTAGAAGCAGATGGATCAATTAAAGAGGAATCAAGAGAACTTGTGATGGGACAATTAAGAGGACATTTCCGACCAGAGTTTTTAAACCGTGTCGACGAAATTATTTTATTCAAACCTCTTACAACGAATGAAATTAAAGGTATTGTTGATAAAATTGTAAAAGAATTACAAGGTCGTTTAGCTGACCGTCATATTACAGTAGAATTAACAGACGCAGCGAAAGAATTTGTTGTAGAAGCTGGCTTTGATCCGATGTACGGAGCTCGTCCATTAAAACGATATGTACAGCGTCAAGTTGAGACGAAATTAGCGAGAGAATTAATTGCAGGAACGATTACTGATAACAGTCACGTAGTTGTGGATGTAGAAAATAACGAATTAGTCGTTCATGTGAAATAAAAAAAGAGTTCGGATAAAATCCGGACTCTTTTTTTAGTGTTGTTCTACTGGCTCGTTTGGAATTGCAGCTGAAATTGCTAGTACTAATACCGCAAGAACAACTGAGAAAATAGACGCTTGGTTAAAATCGTATGTACCGCCAGTCATAGAGCCGATTACGTAGCTCATCATATGTACAAGCAAGAACGACCAAATTAATGCCCAAATGAAACGCATATTTTACACCTCTATTCGTTCAATCTGTCCTTATTGTAACACAATTGAAAAAAGAATATAGAAAAATATTTGTAGATTTTTCAACGCAAATTTGCATTCCGTTCATACAGTATAAAAGAGTACTTTTATACGTTTAGAAAATAAGGCGGGGGAAAAATGAGTATTACGGAACGTTTTTTTTACTTAGAAAAAGAACCATGTGTCATTTATTTACCGGAGAAGCCAAACGGATTTTCTGTAATGCTTCTTGGTGATTACAACTACTTTATTGAGAATGGTACAAGTTTATGGACACAGCATGCGGGTAGATCTTATTTTTTACATGGCCTTATTGAGGAAGGCTACACGGTCTTTTCTTCTAATTTATACGGAAGACATTGGGGAAACGACCAATCTGTTCGTCTAGCAAAACGCTTATATGATGTTGTGTTGAGAAAAGAGACATTGAATGCGAAAATGCACATTATGGCGGATGGGATGGGTGCACTTGTAGCACTTGAAATGATGAACAAATACCCTGAATGTATACGCTCTGTCATTATGTTAAATCCGTGTTTAGATTTACCGGAATATGTGGAGTTTGAGAAAGAGCATAAGTTTTTTTACAAGAGACTCTTGAAGGAATTATGTTTGGCGTATGATTCCAAAGAATCAGAATTAGAATCAAAAATAAATAAGAAATCATTTACGCTTCTTCCATCTTGTGTACCTGTTAAAGTTTTCGTATCAACACAAGAAAAAAGAGGAAGAAAACAGTTGTTACGTAAATACGAGAAAATGAGGCAATTCAATCAATGTGATACTTCTGTCTTATTCCATCTGCAAGATGTGAAATATAAAATGGTTAGGCAAACGACTGATTTCTTTAAAAAATATGAAGAAGAATTGTGAGGCTCCCATATACATAAATGAGGAGCTATTTGTTTCAAGGAGAAAGGGTTGGTGGTATGGAACGCGTGCTAATTATAGGTGCACTTACGTTTGTAGGTTATCACCTTGTGAATAAAATGATTGCAGAAGAAGTAGAAGTGTACGGTCTTGATTTTGATGAATTCGAGAGTATGACAAAAATTAATGAAGAAAAGTTATTGTTAATTGGGCGAAATGCGTTATTTACGTATTACTCGATAAGAGATGAGGATGGATGGAGATCAGTAGAAGGAGAGAAGTTCGATACAGTTTACTTTTGCTTGTATGAACCAAATCAACAAAGTGGCTTTCGGAATGAAAGAGTTATATTACAGTATTTAAAGCGAATTGTAAGACTATGTGAAGAACATAAAGTGAAGTTAAATCTAATTTCTTCTATTGAAGTAGGAAACGCAGATGAATCCGAAAATAAACGTCTATTTTCGAAAGTAGAAGAAGGTTTGAAAAAAGGAGAGGTACAATATAGTGTATTTCGAGTTCCTACATTATATGGGCCATGGCAACCATCTTTTATGATGTATCATCAGCTCATGTTATCAGAACTGGGTGAGAAAGAGTGCCATTATGCGAGTGAGGAAAACGGAAGGGATCTACTGTACGTTGAAGATGTATGTGAATACTTATGGGAAAATGGAATGAACGAAGGGCATCTCGGTATATACAATTTACTTAGTGGCAAAAAATCATTATGGAAAAAAGGTATGAATCTTTTACGTGCAGAGGATAAAGTAAATAAAGAGGATGAGGAAGAAAGAGATGCAGCTGTAGAGGTGATTTCGATAAAAAGAAACACGCCGTTAGAATACGGTTTAAATAAACAATTAGCGCATATGAAAAAATATAAAGAGTTATACGAAGGATAGCGAGCGTGTTACACTATGTATGTGAAAGTTTTAATGGAGAGGAAGAACGTAATATGAATGAAAAAAGCATGCAATTTTTACAAATCGCAATGAAGCATTTACCAGAAGCAAAGGCCATTTTGGATGATAATGGAATTGCGCTTGATATGGAAAAAGCACAACCAGTATTAGAGTTATTGATGAAAGTTATGAACGAAGCATATGAGCTTGGGAAAGCAGAAAAAGAATAAAAAGAATAAAAAAGCATCTTTTTAGATGGAAGAGAGGCCCGAACCGTGGATAGAAGCGGTCAGGGCCTTTTTTATTCTCGCCTGGGGAAAAACCAGAGATATGAAGAGGATAAAGAAAAAGTAGTGAGGAGAGCTCTCTAGTTTAGAAGGGAAGCAGAAAAAGAATAAAAAGCATCTTTTTAGATGGAAGAGAGGCCCGAACCGTGGATAGAAGTGGTTCGGGCTTTTTTATATTTCGAAAGAAACAGGGAAAGGTATGTTTCTGTTTCTTTTCATAAACAATAAGGTGAATAATGCGCTCGCTTTATGTTTTTGCCGAAATATATTCTAGACAAAAATACATTTATGTTTTAAAATTAGTACCAAGTCATAATAATTGATATAAAACGGAGGGCTGCGATGTGAACGTGGGCATTTTAGGGATCGGAAGATATGTGCCAGAAAAAGTAGTCACAAATCACGATTTAGAGAAAATAATGGATACATCCGATGAATGGATACGTACGAGAACGGGAATTGCAGAAAGACGCATTGCCGATGATACAATAGATACTTCATATATGGCCGTAGAGGCTGCTAAAAAAGCACTTGAAGATGCAGGGGTGAGCGGAGAGGAAATCGATCTTATTTTAGTGGCGACAGTAACACCAGATCGCGCGTTTCCAGCGGTAGCTTGTGTCATTCAAGAAGCGATTGGAGCGAAACATGCAGCTGCAATGGATGTAGGTGCAGCATGTGCTGGTTTTATGTACGGAATGATTACAGCGCAGCAATTTATTCAAACGGGAACTTATAAAAATGTATTAGTAGTTGGTAGTGATAAACTATCTAAAATTGTAGACTGGAACGATCGCAATACAGCAGTACTATTCGGAGACGGAGCCGGTGCTATCGTAATGGGGGCTGTTTCAGAAGGAAGAGGTGTTCTATCTTTCGAATTAGGAGCAGATGGAAGTGGCGGTAAGCATCTTTATCAAGACGAGTATGTTATGATGAATGGCAGAGAAGTCTTTAAATTTGCTGTTCGTCAACTTGGTGAATCTTGTCTTCGCGTGCTGGATAAAGCTGGTCTTACAAAAGAGGACGTGGATTTCTTAGTACCACATCAAGCGAATATTCGTATTATGGAATCTGCAAGAGAGAGATTAAATTTACCACAAGAAAAAATGAGTATGACAATTGAGAAGTTCGGTAATACATCAGCTTCTTCCATTCCGATTGCAATGGTAGAGGAATTGCAAAACGGACGTATTCAAGATGGTGATTTAATTATACTTGTTGGTTTTGGCGGCGGATTAACATGGGGAGCAGTCGCTCTTCGTTGGGGTAAATAAGGACTGAGAGAAAAAAAGGAGTGTATTTTGTATGGAAAAAAAGAGGGTCGTAATTACAGGACTAGGAGCTGTTACACCGGTCGGTACAGATGTTGAAACAGCGTGGGAAAACATTAAAAAGGGTGTATCTGGAATCGGACGACTTACAAGAATTGATCCGGAACTATTTCCAGCAAAAGTAGCAGCAGAAATTAACGACTTTGAAGTCGAGAAATATATTGATAAAAAAGAAGCACGCCGTATGGATCGCTTTACACAATATGCAGTAGCAGCAGCGAAAATGGCAGTTGCAGATGCAAAGCTTGAAATTACAGAAGAAAACGGACCGCGAATTGGTGTATGGATTGGTTCTGGTATTGGCGGTATGGAAACATACGAAGAACAATTTAAGATTTTTACTGAGAAAGGCCCGCGCCGCGTGAGCCCATTCTTCGTACCGATGATGATTCCAGATATGGCAGCAGGTCAAGTATCGATCGCAACAGGAGCAAAAGGAATTAACACTTGTTCTGTAACGGCTTGTGCATCTGGTGCAAACTCAATTGGTGATGCATTTAAAGCGATTCAGCGCGGTGATGCTGATGCAATGATTACGGGCGGGGCAGAGGCGCCGTTAACAAGTATGGCATTCGCAGGATTTAGCTCAGCGAAAGCATTAACATTTAATGAAGATCCAGCAACAGCTTGTCGTCCATTCGATAAAAACCGTAGTGGTTTCGTAATGGGTGAAGGTTCAGGTATTTTAATTCTTGAAGAATTAGAGCACGCATTAGCTCGTGGTGCTCACATTTATGCGGAAATTGCTGGTTACGGTGCAACTGGTGATGCATTCCATATTACAATGCCGGCTCCTGGCGGTGAAGGCGGCGTGCGTGCAATGCGTCAAGCTTTAGCCGATGCAGGTCTACAGCCAGAAGATATTGATTACATTAATGCGCACGGTACAAGTACGGATGCGAATGAAAAGTATGAAACGATGGCAATTAAAGAAACGTTCGGTGAGCACGCGTATAAAGTAGCGATCAGTTCAACGAAATCAATGACAGGTCACTTATTAGGAGCAGCTGGTGCTGTTGAAGCGATCTTCTCTATTAAATCAATTACAGACGGAGTAATTCCTCCAACAATTAACTATGAAACACCAGATCCAGAGTGTGATTTAGATTATGTACCGAATAATGCGAGACATCAAGAAGTAAACGCAGTGTTAAGTAATTCACTAGGATTCGGTGGTCATAACGCAGTATTAGTATTTAAATCGTATAAATAATAGATGAAATAAGGAGTTTTTTCGCAATATATTGCGAAAAAACTCCTTATTTATTTTTACGCCTTTTTCTCCTTTTGCATATACATAAGAAAAAGGAGGGATAAAGATGGGGATTGTTGAAACTGCCGAGTGGTTACATCTATATTACGGACGGCCAGAAAAGCTCTGTGAGAAGTTTACGAAGTATATTCCGCTTCCAAAAGAAAGGTTGTATCGCTTTTTAATTTCTAAAGGTATGTATCGCCCGGTTATGCGAGGAGAACAAGAAATTAAAGAGTTAGAGAAAAAGGAAGTTTGGAAAGAATTACGTACAGAGTATGAGAAACTAAAAAATTGGTTAAAAGGTCCAGATGTCCCTGTCTTTATTTTATTATCAGATTCCTATAATCGAACTGTACAAGAAGAGTATAACGGCAGGGCAGGATTATCTATGCGTCACGTTATTTTCTTATTCGTATGTGGACGGAATTCGGTGGAAGAGTTAAAAGTGTTATTGGCACATGAATATCACCACATATGCAGGTTGCATCAAATGGATACGAAAGAAACAGAGTATACATTACTTGATACGATGATTATGGAAGGATTAGCTGAGCAAGCAGTAGCAGAAAGGTACTCAGAAAAAAACAATGCACCGTGGACGACGTATCTTTCAAAAGATGAGGCTATTTATTATTGGAAAAACGTTGTACAGGAAAGAATAAGTATAAAACGAGGAACAAGGGAGCACGACATTTTATTAAATGGATTTCATTCTTATCCGAAGATGCTTGGCTATGCACTTGGATTTCATATTGTCAAAGATTGTGTAGCTTCCGCATCTATAGATACACTTTCTTTATTATCTATAGATGCGAAAGAAATATTGAATAAAGCGAATACATTTCATATATAAAAAACAGGAGCTCTATTTCCTGTTTTTTTAGTATTAATAGAAGAAAAAATAATAATTAGAATATATTTCCTTAGGTGGAATAAAGTTTAGAAAAATTGAACATAATGATTGATACAAACAGTAGTGAAGTGAGGGGTAGTGAATGTTATATCTACATGATGTATGGGTAAATTGGTTTGAAGGTGAAGAGAATGGGTATAACGTTTGTCATTTTTACGAATGGCGAAAAGATGATACGATTGAGCTATTAGATCAAGTGCCATTATTAAAAGTAGATTCCACATTATATCATTACATCGAGGACGAATTGTTAGAGCTTCCGCAAAAAATGTTGGAAGACGTACATCATAAGGCTTATATTCGTAAAAATCATGAACGTTTGCAGCAAGAGTATTGCTTTGTAGTTACAGATGGAAAAGGAATTATTGCGATTGACACAATTGGTTATAATGTACCAATCCGAAAAAGTAGACTTATACCGCGCCAAGAGCAGATGGTATATGAGATGGTAGAAAACGTACAAGCAGAAAAGTATGAGTTCCAAGTAGAAGAAATGGAAAAAGAACATCATATTTTATCACCATCACCTTTCATTATGAATGGCTTAACTCGTAAAGAAAGACAGCTGAAACAATTATTATTTATGGCGTTAGATCAATTACATACAACGAAAAACACAGCAGAGATTCGCTATTGGTTCACAGAGTGGGATCCATCAGCATACGGAATGGTTCAACATATGGAATTTGAAGATATTTGGTCTAAACTGTACGATGAAGCGAAAACGGGTTGGTCTGAGAAGCACGAACAATTATGTGAGCGTCTCGTAAAAGGACAGCCATTTTTTGAAAAGTTATGGGAAATGGAAAACGAGCAAAAGGTAAATTAAAAAACCGCCAATTGGCGGTTTTTTTATTTGTTGTAACTTAGCTTCAGCCACCGAATATTTTGAACGAGCCGCCTCCGCTTTATATGAAATCCAGCTCCGGCAGCGAGCTCTTCGTGTCTAAGAACCTTCCGCATAAGAAGACAAAAAGCGTCTTCTATGCGAAAGAACCTTAGCCAGTCAGAGCTGAACGAGCTGCCTCCGCTTTATAAGTTACCTACGTTTTCTACTTAATCCCATTGCGTTTTCTACTTTGCGTAGTTGTTTGAATGCAACGCGGTTTGCTTTTTCGGCACCTTTGTCTAGAATTTCGTCTAGTTCTGGTGAGCTGATTAGTTCGTTATATTTGTCTTGGATTGGACGAATTGCTTCTACGACTACTTGTGCTAGGTCGCCTTTGAAGTCGCCGTATCCTTTTCCTTCGTACATTGCTTCGATTTCTTCTACTGTTTTTCCAGAGAATGAAGAGTAGATTGTCAATAAGTTAGAGATGCCAGGTTTGTTTTCTTTATCGAATTTCACAATACCTTCAGAATCAGTTACAGCACTCTTAATTTTCTTTTCAATTGTTTTTGGTTCATCAAGCATGCTGATCATTGATTTTGGATTCGGATCAGATTTACTCATTTTCTTCGTAGGCTCTGTTAATGACATAACGCGAGCGCCTACTTTTGGAATACGGATTTCAGGAACAGTGAACACTTCACGGAAGCGTTTGTTGAAACGCTCTGCTAGGTCACGTGTTAGTTCCATATGTTGTTTTTGATCATCACCGACAGGTACGATTTCAGTGTTGTAAAGTAAAATATCAGCAGCCATTAATGGTGGATACGTAAGTAATCCAGCTGGAACGGAATCTCTACCTGATGCTTTATCTTTATATTGCGTCATACGCTCTAATTCTCCAACGTAAGCAACTGATTGCATAATCCATCCTAGTTGAGCGTGTGCTGGTACTTCTGACTGTACAAATAAAGTAGCTTTTTCAGGATCGATGCCGCATGCTACATAAAGTGCAGCAAGACTGCGGATGTTTTTACGAAGTTGTACGGGATCTTGAGGTACTGTAATCGCATGTTGGTTTACAATACAGAAATAACAGTCGTGCTCATTTTGAAGCTCTGTAAATTGCTTCATAGCTCCTAAATAGTTTCCAAGTGTAATCGTTCCACTCGGCTGAATACCAGAAAAGATAACTGACATAAGTAATTCCTCCTAAATTTGAATGCGTGATAGGGAAGAGAAGGCAAACAAAAAAGCCCATTCATCCCAAAAAACTATAGGGACGAATGGACCGCGGTACCACCCTAATTATTTCACTACTGTGAAATCTCTCTAATCCATCATAACGTTTGGATATAACGCCAAAGCCTACTACTTTCGGTTCGGTTTGGTGCTCAAAAGCCCATTCCATACTGTACAATTACTTGTTCACACCAGCCACAAGCTCTCTGAAATTGCCTCAATATGTACTCTTCTTTATCATCGCATACATATAAATTTATTTATTGTTACTTGAGCTCTTTTAATATGAAAGAACTAAAGTTTTATAACAAAATGTTTTGCTGATTATTATATCATATGGGATAGTGTTTGCAAACTACATCAAAATAGTAAAGCTAATGAGGGTCGAGAACAACCCAAGAACGATACCTGTAATACAAATTGGATACGTCCATTTGAATGAATATGTTTTATAAATACGTTCTTTCTTATCAACAGGTTCCTCTACTTCTTCAATTAAGGACTCAATTTTTTTGTTCGTACCAAATACTCTTTGAAAGGCGTAAATTGTTACATTGAAAAATCCATTTTGAAATATGAATAAAAAACCGCCAACAAGAATAAAAAATAGTGCGATATAAAACGAGATGTTGACAAAATTCAACAAAAACTGCGATGAAACGAGGAATGCGCCAATACTAGAAGCGATTATCGCCATGAAAATTAGTATACAAGTATGAAAAAAAACTTTATTCAAAATGTTCCCCTCCGTCAAAATATTACTAGAATTATTATACTATAAAAGCTATAATATGTACTATAATTAATTTTTTGAAAATTATACGCAATTAAAGGTCTGATTTCAAGATGATGGTAGCAATGTTAACGTATCCCTTTACAAAAAAATAAAAATATAAACATTTTATTAAAAATTTTAACAAAAAAACAAAAAACTATATTCACAATTGTTATATTATATGTATAATGAAAATTGTAGAAACTTGGAGATTATTCTTTCAATTCTACTTTTTTACAAGTGAGGGTGCAGGAAGTGCAATTAGGGGAGGCAACACAACATGAAGAAAAAGATACCGTTATTACTTGCATCGACGTTGACTGTCAGTATGTTAGGAGCTTGTAGTTACCAAAAAGAGGATAATAAAGCAGGCGCAAAAGAAAAATCCTCAAACAAGCAAGTTTTAAATCTAACCGAGACAGCTGAAATCCCAACTATGGATACGACGTTATCAACAGATGCAACATCTTCTAACATCATGAATAACACAATGGAAGGATTATATCGTCTGGGGAAAGACGATAAACTTGTTCCAGGTGTCGCTAAATCTTATGAGAAATCAGAGGATGGCAAAAAGTATGTATTTAAGTTACGTGAAGATGCGAAATGGTCTAATGGTGAACCTGTAACAGCGAAAGACTTCGTTTATTCTTGGCGAAGAGCTGTAGATTCAAACACGGGTGCCAAGTTTGCTTACATACTATTTGATGTTAAAAATGCGGAGAAAGTTAACAAAAAAGAATTACCAGTTGAAGAACTTGGTGTAAAGGCAATTGATGATCATACACTTGAAGTGGAATTAGATAACCCTGTTCCTTATTTTGTAAGTTTAACAGTCTATCCAACATTGTATCCTTTGAATGAAAAGTTTGTAACAGAACAAGGAGCAAAATTTGGATTAGAATCCAATACGACACTTTATAATGGTCCATTCGTATTAAATGAATGGAAACATGAACAAAGTTTCCAACTTAAGAAAAATCCAACGTATTGGGAAAATAAAGAAGTAAAACTTGAGGAAATAAACTTCAATATTGTTAAGGATCGTTCAACTGCTATAAATTTATATGAAACGAAAGCAATTGATCGTGTAGTCTTAACATCAGAGTTTGTAGATAAATACAAATCAGATGCTGACTTTAAAACGATTAAGAGACCATCTACACAATTTATTCGCTTAAATGAAAAGAATAAATTTTTAGCAAATAAAAATATCCGAAAAGCAATTGCAATGTCCTTTGAACGTGAAAATATCGGAAAAGTGATCTTAAACGATGGTTCAGAGGGTATATATGGTTTTGTTCCGAAAGGCTTAGCAAAAGGTCCGAATGGAAAAGACTTCCGTGAAGAAAACGGAAAGCTTATAAAAGAGGATATTAAAGAAGCGCAAAAATACTGGGAAGCTGGTAAAAAAGAACTTGGTGTAGACAAAGTAGAGTTAGAGCTATTAAACTTTGATACTGATGATGCAAAAAAAATCGGAGAGTATTTAAAAGGCCAATTCGAAAAGAACTTACCAGGTTTAACAGTTCCAACAAAAATGCAGCCATTTGCACAAAAATTAAAACTTGAAGCAAGTGGAGATTATGCAATGTCATATGCGGGATGGAGTCCAGATTATATGGATCCAATGTCATTCCTTGAAATGTATACGACAGGTAATGCGCAAAACAAAGTAAATTATGCAAATGCAGCGTATGATGATTTAATTAAAAAAGCGAAAACAGAAGTTGATGTACAAGCTCGCTGGGATGCATTATTACAAGCAGAAAAACAATTGCTTGAAGATGCAGCGATTGCTCCAGTATATCAACCTGGAAAAGCATATTTACAACGTGGTTCAATTACTGGCCTATTAGAACATAAATATGGCGGGGAATTTAGCTATAAGTGGGTTGAACTCAAAAACTAAAAATGGTTTCCATCATGAATAAGGGTATATGCCTATGATGGGCATATGCTCTTATTTTAAAAAAATAAAAGTAAGAATATTTTAAACTATCTTATTGCTTTTGAGAAAAACGGGGAGGTGCTTGACTATGGGACGTTATGTATTAAAACGTTTCGTGTACATGGCTTTGACATTATTTTTAATTACTACACTGACTTTCTTTTTGATGAAATTACTTCCGGGTTCTCCGCTTAAAAACCAGGAGAAGCTATCACCGGCACAAAAAGAAATCATTCTTGAAAAATATGGCTTAAATGATCCAGTACCAGTTCAATATGCACGTTACTTAGGTAACTTAGCAAAAGGTGATTTAGGGGTATCATTCCAATATGATAACCGTCCAGTAACAGATATGATTGTGGATCGCATTGGACCATCAGCACAACTTGGTTTACAAGCGATTATATTAGGTACATTTATCGGTTTAATTTTAGGAATCGTTGCGGCGCTTCGTAACAATACGTGGGTCGATTATGGGGCGACAATTATTTCCGTACTCGGGATGTCGGTACCATCGTTCGTATTCGCCGCATTACTACAATATTTCGTAGGGGTAAAACTTGGATGGTTCCCAGTAGCATTCTGGAAAGGACCAGAGTTTACAGTAATGCCTACAATTGCTTTATCGATGGCAGTTATCGCAACAATTGCACGTTTCGCTCGTGCGGAGTTAATTGAGGTTATGCAAGCTGACTACATTTTAACAGCGAAAGCGAAAGGAATTAGCCAAGGCGTTATTATTATTAAACACGCACTTCGTAACGCGTTAATTCCAGTTGTAACAATTTTAGGACCAATGGTTGCAGGTTTAATTACAGGAACATTAGTTATTGAGCAAATTTATGCTGTACCTGGACTAGGGGAACAGTTCGTAAAATCTATTACAGTGAATGACTATACAGTTATTATGGGAACTACAATTTTCTATAGTGCAATCTTCATTTTAGTTATTTTCATTGTCGATATTTTATACGGAATTATTGATCCTCGAATTCGTTTAGCGGGAGGGAAAAAATGATGAAAGATGTACAAAAATTATCTCCAGATTTATTTCAACAAGCCAATCAAAATAATGTGGATAATGAAGTCATTGCCCGTCCAAGCTTAACGTTTTGGCAAGATGTAAGAAGACGTTTGTTCCAACATAAAGGAGCAATGTTCGGTTTCGTTTTATTAACGCTTATTATATTACTAGCAATTTTAGGACCGATGGTAAGCAAACACTCGTATAAAGAGCAAGACTTAGGTCGTGCGAAATTACCACCGAAAATTCCTGTTATTGAAAATGTTCATTGGCTACCATTTGACGGTACAGATCAATATGGTGTTGATCAATATGAAAAACGTGATATTAAAGAGTATTTCTGGTTTGGTACAGATGATCTTGGACGAGATTTATGGACAAGAACATGGGAAGGTACGCGTGTATCATTATATATCGCTCTTTTAGCAGCAGCGATTGACTTAGTAATTGGGGTTGCATATGGAGGTATTTCAGCGTTCTATGGCGGTAGAGTAGATAACATTATGCAACGTATTATGGAGATTATTAACGGTATTCCATACTTAATCATCGTTATTTTAATGGTAATCATTATGGGATCTGGTATATGGTCAATTACACTCGCAATGGCAATTACAGGTTGGATAGGGATGTCGCGTATCGTTCGTGGACAAATCCTAAAATTAAAAAACCAAGAATACGTATTAGCATCTCGTACATTAGGTGCAACAAATACACAATTAATTGTAAAACACTTAATCCCGAACGTAATGGGACCAATTATCGTAATGACAATGTTTACAATTCCAACAGCGGTGTTTGGTGAGGCGTTCTTAAGCTTCATCGGTTTAGGTATCCAGCCACCATTCGCATCACTTGGTTCTCTTGTAAATGACGGTTATAAATCAATTCAAACGTATCCGCATATGATGTTCATCCCTGCGGTTGTCATCAGTATATTAATTTTAGCGTTTAACTTAATGGCAGACGGATTACGCGACGCGTTAGATCCAAAAATGCGTAAGTAAAAGAGGGGAGAGGCAAAGATGAAAACATTGTTAGAGGTAAAAGATTTACAAGTCTCCTTTGATACACATGCAGGTGAAGTACAAGCTGTGCGCGGCGTTACTTTTGATTTGAAAAAAGGAGAAACATTAGCGATTGTAGGAGAATCTGGTTCTGGGAAATCAGTTACTTCTAAAGCGTTAATGGGATTAATTCCGAATCCTCCTGGACGTATTAAAAATGGTGAAATCGTATTTGAAGGTCGTGACTTAACGAAATTAACAGAAAAAGAAATGCAACAAGTTCGTGGTAAAGATATCGCGATGATTTTCCAAGATCCAATGACATCATTAAACCCAACGATGACAATTGGAAATCAAATTATGGAAGGCCTTATTAAACACCAAGGGATGAGTAAAGCAGATGCACGTAAAGTTGCTTTAGAATTAATCGACCTTGTAGGTATTCCAAATCCAGAAGCTCGCTTAAAACAATATCCTCACCAATTCTCAGGTGGTATGAGACAGCGTGTAGTTATTGCGATGGCGTTAGCTTGTAACCCGAAATTATTGATTGCCGATGAGCCGACAACAGCGTTAGACGTTACAATTCAGGCGCAAATTTTAGAACTTATGAAAGACATTCAGCAAAAAACAGAAGCAGCAATCATTTTCATTACGCATGACTTAGGTGTAGTGGCGAACGTTGCGGACCGCGTAGCAGTTATGTACGCTGGTAAAGTTGTTGAAATCGGAACTGTAGATGAAATTTTCTACAATCCAAAACATCCGTATACTTGGGGCTTAATCGCATCTATGCCAAGTTTAGATGGTTCAGAAGAAGAGTTATATGCAATCCCTGGAACGCCTCCAGATTTATTGAAGCCGCCAAAGGGAGATGCTTTTGCACCACGTAACCCGCAGGCATTGAAAATTGACTTTGAAATGGACCCACCTTTATTTAAAGTAAGTGATACACACTATGCGGCAACTTGGTTACTTCACGAGCAAGCTCCAGAAGTAAAACCGCCGGCAGTTGTTGAAAAACGCATTCTTCAAATGAAAGCAGGTGAACAACATGACTAAACAACGCGAGAAATTAATTGAAGTAAAAAATGTGAAGCAGCACTTCGACGTGAGTGGTGGTGTTGTCAAAGCGGTTAATGATATTTCATTTGATATTTACCGCGGTGAAACATTTGGTCTTGTAGGAGAATCAGGTTGTGGTAAATCAACAACTGGAAGAACGATTATTCGTTTATATGATGCAACTGCTGGTGAAGTGTTATTCGATGGTGAAAATGTACATGGTAAAAAATCGCGCGCAGAGCTGAAGAAATTCAACCGTAAAATGCAAATGATTTTCCAAGATCCATATGCATCATTAAACCCTCGTATGACAGTAGGGGATATTATTGCAGAAGGTATCGATATTCACGGACTAGCAAAAAACAAAAAAGAGCGTATGGACCGTGTTCATGAATTATTAAACACAGTTGGTTTAAATAAAGAGCACGCAAACCGTTTCCCGCATGAATTCTCAGGTGGACAACGTCAACGTATCGGTATCGCTCGTGCACTTGCTGTAGAACCTGAATTTATTATTGCGGATGAGCCAATCTCAGCACTTGACGTATCAATTCAGGCACAAGTTGTAAACTTACTGAAAAAGCTACAAAAAGAAAAAGGTTTAACATACTTATTCATTGCCCACGATTTATCAATGGTAAAATACATTAGTGACCGCATTGGCGTAATGTACCGTGGTCAAATCGTTGAGCTAACAACAAGTGATGAGTTATATGCGAATCCAATTCATCCATATACAAAATCACTATTATCAGCAATTCCACTTCCGGATCCAGATTATGAGCGCAATCGTAAACGTATCGTATACGATCCATCTCAGCATAATTATGGTAGTGAAGAACCAACAATGCGTGAAATTCGCCCAGGACATTTTGTACTATGTTCTGAAGCGGAGTATAAGAAATATAAAGAGATTTATCAATAATAAAACAGCCAATCTTCCGTTATGGAAGATTGGCTGTTTTTCTACTATATAAACAGTTTTATTGTTAACATTTGTTTGTAAGTGAATACATGCATTTGATTCAATGAGTATTACTGTGCCGGAATAGAAACAAACTCCTCTTGTTCTTCAGGTTTAACAAGTGCATAACGCTCCCAGGCTCTACTTTTCCAGCGGAAGAACATAATAATCGCACGTGTCCATTCATCAATAGCAATTGCTAACCAAATACCAACGAGTCCCATGTCTAAATGGAAGGCGAAAAAGTAACCGAGCGGTAAGCTCATTAATACCATGGAGAATGCGCCGATTAAAACTGGGTACTTTGCATCGCCAGCTGCGCGAAGTGAATTGATAATGACGATGTTCATCGTACGCCCTGTTTCAAGTAGTACACTTAATAAAAGAACGCTTGCACCTAACGCGATAATGTGCGGATTATCTGTAAACAGTCCCATTAATTGTGTGCGGAACGTAATAACGAGAGCGACCATACATAAAGTGACACCAATTGCCCATTTTACACTTTTCCATACTCGTTCATACGCTTCGTCTTTTTCGCCACCGCCAACGAGGCGCCCGATAATAATGGCTGTTCCCATACCAATTGCAATAGCGAATAAATACGTGAACATAGAAATGTTCGTAGCGTATTGTCTAGCTGCTAATGATTCTGTTCCTAAGTATGTTGCATAGTATAAGAAGACGATTTGGCAAGCTTGATACATAACCTGCTCAAATGCAGATGGAATCCCGATCTTTAAAATTTTTCCGATGTATTCTTTTGATAAGGTGAAGTAATATTGTAATTTCACACGGTATTCCATAACGCGGTACAGTAACCAGAAGAAAACGATAAGTGCGATTAATCTGCTGACAGCAGAAGAAATGGCAGCCCCTTGTACACCGAGCTCTGGGAAACCAAATTTCCCGAAAATAAGTACGTAGTTTCCAGCGATATGAATAATGTTCATTCCAAGTGAAATAAACATCGCTTGCTTTGTGAAGCCATGTACGCGGATAATTGCGGCTAATGAATTAATAATAGCCTGAAGGAAAATAGCCCCTCCGACGATGGATAAATAGCTTTGCGCATACATGAGTACATCGCCTTGTAAGTTCATTGCCATCATCATATGTTTTGAAAATAAAAGAAAACCAGCGCTTATAACGAGTCCGACCACTAAATTTAATGTGACGGCTAAAGCTGATATTTTAGATGCTTCCATAAAACGTTTGGAACCGAGGTATTGAGATACGACGATAGCTGCGCCGTTCCCGATGACTTCTAGTACCAAAATAGCGATATGGAGGTATTGATTCGCTGCACCAACCCCAGATACAGCATCGTCTGATAATGCACTTAACATGAAAGTATCAGCGATCCCCATTAACATAAATAGAAAAACTTCTAGAAAAATAGGCCATGTTAATAAGAATAAACTTAATTTCTCTGTCGGCCCGTTTTTTGCCTGAATTGCTGTCATGTCCGTCCCCTCTTTACCGATATCTATTTTTAGCAAAGTGTATCGTAACATACTTTCTTATCCTTTGCACTCATTTTAACCTACATATCTTTATTATGAAGGGGGCGCTATTTTATGATAAAAAGAGAAGGATAATTATGCAGGAAGTATTATAAAATATAAAATTTATTTTTCTCTGATAATTTAGAAAAATATAAAAATTATTATTTTCAACACGTTAGTAAGGATAATCAGCAATATGAAACGTTTACAAAGGTTTATTTTTTTAATAGAAAATTTTAATGAAATAGAAATATAAATATACAAAAAATATATTTGTGTGTATAATATGAATTGTTAGAACATATATATATTTCTATTTGTTTGAAAATGAAAGGGCTAACATTTTTGTGGAGGGTGGAAGTATGAAAAAAAAGATGCCAGTATTTGTAGTATCAACAGTAGCGATGAGCATGATGTTAGGGGCATGTAGCTATCAAAAAGATGAACCGCAAGCGAACGCAAAAGGGGATAGCGGGAAAAGCGGTGCGAAGCAAGTTATTAATCTAACAGAAGTGTCTGAAATTCCGACAATGGATACAACACTTGCCTCGGATGCTGCTTCTTCAAAAGTTATGAATAATACAATGGAAGGGCTATATCGACTTGGGAAAGGCGATAAGTTAGTTCCAGGTGTAGCGAAATCCCATACGAAATCTGAAGATGGTAAAAAATATACATTTAAATTACGTGAAGACGCTAAATGGTCGAATGGTGATCCTGTAACAGCAAAAGATTTTGTATATGCATGGCAAAGAGCTGTTAACCCTGATACGGCTGCGAAATCAGGATATATTATGCTAGATGTGAAAAATGCAGAGAAAATTAATAAAAGAGAGCTATCACCGGATCAATTAGGTGTAAAAGCGATAGATGACCATACATTTGAAGTTGAATTGGATAATCCAGTTCCATATTTTCTTGATTTAACGGTTTACCCACTATTTTTCCCATTAAATGAGAAGTATATGAAAGAACAGGGAGAAAAATTTGGCTTGGAAGCAAATACAACTTTGTATAACGGTCCATTTGTATTAAATGAATGGAAACATGAACAAAGTTTCCAATTAAAGAAAAATCCAAGCTATTGGGATCAAAAAGAAGTGAAATTAGAAGAAGTTAATTTTAATGTTGTAAAAGATACAGGAGCAGCTGTTAATTTGTATAATACGAATGCGATTGACAGAGTCGGTTTATCAGCAGAATTAGTTGATAAGTATAAAGGGCAAAAAGATTTTAAAACAATTAATGATCCAACTGTATTCTTCTTACGTTTTAATCAAAAAAATCCAGCTTTAGCTAACAAAAATATTCGTAAGGCTATTTCTAGTGCATACGATCGAGATGGTATTGGTGAAGTTATTTTAAACAACGGTTCTAAGGGAGCTTACGGTTTAGTACCATCTGATTTTGTTAAGGGACCAGATAAGCAGGATTTCAGAAAAGAAAATGGAAAACTTTCAAAAGTAGATGTGAAGGAAGCTAAAAAATTCTGGGAAGCAGGAAAGAAAGAATTAGGTAAGGATAAAATAGAACTAGAATTTTTAAACTTTGATAATGAAGAATCTAAGAAAATTGGTGAGTATGTAAAGGGAGAATTAGAAAAGAATTTACCAGGTCTAACAGTAACAATTAAAATGCAACCATTTGCACAAAAATTAAAACTAGAAGATAGTGGACAATTTGATATTTCATTTACTGGATGGGGACCTGATTTCCCTGATGCAATCACATTCCTTGATATGTTTATAACAGATGGTTCACAAAATAAAATGAGTTATTCTAATGCCCAGTATGATGGCCTAATTAAAAAGGCAAAGCAAGAGGGTTCAGATGTAAAAGGACGTTGGAATGACCTGTTAAAAGCGGAAAAAATCTTATTTGAGGATGCAGCAATTGCACCAGTATTCCAACGCGGTAGATCTATATTAGAAAGAGAAACAATTAAAGATGTCTATATCCACAAATATGGCGGCGAATTAAGCTTTAAGTGGGCATCCGTAGAAAAATAAAAAAAGCAGGCTAACCGCCTGCTTTTTTTAATACGTACGTTTCTTATAAATACCTTTCCCGCCGACCTCGTTCCAGCCGGATTGTACATCCAAACTTTTATTAACAAACTTCATCTTTTCTTTTCCGCCAAAGAGTTTTTCACCAATGCTATTTGTAATGACACCAATCAATGCTGTTATTCCGATGATGAGGGCAGCAACAGTGACAAAATCAATAAAAAAAGCAATCATTTGCAAATTCCCCCTTTGCCTGTCTGTATTTTTATTGTATGAGATAAAAGATAAAAAAGAAAGAAATGTCAGAAAAATATTTAGTTTATTTTCCAAATCATATGGACATGAATGAGAATGTTTGTTAAAATAAGAACAAACGTTCTTGTTGGTTCTCACTTGTATAGTCTTACATTTCATAATTGATTTATCAAGAAAAGGTAAGAAAACGTTCTCTTTTTCATAGGAAAGATTATGGGAAAATAACTATAAATCATATGAAAAATCTATGAAAAGCAAGCGTTAATAGGGTTGGGTATTATTGTTAAAGAACAGCTGAAATGAGTGTAGTCATGTTACATAGCAGTGGAATACACGGAAGAGTTTTCTCAATTAGAAGGAAATTTACTGTATATTTCTTGCAAAATCTATTGTATAATGATTATAGAAGTTACTTATTAAAAGTAATTGTTGTTTGCTAAAAGTTGTTGCTTACATGAAATGCGATTTTTTGCACTTTATTATAAGACAAGGTATCGCAAAAAATTGCTGAATTTAGAAATTTAAACTGTAATTAGTACAGAATTTGTACTCTTTAAGGAGAGTGAGCTTTGTATGGTAACATTATATAGTTCTCCAAGCTGTACGTCTTGTAGAAAGGCGAAATTATGGCTAGAGGAAAATCATATTCCTTATACAGAACGTAATATTTTCTCAGATCCATTAACGATTGAGGAAATTAAAGAGATTTTACGTATGACAGAAAGCGGAACGGATGAGATTATTTCTACTCGTTCGAAAGTTTTCCAAGAATTAAATGTAAACTTAGAGTCTTTACCACTTCAAGATTTATATAAGATGATTCGTGACTATCCAGGGATTTTACGTCGTCCAATTATGATTGACGAGAAACGCCTTCAAGTAGGTTACAATGAAGACGAAATCCGCCGTTTCTTACCACGTACAGTAAGAACGTTCCAATTACGTGAAGCACAGCGTCTTGTAAATTAATTATAATAATATGAAAACCTTCTACTTATTATATAGTAGAAGGTTTTTTTTAATGTTTCACATTCCGTAATCGAACTTGTTGAACGATAATACCGATGCATAAAATGGTGAAAATAAATAAGTAAGGAATGCTTGCAGTGAAACTTGGGTTGTTATGAAAAAAAGTTGCAAGTCTGTCTTCATGTGTGACCATTTTTCCTGCTGTATAAGCGAGAATTGCCGCCCCGCAATAAATGAGGAATGGAAAGCGTTCCATAAGTATTAAAATAAGTTTGCTGCCCCAAATAATAATCGGGATAGAAATGAGTAAGCCGATTATTACAAGTAAAAATCTTCCGTGAGCTGCCCCTGCAATGGCAATAACGTTGTCAAATCCCATAACAAGGTCCGCGAATACAATTGTACGCACAGCTTGAAATAAAGTTGTTTTTCCTTGGATAGAAGAAAGATCGTTGCTATTATCAGTTAGTAAATTTACTGCAATTAATGTAAGTAAAATCCCGCCGATCAGTTGCAGAAATGGAATGTCGAGTAAATAGACAGC
Organism: Bacillus sp. EB106-04-02-XG92; assembly: GCF_058791995.1. NCBI lineage: Bacteria > Bacillati > Bacillota > Bacilli > Caryophanales > Bacillaceae > Bacillus > Bacillus sp. EB106-04-02-XG92. Next base: position 224,772 of record NZ_JBYTEA010000003.1, read on the forward strand.
TAGTATAGTAAGGACAATCCTTAGTACGATTGCTAAAAGAGTACCGATCAAAATGGCTTTATTTCGTTTTGATTCAGGTAAATTTCGGCTAGCAAGTGCGATGACAATTGCGTTGTCACCACCTAATACAACATCGATACCGACAATCATTAGTACAGATGTTAAAAACTCTAAGTCCATTCGTCTGCCTCCATTTATGATGTTTTAATAAGCGAACTATATGTATGTGGTGAAGTGAGAGACTACATCATCTTCTCAAATAAAAGTTTCACTTTAGTACAGTGTACGGGGGAAGGTGGAAATGTATGTCCAAATTTTTTATGAGTGAGAAATCGCCATAATGATATATTTGTGTAGACCATCGAATGAAGATAGGCATATAACTATTTTTGTAAAATAAATCGATTTTATTTCCATTCTGGAGAATCTTATCATAAAATGAGAGTACAAGAATCTATTGATTTGTCATATGAGTGGGGAATCCCTTCATAACAATTCTAAGCAGGAAGGGAGAGTTGTATTTTGGATATTGAAAGAATTAATGACCATACGATGAAATTTTTTATTACGTACATTGATATAGAGGACAGAGGCTTTAATCGTGAGGAGATTTGGTACGACCGCGAAAGAAGCGAAGAGCTCTTTTGGGAAATGATGGACGAAGCTCGTGATCATGACGATTTCTTTATTGATGGACCGTTATGGATTCAAGTGCAAGCAGTCGATAAAGGGATTGAAGTACTTGTAACGAAAGCAGAGCTTTCAAAGGATGGACAAAAGTTAGAACTACCTATAGGTGTAGATAAAATTATAGACATTCCGTTAGATGAAGGCATTGAATCATTATTCCAGCAAGAATTAGTGGAAGAGGTAGAAGAACAAGCAGGCACAAACTTTAACGAAGATGGTACGTTTGGCTTTTTAATTAAGTTTAATGATTTTGAAGATGTTATTTCATTAAGCCACCGTCTTATCTTTGAAGATATAAAAGATGAGCTGTATTCATTTGAGAACCGCTATTATGTATATGTGGAATTCGATGAAGTGCTACATGATGAGGAAGAAATTGATCGTATTTTAAGTATTGTTTTAGAATACGGAGAAGAATCAACTTTAACAATTCATCGTGTAAGTGAGTATGGAAAACAAATTGTGAAAGAGCATGCACTTGAAACAATTCGCAATAATTTTCCTGCTAAAACGTAGGCCGATTTCTGTAGTATGAAATCGGCTTTTTATATGAAGAATAGGAAAGCTTTCTTAGTAAGGAGGTAAGAGATGAAAAATACGTTAAAGTTGATTTTCTTTGTTTTACTATTGTTCGCATTATTTGTTTCGTTACGTATGTTTATTGACGTAGCATTTTATTCGGATGTAATCGGAATAAAAGATGTTTCGATTTTAGGTATTATTAGTATTTTATTTACGGTATCTGCATTTTTAATTGGCTGCGTTATTTTCCTAGAGAACCGTCATCCGTCTAAAACACTTACATGGCTCATTGTGTTAGGGATTTTTCCGGTGTTTGGATTCTTCGCTTATTTATTATTCGGACAGAACTTTCGGAGGAAGAGAATGTTCCAAAAGAAGGCGTTGCTCGATGAACAAGCATTTTTACAATATAAGGGGCATGAAGATTACGAGGAACGGATTTTGCGCAATCATAAGCATCAAGAGCTGTTATTTCGTTTAGCGGATCGTTTAGGCGCTTTAAATATTTCATTTCAAACTGAAACGAGAACATTAACAAATGGAGATGAAACGTTTCAGGCTATTTTAGATGGATTAAAACGAGCGAAACATCACATTCATATGGAATATTACATTGTACGTGATGATAAGCTTGGAACCGAAATTAAAGATATTTTAATACAAAAATCAAAAGAAGGCGTAGTCGTTCGGTTTTTATATGATGCGGTTGGAAGTTTTAGATTATCGAATTCGTATATTGAAGAATTAAACGATGCAGGTGTCGAAATGATTCCGTTCTTTCCTGTGCGCTTTCCGATTTTAAACGATAAGATTAATTACCGAAATCACCGAAAAATCGTAATTATCGATGGAAATGAAGGATTTGTAGGTGGATTAAATATTGGTGATGAATATTTAGGAAAGGATAAGTATTTCGGTTTTTGGCGAGACACGCATTTATATTTGCGTGGTGAAGCTGTTCAAAGCTTGCAACTTATTTTCCTTCAAGATTGGTTTTATATGACTGGTGAGGCTGTGCTCGCCCCTGAATATTTACAAGCGAAAGCAGTTGAGGGAGATCATTGGGGAGGCGTGCAGCTCGTTGCAGGTGGACCGGATAATAAATGGGAAACAATTAAACATTTATACTTTGCTATGATCGCTTCTGCGCGGAAATCCATTTGGATTGCGACGCCGTATTTCATTCCTGATGATGATATTTTATCCGCATTAAAGGTAGCTGCTCTTGCTGGTATTGATGTTCGTTTATTAATGCCGAGTAAGCCTGATAAGCGCACTGTCTTTTACGCATCGAGATCGTACTTCCCAGAGCTTTTAGATGCAGGGGTAAAGATATATGAATATGAAAAAGGTTTTCTTCATAGTAAAGTTGTTATTGTTGATTCTGATTTAGCTTCAATTGGGACAGCTAATATGGATATGAGAAGTTTTCATTTGAACTTTGAAGTAAATGCTTTTTTATATGATACAGATAGCATTCGAAAACTTGTTCAAGATTTTAAAGAGGATATAGAAGAATCCAGTGAAATCCATGTTGATCGTTTTCATAAAAGGCGTCTTCATAGACGAATTGTTGAATCAACGTATCGATTATTATCGCCTTTATTATAAAAAGAGATGTCCGAAATTGGGACATCTCTTTTTTAAAAGGAATTTGTAATAAATTGTAGAATATAAGGAGCTGAAAGGGTGTGATTACGATGTTTATCGCCAAAAGAGAAAACGGAGAAAAAATTCATCTACTCTATCATCATGATGAAGAGCTTTTACACCGTATGCGTAAAAGGGAAAGTTTCTTTTGTGTAGCTTGCGGGAAGGAAGTGCAAATGAAATTAGGGAAGCAAAAAAGCTGGCATTTTGCTCATAAAAAAATGGATGCGTGCCTTGCCTTTTATGAAGCAGAATCTATGTATCATAGGCACGGTAAAGAATTACTATATAGATGGTTCAAACATCAAAATTTTCATGTAGATATAGAGCATTATTTGCCAGAGATTCAGCAACGACCAGATATTTTCATAGAGAGAGCAGGGAGAAAAATTGCGATTGAATACCAATGCGCAAATCTCTCTATAGAACAGCTGTACAAACGAACCTATTCGTATTGGCGAGCTGGTATACAGGTCATTTGGATCATTGGTGGAAATCAATTGAAAAAGCACTCTGCATATTGGATGAAATTCTCCTCTCTTATGGCTTTCTCCTTACAATCTTATCCTCAGCCACTTCTTATTTTCTTCTGTTCGAAACAAAAATCATTTATGAGGTGCGCGTTTCTCACTTTGTTTTCTACAAGCATCTCTTTCTCACATATTATATATTTACCAACTGAAACGACTACTTTTGAAATGCTCTTTTCTCCTGTTCCATTCAAAAAAGAAATATTAGACCGAGAATGGAAGCAGCGAAAGGACTATTTTCGAAAAAATGCGTTGCCTATTTGGAATTATAATCATAAGTCACTATTACGCCTCTTGTATCAATGTAAATGTACCCCAGCAAATTTCCCTTCTGAAATTGGTGTGCCGCTCCCGTCCTCATTCGCTTTTCAAACAAATCCATTTATATGGCAAGCTTTTCTATATATGAAGTGTATAGGTAAGCTTGCAGTAGGGGAGTGTATTTCCCTCGAGTATGCGTGTAGCTATGTGAAAAAGTATACGAAAAGGCGGATGCTCCCGTACTTTTCACCACATATATGGAAAGTAGCAGTTACTGAGTATATGACATTTTTATGTTATGCAGGCGTATTACGTAAAGTAGGGACTTATAAGTACCGGAAAATAAGGGGGATAGCTATGTTAAAAACTGAAGAGGAAGTTATAAAATATGATGCAATTTGCTTAGCGTATGCCTTATCTTTATTTGAGGCAAAGTACAACATGAGAGAAGGAAAAGGGGATATAATAAAGACTGATCGTGAAGGAATTACATAAGAAAAATCGAATTGTATGTAAGTAGAGATATTTAAAGGAGGGCTTAAAGGATGTCTGAACAAAACACAGCAAAAACATTACCGGATCGCAACGAGATTGAAGAATCAAGTACGTGGCGATTAGAAGATATTTTCCAAACAGATGCAGAATGGGAAAAAGAATTCCAAGCTATTAAAGAGCTATTACCGAAGTTAACTGAATTTAAAGGGAAACTTGGTGACTCTGCGAACAATTTACTTGAAGCATTGCAATATGAAGATGAAATTTCAATGCGATTAGGTAAGTTATATACATATGCACATATGCGTTACGATCAAGATACAACAAACTCTGTGTATCAAGCATTAAATGACCGCGCAACAAATTTATATTCACAAGTATCTAGTAGCACAGCATATATTGTGCCTGAAATTTTATCAATTTCAGAAGATACACTGCAAACATTCTTGAAAGAAAATAGAGACTTAAGTGTATATGAGCATGCGTTAGAAGAAATTACGCGTCAACGCCCTCACGTATTATCTGAAGCGGAAGAAGCTTTATTAGCAGAAGCATCTGAAGTAATGAGTGCGTCAAGTAATACATTTGGTATGTTGAATAATGCGGATTTGAAATTCCCATCTATTAAAGGCGAGGATGGAGAAGAAATAGAAATTACACATGGTCGTTACATTCAGTTTTTAGAAAGTGATGATCGTCGTGTACGCGAAGATGCGTTCAAAGCTGTATATGAAACGTACGGAAAATATAAGAACACATTTGCAAGTACGTTAAGCGGAGCTGTGAAACGTAATAATTTCAATGCCCGAGTTCGCAAATACGATTCTGCACGTCAAGCTGCATTAAGTAATAATAATATTCCTGAAGCGGTGTATGATCAACTTGTTGAATCTGTAAATGATAATTTACACTTGCTACATCGTTACATTGATATTCGTAAGCGTGCACTAGGGCTTGATGAGCTTCATATGTATGATTTATATACACCACTTGTACCAGAAGTGAAAATGAACGTGAAGTATGAAGAAGCACAAGACATGTTATTAAAGTCTTTAAATGTGCTTGGTGATGAGTATGTTGATATTTTAAAAGAAGCATATGAAAATCGCTGGGTAGATGTGTATGAGAATAAAGGAAAACGAAGCGGAGCATATTCATCTGGTGCATATGGAACAAATCCGTATATTTTAATGAACTGGCATGATAATGTAAATAATTTATTTACACTTGCTCATGAGTTTGGTCATTCGGTGCATAGTTACTACACAAGAAAAACGCAACCGCACGTATACGGTGACTATTCAATCTTCGTTGCGGAAGTAGCATCAACTTGTAATGAAGCGCTTCTAAACGATTATTTATTAAAAACGACAGAAGATAAGAAAGAGCGTCTATACTTATTAAATCATTATTTAGAAGGATTCCGTGGTACTGTATTCCGTCAAACGATGTTTGCAGAGTTTGAGCATATTATTCATAAGAAAGTACAAGAGGGACATGCGGTTACGCCAAACATGTTAACAGAGATTTACTATGATTTAAATAAGAAATATTTCGGTGATGCTTTAGTAATCGATGAAGAAATTGGTTTAGAGTGGTCTCGTATTCCACACTTCTACTACAACTATTACGTATACCAATACGCAACAGGCTTTAGTGCAGCGACGGCTCTATCTAAACAAATTTTAGAAGAAGGGCAACCAGCAGTAGAACGTTACATTAATGAGTTCTTAAAAGCAGGAAGCTCAGATTACCCAATTGAAGTGCTGAAAAAAGCTGGGGTAGATATGGCATCTCCAGAACCAGTAAAAGAAGCATTGCAAGTATTTGAAGAGAAATTAAATGAATTAGAAGCATTATTATTTGAAGAGAAGTAATAGAAAAGACGAGGAATTTGCCTCGTCTTTTTCTTGGTATTATTTTGTCGATATTTGTCGAAAAAATAAAGCGAATGGTCTTCTTTTTTCTAAATTAGAAGGCAGTTTTACAGTTCATTAAAACCCTTTAAATCGTTTTTTATGGTTGAAATAAGAGAGAGCGATGACAATGACTCCAAATAAAAGAGGGAAGGCAATAATTTTAGGAAAAGCTTGTAGTAGAGAGAGGATGTACAAGAAAAAAGAAACGATGACAGCTAGAATGATAAGTAAAATATACGTTTTTTTCATACAAAACACCTCCAAAATAGCTTTTTTATAGCTTATTCAAAAATGAAAACGTTTAGAATGTGACAAAAGTGTGAAATTCGACAAAAGGGGTTGTCATCTGACGTCGAATCTTGTAATATAATAAGCGTGAACGAATTCACATACAAACATATACCCCTTTGTTTGAACGTGAAAATTTCTCCCATCCCCTTTAATATTTTTATAAGCCGTAAAGAAGAAGACCTGGTGTTTACACCAGGTCTTTTTCTTTTGCTATCCATTTCCAATAACGCTCACATTTTACGTCAATCATTTGTACTTTTCGTTTCAGTTGTAATTTTTTTAGTTCACGCTCAATTTCTTGCTGCGAGCAGCCATATATAAATGCTACTTCTTTTGAAGATATAAATTGCGTTGCTTTTAGTAATACCTCTAAAGGTGGTAATGGTTCTGGCTCAATTTCACATTTTACAAGTTCTTTTAATAATTGTACGTATACGTCATAGGAATACGTTCCAGCGATTTTAATACCTTCTTCATCTGAATTCGCATGAAAAAATACGAGAGAAGGTATTTCTGTAATATGCATCTCATTTGTGAATTTCAAGTCACATTGGAAAGCCTTTTTTGCGCTAGCTGAATATAGGTCTTTTTTAAATTCTTCTACATCAATATCGCTATCTTTTGCGCATGCAAGTAATAATTCGCAGTTAGGATTTGATACATTTTCAAGGAAAATGTATTCTTGGAGTTTTCGCAAAAACTTCGAACCTGCTTTTCGGCCTTGCAACTCCGCAGCCTTAATTGCCATCGAAACTAAATATGGTGTTGACGATGCCTCTTGCATATGTACCTTTCCATCACATGAAAAACCTTGTAAACTTGTTGTCTTTTCCCACACAAATCGAATATTAGCAGGTTTATTCCATTTGTGTGAGGAAGCGTTCGTTCCGTCCACTTTTCCTGTTACGATATGACGAATCGAGAAGTATTTCCCATATTCAAGCCATAGCTTAATAATAAAAGGTTCAATTTCCCAGCAATCTTTACAAAGTGGATCAATAAATAAATATGCTTCTACAGACTTATGTTCACATGAGGAAGGAGATGGCATATTGATATGCTTTGCTTCCTGTTTATCCATTATATTTCACCTGTTTCGTTTGGAGTATTAACCATATGCTGAGCAGTTAATGCTAAACGTTCAAAAACGAACTCTCTTATATGACCGTGCACTCCTGTGTCATCCATTGCTTGTTCCATACATGATAGCCAAGCCTCTGCTCGTTTTGGCGTAATCTCAAACGGGAGATGGCGTGCTCTTAACATAGGATGACCATGTTCTTCAGTGTACAAATTAGGACCACCTAAATATTGTGTTAAAAATTGTTTCTGCTTCCTAGCGGTTTCTGTTAAATCATCCGGGAAGATGGGAGATAGGTCAGGGTGCTTACTGACATAGGAATAAAATGTATCTACTAATATTGCAATGCATTGTTCACCGCCAATTGCTTCAAATGGTGTCATCGGTTGCTTGCTCATCCTTTATAAACTCCTTTTTCCATGAAATGTATATCTATTGTAGCAATGGAATGTTAGGGAGGGCAAATAAATAGCCTTCATAACGCTCTTTGCTTATTCTACAGATGTAAAAAAATCTTTTCCTTTTCAAAAGTGAGATGTATCCACTAGTAGAATGTATTCACTAGTGGAATTTTCACTTTAGCGTGCTTTGTTTTGTTTGGCAAGGAAAAAGCGTTTTACTTTATTATTTGTATGACGGATTGGTATGTCGTATTGCTTTAATAAATGCATAAATGCGGCTTTGCCTGTTTCTTCATCTTGCACTTCAAATTCAATTTCATAATCATCGTGATTGTAATAGAAACTATGGTCAAAGACAAGCGTTCCGCCTTCAAATAACGTTTCGGCTCTTTCAGTTGTTAAACTACCCATATAAGTTAAAGCAGAAACAGGAATTTGTAATTTGTGTAGTTGATCCATTACAGCCCCTTGAATGATTACGTTTGTTTCCATCATCATGTTTGCTTCTTCTGCTGTTACGACTTGATGTGTTTCTAACAAGCCGACTTCTGCAGGTTGTTTCAATGTTAATGTATAAGTTTCTCCTTTATGACGAATACGAAGTGCAGAGCCAGCTTCTTTTAACGAGAAGTTCGGTGTTTCAAAGTAATGATTCACCTGTTTCGTAAATACTTCAATAGAGAATGATTTACATAATGTACCGAATTCTTCTTCTGTAACAATATTTTTAAATTCAATTTCAATTTCTTGTGTCATTGTATGCGCTCCTTTTGAAAAATAATTCTTTACACATTATCGCTTTTTCACAAATTTGGTTCAATGTTTTATTTGTTTGCGTCCATGTTATGATACAATAATACTGTTAAGTACGACAGGAAGTTGAGATGGAGGAGTTAGAGCATGCAAAATAAAATCCAAGTTAAGAGCGTAGAAAAGAGAGAGAATGCTCTTATTTTTTGTGCGGAAAATAGTGAAATAGAGGTAAAGGAGTTAAGTGCACGTAATCACGTACTTGTAGACTCAGACAATTTATCATTTTTATATATCTTAGAAAACGAATCATCTTTCATTTATGTAAGTATTCCGCACACATGCTGGGAAGCAATGCATGAAGCGATGAATAACGATGCGGTTATGTTCGTTCGCGTAAATGACATTGAAATAGAATTAGAAGGATTAAAAGAAGAAGTAGAGTATTTAGTTGAAAATATTGAAGGTAATGCAAATTACGGAGAAGAACTAGTAACTGCTGTAGAAAAAGTATTTCTATAAGCAAATGGATTGATTTTGGTGGTGGTTGAAATGAATCGAAATTGGGAAGAATTTTTAGCACCTTACCACCAAGCGGTGGCAGAGCTGAAAGTGAAACTAAAAGGAATGCGTACTCAATTTGCAATGTTAACAGAGCATTCTCCAATTGAGTTTGTAACAGGAAGGGTAAAGTCGGTTCCAAGTATTATTGATAAAGCGGAGAAAAGAAATGTACCGCTAGACCGGCTAAGAGAAGATATGCAAGATATCGCGGGCCTTCGTATGATGTGTCAATTTGTTGATGAGATTAAGCCTGTTGTAGAATATCTTCGAAAACGAAATGACTTTGAAATTGTGGAAGAACGTGATTATGTCACGCAGAAGAAAGATAGCGGTTATCGTTCTTATCACGTTGTCATTAGTTACCCAGTTCAAACGATTCAGGGTGAAAAAAAAGTATTGGTAGAAATCCAAATACGCACGCTAGCAATGAACTTTTGGGCAACAATTGAGCATTCTTTAAATTATAAATATAGTGGACGTTTTCCTGAAGATATTAAAATACGCTTGCAACGTGCAGCGGAAGCAGCATTTTTATTAGATGAAGAAATGTCTTCTATCCGTCTTGAAATTCAAGAAGCGCAGAAAGCTTTTTCAAGAAAGCAAGAAACGAAAGATTCCGAATCATAAACTAAAGGGTGTTGGGCGATGAAATTTACAATTATGTCAAAGGGAGATCAATCATCAGATGCACTGGCAAGCACGATGAAAGAATACTTGCTAGATTTCGGATTTATAATGGATGAAAAGGAACCCGATATTGTAATTTCTGTTGGGGGAGATGGAACGCTTTTATATGCATTTCATCGTTATTATGATCGATTGGCTGAAACGGCATTTGTTGGTGTACATACAGGGCATTTAGGTTTCTATGCAGATTGGTTACCGACAGAAGTAGAGAAATTAGTAATTGCAATTGCTAAAACACCATTCCAAGTGGTGGAATATCCGCTTTTAGAAGTGATTATTCGCTATGTGAATGGGAGTAAAGAGTCGCAGTATTTAGCGATGAATGAAGCGACTGTGAAAAGTGCAGAAGGTACATTAGTAACAGAAGTGGAAATACGCGGAGAGTACTTTGAAACGTTCCGTGGTGATGGCCTTTGTATTTCTACTCCTTCGGGAAGTACTGCGTATAATAAGGCGCTTGGTGGAGCAATTATTCACCCTTCTATTGAAGCGATTCAAATTGCAGAAATGGCATCTATTAATAACCGTGTGTTTCGTACGGTAGGTTCGCCGCTCGTACTGCCGAAACATCATACATGTGTGTTGAAGCCAGCTGCAGGAATGAACTTACAAATTACGGTGGACCATTTAACAATGGTTCATCAAGATGTGAAATCAATTCAGTATCGCGTTGCAAATGAAAAAGTACGATTTGTTCGTTTCCGTCCATTCCCGTTCTGGAAACGGGTTCGTGACTCGTTTGTTGCAGATAAATAGAAAGGGTTTATATATTTGAACAGATTTACATTGAAATGGGATATAGAATCGGCCGAAGAGGGAACTTTAGTTAGAGAATTTTTAAAAACGAAAGGGATTTCTAAAGCCGCATTAACGGATATAAAGTTTCACGGCGGAGCTATTGAAGTAAATGGTCAGCATGCGAGCGTTCGTCATCAGTTGCAAGCTGGTGAGGAAATACGTGTCTTTTTTCCAGTGGAGGAAAGAAGTGAAGGGATGATTGCAGAAGATATCCCTTTATGCATTGTATATGAAGATGATGCGGTTCTTGTCATAAACAAAGAGGCGAACATGTCAACGATTCCGTCTAGAGAACATCCGGCAGGAAGTGTTGCGAATGCGCTTTTATCTCATTATGATAAGCAGCATCTTGCAAGTACGGTGCACATCGTAACAAGGTTAGATCGTGATACTTCAGGGCTTATGCTTATTGCAAAAAATCGTTTCGTACATCATCTTTTATCGAAACAGCATCAACAAAAAGCTGTGAAAAGAACGTATGAAGCGCTCGTTCATGGTGAGATGATAGAACGAGAAGGAACGATTGACGCACCGATTGGACGAAAATCGGATAGCATTATTGAGCGAACCGTTTGTGAGGAGGGGCAAAGAGCAATTACTCATTTTAGAGTGATTGCTAGCGCCAACCATAAGACGCATGTATCGCTTGAGCTTGATACAGGAAGAACGCACCAAATTCGTGTACATATGGCGCATATAGGACATCCGTTACTTGGCGATACTTTATATGGTGGAAAAAGGGATGAAGTGAAACGACAAGCGCTTCACAGTACAACCTTGACGTTTTATCATCCTATTTTAGAGAAAGAAATGTCTTTCACTACAACGATTCCAAGCGATATGCAAGCAGTATTAACACATATTTAAAAAGGGAACAAAATTCTTATGTAGCGAAGAATTTTGTTCCCTTTTTTCTTAGCGGAATAATATTAAAACTTGGTTTTCATCCGTGCGCTTTATAACGAAAAAGCCACTTTCGGATTTTGTAGCAATGCCATCGTTATTTGGACGACAATATCCATGCGTTTTGCAAGTGCCGTCATCACGTACTAACATTTGTCCAATTAATCCGACAGGAAGCCACTCGGTACGATCTTTTCTTGCTATATATTTGCAAGTTGGATCCCAGTCTGTATTTAAAAGAGGTTGTATGTCTTGTGATTCCGTACGTACATATTGACGTTTTCCAAAGTTATCTGTTTGGTAGCGTTTTTGCCAACTTAAAGCACCGCTATTTCCTATAAGAGCGGGGGTTGCACTAGATATACCTAAGATGAATGAATCGTTTGAAGTAGCGATTCGAATTTTTTCTTCGTTACTAAATGTAACGAAATAACCTACATCAATAAGAGTATTGTCTGCTGTTTCAAACATTTGTGCAAAATCAGTTCCGCTTGCATTGTAAGAAGCGCCATCAATGTACATTTCTCCATTATGAGCAAGCCACTTTGCACCGATATTATGATCGGTTTCATTTGTACCGTTTGCAATAAACCAAGAATAAGATTCTTCTGCTGTGCCGAATCGTCCCATAATATGGCTACCTGCAAAATGAGCTGTTGATGTATGATTACCTTCCGCATGAGAAGAGAATCCGTTAGCGATAGTCGCGGTTCCTTCTGCATGTGCTGCTTCGCCTAAAGCGATTGTATGTTTACCTTCCGCATGAGAATAAGAGCCGCCTGCTGTCGTTTCACTTCCTTCACTATGGGAACTATGTCCAGTTGCTTTCGTTTTCGATCCTTCTGCATGAGAGAAAGAAGCTTTTGCGTGAGTAAGAAGCCCTTCTGCATGTGAAGCTGTACCCTCTGCTTGAGAGTGAAGCCCCTCTGCATAGGCATACCGCCCCTCTTTTTTTACTTTTGTATTTTCAGGTGTAGGGGTTTGAATTATGATAGTCTTTTCTGTTTGTATAGTATTGGATGGTGCTAATGCTTCTTTTATTTTTTTCACTTGATGTATAATAGCAGCTGGAATTTCTGCTTCCGCTTTTGTATTTATTGCTACAGGGATGTTTTCTTCTGTATGTTTCTCTATTTGCTCAGAAGGCACCATCTGTTCAGTGTGAGTAGAGAGAGGTTTATTTTTTTGCTGCATCTTTGTTTTTCTATTATCAATAATGCGGCTCATTACAGCATTTTGTAAAGAGACATATTTTGGTCTATCTTTGTTTTTGGTGGAAGCCTCTTGTCCTTCCAGTTCTTCTAAAGCTGCAGCCCGAATGCTGCACCAGTTGTTAATTCCGTACATGGGTAGATAAAAAGGCGGGCATTTTCTTTTTTGTTTAGAAGATTTTTTCTTCATTCTGTCACCTCCTGCGACAGTATATGCGGTGTAATGAAAAAAAGATGCACTTTCGTGCATCTTTTTTTTCATTACTTTACTTAGTTTTTTACGATAGCCGCCTAAATGAAAAGATAATCCCTCGTACATTGTAAATAAGGATTATGAAATTGGGCGGAATTTTTCAGGGACAAAAGGCAGGGAGGAAGGAACGGAAATGGTCTCCATCTCAGGATAACGTAGTCCAGTTAGTTTGCCACCAAACACAGCGCCAGTATCAATATTGACTGTATGATTTACAAAGCGAGGTTCTTTTACGGGTGTATGTCCATATACAATCCAAGCTGTTCCTTTATATTCCTGCGCCCAGTCGCGACGGACAGGTGAGCCGTCAGCATGTTTTTCTCCTGTAATATCGCCATATAATACAAAAGTTTGTACTTTTTTATCTTGTCTTCCTATGTAATCTTGCCGAATTCCGGCGTGACACACAACTAACCTTTTCTCATCGAGTACGTGATAGAAAGGGGATTGCTCGTAAAGTGTGATGAATTTTTCTTTTATCATATTTTGTTTATGAGAAGGCAGTGCTTCATATTCAGCAACAGTTGTTTCGAGTCCATGAGCAATTGTCACGTTACGTCCAAGGAAAAATCGGTATAGTTTATTACAGTGATTTCCTGGAGCGTAATAAGCTACTTTTTTATTTATGACAAGTTCCCACACAATTTCAATCATACGTAATGAATGAGGACCGCGATCTGTAATATCACCAACAAAAGCAAGCTTGCGTTGATCAGGGTGAATCGGCAGGTCATTATTCCAGTTATATCCGAGTTTCATCGTTAAATCTTGAAACTCTTGGAAGCATCCATGAATATCCCCTATAATGTCATATTTCATATTTAAACCTCCATCATATTTTTCATTAGTATATCTAAAAAAGGATAGAGATAAAAATATACCGTTTCTATGGTTCAGTTAAACATAAAGATTTTCGTCCTTGAGCGAACGTTTAAAACAAATCCAATCGCTATCATGTATGTGAGTAAAGAACTTCCTCCGTAGCTCATAAGGGGTAATGTGATTCCTGTAATAGGCAGTAATCCGATGGTCATCCCGATATTTTGAAATACTTGAAAAGTAAACATTCCGATTGTGCCCGCGCAGATGTAACTACCGAAAGGGTCATTACTTTCTAAAGCGATATGAATCATGCGGAAAATAAGTAGGAAAAAAAGTGCAATAATGACACTTGCGCCTAAAAAGCCGAATTGCTCAGCGACATTGGTGAAAATAAAATCTGTATGTGGTTCTGGAAAGTATACTTGTCCATTTTCCCAACCTTTTCCTTGCATTTCCCCTGATCCAGTAGCTAAGAAAGCTTGTCTTAATTGATAGCCTTGCGCATCATATTTGTATGGCGCTAACCAGCCGTAAAACCGATTTAGTTGATATTCTTGTAAAATGTGTGCTTTAAAAAATTTTGTATGAGTGAAAAAAATATACGTTAATGTAACGCCAGCGGCAAAAATACCGGAAACTAATCCGAAAATAAATCGCCAGCGTATACCAGAAACTAGTATCATCGCTGCGAGCATAGCTGAAATTACCATCGTGTTTCCTAAATCAGGTTCCTTTGCAATAAGGAGCAGAGGTGGCAAACTTGTTGCGCATATTTTTCCGAGTAATAAAAAGTCATCGTGTATCGTACGGTAAAAATATTTCTCATTGTGATTTGCAATAATTCGTCCGGTGACGATAATTAAAAACAATTTCATAATTTCAGAAGGCTGGAAATTTCCGATGCCTGGAAGCCTGTACCAAGCGGTAGCACCTTTTATTGTAACGGCACCTGGTACTTGAAGTTCCAGTCCAATCAGTAATATCAATGCAAAGCTATATAAATACCAGGCAATTTTTTGATAACGATCGAAATCAATAATCATAATCATACCAATAGCTATAAATCCAATGAAGTACCATTGGATTTGCTTTAATACAAAATTTACATTTTGCAAAAATGGTGGTAAAGAGGCTTGTGCACTTGCAATCGCAAAGCAACTAGCAGTCCCAATGGCAAATAAAATGAGTAGCAATACATAGTCTATTTGATATTGAGAATTTGGATCTTTCAATGTATGTATTCCTTTCTATCGCCTAGTAAGTATATGGATTATGTCATGATAAAAATAATATACAAGCAGACTATGCATACATTTATTCCACTATTTGTGGGAAGTCATACATCACACGGAAGGAATAGTACCTACCGTGTGACGGACTATAGTGCACGGAGCTCTTTTGTAATGATATTTAAACAATGGGAAAGACGGGCATGTGTATTTATATCTGGAATGAGGTTTGGAAATAAATCGTAAAATTTGACCGCATTTTTATACCATCCGTAAGCTCTTATCAAACCTTTTTTATAATATTTATTGTCTTGTAAGAAACCATACTTTTTTGAGGTTAAAACGAGCTGAGAAAAATCTTCACAGCCCTCAAGGAATTTGTGACGTACTTGCTGTCCAGTATGAAGGCGGAATGAACTTAAGGGCTCAGTTATATACATCGCATCACCTTTTGAAAGTAAACTTATCCAAGAAGCCATATCAACACTACAACCATACTTTCTGCCATTTAAAGTGCCAAAAGGTTCCGTTAATAGGCTTTTTCTAAAGAGTACGATTGTAGGTTCACCGATAATATTTTGTCCTGCCATAAGCATACGATTTCCAAAATCTTTCCCATTTAGTAGAGTATCTTCATCGTATAATTTTTTCATGGAGGGATGTTGTTCAATTATATCTCCATTATCATCAATCCAAGTGCGATAGGATGTGATAAGCGCGAGATTGTTATTGAAGTCTTGTTGGAAATAAAACATCATTTTTTCGATTTTATTATTATAAAATATATCATCGTCCATTAAGAAATTTATGTACTCTCCATTTGACTGTTCTAAGAGCATAAGGGCGTTATGAAATTGTCCTAGAGTAGAGCTATTTCGAATGTACGTTATATGTTTATGCTTATGTAAATAATGCCTGTATAGTAATTTTTCTGTTTCATTATTTGTGCTATCGTCTCCTACAATAATTTCAATGTTTGGGTACGTTTGTGCTAATGCACTTTCTAGAGCAATTTTAAAATAATGTGGTCGGTTATAGGTGGGAATAAGGATGGAAACGAGAGGTGGATTTTTCACATTATTCATATACAACTACCTTTCAGAAATTTTTTGTGTAAGAATAATATCTTGATAACTTGTATGTTCAGTCCTGCTACACCATGAACCATAATGGGGGGGAGTTTGTACTTCTAGCCCATACTTATTTAATAGGGTACGAATATCTTCTTCAGGATAGGCAACTGCGAAATTCGGGATATCTTTATTTAGAACATAACAATTGTCAATTTGATGATAAAAACCTAACGTACTTAGTCCTGCATTTAAGTAATAGGAAGATTCAGGGTTAATTAAAAAGAAAGTAATAAAACATCTCCCATCTTTTTTCAGAACTCGTGCAATTTCACGTACGTAATGTTCTAATTCTTTCGGAAGGAGATGGGTAAAGACAGACGTTAAAAAAATAAAATCAAATGATTCATCATCATATGGAAACTTGTATTGGGAAGCATCTTCTTTTCCATCGGGATTGTAGAATGGATTATATATATCGACATGTTCAAAATGGAAATTGTTACGGCGTGTTGAAATGTTATTTTTGCACCATGTAATCCCTTTATTGAATAAGTCAAACCCATAATAAGTACCATTATCGCTTAAATAATTCATTAATGGAACCGCCATTCGGCCAATGCCACAGCCTACATCTAACACTGTTTCATTTGATTTTAAATTTCCAATTTCAATAAAATGCTGCATAAACTCTTTTCCAACTTCTTCAAAGTCACCACCTACATATTGAACGAGTTCTGGGGGTGGAATTAATGTGGTTTTTTTCTCATTTTCGTTCATACATTCACTCCGTCCTTGTAGTAAAGTAGAGGATTTCTATTGTCTATATAAGTTAATCATTCATAATGAGGGGAACTTTACATGATTGATAAGTAATGTGATAGAACCCCTCACAAGAATAAATTATATTCTATTCTTTTCGCCAATAAATACCGAAATCATCAATTTGAGTCATAGGAGCTTTTATGTTTCTTTCACTTCTGAAATCTGTTACAGCTTCTGCACATGTTACTAATCCGTAGTCATCAATAATAATAAAGCCACCTGTTGAAACTTTGTCGTATAAGTTTACAAGACTATCCATCGTTGATTCATACATATCACCATCAAGGCGGGCAATTGCAATTTTTTCTATTGGTGCTGAAGGCAATGTATCTTTAAACCAACCCTTTAAAAATTTCACCTGATCATTTAATAAATCGTATTTTCTAAAGTTTTCTTGCACTGTTTCTAAAGAAACTCGTAAGTAATCGAATGTGTGCAAATAATCACCGTAATCTTTCGGATATTGTTCTAAGTTAGGTGCGGGCAGACCTTCAAATGAATCGGCAACCCACACAGTACGATCCTTAATGTTGTTTGCTTGTAAAAACCCATTCATAAAAATGCATGATCCTCCGCGCCATACACCAGTTTCAATAAAATCGCCTTCTATATTTTCCCTGAATACAGTTTCCATAGCTTCTTGTAATTGATTCATACGCTTTCGACCAACCATACTATGTGCAGCTCTTGGCCAATCCTTGCCACCTTGACGCTCATTATTTGAAACGTTAGGATTAACGATTTTTAAATTGTGATTTTCTACATACTGCTTAAGAAATAGAGGAAGTGGAACCGTTACTGGTTCATATGATAGTTCTTTAGATATATGTAACGAAGCAGGTAAGTATGGTTCGTATTCTAACCATATTTCAAATAAAATGGTTTTCTTTAATAACTCAAGATAAAGCTGGACAGCTGATTTATTTTCCATATAAGTTCCTCCCACGGAATGTCATACAACATTATGACTATGTAGAAAAGAAAGATTTAATGATTGAATTTACCAATGAAAAAGCAGTAAAACTGATATCAGTTTTACTGCTAAGTAAAAAATTAAGCAACTTTTTCAATAATAATAGATGCACTCGTACCAAGAGCTAATGATAGCCCAAGCCCTGTAACAATTACTTCAACTAATGATGGAGTTGTCGTAATTTGCGTAATTGCTTGAATAACGATAGGTGCTCCAAGTGAGATTAAACTTGATCCAGTACCTGGTACAGGTACTCCATTAACTTGAATGGTAAGACCCCCTAATAGACTTGCTGTTGCAGTATTAGCGATAACAGTAATTTTATAGAATCCAGTTTCACTAATTACGAAAGTATCGTCATCTAATTGAGAAATTGCTGTACCAAATTGAGATCCAACAGTATTAAATGGTAATGGGTCATTAATCCCAAGATCTAAAGAAATTCCAGCGGAGTTAAATGCATACAATCCTGCTGGAAGTCCTAGTCCGGATGGCCCAGTCGGTCCAGTCGGCCCAGTCGGCCCAGTCAGTCCAGTTGGCCCAGTTGGCCCAGTTGGTCCAGTAGCACCAGTGTCACCAGTTGGTCCAGTTGGTCCAGTAGCACCAGTGTCACCAGTTGGCCCGGTTGGTCCAGTAGCACCAGTGTCACCAGTTGGCCCAGTCGGTCCAGTAGCACCAGTGTCACCAGTTGGCCCAGTCGGTCCAGTAGCACCAGTTGGTCCAGTTGGTCCAGTTGGTCCAGTTGGTCCAGTTGGTCCAGTCGGTCCAGTTGGCCCAGTTGGCCCAGTTGGTACAGTCGGCCCAGTCGGCCCAGTCGGTCCAGTCGGCCCAGTTGGTCCGGTAGGAAGGGTAAACGGTGGTATCGGTGGTAATGTTGGTCCTACAAGATTAGGGTCAAATGCACTAGCTGATAAAGATTCATCGGGATTTAATCCATCTGAATAATTATTATTTGACATAAATTCACCTCCATAAAGCGTTCATTATATAGTAGATGCAAAACCGGAAGAAAATGACACGGACATTTGAATTATTGAAAAGAAATCTTAAAATGCTTGAATAATTTTAAAAAATGGAAAGTTTAGCATGTGTATAACATATGATTGATTTGGAAGAGGGTGATTATGTTGAACAAGCAAGGAATTACAATCAGTTTATGCATGATTGTTCGAGATGAGGAAGAGACGATAGCCCGTTGTTTGGAAACAGTAGAAAAAATTGTTGATGAAATTATTATAGTTGATACAGGTTCCATTGATCGAACGAAAGAAATTGTAGCTCAATATACCTCTAACATATATGACTTTCCATGGATTGATGATTTTGCGGCAGCGAGAAATTTTTCTTTTTCAAAGGCGACGCAAGAATATATATTATGGCTAGATGCAGATGACATATTATTAGAAGATGCACAAGAAGCATTGAAAACCTTAAAAAGAGAGCTAGATCCTAGAATTGATGCAGTTTCGATGCCTTATCATCTTGCAATGGATTCTAACGGGAAACCTTTATATTGTACAAAAAGAAATCGACTTGTAAGGCGTGAAAAACAATTTCAATGGTTTGGAAAGGTTCATGAGTATTTAGCTATTTCTGGTGAGACTTTTAATAGTAATGTTGCTATTACACATAAAAAAGAAAAAAAGGTAACAAATCGTAATTTGAAAATTTTTCAAAATGCTGTAGCTGCAGGAGAAGAATTAAGTGCGAGAGATTTATTTTATTACGCAAATGAATCTATGGATAACCAAAAATATGATGATGCAGTTCTTCTTTATGAAACATTTCTTGATCAAGACGAAGGATGGTATGAAGAGAAAATTTATGCATGTGGTAAGTTAGGAGATTGCTATGCGAAGCTTGGATTATGGGAAAAGGCAATTGAATCTTGTGTGAAATCGTTTCGGTACGATGTTCCTAGAGGAGAGAATTGTACAAGAATAGGATATATATATATGGAACAACAAAAATATAATGAGGCGATATTTTGGTTTAAACTTGCAACGGAAGTACCAATGGCGACAGAGAGTCCTTTTCACAGTCCAGCTAGCTACACATGGCTTCCATATTTACAAATGTGTATTTGTTATAGCAAGTTAGGAGAGCAAGAGAAAGCTTATTATTACAATGAATTAGCAGCTTCTTATGTTCCGAATAATGCTGCAATTGAATATAACCGTAAATATTTTCGGGATGTTTTTGATAAACAATATAAAGAGTAATAGGTTTCGTATTTTTAGAAATGGTTTATCGTTATTCTAACTCTCATAGATTGGTTATATATTAGAGTATCAGTCATGTAACCAATACAGGCAACATCTTTTAGCCTGCTATGTGTGAGCAGTAAGAACCCCATCAAAAAATTAGGTTGGAGCAAAGCAGTTAGGTGGGGAGCCCCGCTGCTCGTAAACGTTCGATTGGTAAAAGGTAATAATCAGCGGAGGAAACAAAACAATTACTGATGAAAGTTCTACTTTATAGAATTTATATGAGATTTATATTTCAAATTCAATTTGCATAAGGAGTGTGTGAAATGAATCGTGAAAAAAGTTCTTTATATGAAGAAAAGTCCGAGCATTATTTTAATGCAGCGAATCCGAATTTATTAAAGCATATAAAGAAGGAATGGAAAGAAGTTCTTGATATCGGTTGCTCGAGCGGTGCATTGGGAGCGGCAATTAAAGAAAATGGTACACGTGTATCAGGAATTGAGGCATTCCCGGAGGCGGCCGAAAAAGCGAAAGAAAGACTAGATCATGTTATTTTAGGGGATATAGAAAAAGTAGATCTCCCTTATGAAGAGGGACAATTTGATTGCATTATATTTGGAGACGTACTAGAGCATTTATTTGATCCGTGGTCGGTAATAAAAAAAGTAAAGCCATATATAAAAGAAAATGGTGTGATTTTAGCTAGTATACCAAACGTTGCTCACATTTCAGTATTAGCTCCTTTACTTGCTGGAAATTGGACGTATACAGAATATGGATTATTAGATAAAACGCATATTCGTTTCTTTACATTTAATGAAATGCTGCGAATGTTCCTAAAAGCAGGTTATTCAATTAGTAAAGTAGATCGTGTATATATTGATCACAAAATGTATGAACCGTTAATTGAGGAGTTATATGGAATTTGTAAAAAATATCGTCTTGGAAGTGGCTTCATGGCTGAGACGGTTGTATTTCAATATATAATTGAAGCAGAAAAATCACAATTATGAGTGCGGCAGATAAAACAATATTGTTTGTTACATGTATAAATGATCGAAAAATGTATGCACAGTGCGTGAGACATATATTAAGATTGGCAGTGCCTCCAGGATATATTGTAAAATTTATGCCAATTCGGAATGCGAAAAGTATGACGAGCGGATATAATCAAGCAATTTCGCATCCGGCGAAATATAAAGTGTATATACATCAAGATGTTTTCATTGTAAATATGGGATTCTTATACGGATTACTTCAATTATTTCAGGATCATGAACATCTTGGAATGATTGGTATGGTTGGAGCCCAATATGTTCCTCCAAATGGAATATGGAATGTAGGCAGAGGAGTTGTTGGAAAAGTAATTGGTTATATGAATGATTTATTTTATATGGCCAGTCAAGAAAAGCCGTATCATGACTCAAAAACATTTATGCCCGTTGAATGTATTGACGGATTATTAATGGCCACGCAATACGATATTCCGTGGCGAGAAGATTTGTTTGATGGGTTTGATTATTATGATGTGTCTCAATCATTTGAATTTAGAAAAGCAGGTTATACAGTTGGGGTTCCTGTACAGCGTGATGCTTGGTGCATTCACTATCATATTGATGTGAATATGACCAACTATGATAAGTATAGAAAGATATTTGTGGAGCACTATATGTCAGATGTAAATCAAGACGAATAGAGGGGCTACAAAATGAAAGATCATACAATATTAGTCGTTGTTTGTATAAATAATGAAGAGCTGTTTGAACAATGTGAGAGACAAATAAGAAATCTTTTTGTTCCCCCTGGTTATGTCGTACAAATTTTTCCGATACGAGATGCGAAAAGTATGGCAAGTGCATACAACCGAGCACTTTCATATCCCGCGAAGTATAAGGTTTATATACATCAAGATACGTATCTTATTAATCGAGATATGTTTTATACACTCATTTCTCTTTTTAAAGATAACGAAAAACTCGGTTTAATTGGGGTAGCTGGAGCCCAGTTTTTACCGAGCAACGGGATATGGTGGGAAGGGAAAAATTTAGTAGGGAAAGTGATTGAGTATAGAAGACAGAATTATCAATTATTGAATTTAGATCAATTGTTTTATGGGAATCAATCATTTATGTCAGTTCAGGCAATTGATGGATTATTAATGGCCACACAATATGATATTCCGTGGCGTGAAGACTTGTTTCAAGGATTCCACTTTTATGATGTTTCGCAGTCTTTAGAGTTTCAAAAGGCGGGTTATTTAATTGGTATCCCTAATCAAGCAAATGTATGGTGTATTCACTACAACGGGGATGAGTTTGATGCGGATACATATGAGAAATATCGGAAAGTGTTTGTAGAACATTACAAAGATATACTATCTCCATCATAAGGGAGAGATGCAGGATGAAAGGAATTATTTTAGCTGGTGGCACGGGATCGAGATTATATCCAATAACGAAAGTAACGAATAAACATTTGCTTCCTGTTGGACGTTATCCAATGATTTATCATGCAGTATATAAGCTAAAACAGTGTGAGATTACAGATATTATGATTATTACAGGTAAAGAGCATATGGGAGATGTTGTTAGTTTTTTAGGAAGCGGTCAAGAGTTTGGCGTGTCCTTTACGTATCGTGTGCAAGATAAGGCTGGTGGAATTGCGCAAGCGTTAGGCCTTTGTGAGAATTTTGTCGGGAAAGATCGTATGGTCGTTATTTTAGGAGACAATATCTTTTCTGATGACATTCGTCCGTATGTTGAAGAGTTTGCAAATCAAAAAGAAGGTGCGAAAGTACTGCTGCAATCTGTAGATGATCCGGAGAGGTTTGGCGTAGCGAATATTCAAAACCGAAAAATAATTGAAATTGAAGAAAAGCCGAAAGAGCCGAAAAGTTCTTATGCAGTCACAGGGATTTATTTGTATGATCCAAAAGTCTTTTCTTATATAAAAGAATTAAAACCTTCCGCAAGGGGAGAACTTGAAATTACAGATATCAATAATTGGTATTTAAAACGAGGGGTACTTACTTATAATGAAATGAGCGGTTGGTGGACGGATGCGGGAACTCATGTTTCTCTTCAAAAGGCGAATACGTTAGCGCGGGATATAAACTTTGGTAAACAGTTTAACGGAGAATAGGTGAGAATATGAAAGTTGTAGAAACAAAATTTACCGACGCAAAATTGTTAGAACCGAGGTTATTTGGAGATGAGCGTGGCTTTTTTACTGAAAGTTATAATAAGAAGGTGCTAGAAACATTAGGGGTTACGTATTCATTTGTACAGGATAATGTTTCGTATTCAGCAGAAGCGGGAACGATTCGGGGATTGCACTTTCAAAAAAATCCGAAAGCACAAACGAAACTTATTCAAGTTATGCAAGGAGCAATCTATGATGTTATCGTTGATCTGCGAAAAGATTCCCCAACGTTTAGGCAGTGGAAAGGATATATTTTAAGTGCGGATAATCATCGGCAATTATTAGTGCCAAAAGGATTTGCACATGGTTTTTGTACACTTGTTCCGCATACGATTGTTATGTATAAAGTAGATGAGTATTATAGTGCCGATCATGACTCAGGGGTACTTTGGAGCGATAAAGAATTAGCAATTCCATGGCCGGTAACAAGTCCTATTTTGTCTGACAAAGATAGAATATTACCGTTACTTCAGGAATGTGAAGATAGTTTTTGAGTAGGAGAGTTGTTTATGAATATATTAGTAACAGGTGGGGCCGGATTTATTGGAAGTAATTTTGTTCATTACATGTTACAAAGCTATGAAACATATAAAATTATTAATTTCGATGCATTAACATATAGCGGGAATTTAAATAACGTGAAGTCTCTTCAAGATCATCCGAATTACTCTTTTGTAAAAGGGGAAATTCAAAATGGGGAGCTGCTAGAGCATGTTATTAAAGAACGAGACGTGCAAGTGATTGTAAATTTCGCAGCTGAATCACATGTAGACCGTAGTATTGAAAATCCGATTCCTTTTTATGATACAAATGTAATTGGGACAGTCACCTTATTAGAATTAGTAAAAAAATATCCACATATTAAACTCGTGCAAGTATCAACAGATGAGGTGTACGGCTCTTTAGGGAAAGCAGGTCGATTTACCGAGGAGACGCCGTTAGCTCCAAATAGTCCATATTCTTCAAGCAAAGCGAGTGCCGACATGATAGCTTTATCTTATTATAAAACGTATCAATTACCAGTTATAGTAACGCGTTGCTCCAATAACTATGGGCCGTATCAATATCCGGAAAAATTAATTCCGTTAATGGTTACGAATGCGATAGAAGGAAAGAAGCTACCGTTATATGGCGATGGATTAAATGTAAGAGATTGGTTACATGTAACGGATCATTGTAGTGCGATTGACGTTGTTTTGCATAAGGGACGTGTAGGAGAAGTATATAATATAGGCGGAAATAATGAAAAGACAAATGTAGAAGTTGTGGAACAAATTATTACTCTTTTAGGAAAAACGAAAAAAGATATTGAATATGTTACAGACCGTTTAGGTCATGATCGTCGTTATGCGATTGATGCACAGAAGATGAAGAATGAGCTAGATTGGGAGCCTCAGTATACATTTGAACAAGGGCTGAAAGAAACGGTGGAATGGTATGAACATCATAAGAAATGGTGGAAACCACTAAAAGAAAAGTAAGGGGCATATAAATGAAAGAACGGATTATCATAACAGGAGCAAATGGTCAATTGGGAAAACAACTACAAGAAGAGTTAAATCCTGAAGAATATGACATATATCCATTTGATAAAAAGTTACTAGATATAACAAATATATCCCGAATGCAGCAAGTAGTACAAGAAATAAAGCCACATATCATTATTCATTGTGCAGCGTATACGAAGGTTGATTATGCTGAGAAAGAACAAGATCTTGCATATAGAATAAATGCAATAGGAGCTCGAAATGTAGCGGTTGCTTCACAATTAGTAGGCGCGAAGTTAGTTTATATTAGTACTGATTATGTATTTCAGGGCGACAGACCGGAAGGGTATGATGAATTTCATAATCCGGCGCCGATAAATATATACGGAGCTTCTAAGTATGCGGGAGAGCAGTTCGTCAAAGAGTTACATAATAAATATTTTATCGTTCGCACATCGTGGTTATATGGTAAGTATGGAAATAATTTTGTGAAAACGATGATGCGATTAGGGAAAGAAAGAGAAGAAGTGTCTGTTGTAGCAGATCAAATTGGTTCTCCTACGTATGTGGCGGATTTAAATGCGATGATTAATAAGCTCATTCATACTTCTTTATACGGTACGTATCATGTATCAAATAGAGGCTCATGTTCTTGGTTTGAATTTGCACAAAAAATATTTTCGTATGCAAATATGAAAGTGAATGTATTACCTGTTTCAACCGAAGAATTTGGGGCGGCGGCAGAGAGACCGAAATATTCTGTTTTCCAACATAACATGCTACGGTTAAATGGTTTTTTACAAATGCCTTCTTGGGAAGAAGGATTAGAGCGGTTTTTTATAGAAACAAAAAGTCATTAACAAAATTTAAGTTAATGACTTTTTTGTTTGCCTTTAAGAGGTTTTATGTTACTATAATTATAGTATCAGGTACTAATAACAAGTATAAGTATTTCTGGGAGGATATATCATGGAACTATTACAAGGGAAAACATTTGTTGTTATGGGCGTTGCGAACCAAAGAAGTATTGCGTGGGGAATTGCTCGCTCTTTGCATAATGCAGGTGCAAAATTAATCTTCACATATGCAGGAGAACGTTTAGAGAGAAACGTTCGTGAATTAGCGGACACATTAGAAGGACAAGAATCACTTGTATTACCTTGTGATGTAACAAATGATGAAGAACTTACAGCTTGCTTTGAAACAATCAAGCAAGAAGTTGGTACAATTCACGGTGTAGCGCACTGTATTGCTTTTGCAAATCGTGACGACTTAAAAGGTGAATTTGTAGACACTTCTCGCGATGGATTTTTACTTGCACAAAATATTAGTGCATTCTCTTTAACAGCTGTAGCAAGAGAAGCGAAGAAAGTAATGACAGAAGGCGGAAATATTTTAACGTTAACATACCTTGGCGGTGAGCGCGTTGTGAAAAACTATAACGTTATGGGTGTTGCGAAAGCTTCATTAGAAGCGAGCGTGAAATATTTAGCTAACGATTTAGGTCAACATGGCATTCGCGTTAACGCTATTTCAGCAGGACCAATTCGTACGTTATCTGCAAAAGGTGTAGGCGACTTTAACTCAATCTTAAGAGAAATTGAGGAGCGCGCACCACTTCGCCGTACAACGACTCCGGAAGAAGTTGGGGATACAGCCGTATTCTTATTCAGTGATTTAGCACGCGGCGTAACAGGAGAAAACATTCACGTTGATTCAGGATATCATATCCTAGGGTAAATATAATATGAATTTTTAAAGGACAATCTCTACATGTTGAGATTGTCCTTTTTATTTGTTCTTAGAAAGAACGATTTTTAACGAAAGTTCTTACCACGTTATGAATATAACTATAATAGTACACGATTTATTCAGCTACGCATGGAAGTGGGAGGGACGAGTGTGAAGAATAAAAATAAAAGTTCAACAGTTGGAAAACCGTTGTTATATATTGCGCAAGTAAATTTGGAACTTGCTGCACCGAAAATAAAAAGAATTATCTTAACAAACTTTGAAAATGAGGATCGAAAAGAGGAAAGTAATAGAAACGAAAATGTTGTAAGTAGTGCTGTGGAAGAGGTAATAGAGCAACAAGAAGAGCAACGAGTAGAAGAGGAACAAGTACAAGAGCAGCAAGAGCAACAAGAACAGAAAGAACAGCAAGAGCCAGTGAGAACTATCCCGTATAATAAATCATTTAAGGATATGAATAATGAAGAGAAGATTCATTTTTTATTAAACCGCCCTCATTATATTCCGAAAGTAAGGTGCAGAATAAAAACGGCTACAGTTTCTTATATTGGATCAATCATATCGTATCGTAATGGAATTGTAGCTATTATGCCGCCAAATAGTATGAGAGATATTAGGGTAGCTATAGAAGAGATAAAATCGATTGATATGGCCGGCTTTTAAATATGTAAAGGTGGTAGAAAACTTCTACCACCCCAATAGTTTTTTAGTTTACTTCATTTATTAGATAGAAACGTCGCGTAAGCACTGAATCGCACAGAAACAGCTTAAATCTACAGTAATGCAAGTAGATGTCGATACTAGTCTTGCATTTGGTACAGCTAAAAACGTACAAATTGGGTCATCAGTAGGTGGTACAGGGGAAGTATCACCTAATACTACGGTTAACACACGTAGTACAGCACAGCTATCGTCATCTACGCTTTCCACACGGAAAATTGGAGATCGGCAGCTAGAAAGGCTTGCAGATGGTGCGAATGCTTCAAAAGGTGCTCCAGCTTTAGTGTATAAAACAAAAGGACGTGTATTTGCTACTGATGCACTATTATGTGCTCCTAAAAATGGAATTTCACAACCTGATCCACATGTTGTTGTAGAGCATTCTTGTAATTCATGAATGAATTTGACAACGTCAACTACACAATGAGAAGAGCTATGGTGTTTATTTTCATTACAACTCATTAATGTCACTCCTTATCGTCTTGTTTGTATTTACATTAATAAGATATTGGAGTCGAGGAGATTTGGTCACAATCTCAAGACCTTTTTTTTTAAATAGGCGAAAGAAGATAAGGGAAGGTGGAATCATGCTGTTTACAAGTTGGCTTTTATTCTTTATTTTCGCGTTAGCTGCTTTTAGGCTCACCCGTTTAATTGTGTATGATAAAATTACAGCTTTTTTGCGAAGACCGTTTATTGATGAATTAGAGATTACAGAGCCAGATGGAAGTGTATCAACTTTTACAAAAGTAAAAGGTAAAGGATTAAGAAAGTGGATTGGCGAATTATTAAGCTGTTATTGGTGTACAGGTGTATGGGTTAGTGCTTTTTTATTAGTTTTATATAAATGGATTCCTATCGTAGCAGAGCCGTTACTTGCATTATTAGCTATTGCAGGAGCAGCAGCAATCATTGAAACGATTACAGGATATTTTATGGGAGAATAATATATTTTCATAATACGAGAAAAAGCGGAGTTTAAAAGAATGAGGGAACGGAAATAAAGAGTTGTTCATATAGTGAATAGACAGAATTGACAGTAGAGGAGATGTTTGCTGTGAGTAATAGTCCAAGGCAAAATTCATATGACCTGCAGCAATGGTATCATATACAGCAACAACACCAAGCACAACAACAGGCATATCAAGAACAATTACAACAACAAGGATTTGTGAAGAAAAAGGGATGTAATTGCGGGAAAAAGAAGAATACAATAAAACACTATGAAGAATGAAACACTCATATTACTGTGAGTGTTTTTTATTATAAATATAAAAAGCGGTATTTCTAAGGAAGAAATACCGCTTTTTACTAGCTAATTTGTGCAACTGTTAATGCTGCAGCACGGATGTCTACAGTTCCAATTAACTCAACTGGTACAATTTGAATTAAATCGCCAGGGTTTAAGTTAATGAGAATAACACCACTGGATACGTCTACTTCACCAGTACCAATAACGTTAGAACGAACTGCTGTACCTGATCCAGGAATAATGTTAGCTGGCGTACCTAATGATAAGAAGAAACGACCAGCTTCTGGTGCAACAGGTGCGTTATCAAGACTAATTGTTAATGTATAACTGATTTGATAAATACCAGCTCGTAGAATTCGAATGCCATCTCCGACACTTACTGTATCATTTATTACAGGAACAGTAATATTTGGGTTTGGACTTACGCTAGGTAATAGTAATGGTGTGAATAATGAAGCGAACTGAGGGGCAGAAGCGTTGAAAGCAAAACCAAAGGCAGGTAGTGTACTAGCTGGTTTCGCCTCACAATCGATTTTAGTAAATTCGCAATCAGAAGAGAACATGTTTTTCACTCCTTTATCTGTTTCTACTTTCAGTTAATGAAAAGGACAGGTTCTATGTTCTAGACAAGTTCCCAATTTTATAAAAAATACATAATAATACCTTTTAAGCATGGATTGGGTGGCAGAAAATTCTGCCACCCAATCCATGCTTAACTCATTATTTAGTTTTAAATCGTAACATCACGTAAGCATTGAATAGCGCAGAAGCAACTTAAATCAACAGTAAGACAAGTGTTGGTCGATATTAATCTTGCATTTGGTACAGCTAAAAACGTACAAATTGGATCATTATCAGGTGGTACAGGAGAAGTATCACCTAATACTACAGTTAATACACGCAATACAGCGCAATCATCATCATCTATACTCTCGACACGGAAAATTGGAGATCGGCAGCTAGAAAGGTTTGCAGTTGGTGCAAATGCTTCAAAAGGTTCTCCACTTTTTGTGTATAAAATAAACGGGCGTGTATTTGCTACAGATGCACTATTATGTGCTCCTAAAAATGGAACTTCGCAACCAGATCCGCATGTTGTCGTTGCACATTCTTGTAATTCATGTATAAAACGAACGACATTTGATACACAGTTGAAATCACAATCGTGATGATGATGATGGTCTTCGTTACAATTGCAGCTCATTATGTTCACTCCTTATCATGAGTTCTGACATACACTATTACAATATGAACGAAATATGGTTGATATTACGTTAATTCTTATGATAAAAACAAGGAATTTATATAGTAGGGATGTACATAATGCAATATGAAAAAAAGACATCCTTATTTAGTGGATGTCTTTTCAGGTAAATCTTTTCGTACAGTATACAAAAAGCGAGATATATCTAATTTTTTTCCTCTAAAAAATTGCGGAGAAGAAATGTACAATTCTTCTTTCGCACGTGTAATAGCGACATAAAGTAATCGGCGTTCTTCTTCTAAAGCTTCAGAAGTCTCTGTAACACGATCATTTGCATCTTTTAAAGAAGAAGTATGAGGCAGAATACCATCGCTCGCTCCAAGTAAAAAGACGCATGGAAATTCAAGGCCTTTTGCGTTATGAATAGACATAAGCGAAACAGCATCTTTTTGCGGCATTGTTTTTAATGCTTCCATTTCTTTTTGACCTTGAATTGCTTCATCAATAAATTGTAAATAAGCTGGAATGTCGGTGAAACGAGTTGCAGACTCCATTAACTCTTCTAACATTTCTTCTTGTATATCTTTATGCATCGTAAAGGAAGAACGATCGTTACTTTGTAAGTACTCTAAATACTTTCCTTTACCATGAATAATTTCTTTTAATGCTTTTTTCGGTTCTAATTCTTTTATAAATTTAATAAAGTCGATACGCTCATTTACCTTTTTCACTTGAAAAGGTTTTAAGCTCGGATTTAATAATAAGAAATGAAGAAGAGAAGGGAAACGACCTTCACCATATTTCCATTGTTCACGTTCAATAAATGAAATACAATCATCACGCCCGATATACATCGTTGGCAATATATTTGAAAGTGATTCTAATCGAAACGGCTCAATCACTAGTCGTAAATGATCTAATACAGGCTTTATTAAAGAATGTTCATAAAATGATTGGCTCGCACCGTGCTTAATAAACGGGATTTTGTGAATGGTAAGCTGATCAAGTAATGAACGGCTTACAGAATGTGTGCGATATAGTAAACAAAAATCTTTATAGTTTCGTTCGCCGCTATCTACTTTTTCTTGAATGAGCTGCAAAATTTGATTTGCTTCATCAAGAGTGGTAGCCGGTCTTGCGTAAAAAGGTTGTACACCTTCTTCACGTACAGAATACAGCTCTTTGTCAAAACGCTCTTGATTTAGTTTGATAACTTCATTTCCAAGTCCGACAATAAAGGGATTGGATCGATAATTTGTATTAAGTGCGATAATCGTAGTGTTATCAAATTCTTTTGGAAAAGATAAAATGATTTGATGACTGGCTCCTCGCCAGCCGTATATCGCCTGATCGTCATCACCTGCGATAAACAAATTATTTCTTGGCGAAGCTAACAATTTTACAATTTCATATTGTGCATACGATGTATCTTGGAACTCATCTACTTCAATATAGTGGAAACGTTGTTGTAATTGAGTAAGCAACGGAGCATTATTTTCTAACATATAATATGTTTCTAATAAGATGTCATCGAAATCGATATAATTATATCGTTGTTTCACTTCTTCAAAACGCTCGTATACTTCTTTAAATTCTTGCTCAACGGGTGTTTTTGCTTTTACATCTTTCGGACGATTCAATTTGTTTTTCTCAAGTGAAATCATCGCGAGCATCGTTTCAGCATCATAATCGTCTTTTAAACGTAATTCTTTTAAAATTTTCTTTATCATAATTTGTTTATGTTTTTCGTTTGCTAAAATTTGCTGATTATATCCTTGACTACGAAGCAATTTTAAAAAGACAGAGTGGAACGTACCAGCAACAACGTAGTTACTTGCTGCGTGATTCATACCGGGTAACTTCGCTACACGATTTCGGATTTCTTCAGCTGCTTTTTGTGTAAATGTAAGCAATAAAATATTTCGCGGATGAACTTGTTTTACATTTACTAAATAACCTACGCGAGTTGTTAAAACAGATGTTTTCCCGCTTCCAGCACCAGCTAATGTAAGAACAGGGCCTTCTGTCGTTCGTACGGCCTCTAATTGTTTTTCGTTTAAAAATACATTTTGTTGTTCGAGTGCACGGAAATACGCCGCATCTGCATCTTCTTCCATAATTAAATGGGTAGATGTTTTCGGAATATGATATGTTGCACGCGGAATGTCAGCGTGCGTTAATGATTTTTGTGAAAATTTTTCTTGTGTCATATATTCACCTTCAAAACTATAGCATCAACATTTAACTTTAGCGGAAGAAATAGAAAATAGCAATGTAAAAAACAGGAGGGGATACCTCCTGTTTTCAAATTACAATTCTTTTATCATAACGATGTGAGGAATATTTGCTTCCATGAATACATCAGAATTCGTTACATATCCAAGTTTCTTATAGAAATCTTCAGCATGTGTTTGAGCATGCAACTTCAATTTTGGTAGCGAGTTTTCCTTCGCATATGCTTCAAGTGCATCCATAACAATTTTTCCAATGCCTTTTTTACGATGGGAAGCTAGTACGCAAATGCGTTCCATTTTTCCAATCCCATCAATGGTGCGAAAACGTCCAGCACCAACAGGAACATCATTATCATATATAACAACGTGTATAGAAGTTTCTTCAAACTCATCATACTCTTCTTCGGCAGAAACTTGCTGCTCATTCACAAATACTTGCTTACGTACAGAGAATGCATCTCTTAGTTGTTCGTCCGTTTGTACGATCTGTGCGTGCAAATTAGTTGTTCCCCTTTCCAAGGTGGAATGTTTCGTGTACAGTCCATGTTCCGTTTTCTAATTGATATAGAAGATGGAAGCGATCAATTGGTTGTTCATAATAGAAATCTTTCATACGTAATCGACCTAATACGTCAGCATGCTCTGCATCCGATAAGCCTTGTCCGATTGTTAAATGAGGTACGAAAGCGTATTCGCGTTCTTGTGTAAAGAATCCGCTATGCATTTCTTCATTTAAGAAAGTAAGTTCAGGTGTTTTTTCTACTTTAAAATAAAGAACATTATTAACAGGTGCGAATGAACCAACTTTTCCAACATGAAGAGTGAAAGGGTTCGTTTTACTTGCGATTGTATGTAACTCGTTTACAATCGATTCTAATTGTTCATCTTGCGTCTCAAAGGGTGTTTTCAATGTAATATGTGGCGGAACTAATGCGTAATGCGGATCATAACGTTTACGCAATCCGTTCGCTTTATCTTGAATCATTTTAGATGGAAAAATTACAATGCCTAATTTCATGTTCCAATTCCTCCCTTTGTAAGTCTAGTTAGATTTTGAGAAAATAACTCTCTTAATCTATTATATCAAATTATTCTGAATACTGCTCTCTATTATTTCATTGATAGCATATGAGAGAAAGCTTTCGGTAAATCAGTTTGCCAATATTTCCACGTATGATTACCTTCAAACTCCTCGTAATGTGTAATGAAATTTCTATCTGTTAGAAGTGTATTGAGATCACGGTTCGGTCCTACGAAATCAGATATTTGTCCATCCGTTCGTTTTACAGCTGTTTCTTCTGTTCCAATAACGTGATAAAGTTCTAACGCCTCCGGATTTTTGAACTCTGTTGCTAATTTCATCACGGTTTCATCCACAAATGGTGATTGCATAACGACTTTACCGAATGTATGCGGATACATAAGTGCGGTCATGAAGGAAACTGTTCCGCCAAGAGAATCACCAATTAACACACGTCCTTTTCCCATTTGGTATGTTGGATAGTTTTCATCGATATATGGTGCAAGTTCATGAGCAAGGAAACGAATATAAGCAGCGTTTTTTACTTCATTTGGGAAATATTTTTCTTTACGATCGTGTACATTTTTATATGGAATACCGACAATAATTGTACGGTCAATTTCTTCAGTTTCACGAAGGCGCTCAATTACACGGTGCGCTTTACCAAGCTGAAAGTAATCTCTACCATCTTGTGCAATGACAACTGTATGTTTGTGCAGTGGTGTGTAGTTTACCGGTAAGTAAACGAGAAGTGTAACATCTTCTTGAAGTGATGCGCTATAAAATGAAATTTCTTCAATTCTCCCGATTGTTTGATTCATGTGGATCCCCCTAAATAAAAATTTACTGTAATGATTGTAAGAGCGACGCTTGTAGTGAAAAAGAAATATCCACTAATAGGTGCCTTCATTTCTATTTTACCATAATGGTATGAAGAATCTAAAAAATTAGTATTTAAGTTAGGAAAGAAAACGGATATAATGAAGTGGGATTTTTGACAGGTGAGAGGGGAGACGGAATTTGAAACAAGAAAGATCAATCGCACTACCATTAGCCATTTCCATCATAGCCATTTCATTCGCAGCAGTTTTTGTAAAGATGTCCTCAGCACCATCTTCCATATTAAGTATGTATCGATTATGGATTATCGTACTTATTATGCTGCCTATCGTTTGGAAAAAACGGGAAGAGTTTAGTAAGATTCAAATAAAAGATTGGGGATTTTTAATTGGATCTGGTTTCTTTTTAGCACTTCATTTTCTATTATGGTTTGAATCTTTAAAGCATACGACAGTTGCGAGTTCGACGATTATTTTAGCGCTTCAACCAATCGTATCTTTAATTGGAGGTTTTTTCTTATTTAAAGAAAGAACAACATACTCAGCTATTGCAACGATGGGAATTGCGATATTAGGCGTAATGTGTATTGGTTGGGGAGATTTAGGGCTAAGTGAACAAGCAATTTATGGAGATATATTATCCTTTTTAAGTGTAATAGCGGTTGTCGGTTATTTATTTATCGGGCAAACGACAGTAAAGAAAGTATCACACTGGATTTACAGCTTTACAGTTTTTGCATTCGCAGGTATTTTTATGGGGATTTATAATATAGTGTTGCAAGTGCCTTTTACAGGTTATACGAAGTGGGATTGGACCGTTTTTCTTTTACTTGCGGTTGTCCCGACAGTGTCACACGTCATTAATAATTGGTTATTAAACTACGTAAATGCAACAACAATTTCAATGAGTATTTTAGGAGAACCCGTTGGAGCATCTATACTAGCGTTCTTCTTACTCGGTGAAAGACTAAATGCCATGCAGATTATCGGTAGCATGCTCGTATTGTTTGGTGTATCTGTTTTCTTACTACAGCAACAAAAACGAACAGCAAAAAATGTAGTAAACGAGCCGGCGTATACACAGGAATTATAATGTTAGAGGAGAAAAGAGAAGTTGTGATACTTCTCTTTTTGTTTTATATAAATACGGGTGTGGAAGGGGGAAGGAAATGGAATTCCCATCAAAAAAAGATGTATGGCTATATCCGATTTTTTTCGTTGTCATTGGAGCGTGTTTTGCTCCCCTATTTGCAGGTAGAGAATATTTTCTTTTATTTTTTACAATTCCATTAGCGATATTATTTATTTGGAGTTGGTTTTCGACAAAATACATCGTCGGAGAAGAAACAATTACAATTAGATCAGGTTTCGTTAAAAAGCGCATATTTATACGAGATATAAAACAAATTTTAAATACAAAAAATCCAATAGCAGCCCATGCATTGTCATTTGATCGACTTGAAATTGTTTATGGTGCACATCAAACAGAAATTATTTCTCCTAAAGATAAAGAGCAATTCATCAATCTTGTTAAAAGTAAAAATCCACACATTGAAATAAAGTAAAAGAGTGGCTTCGTAGCCACTCTTTTACTTTGGATTTGTCATATAAGGTTGTACGTGAATGATACATAGGTCACGGAACTTTCCTTCAGCAGTTGTGACAATTACGACTGCTCTACCTGCACTTTTTCCAGTAATCGTTACCGTGTCCCCCTTTGGATACAGTGTGATAACATCAGCATTCATATTTGTCCAAATAAGTTCTTTATTCGTCGCTTGCATCGGCAACACGGAAGCTGATAACTCAGTGCTTTGTCCCGTTCTTATTTTCAACTTATTTTTTCCCATATGAACACCGATGACTGAAATAACAGAAGGAGCAATTGAAATTTTAGGTGGATTAGGTTGTATGTTCAAACAAGACGCAGAAGTATTTGTGATAGGTGAAAATTTTCGTGTTTGTTGTTGCTGGAAAGCCGCTAACATGTTGGAGTCCCCTTTCTGTATAAGTGCTGATAGTATTACTATAAAGGAGTAGTGTTATGTTTAATTTAACGAAACATAAAGAAATTGTTAAATTCGAGCAGAAGATTGTCGAACTTTGATAAAGTGAAACTTTAATCAGTGGGGGTCTTACTGCACGTTAATGCGGGATAAAAAGAAAGCTCTGCTGATACGATAACAGCAGAGCTTTCCCTCTATAGATTATGACTATGTTGTTTTTCGAAATTCTCAAATTGCTCTTCAACTTCTTTTGAAGGTTGTGTTAGTAAACTAACAATTACGATAGCTAGTAAACTAATAGCGAAACCTGGAATCATTTCATATAAGAAATCTTTTAAGAATTTGAATTGAGTCCATATAATAACAGTAGCGGCACCAGAAACCATACCAGCAAGCGCGCCCCATTTCGTCATACGTTTCCAATATAAGCTTAATAAAATAGCAGGTCCGAATGAAGAACCGAACCCAGCCCAAGCATATCCAACAAGAGCTAAAATCGTATCATTTTGTTTAAGTGCTAATGCACATCCAATTAAAGCAATAACAAGAACAGCCATACGACCGACAAATACAAGTTCTTTATCAGAAGCATCACGCTTAAAGAATGTTCTATATAAGTCTTCTGTTACTGCACTCGAAGTAACGAGAAGTTGAGAAGAAATTGTACTCATAATAGCTGCTAAAATAGCTGCTAATAAAAATCCAGTAATAAGTGGATGGAATAAAATAGTGCCAAGTTCAACGAAAATCGTTTCTGGATCAGAAAGTTTTAAACCTGCTTTTGAATAGTATGCAATACCGATAAGGCCAGTAAACATAGCTCCAGCAACAGAGAAAATCATCCAGCTCATACCAATACGTCGTGCACTTTTAATTTCTTTTACAGAAGAAATCGCCATAAAGCGTACGATAATATGTGGTTGCCCAACATAACCAAGGCCCCATGCGAATAATGAAATAATTCCTAATACAGAAGTACCTTTAAAAATATCTAATAATGCCGGATCGATAGATTTAATTGTTTCAAATGCTGGACCAAGTCCATTTACGTGCATAATTGTTACGACTGGAACAAGAATAAGAGCGA
This sequence comes from Bacillus sp. EB106-04-02-XG92, assembly GCF_058791995.1. Classification (NCBI taxonomy): domain Bacteria; kingdom Bacillati; phylum Bacillota; class Bacilli; order Caryophanales; family Bacillaceae; genus Bacillus; species Bacillus sp. EB106-04-02-XG92. The sequence goes on from NZ_JBYTEA010000003.1 coordinate 261,710, forward strand.
CTACCATAATGATTCCTTGCACGAAGTCTGTCCAACTTACAGCTAAAAATCCACCAAATAATGTGTAAGCTACGACAACTCCACCAACGATAAGAAGCCCAACATGGTAATTGAGTCCAAATGAATTTTCGAATAATACAGCGCCAGAGACAAATCCTGAAGCTACATAAAACGTGAAAAATATCATAATAACAAGTCCAGATACTAGGCGTAGCATATGAGATTTGTCATGGAAACGGTGTTCCAAAAATTCTGGGATAGTAATAGAGTTGTTTGCAATTTCAGAGTAGGTACGTAAGCGAGGAGCGACATAGATCCAGTTTGCGTATGCCCCTAATGTTAGGCCAATCGCAATCCAGCTACTACTTAATCCAACGCTAAACATTGCACCGGGTAAGCCCATTAAAAGCCAACCACTCATATCAGCTGCTCCAGCACTTAATGCTGTTACTGCGGGGCCTAGTGTACGCCCGCCAAGCATATAATCTGTTAAGTTGGATGTTTGCTTATAAGCGAAATAGCCGATAATTAGCATCCCGAGCATGTAAATAGAGATAGAAGTTAAAATTAACATCTGCGTACTCATGTAGTTCCCCTTTCTTTTGTCATGTCTTTTGATGCGTTATGCATATTTATAATCTATCATGATTATTCTGAAAAATCCATACAGAAATACGAATTTTCAGAAATGTAAGCGTTTTTTTGATGTCATTTTACTTTTTTAATATATAATATTCATACAAAAAACCTTATTTTTAATAGAGTATTTATTATATTTACATAAAAAGAGGTTGTTTTGTCAATATAATATTGAAAGGAGAGAAAAATAAAATTTTTTAAAAAGTATTGACTTATGAAAAAAGTTAAGTCTATAATGAGTGCAACTTAAAAAATGCAAGCGTTGATGAAGAAGAGTACACATGATGAACATGTCAGAGAGCTGATGGTTGGTGCGAATCAGTATGGAATTGATGTGGAATGGGCTTCGGAGCTTCCAAACCGAAACGAAAGAAGTAGGCTTTGGCGACATGATCTCATCGATACAAGAGACACGTATTGTTTTTGATACGGTAAAGTGCGTTACGTTCGTAACGAATTAAGGTGGCACCACGGGAGTACCCGTCCTTTCTATAGGATGAGTACTCCCTTTTTGTGTACAAAAAATTAAATAAATGAAATCGTTGAAGTAAGAAGAGTACGTATATTGGAGACGTTACAGAGAGCCGGGGATAGGTGGGAGCCCGGTGCGGTGCCATATACGGAATGGGCTTACGAGAGGTATGCTGAACAATTATTTTCAGTAGGCAACCCGGGTTCCGCCGTTACAAGGATAAGGTATATATTTTGTACCTGAATAAAGCGGGATGCTTTTGCGTCCAACATGAGGTGGTACCACGGTAAATCTATCGTCCTCTACATATTTTCGATATGTAGAGGACTTTTTTATTTTTCAGGGTGAGGTGAAGGACATGATGACGAAAGAAGAATTTATGAAACGGAAAAGAGAAGAAAAAACATTTTTAGTAATTACCGAAGAAGAAGGAGATAGCATTACGCCAATTTCTTTATATAGACGTATGAAAGGAAAGAAAAAGTTTTTATTAGAAAGTTCGCAACTTCATCAAGATAAAGGACGCTATTCTTACTTAGGATGTAATCCATATGGCGAAGTGAAAAGCGTAGGTACGGAAGTGGAACGAACGATTTACGGCCGGGCAGAAAAGCTGCAAGGTAACGTACTACAAGTGTTAGAAGAAGAAACCCGGTCAGCTCAAGTAGACAGTCCATTCCCATTTTGCGGAGGAGCAGTTGGTTATATTGGCTATGACGTCATTCGGCAGTATGAAAACATTGGAGCAGATTTACACGATCCACTAAATATTCCAGAAGTACACCTGTTACTGTACCGTGAGTTTATCGTGTATGACCATTTACGCCAAAAACTATCATTTGTATATGTATGCAGGGAAGATGATTCAGCAGATTATGAAGAAGTATATGAAAGATTGCAAGTATACAAAGAGGAAGTGCTAAAGGGAGAAGAAGCGGAAGTAACTGAAATAAGATCAACATTATCATTCACTTCTTCTATAACAGAAAAAGAATTTTGCGCGATGGTAGAAACGGCGAAAGAATACATTGGGGCCGGGGACATATTCCAAGTCGTATTATCTCAGCGTTTGCAAAGTGAATGTATTGGTGATCCGTTCGCTTTATACCGAAAACTTCGAATTGCCAATCCATCACCATATATGTTCTATATTAATTTTCAAGATTATGTTGTACTCGGTTCTTCGCCGGAAAGTTTGTTATCGGTAAGAGAAGATAAAGTGATGACGAATCCAATTGCTGGTACGAGGCCGAGAGGGAAAACGAAGCAGGAAGATGCGGAAATTGAAAAACAACTGTTAGAAAATGAGAAAGAAAGAGCGGAGCATATGATGCTTGTGGATCTTGGAAGAAATGATATTGGCAGAGTAAGTGAAATTGGCTCCGTAACGATAGATAAATATATGAAAGTAGAAAAATACTCTCACGTCATGCACATTGTATCTGAAGTTTACGGAACATTGCGAAAAATAATAAGTGGATTTGATGCATTAGCATATTGCTTGCCAGCAGGAACAGTGTCAGGCGCTCCAAAAATTAGAGCGATGGAAATTATTAATGAGCTAGAGAATGAAAAAAGAAATGTATACGCAGGAGCAGTTGGATACGTTAGTTTTTCAGGGAATCTTGATATGGCGCTTGCGATTCGAACGATGGTCGTAAAGGATGAAAAAGCATACGTTCAGGCAGGAGCGGGCATTGTTTATGATTCAGATCCAGTAGCTGAATATGAAGAAACGTTAAATAAAGCGAGAGCATTATTGGAGGTAATGAAATGATTGTACTAATTGATAATTACGATTCATTCACATATAACTTGTATCAACTGTTAGGAGAATACGAAGAAGATATTGTAGTCGTAAGAAATGATCAAATAACGATAGAACAATTAGAAGAAATGAAGCCAAGAGGAATTGTTCTTTCACCGGGGCCAGGAAAACCAGAGGATGCTGGTATTTGTATCGAAGTGATTCGTCATTTTTATAAGAACGTTCCCATATTAGGTATTTGCCTTGGTCATCAAGCGATTATATTAGCATTTGGAGGAGAGATCGTAAGAGCAGAACGCATTAAACACGGAAAAACATCACGTGTGAAACATAATGGAACTTCAATCTTTTCATATGTAACACAGCCATTAACGGCGATGCGTTACCATTCCCTTGTTGCAGCGCAGACAAGTTTGCCAGAGTGTTTTGACATACTAGCGACAGCGATGGACGACGGAGAAATTATGGCAGTTCGTCACAATTATTATCCGCTATTCGGATTACAGTTCCATCCAGAATCAATCGCAACAGAAGAAGGCGGAAAGTTAATACGTGCCTTTTTAGGCGAAGTGAAAGAGGAGGAAAGAGTATGAATAACTATCTTCATAAATTAGTAGAGGGACAACATTTAACAGAAGAGGAAATGTATAGAGCGGGGCTTCTTTTATTAAATGAAAACATATTGGAAAGTGAAATTGCGGCTTTCTTAGTCTTACTGAAAGCGAAAGGTGAAACAGCAGAAGAAATATACGGCCTCGTTCGAGCACTTCGCGAAAAGGCATTACCGTTTTCGAACCATATACAAGGAGCAATGGACAATTGCGGAACGGGTGGTGACGGTGCCAAAACATTTAATATTAGTACAACGTCGGCATTTGTGCTGGCAGGAGCTGGCGTAAAAGTTGCAAAACACGGTAACCGAGCTGTTTCTAGTAAAACAGGAAGTGCAGATTTATTAGAAGAACTCGGTGTAAATATTAGCAGTACGCCAAACGAAATTGATTATTTATTAGAGCATGTCGGAATCGCATTTTTATTCGCACCAGCGATGCATCCAGCATTAAGACGCATTATGAAAATAAGAAAAGAATTGAACGTGCCGACGATCTTCAACCTAATTGGACCGTTAACGAATCCAGTTAATCTAGAAACACAATTTGTCGGCATTTATAAACGAGACATGTTACTACCAGTTGCGCAAGTATTACAGAAACTAGGAAGAAAACAAGCGCTTGTCGTAAACGGAAGTGGTTTTTTAGATGAAGCATCATTACAAGGAGAAAATCACGTTGTCATTTTAAAAGATAATGAAATAGTAGAAACGAGTATTAAACCTGAGAAATACGGTTTCCAAATAGTCAAAAATGAAGAGATTAGGGGCGGGAATTCAAAAGAAAATGCAAAGATTACGCTCGGAGTATTAAGAGGAGAAAAAAGCGTTTACCGTGATACAGTGTTATTCAATGCAGGTCTAGCTCTTTTCGCAAATGGAAAAGCAGAAACGATTGAAGAAGGAATTACACTTGCAGCGCATAGCATTGACTCTGGAAAAGCATTAGCCAAACTAAACTTATTAATTGCAGCAAGTAATGAAAAATTAGAAAGGGTGAATTAAAGTGGGGACGATTTTAGACAAAATTGTAGACCAAAAGAAAAAAGAAGTTGCGGCATTATATGAAACGTATACACCAATAGAAGAAAGTAGAAAGACACATTCACTTGTAGAAGCATTACAGCAGTTTACTGTCATTGCAGAAGTAAAGCGAGCATCACCATCAAAAGGAGATATTAATTTACACGTTGATGTACGAAAACAAGTAAAAACATATGAAGAATGCGGCGCAGGAGCAGTTTCTGTTTTAACAGACGGTCAGTTTTTTAAAGGATCGTTGCATGATTTACAAACGGCGAGAGAAGAAAGTAACATTCCGCTTTTATGCAAAGATTTCATAATCGATAAAATTCAAATTGATAGAGCGTATGAAGCTGGCGCAGATATTATTTTATTAATCGTAGCGGCGTTAACGGAAGAGAAGTTAAAAGAGCTATATAGTTACGTACTAGAAAAAGGATTAGAAGCGATTGTTGAAGTTCATGATGAGCAGGAATTAGAAATTGCGATCCAATTAAATCCGCACGTTATCGGTATTAACAATCGTAATTTAAAAACGTTTGAAGTGGATTTAAACCAAACGGAAAAGCTCGGGAAACGATTAAATGAGGAGAAATTACTTTGGATTAGCGAAAGCGGGATTCATTCAAAAGAGGATATTATTCGTGTTAAAAAAGCAGGAGCAAAAGGTGTATTAGTTGGGGAAGCGCTTATGACATCATCTTCTATTCGTACCTTTTTTGAAGATTGTAAGGTGAACATATGAAAGTGAAAATTTGTGGCATCACGAATATCGAAACAGCAAAACGTGCTTGCGAATACGGAGCAGATGCACTCGGATTTGTTTTTGCAGAAAGTAAACGGAAAATTACCCTGGAGCAGGCGAAAGAAATTATTACGGAACTTCCGGCACACGTGTTAAAGGTTGGTGTTTTCGTAAATGAATCAGTAGAGGTAATCCAGAAAATTGCAGATGAATGCGGGTTAACGCATGTGCAACTACATGGGGATGAAGATAACCATCAAATTAAGAGATTGAATATTCCGTCTATAAAAGCTCTCGGAGTAACTTCAGAGGCCGATATGAAAAACGCTCAAGCATATGAAACGGATTATATATTGTTTGATAGCCCAAAAGAAAAGTTTCACGGTGGAAATGGAAAGATATTTTCATGGGAGTTACTCACGCATATGCCAAAAGAGTTACGCGAGAAAACGATATTAGCTGGTGGATTAAACGCTCTTAATATAGAAGAAGCGATTCGGACAATTCAGCCATACATGGTCGATGTAAGTAGCGGGGTGGAGACAGAAGGAAAGAAAGATGTAGAGAAAATAAAACAATTCATTAAAAAAGCGAAGGAGTGTTCTAAATGAATTACGCATATCCAGATGAAAAAGGTCACTACGGTATATACGGAGGACGATACGTTCCAGAAACGTTAATGCAATCTGTATTAGAGCTAGAAGAAGCATATAAAGAAGCGATGCAAGATGAAGCGTTTCAAAAGGAATTAAATCATTATTTAAAAACGTACGTTGGAAGAGAAACACCACTTTATTTCGCTGAAAATATGACGAAGTATTGCGGCGGTGCAAAGATTTATTTAAAACGTGAAGATTTGAACCATACAGGAGCTCACAAAATTAACAATACAATCGGTCAGGCACTTCTTGCGGTACGAATGGGCAAGAAAAAAGTTGTCGCTGAAACAGGGGCAGGACAACACGGTGTTGCAACCGCTACTGTATGTGCTCTACTCGGATTAGAATGCGTCATCTTTATGGGAGAAGAAGATGTGAGACGTCAAAAATTAAATGTGTTCCGAATGGAATTACTCGGAGCGAAAGTAGAAAGCGTAGCGGCAGGTAGCGGTACATTAAAAGATGCGGTAAACGAGGCACTTCGTTACTGGGTTTCACACGTGCACGATACGCACTACATTATGGGATCAGTTCTCGGACCGCATCCATTCCCGCAAATTGTTCGTGATTTCCAAAGTGTAATTGGGAAAGAAACGAAAAAACAATATGAAGCGTTAGAAGGGAAGTTACCAGAAGCAGTCGTTGCTTGTATTGGAGGCGGTAGTAATGCGATGGGAATGTTTTATCCGTTCGTGCATGATGAAGAAGTCGCTCTTTACGGCGTTGAAGCAGCTGGAAAAGGCGTTCATACAGAAAAGCACGCAGCTACTTTAACGAAAGGAAGCGTTGGTGTTTTACACGGATCGATGATGTATCTTCTGCAAAATGAAGAAGGACAAATTCAAGAAGCTCACTCTATTTCAGCAGGACTTGATTACCCAGGTGTTGGGCCAGAACATAGCTTACTAAAGGATATTGGACGCGTTTCTTATCATTCCATTACAGATGATGAAGCGTTAGAAGCATTTCAATTATTAACGAAAAAAGAAGGGATTATTCCGGCTTTAGAAAGCTCACACGCTGTCGCATACGCTTTAAAATTAGCGCCGCAAATGAAGAAAGAAGAAGGACTTGTCATTTGCTTATCTGGCCGCGGAGATAAAGATGTAGAGAGTATAAAACGTTATATGGAAGAGGTGTAAAAAATGGGAGTAGAAAAAATTAAAGCAGCGTTTGAAAGTGGTAAGAAAGCATTTATTCCGTACGTAATGGGCGGAGATGGTGGTCTTGAAAAATTAAAAGAAAGAATTCGTTTTTTAGATGAAGCGGGAGCGAGCATCGTTGAAATTGGCATCCCGTTTTCAGATCCAGTTGCAGACGGTCCAACGATTCAAAGAGCGGGGAAACGAGCGCTAGATGGCGGTGTAACAGTAAAAGGCATTTTTCAAGCATTGATAGAGGTAAGGAAAGAAGTACAAATTCCGTTTGTACTCATGACATATTTAAATCCAGTACTCGCATTCGGAAAAAAACAATTCATTGAGAGATGCTTAGAAGCGGGTGTAGACGGCATCATCGTTCCAGATTTACCGTATGAAGAACAAGATATTATTGCGCCGCTCCTTCGAGAGGCGAATATCGCTTTAATTCCACTCGTTACCGTAACGAGCCCAATTGAGCGAATCAAAAAAATTACGAGTGAATCAGAAGGATTCGTATACGCCGTTACAGTAGCGGGCGTAACAGGAGTACGTCAAAATTTTAAAGAGGAGATTCATAGTTACTTAGAAAAAGTAAAATCACATACGCATTTACCAGTAGTGGCAGGGTTCGGTATTTCAACAAAGGAACATGTAGAAGAAATGATTACAATATGTGACGGCGTTGTCGTTGGAAGTAAAGTTATTGAGCTGTTAGAAAATGAAAAACGAGAAGAAATATGTGAATTAATACAGGCAACAAAACAAAAAGAAGAGGCATAAGTCTCTTCTTTTTGTTTTGCGTAATAAATGTTAAAATATACAGAAAATACATATAATTTAGAGGGTGAGAAAGCATGCTAAGACGGAAACTACTATATCTTCTTTTAACTGTACCATTATACGCTTGGCTCATTAGCATGACGAAAATAGAGTTGATGGCTCTATTTGTAGGATATGTATTCATCTTTTCCAACTTAAATCGCATTCAAGAACAATCTATTTTAGAAATATGTATATTTTCGATTAGTATAGAACTATTTAGTATCGTTTCAATTGTATTATTAAATGAATTATTCAGATGGATCCATTCATTTGAATTAATGAAATTTGGAAATGTTGTATTGCAAGTCATATGTGCTTATATTGTGTTTGTTCTGTTAGACAAAATAATGAGGCAGCAAAACGTTTTTCATGATCATAGAAAATGGGAATGAAAAGGAGTCATTTGGCTCCTTTTTTGAATCTGTTGTAAAAATAATTGAAAATCATGACATCTGTTATATAATAGTTAAAAATTGTATTTTAAATGAAAAGAGATGATAACATGGCCATATTGTTGGCACTTATCCCAATTATGATGATCTTCATTTGTTTATTTTTATTTAAACAAACGTCATTACGATCCTCTTTAATTGCTTACGTTGTGTCTGTTGGAATCGTTTTACTCTCGCCAACGTTTCAACTAGGGATAAGTGAAACTGTGCACGCAACGATTAAAGGATGGTTAATTTGTTTTATTGTCGGGTACGTGTTGTTTTTCGGTATTTTTTTATTTCACCTCATGAACAAAATGGGGTACATCGATCAAGTAGCACGTTTTCTAGAAGAAGTTACGCATGATCGTTTATTACAAATGCTGCTCATGTGTTTTGGTATTTGCCCACTAATTGAATCAGTAAGTGGATTCGGAATTGGCTTCATGGTTGCAGCACCTATCTTTCTATCATTAGGCTATAAACCGTTTCAAGCTGTACTACTTTCATTTATCGGTTTACTAGCTAGCTCATGGGGCGCAATGGCAACTGGTACAATTATCGGTTCGCAGCTTATAAACATACCGCTTACAACACTTGGCACAAATACAGCACTATTAAGCATTCCGATGTTTGCCTATTTCGTCATTCTGTCTTTACACGTTGTTGGTGGCTGGCAGGCTGTGATTGAAAAGTGGAAAGAAGGATTCGGTTTCTTTTTATTATTCTCTCTCGGAATCTATCTTTCTAATGCATACGTAAGTGTTGAACTAGCAGGTATATTAAGTTCTATCGTTACAATTACATTTGGCTTTCTTATCATTAAATTAAAAGGGAACAATGAACAAAGTCTAATGACAGAACATGCTGCAGCAACGGAGAGAGAAGTATCCATTATAAAAATTATTAGCCCTTATATATTCTTAACAGTTTGTATTTTACTTTCTCGCCTCGTTCCAGCATTACATGATTTGTTCCGGTCATATGCCGTTCTTGATTTAAAATCATACTCTTATAAACTGGAGCTACTATATTCACCAGGATTTTGGCTCGGTATGACTTGCTTATTTACTATTATTTTCTTCCGTATTCCATCTCATATTATTAAACAATCAATCACGCAAACAATAAAACAATGGATTCCCTTTGCGATTACGACGACAATGTTTATCGCCATTTCAGAACTAATGGGTGCATCTGGCATGCATTCATTACTGGCAAAAACAGCTGGTGAAACGTTTGGAACATTTTTCGTTTTCGTTGCTCCGTTTATCGGAGGAATCGGTGGATTCTTAACAGGTAGTAACGCAGGATCAAATGCGATGTTTATAAAACTGCAAATGCAAACTGCACAAAACGTAGCACTCCCGTGGCAATACGTCACAACACTGCAAAACACCGCATCATCAGTAGCGACAATTGCTTGCCCGTCACGGATTACACTAGGGGCGTATTTATGTAACATTCCTTATCGTGAAAATGAATTGTTAAAGAAGACGACGTTAATGATCTTTGGTGCAATTTTGCTAGTAGTGGTAGAGGTTATTGTCTGGTATATGTTGAGAAAATAAGAAATCCTCCTGAGAAAGGAGGATTTTCTTTTTATATGGATAATGCCTTAAGTATGAAAAGCTTCTACTAAGTGAATAGGAGATGAAATGTATGCCCCTAAAAAACTACGGCGTGTTAAAAGGTACAGTTATACAATCAAAGATTGGAAAAGGGAAAACACCTCATTATCAAGTTCATTTACAAGGCGAAGCAAAAGCGGATTATCGTATTGCAATTAACGTAAAGTCACAAAGTTATCCGTCAGAAGTTTTATATTTTGCGAGTAATGATATCCGGTCAGAAGCAATTCATATTTTACCGACATTGCCATTTGGTTTTACCGAAATAAAAAACAATGAGCCGGAAGTAGCTTTAGATTATGTAAGAGGTAATTTATTTGATTCAAAGCAAATGATTCCTTTACCAGCTGAAAAAGCGGGTGTTGATAATGATTTAAATGAAAAAATAGAACGGTATATAGAACGAGCGATAGAAGAGAAAGCGACCATTTACGCGTTCGGTGAAAGATGGGGACCAGAAGAAAATACACCCGATTCTTATTTTCATTTTGAACCAGGAAATGGTATACACGATATTCATATGAATCAAGGGAATGTAGAGAAATGGAAAGGCGATAATGGTATATGGCAAGATGGAGGCATACTCATTCACTTCGAAAAGGAAGAAGAATGGATTGGTATCTTTCTAGCCTTCCAGTCGCAGTCATGGTGTACGGATGATGAGGGACATGCTCGCGTTCCGGTTGAGCATTGTGATTATAAGAGTAATAATTGAGGAGAAGAGGGCGTTCAAAACGAACGCCCTCCTCTTATTTTATAAAACCAAAAACTAACAAGTGTAGAAATACAAGAGAACAGTAGCGCCACACTAGAAAATGCAATGAGGTACATATTATACTTCATCACTTTTCCAATGAGCTGGTTACTATCGTACTGAAATAGTCCTGCGATTATGTTGAATAAAAATAATACGATAAACATGACGATCACACCGTCTATTGATCCTTTAATATCTGGTTTACTTAAAGCGATATGTGCAGAAATACAAATGGCGATAAATAAAAATAACCAAAAGGAAGGATTCAATACATTACTTATTGTAAATAAGCTTTTCAATAATACGAACGTCGACAAGAGCATGTTTTGAACCATTTCTATATTAATAGAAGTAGAAGCAATTGTTTTTTCGAGAGTTGTATTAAATAAGAAATATGAATTTGGTACGAAATAGCGCATTAGAAGGATTAATGCAGTGATACCGGAAATAATAGGACCGATTCCAATGAAGAAGTTCCCAATTCGTTGATATACACTTTTTTGATTGTATTGATGTTGTACGTAACCTAAAGCACCTTGACTTGTATCTGTTGGGAAAAACTGCGTTGCTACAATTTTATGACGAAATAGTACACACATAATGGCATGTCCAAGTTCATGAATAGGAACACCGATCCACGCCGTTAAAAGGAATCCTTTTCTTCCGAAAGCTCTCGACCAATACATGCGTGTGAGAGATTCTAAATAGCCTAATAGAAATCCAATTACAATGATAACGCCAATTAAGGAAAATAATTGGATTACGCTTGTAAGGAGTATTTGAAAAATTGAGTTTACCAATTCCATTGCCAGTCATCCAATCTGTTAAAAATGTTATTTGTTCTGTTTCATAATAGCATTATTTTTCAAGATTGCTAGCACATATATTTTCATTTGAAAGAAGGATTTCAGAATCTGTTTCTTGTAGTCATGTTTTATGTACAAAGTCATATATTGAATTTGTAACACCCTATATGGTATCTGCTTAAGGGGGGGAATAAGAGAATGAACTGTCCGGCGTGTCATACGGAAAATGCAGCAGAGGCAAAGTTTTGCGGGAATTGTGGACATTCGTTGACGGAGGAAGTAGTAGCGAGTGGCGCACAGGAAGAAGGTGAGCAACAGGAACGCGTAGATTTAGCAAAGGAAACTCGACCAAATGAAACGGTAGAGCAAGCGAAGCGGTTTGCAAGTGGCTATTTTCAGTTTTTTAAACACGCATTACAAGCACCGACAGCTATTATGAAAAGTGGCAAAGTTGAAGTGCGAAATGGAATTATAAGTCTTGTTCTTATTTGTTTTTTAGGAGCATGTATTTTTTATAGAGTGATGAGTGTTGCAGCAACTGTTACGAAAACATTTGCACCAGATATACCTACTCCTACATTCTTTTTGGACTCTGTAACGGTCTTTTTATTTTTACTCATTTTAACTTTATTTGTCGGGTTTATTATTTTTGTTAGTGGGAAGATGATGAAATCATCTTTTTCGTTTCTTGAAGTATTCGGCATATGGGGAACGATAGCGACTCCGGCAATTGCTATATTAGTGTTTTCTTTTCTGTTTAGCTTTTTATTAATTTTTTTCTTACCAATCTTATTAGGGCTGGCTACAACATATATGGGAATTAGTATAATTGTAGCTACAGTAAAACTAGATAACGGTGGATTAGATCTTGTTTACACTCTTTTTATCGCAAATATTTTCATTGGAATTGCAACGTTTATCGTGTTTTGGTCTTACATAAACACGATAATTCAAACCTTTACACAAGGATTAACTGGCCTCTAAAGAAAAGGTGGTTGAATGGATGAATGTATGTACAAAGTGTGGGACTCAGCTTGAAGACGGTGTGCAATTTTGTCAAAACTGCGGTCAGAAGAGAGAACGTCTTGTCGTAAAGAAGAAAATGAGCGGCGGTACAAAAGTTGGCATTACACTTTTAACATTACTTGCAGTAGTAATTGTTGGACTGTATTTGTACGGATCATCGTACTATAAGCAGTCGGCACAAGTAGATCGGATCATTACTATTGTACAAGAGCGGGACGGGGAGAAGTTAGCTGAAATCGTCACGGCAGATGATCCATCAGTTACTGTAACGAGAGAGAGTCTAATGCCACTATTTTCGTATATAAAAGAAAATCCATCTTATGTGAATGAATTGAAAGAACAGTTAAGGATAGGTGAAAAACAAGGGAACGGAATCGAAAGAACAGACTTTTCTTTAACGAAAGATGGAAAGTATTTTTTTATCTTTGATCGGTATAAATTGAAAACGAAGACGTATTATACGACGCTGCTTACAAATGAAAAAGGTACATCTTTAAAAATGAACGGAAAAGAAATTGATAAGTCTGATGACAAAAAGTTTGAGAAGCAATATGGACCGTTTCTTCCAGGAGTTCAAGTGTTTCAAGCAGAATATAAAAATGACAATGTGAAACTATCACGTGAAGAAAAGGTTGTACTTATGAAACAAAGCCAAAATAACGTAACGGTAGATTTAACGTTGCAAGGTCAATATATTACAGTGCAAACGAACGCACCTGGTGCAACATTGTACGTGAATCAAAAACCAGTTACAGCGCTAGCGGGAGAAGAAATTACGTGGGGACCGGTAGCAACTGATGGAAGTACGACGATTTATTTAGAACGAAATGGAGAAAATGGAAGGGAAACGACGAAGGTAGAAACGGTAACGGCACTATCGTCTTATAATCTTCCATTCCAAAAGAAAGATACAGAAAAAACAGTTGTTTACAATGTTACTCCGCCGTCTACCACTCCGTATGTATATAATGGTTTCATTTTTCCAGATAGTGATATTCGAAAATTAACGAGTACGGACTTAGCATATTTATCGAAAGAACAGTTGAAAATAGCGAGAAACGAAATATACGCAAGACATGGACATATGTTTCAAACGAAAGATATGCAATCGTATTTCTCAAAACAGTCTTGGTATAGAGAAAATCCATATTTTACAGGGAAACTAACAGATATTGAAACTTATAATGTTGAATTGATCAAATCAAGAGAATAAACATGTGAAAAAGGTACAGTGTATAACTGTACCTTTTCTATGGTTATTTATCTGAACCAGGATCCCTTGAGAAAAAGATGTGAAAGAGAAATGTGACTTTACTTGATCCTCCTGATGTACTAGCTTGTATATGGGATAAAGGACCAGACGTTAGAGCTGCCTCGGAATGGGGTGGTACGACTATTTTGAGTGCATGATCTGAATCTGGTGAAGCAGTAACAGTTATTGTATCGTCAGAAAAGTTCAAAATTTTAACAGAACCGACTGGAAAGATGGACTTGCCAGCATGTGATGCTGAAGCGAATTGGGTAGCTTTCCAAATATCTTGCGCAAACGTATCATCGTTAGATAACCAAGCACGAGCGCTGTATATTGTTGCATTAATGGAAAATTCTTGGTCAAGTGAGAGGGCGGGTTTCGGTTCTTTTGGTTCTTGCGGTTCATCTGGAAGCTGGGCGAGAAGGCCGGCGCACATGTATGTTTCACCTACTTTCAATAGTAACTGTTATAGCATATTAAACATGTTGTTTATAAGACACGACGGCTACCTATTCAGGCATAGGTTTGTGCACCAAATTTGAAGATGAAATTCTCTTTCTTTACAATAGAAGTAGGTGTTATTTCTATAAAATATGGAAAACGTAAAGAGTATGTAGAAAAGAAGGAGTGGTAAAGTGAACTATGTCATTATTGGCGGAGATGCAGCTGGTATGAGTGCAGCGATGCAAATTGTAAGAAACGATGAAAATGCAAATGTTGTAACGTTAGAAAAAGGTGAAATTTATTCGTACGCGCAGTGTGGGTTACCATATGTCATTAGTGGTGCTATCGCTTCTACGGAAAAATTAATTGCGCGTAATGTAAAGACGTTTCGTGATAAATATGGAATTGATGCGAAAGTACGACATGAAGTAACGAAAGTAGATACGGAAAAGAAAATGGTGTTCGCAGAGCATACGAAGACGAAAGAAGTTTTTGAATTTCCGTACGATCGATTATTAATTGCGACTGGAGTGCGTCCTGTTATGCCAGAATGGGAAGGTCGAGATTTGCAAGGTGTTCATCTTTTAAAAACAATTCCGGATGCTGAGCGTATATTAAAAACGTTAGAAACGAATAAAGTTGAGGATGTAACTATTATTGGCGGCGGTGCGATTGGACTGGAGATGGCAGAAACATTCGTCGAACTTGGTAAGAAAGTAAGAATGATTGAGAGAAATGATCATATCGGTACGATTTATGATGCAGATATGGCTGAATATATACATAAAGAAGCAAATAAACATCATATTGAAATTTTAAAGAATGAAAATGTAAAAGCATTTAAAGGTAAAGAAAGAGTGGAACAAATTGAAACGGATAAAGGGATGTATAAAGCGGACCTTGTTTTAGTATCGGTTGGAGTGAAGCCAAATACTGGTTTTCTTGAAGGAACAAATATACGTACAAATCATAAAGGGGCAATTGAAGTAAATGCATACATGCAAACGAATGTGCAGGACGTATATGCAGCTGGTGATTGCGCAACACATTATCACGTTATAAAGGAAATTCATGATCATATCCCCCTCGGAACGACTGCCAATAAACAAGGCCGACTTGCTGGACTGAATATGCTTGATAAACGAAGAGCGTTTAAAGGTACGTTAGGTACAGGGATTATTAAATTTATGGATTTGACGCTTGCAAGAACAGGTTTAAATGAAAAAGAAGCAAAAGGATTACATATTCCGTATAAAACAGTTAAAGTAGATTCTACAAATATGGCGGGCTATTATCCAAATGCGAAACCACTGTACTTGAAATTACTATACCGTTCTGACACGAAGCAATTATTGGGCGGACAAGTAATTGGAGAAGAAGGTGTAGATAAACGGATTGATGTAATCGCAATGGCGCTTTTCAATAAAATGAGCATTCACGATTTAGAAGATGTCGACTTAAGTTACGCACCACCATATAACAGCGTTTGGGATCCAATTCAGCAAGCGGCAAGGCGAGCGGAATAGCACTTTTTAAGTGCTATTTTTTTCGTTAAAGGGGAAACATTATTTTTGGCGAATGAAGAGGATTGGAAATAGTTACGTACAAGGAAGGTGATCATTAAAAATGTTTGTAACACTTCAAATAGTTCAAGAATCAGAAAAAGAAATATTACGTAATTTGTATGCACTATATCTACATGACCTCTCTAAGTTCACACCTAATATAACAATTGGAGCAAATGGTTTTTTTGAATACGAAGATTTACATATGTTCTGGGAAAATGATGGAATCAATCCGTATTTTATTAAAAGTGATAATGAGATTGTAGGATTTTTATTACTACTGGAACGTCCATTTTTGAAGAAGGAAAACGATTTTGGTATAAATGACATTTTCATATTGAATCAGTACAAAGGAAAAGGAATCGGTAAACAAGTTATTGAGAATGTACTAAAAGAGAAACGAGGACAGTATTTCGTTATCGAACTTGTGAAAAATGTACCAGCTGTTTCTTTTTGGAAGAAAGTATATAGGGAGCTAAACATCGAATTTGATGAGAAAACAGAGTTAATCGATGGTGAAGAATGTCTCGTTCAAACGTTTAAAATATAATGAAATGGATTCTTTTAGTATATTACTTTGAAATTTAACTTTATTTCGAATATACCATTCGCCCTTGAAAACATAGTACGTATCGCTTATATTTTCATATAGTATTTATTTTAAAATAAAGCAATGAACGAACCAGGGGGCGCAGTATGGCAATTAATATGAAAACAATCGAAGAATGGATTGCTGAATCAAACACAAGAAATGAAGAAGACTTGGGACAAGTTATTGAAGAGATGAAAGAAGTATGCGTCGGACTTGATAATGCGACATTAATTTATACGAAAAATGTATTTTGTTTCGGTAAGAAAGTAGAAGTATTGTTCTTCTTCCAAGACCATGTCGTGATTGGACAAGAAAAAGAAGAGTATATTGAGATTGAAAAATTAAAGTATGATGCTATTACACATAGTAACTTAAAAACAAATGATAAAAATACAACGCTAGAATTAAAGTTTGCTAACGGACAATCTATCAATTTAGATAGTTTAAATGATAACTACGGTACGAAAAACTGGTTATTTGCGAGACAAATTAAGAGTATTTTCAAATTAATCTAGTAAAAAAGCACGCCGATGAGCGGCGTGCTTCTAATTACGCAAATCCCCTTTTAACCAATTCCGCGCCCGATACGCCCCAACGGGAATTTGAATGAGAGACGTTTCATTCCCAGTATCTATCCCGTACAACTGATCACATGAATTTGTATCAAAACTTAGTAAAGGATGCCCAGCCATTCCCATTGCGGTCGCTGCGAAAACGAGTTTATGAACGAGTATGCCAGCTTCCATTTGATGAATACGGTAACCTCTATAGCTTAATACATTTGTATAGTAATCTTTCTTTCCGACTACATGTAGGCAAAGCGGTACTTGAAAAAGGTTTACGTTATCCATCGTCATACTAGATTGAAGGGGATAACGAAGGTCTCCGTACCGAAGTGGTTGTATGGAATGCGTTTTACTGTTATAAGCGTAAGCGCCGTTTTCTATATCTTTTACGTTATAAAAACATCCATATAATGAGACGCGTGCATTTTCATTTACATACTTACCGTCAAGGTCGTTGTAATAAGGGAAGGAGAGGCTCGCTTCTTGTAGTAAAGTAGCGAGCTCGGCTGCATCCCATTTTGTTAAAGTAAAGTCAGCATCGGGGGAATACCGTTGTTTACAAAGTTGTAAGAAATCGTATGATAATCGTTCTACTTTCGGTAGTTGTACAGCCTGTGCGTGATGTTGGTAGTGCTCTTCATGGTGTAGTGTTTGGAAGTGTGCTGTCGATTCGATCATAGAAGCATCATTTATTTTTGTTATCATCGGATATTCATTTACATATTTTGAGCGAACGAAATGTTCATGTGCTAACGGCGGAATTTGCTGTAACAACTCATGAGAAGTAACTGTTTTATTTTCACGGTAATCACTGTGAAACCAATTCGTTTGTGGTTCTGTACTTAAAGGAACGACAGCATACACACTTTCTTCGCCTTCTGACAGTCCGAGTAAATGGTTGATTGCCCGGTCTAGAAACTGAAAGTATACACCATTTGTGTAACCGAATTGTTTGGCACATTCCAGTAATTGTCCGATGAGAACACCACTATCTAATCCTTGAAGTCGATATGAAAAGTTATTGTATTTAAAGTAGTTTTTCCAAAACATAGTGGATACGAATGCAGCGCCAAAACAAGACTGTATGTTACAACGATTGCCAAGTGCTTCTGTAATATAAGAATCGAAATTTCCTTCGCGAAGTAAAATAAGTCGGTGGTGTGCAGCGTCGTAATGGTAAATACCGTCTGGATAATCGTCAATCTTTAAATATATATACAATTCATTTGGATATAAAGCGCCGCCTGAAGGGATAGATCTTCGAAATAAAATTTTCTCGCTATTTAACTGACATAACTGTGTTAAACCAAATGAGACCCAAAGGTAATGACCAATCTTCTTCAAAGTAGGTGTAGTAGAAGAGTTAGGTAAAGATAATGGGATTTCTAAGGAGAGTGGAATGATAGGTACATTTCGATATAGTTTATAAGGAAGCGGTGCATCTTCCCAGTCCACTTCCTGATTCGGCATAATTTCATCAATAGAAAAATGGAGATGATGTAAAAAAGTATCCAGCTGCATAGAATCCCCTCCTTTACTATGGAAACGGATGCGGATGTGGATTTAATTGTTCATTCGTTAAAGGTTCATTTGTATATCCAAGTGTCATCGGCACAATATACACTCTATCCAGTCCTGTAACCCGAGTGAGATGGTGGCCGAACGTCATCGGTAGCATGCCTGGAATAATGACTTTTACGCAATGTAATCCGTTTTTTTCTATGAGAGGTACTGTTTGATCTACAACGATTACGTCAAGTCTAGATTGCTCTAGACGGTTTAAAAGTTGATGAAGATCGGATGTTAAATCTAGATGAACTGATTGTAGTGCATTCATTTCTTGGAACGATTGCATCGGTGCATCGTCACGTAAAAGGAAGTGAAGACGTTCTTCTGCTTCTTTCAATCCGTACAGCATACTGTGGTCTTCCATTTTATTTACGAGATAAGGGTCTTGTAAGCAGTTTTCGTAGTGCTCTCTTTTTTGTTCGAGTTCGTCGTCTGTTATTAGTAACATACCTGCTATTTCGTGAATGGCACTCTTTAAAGCGCGGACTGGGTCCAAATGAGAGCCTCCAGCACAAACAACGTTCATTCCATTTTCTCGCGTATTTTTCGCGATTACCCATAAGCTTGGAATACCGTGTTCCATCGTTGCGTTAAAGGCATGCAATTCATAACCGGTAATCGTGTACAGCCGCTGAATCATTAATTGTAATTCCGTATCATTTGCCGAACTAAGATCAAGGCGGGGAAGAGGTAATTCCGCATACCAAGTGAGTAAAAAGGCGTCACGTTCTACAATTTCTAAAATGCCGTGAAAAATTGCTTCTTCTAAACTACCACCAATGGCACATCCATTTGATGTTTCATATACGTAAGCATCCCGATGACCGAGGCTATAATAAGCGATCGATTCAGGAACTAAAATCGGCTGGTTTTGTAGTAAAGAGTATCCCCATACCCAGTTTTGTTCGTAGTCAGGATCAAATGGTTTAAACGGAAAACTATCACGATTGTAATGTTCATTTGTATGTACACCGAGGGAGAGGGGATTTAGTGCATAATCCTCTAACTCACGAAAACTCCCGTGTACATTTGTCTTTTTTCCTCGAGGTGACATACCACAATATCGTTCTAAACCTTCTAAAATAGCAGTTGCTTCACTTATTGCAAATGAATGAGTTCGGCCTGCAACACCTTCATTTCCAAACATTAATGGCATGTTTATAATAACGTCAGCAAACGGTAATAAAGAATGCTGCATTTTTCCGTTCAACATACCGACGCGGTAATCTAAATAATCTCTCGTTAAAAATGTGTTTAGTTCATGAATGGAACGACAGCGATATGTTGTATCACTTGTTTTTAAGCTCGGTTGTAACGAAATCACAGCTGCATCTGCCGTGTCATCAGGTAAATTGCTACATACAGGGCAGAGCGGATCAGGAAGAAAAGAATGCCGCGTACATTGCAGTGTTTGTAAGTTCAGTAAAATGAGTTCATTTTCTAAAGAAGAAGGATGATGAGCTAATATTTTCTCTGTCTCTGCGCAAATAAGATGGCACATTTGTAACATGCCATTTTGGGTGGCACGTACATCACGCCTCGTTACGTTCTCTTCTTTCACCGCGTATTTTCGTTGTAGCTCCCACATTTCTTTTTGATCAAAGCCAGCGATAAAGCGTCGTCCATCGGCACAGTGGGTACATCCAGCTGCAAGAGGATGAATGTAAGGACCGATAACCCCTTCACCAAATGAAGTAAACCCGCGTAGCCACGGAATATGATTGGAACGAAAAATTAGCTCGGCATCATGATGAATAGCAGAAGGAGAGCCATCGTGTAATACGAGAGCGAGTTGAATATTTTCAGGGAGTTCGTCTGTAATAGTATGTTGGCGAATGATGGAAAATTGTTCGCTTAATTGATTGTGTACATAGTCTGCAAGTAAGCCATCTCCTATAAGTAATATATTTTGAGTCATAGACTATCCTCCTTTGCAATTAATACCCCGTACACACCATCTAAGTTTTCTTTTAAAAATGGTTCAATTGCTAAATCAAACACGAATGGATAAAAATTATGTTCTTCTAAATGTTGCAAGGCAAGCTGTACAGATTGCGTGCTTGGAATTTCTTCTTCCGCTTGTATTTCTAATCTAAAAGAATCCGTGTCATATAAAATAATAGAGGATTCAGGCAAGATATTAGCTCTGTATGGAGTCTCTTCATTTTGAATGTGAAGAAGTGATAGTTGTAGTGCGTTTCGTAACGCTAACGTCGTATTAATATTAGACGCGCCGTACCATCTATCATGTATACCGACCCAAACGACTGGAAAGCTGAGAATCTCTTCACTTACTGCTATTTTAGGTGTTTCATGAATTGTAGAGAGAGCATCGTAATAAAATCTACAATGTTTATCATGAATTTCGGTTAAGTCGACTGTCGTAATTTCTTCTAGCATATGTGATTGCCGTTCATACAATTTATTATTTAAATGTTGTTGTAATGCCCGGTATACACCTTCTGTCATCGTTTCCCCAGCGCCAATACCGATATCGTTATGTTCAGGAATAAGGCGGTGCATAATTTCTGCTACGTATGTTTCAATTCCTGCTAAACCAGCTTCTCGACGCGCTTCATTATGAGTTAAACCAGCGCAAGTCATAAGAGGCAGGAGGGAAGCAGGACCATCTGATAGTGGTGTAGCTACTTGTATATTGCATTGTGATAACGGTAATTGATATAAATCTTGTTCATCGCATATATGGAATATACCCGCTTCTTTAGAAGTTAATGAATCGAAAAAACGGAATAAATCAGTTGAAGTATGTTGGCTAGACCGATGCTCAAGTTGTTCAGACAGATTTTCTATCGTATCAATTGTAAAACTTTCATCAGTTGCGAGAGGATGTTTTATAAAAGGATGCCACGTTCCTTCGAGTGTTTCATAGTTTAATAAAAAGAATTGTGGATTCTTTTCCCGATGTGAATCATCAGCAACATGTTTAAATAATTCAAAAACGATTATATTTGCTAACATTGCAGATGTAACTGGTGAAAATGATGCTGATGAATGTTCATTTTGTAAAGTTGTTTCATGTAGCCGATGCCATGCGGACTCCCAGCATTCTTCACGATTCGCTGTTACGACAGGGCCAGCTATACCAAGTGTTGATAAACAGACGGCCGGTATGAAATTCTTTCCTATTTCTCTACAAATCGTATGAACTGTTCTTAAACCTTCAATATCTCCGTTTTGAGAAACGTACAAAATCCAGTCGAAAGGCTCGAACACTTCATGAAGGGGACGATCAATTGTCGTATCTATTTCTTGAACAAGTACAGTATCATCTACTTCATGTGCAAGTGCTATTAGCTCATAAATGCGTTCGTAATTCGTATCCTCATAATCTGTCACAAGGTAATGAAAGGTAGGTAATCCGGATTCTAATAAAGAAGAAACTAAGGATGTAAGCATATCTCCAGAACCAACTATAAGGACATTTGCCGCACGATACGTTTCGAATTTTAAAGCACCTGAATGAGAATCTGCTTCTAGAAATTCAATTTGCGAAGCATACCTGTCGAGTAACGCGCTGTTTAATTCATGAGGTGCATCTTGACTTACATCACGGACAAATCCATTTGTATATAAAATCTCTCCAATTTCAAGTACACGATTTTGATAGGGAAGAGGGAGACCATCCGTTATTTCTGCTAAAGAATAATTACCGTCAAACATCGGCATTAATTTTTCAATCCAGTTATAAATTCCGTCACCGTCCATACGAAATGAACTGGCGTTATTTCGAAAATAGACACCCCCGTTTGAGTCGGGGAGGAAGAAGGTATCCTTATTTGCTTTAAGTTTTGCATGAATTGGAAGGTTACTCATTTTAATCCTCCTTACGTTATAGGCATACATTATTAGCTTATGTCATGCGATTTGTCCCATATGAACGCAAAAAAAAGCTGTAGAATGATTCATTCTACAGCTTGTAATAGATTATTAATCCATCAACCTTCTAATAATAATGATTTTGGATCTTCAAGCATATCTTTAACAGCAACAAGGAAGCTAACTGCTTCTTTACCATCAACGATACGGTGATCGTAAGATAAAGCGATGTACATCATTGGACGGTTTTCCATACGTTCTGCATCAATAGCAACAGGACGTACTTGGATTTTGTGCATTCCTAAAATACCAACTTGTGGGCTGTTTAGGATCGGTGTTGACATTAGAGAACCGAACACACCACCGTTTGTAATTGTGAATGTACCACCTTGTAGTTCTTTTAATGAAAGTTTGTTGTCACGTGCTTTTTTACCTAATTCACGAATTTCGCTTTCGATTTCAGCGAAGTTTAATTGGTTCGCATCGCGTACAACTGGAACAACTAATCCATCTGGAGCTGCTACTGCAATACCGATATCATAGAATTTTTTAATGATAAGCTCGTCGCCTTGAATTTCAGCATTTAATAATGGGAATTGTTTTAATGCTGCAACAACTGCTTTTGTGAAGAATGACATGAAACCAAGACGTACATCATGTTTTTTCTCGAAAGCGTCTTTACGCTCTTTACGTAATTCCATGATTGCAGTCATATCAACTTCGTTAAATGTTGTTAACATTGCAGATGTTTGTTGAACTTCTACAAGACGTTTTGCAATTGTTTGACGGCGGCGGGACATTTTCACGCGCTCAACTGGTTTTTCGAATTCCGTTTTTGCAACTGGAGCAGGAGCTGGACTTTTTGGAGCAGCTGGTGCTTCTTTTGGTGCTGTAGCATGAGCTTGTACATCGTGTGGTCTCACACGTCCAAGTGGATCTGTGCTACGTACGTCGTTTAAGTCGATTCCTAATTCACGAGCCATTTTTCTAGCAGCTGGTGATGCGATAGGACGGTTCGTATTTGGTAAACCTTGTAGAGTTGCAGTTTGCTCAGCATTTGGTGCCGCAGCTTTCGGTGCTTCAGCCGTTTCTTGTTTTGGTTGCTCAGCCACTGGTGCTCCGTTTGCATCTAAAATTGCGATAGTTGCGCCAACTTCAACTGTATCCCCAGGTTCGCCTAGTAACTTCGATACAATACCTGAATCTTCTGCAATGATTTCTACATTGACTTTATCAGTTTCAAGCTCAACAACGCTGCCACCTTTCTCAACTTTGTCGCCTACGTTGATAAGCCATTGTGAGATAGTTCCTTCAGTAATAGATTCTGCAAGCTCAGGTACTTTAATTTCGATCATTTTAAATGTCCTCCCCTTATTTGCCTAACGGTGTGTTTTTTCTTCTTTTGTTTTCGGTAATCTCCATTTGTTAGCCTGCCCCCTGGGCAGATATTATGCTCAGGGAACAAGCTAGAAACCTTCATTGTAACTTTTTAGTTGCTGAAAACTTCAATTTCTTGTTTATCTTGACGGAAGTTATACTTCACATCTAAAGCGTGTGAAACAATTAGTTCTTGCTCAGCTTTGTGAGCGAATGGATCGCCACCAGATGGGCTAGAGCGATCTGGGCGTCCAATATAACCTGTTTTCACTTTATCTCCAGCTAGTTCGAACAGAATTGGAGCCATGTAATGCCATGCGCCCATATTACGAGGTTCTTCTTGAACCCAAATAATTTCTTCTAAGTTTTTAAAGCGTTTAATAATAGATTGAATTTTCTCAGCAGGGAATGGGTACAGCTGTTCAATACGAACGACATGAACTTCATCTAAGTTGTAGTCATGTTTACCAGACTCGATTTCTGCTGCTAAGTCAATCGCCATTTTACCTGTGCTTAAAACAAGACGTTTTACTTTGTTTGGTTTCGTGCCAAGGTTTTCTTGTTCTAGAGCAGGTTGGAAACGTCCTTCGCTTAACTGACTAGCAGTTGAAAGCGTAAGTGGGTGACGTAATAAACTCTTCGGCGTCATCAGTACTAATGGTCGAACAGCTTCTGTTCCTAAGATAGATGCTTGACGACGTAAAATATGGAAGTATTGTGCCGCACTCGTTAAGTTTGCAACTGTCCAGTTATTCTCAGCAGCTAACTGTAAGAATCGCTCTGGACGTGCACTAGAGTGCTCTGGTCCTTGACCTTCATAACCGTGTGGTAATAGAAGAACTAAACCAGATTTTTGACCCCATTTTGCTCTTCCTGCTGAAACATATTGATCAAATAATGCTTGCGCAGTATTTGAGAAGTCACCATATTGCGCTTCCCACATAACAAGCGTTTCTGGAGCGAATACGTTATAACCATACTCGTAACCAACAACAGCAGCTTCTGATAACGGACTGTTATGAACAGAGAATGAAGCGTTAATGTTTGGTAAGCGATGTAATGGTGAATATGTTTCATTTGTATCAGTATCGTGTAATACGATGTGACGATGAGCGAATGTACCACGCTGTGAATCTTGACCAGTTAAACGAATTGGCGTACCTTCTTGTAAAATAGAAGCGAATGCTAATGACTCAGCAAGTGCCCATTCAATTTTACCGTTCTCTTCAAGAGCATCTTTACGGCGTTCAAGAATTTTCTTCACTTTCGGATATACGTTAAAGCCTTCTGGCCAAGATAGTAGACCTTCATTAATTGCACGAAGTGAGTCAAGCTCAACACCAGTATCAATTGACTGAATGCCCTTTGCAACAACATCTGGCACTTTAACGTGAATTGTTGCATCGCTCGTATCAGCTGGTGGTACTTGTGCATAGTCAGACTTTAATTGTTCTTGCGTAAACTGTGTAATTGTTTCAACCTCATCTGCATTTAGAACACCAGCAGCTTGTAATTGATCTGCATAAATTGCTCTTACAGTTGGGTGATTTTTAATCTTTTTGTACACTTGTGGTTGTGTAACTGCTGGGTCATCCATTTCGTTATGACCGTAGCGGCGGTAACCAATTAAGTCGATTAAGAAATCTTTTTTGAACAATGTACGATATTGAATCGCAAGATTAGCAGCTGCAAGACAAGCTTCCGGATCATCAGCGTTCACGTGAACAATCGGAATATCGAAACCTTTTGCAAGGTCACTTGAATATTTCGTAGAACGAGAATCATAGCTATCAGTCGTAAAACCAACTGCATTGTTTGCGATAACATGAATTGTGCCGCCCGTTTGGTACGCGTTTAATCTGCTTAAGTTCAACGTTTCAGATACAATACCTTGACCAGGGAATGCAGCATCACCATGAACTAAAATTACGAATGATTTTGAAGTATCTTGTTCTGGAAGACCAGATTTTTTACGATTTTCTTGAGCCGCACGTGCGAAACCTTCCACAACAGGGTTAACGAACTCAAGGTGACTTGGGTTATTTGCTAATGTAACGCGAGTGCTAACTTCTTCGTTACTAACGACTTGTTCTCTACCTAAATGGTATTTTACGTCGCCAGTCCAGCCAGAATTAGCTACTGCGCCTTCTATTTTTGCATGTTTGAATTCAGCAAACATGTGACTATATGGTTTTTCTAATACGTGTGCAAGTACGCTTAAACGACCGCGGTGAGCCATACCAATCATGACATCTTCAACGCCATTTTTAGCACCTTCTAGAACAATTTCATCTAGAACAGGTACAAGCATATCAACGCCCTCGATAGAGAAACGCTTTTGCCCAACGAATGTTTTATGCAAGAATTGCTCGAAACCTTCAACAGCTGTTAAACGTTTTAAAAGAGCAGTTCGTTTTTTATTTGATAGTGGTTGACGCAATGAATTTGATTCCACCATTTGATGCAACCACGCGCGTTCTTCACTATCTTGTATATGAGAAAATTCATAAGCTAAAGATTGTGTATACACTTCTTTTAATCTATGAATTACATCAAGTGCAGTGTGAATACCTTCTGGTGCATCTTGCCATACTGTCTTAGCTGGAATCGCTTTCAAATCAGCATCGCTCAGTTCGTTCATTGCTTTCTCAAGAAGAGATTGTCCATTTGCAGCATCTTCCATCGGATTGATGTGAGCCAACGTATGCCCGAAAGAACGAATCTGTTCAACAAGCTGAACGACTTTAAGAATTTTTTCAATGTTCCCTGTGCTTTGAGGAGAAAAATGTGTTGCTGTGTTGTCCCCTGTTACGACATCATCTTGAAACGAAGGAGCTCCAAAAATTTCAAAAAGCTCTTGTAATTCCGGATCAACAGAACCTGCTCCAGTTACGTAAAGATCATACTGTTCAATAACATAACCAAGGTTCGGACCGTGGAACTTGGCCCAAGGGTTTGTCGTTGTATTCTTCCTCGTCATTTGTTTAAACCTCCCAATGCATATAATCCTTTTTCCATACAAAAAGGTGCATTTTGCTCTTTTCAATAATTGATGAACCAATAATCAATGTAAATGTTTTCTTTACTCTTATGTTATTACAATAATTTACATAATACCAAACACTATTACTTATCTGTTTTGTAAAAAAACATTCACAATAACTTATCACCCAAGTTAATCTTTCATGTTATAAAGTAATTTTACAGAAAAATAGGGTGGATATATTTGGTATACCTATACGAATAACTAAAATTGTTACATGTAAATATAAGTATAATAGTTAGAATGTTTCGATAAAAATAAGTTCGAATTATGTATATTGAAATAATAAGCGCTTTCATTGATATTATACAACAATATAACGGAATATAGTATAAAAAATAAAAAATTATGAATTTATCGTAAACTTTATTTAGATAGTGTTAAATATTGAAAGGAAAGTGAAGGATTTCTACAAAAAAAGTTGCTAAACATAAAAAATGCTTCATAAACAGTTAGTTTCTATAAATATGACGAAAAACACCGTAAAACGAGTAACGTATTTTGTGGAATAAAGAGATGAATGAAATATTTTAAAAGAATAAAACAAATATGGAGATATTAAATTTTAAAAAAAGAGAGGAGGAGATATAGTAACGGTTACTTACAGTGTTCCGCGTTTCATTTCAAAATAGACGTGCTGAAAATGAAAAAGTTTCTTCTATATAAATAGAGTGAAGAATGAATAAAACGGGTGTAAAGGAAACTTGACGTAAAGTTTTCTTTACATATATACTCGGTATAAGGGAGGAGGGAGAAATTTCCTTGGAAAATAAAATGGTCGAATACCGAAAAAAATTTGGACTATCTCAAGAAAAATTGGCTGAGAAACTTGGAGTTTCTAGACAAACCATCATTTCAATTGAAAAGGGAAAATACGATCCATCACTTCCGTTAGCATTTGAAATCGCGAAAACATTTCAAACGACGATAGAACATGTATTTATTTATGAAGGAAAAGAAGGGGAGGAATAGGGATGAATTATTCACAAAAGTACTTCGTTATCATGGGAATTATCTTTCTATTTATGAGTGGATTTATGATATTAACAGGGATAATGACACATTCTGCACCACCAGAAATAACTTATCCATTGCTTGGGATGATGATTATGAGTTTTTGCCTAAGTTACCTGCACCCACAATTTAAAGAAAAAGACGAACGAATGAAACTCATTCGTTATAAAGGAATGTTCTTCAGCTTTTTTGCATTAATAGCGTATTATCTTCTTTTCTCTTTCGGCTTAAACTTAAAAATACTTACACTATCTGCTACTGAACTATTGAACATACTAATGGCCCTTACGATGAGTACCGTCTTTATCTCATTTGTTGTTTTGGCAAAAAGATATTAAGATGGAAGAGAGAAAGGAAGATTAACATATGCAAATGATGTATGCTTTTGGCATTGGGCTTGTATTATTTTTAGCCGTATTCTTATTTATTCGTAAAGACGTTCAAGGCGGGACGTTAACGAAACGAGGCTTTTATAAAATGATCGGCTGTTTAGTTGTTATGTTTATAGCGATTATCGTAATGATCGTTTTAATAAATCAGTCACTATAGAATGAACCTTACTTGAGTAAGGTTTTTCTTTTTTGTATAAAATCCGAAAATTCCCACTAAATCCATTTACTACATATAATCGATATTATATAATTTAATAAGATGATAGATAAGGAGAATAGTATATGAATAAAAAAACTATCTTCTTTTTATTAACATGTATACTACTTGTAGCTACTACTACTTATATAATATGTAACAAACGAGAACAAGTGCCACCTATGTTAGTATGGGAGGGACAGGAATACTATGTAACGCATGGACCTGCGAAAGCAGAAGAAGTTGGGCAAAGGCTCGGAGAAGTAACAAAGAAAATTGAAACAAGTAAAAAACCTACTAAAAATAGTGAATCTAACACATTACAAGAAAAAACAGAAGTATTCACAATGATAGAGGAAGAAAAACATCTTCAATCACCTTTAATCATAAAGGAGCCTCATAGTGACGAATATAGAGTAGTAAGACCGATGTTAAAAGTACTATAAAATAAAAAGGAGATCCATATGCAGACAGTAACTTCATATCCATGGTCGTTAAGAAAAATGTTTGTTTTTTTCCTTTGCTTTATCCTTCCACCAATCGGTGCAATTTATATTTTGATGAATAAAGAAGCACTACAAAAGAGAGACTTCATTTTATATGTATTATTTGCTGCTATTAATATATCGCTTTGGTTATCGCTTATGATCTTTGATCGGAGTATGTGGATGGTAGCGGGGCATTATGTGCTTGGAGCAATTGTTATTGTTGTTTCGAATATGAATAAGAGATAGGCCAGCAACCTTAAAGTTGCTGGTTTTTCTTTTGCTATTTATAATGAAGAAACAAATTTTTAATAGAGGGTAGTGGGCGTTATGAGATGGGAAGAGGGAACGTTTGAAAAAATAGAAACGAATGATTCATATAAATGCTATACTAAAAAATGTTTGTAATGTCAGTTTCATACTATTATATAGTGATGACTTACTAGAAAAGATAAGAGGAGAATGGGCGTGCAAAAGATACAAAAATTATTGCTGTTAATGATGGTAGTAGGATTAACAGTAGGTGTTTTAGCAGGGTGTGCAAACCCGAAAGATACAACAGAAGAATTTTTAATCGCGATACAAAAAGGTGATGTTGAAAAGGCTCGTACATTTGTTGAGAGTGACAAGGAATTTAATAAACTAAATGAAAAAACAGATGATGCTGAGGCAAAAGCAATGCTGAGTGCAATTACGAAAAACTTTAAATTTGAAAAGCCTGAAGAAGTATCGAAAAAAGATGACAAAGCAGAAGTGAAAGTGAAAATTACATCTGCCGATCTATCCGTTGCTGTAACAAAAGCAGTGGGAGAAGTTATGCCAATGGCCTTCGCTAGCGCTTTTAGCGAAGACAAAGGGCAATCTGAAAAAGCAATCGAAAAAACAATGACATCAGCAATCGTCAAACACTTATCAGATAAAGATGCAATCATGGCAACTCGCGAAGTTACATTGAACTTAAAGAAAAACAAAGATGGCGACTATAAAATCGTTGCAGATGATAACTTGAAAGAAGTATTGTTTGCCAATGCGAAGTCTTTGGAGAAGATGTTTGGTGGGAAGTAATTAGCTTACATAAAAAAGAGAAACCATATCACGTAGAAGGTTGATATGGTTTCTCTTTTTTTATGACCCCGGAGAGGCTCGAACTCACGACCTCCACCCTGTCAAGGTGGCGCTCTCCCTACTGAGCTACGGGATCTTCAAAAATGCGTATGTAACAGCATCTTTAATCTTTATGCTAAAGTAATTATATATAATTAACTGAAATTTTATAATATTTTTAAAGCAGGTTTTAAAAAGGAAATCATATTCAATTATACGAGTAGTGTTTGAAGGGATAATGATGAGAAGAAAGCTTAGTAGCATGTAGCGGTCATATTATTTAATGTATTTATCCAAAGGGTTTTCGTCGCTTAAATCAACAAGTAAAGGACATAAGAATAATAAAGGTAGAGCGGCATTAGCATGATGAAAGGTGTCATTAGACAGATACTGCCTCCCAAAACAATATGGGCAATCTTTTTCAAAAATCACGGGTATCGACCATACATCTTTAATTGTCCACTTCGTTTTACAATACGTACAACGTGCCATAGAGTTCCTCCTCATGTTAAGTTTTCTTCTAGTATATTCTATTCTATTGTACGAAAGTCATTTGTATTTGGTATGATACAATGTAAGTTGTTTTGTTTTTATGTGGGTTTATTTAGTCATTTATGATCAATTACATATCGTTTTCTATTTTTGCAGGATGATAGGTTTTCAGTTTCGATATGCAAATTGGCCAATATATCCTTTTTACAATTTACTTAAAATCATGTATAACAGAGATACAAGATTATTTTATAATTATTCAAAAGTAGAGGGAGAATTATTGTAATGGTAAGGAAAACGTTCAAGATGCGTGTATCTAGAAATAGAACGATTTCGATTAATGGCTCAATTCTTGATGTGGATGTTACACATGATGAGTTTTTACAAGAGTTTGTTGAGTGGGTCGATTCTAAAGGCTGGTCGTTTATGGGGATGACAGATGAGATTACACCTGAGGAAGCTAGTCAAAATTTAATAGATTCATTAATTGATGAGAAGGATAAGAAAGAATAATTCTTTCTTATTTTTTATTGTATATTTATGTCGTTCATCGTAAAAATATGATATAGTAAAAAAACAGTGAATGTTCTTCCAATTTAATACAATTTACATATAGATTGGTAGATTCAATTTTTAAACTGTGAGAGTATAGTGAAAAGGGAGAGTCATATGGTAAATTTTAAGAAAATTTTGGTTTTTATTACCGTTATTTGTTTGTTTTTTTCGACACCTATGACGTTACGTGCTGAGACAAATATTGGAGTGAATCCAGAACAAGTAGCCCCACCACCTAAGGAAGGGCCGAATGTTTTTAGTCAGTTTGCAACTACGATTGATGCGAAAACTGGAGATATTTTGTATGATAAAAACGCACATCATCGTGCATTTCCGGCTAGTATGACGAAAGTGTTAACGGCGATTTTACTTATGGAGCATACGAAGCCAGAGGATCAGTTTACGTTTTCACAATTAGCATTAGATCAAGAGAAGAGTAATTATCAAATTGAGTTTCAACCTGGTGAGACGATTAATAGAGATACTGCGCTCATGATTTTAATGGTGCTGAGTGCGAATGATGTGTCGTATGCGATTGCAGAGCGTATTGGTGGAAGTGTTGAGAATTTCGCTCATATGATGAATGAGAGAGCGAAGCAATTAGGTGCTACAGATAGTCATTTCGTCACGCCAAACGGATTGCATGATCCGAATCATTATACTACGCCATTTGATATGGCTATGATTACGAGAGGTGTGCAAAAATATCCTGAGATTTTACAAGCAATGAATACGAAAAGAACGACAGTTACGACATCTAGACAGACGGTGTCTATTTTTAACAAGTCTACTTATTTTGAAAATCCATATAGTATTGGTGGTAAGACGGGTTTTACAAATGAAGCGCGCAATACACTCGTTTTATTAAATGAGAAGGATGGAAATCGTATTATAAATGTAGTGATGGCTTCTCAAAGACCTGAAATTTATGAAGATTTGAAGCAGATGGCAGACTATTCTTTCGGTCAATTTGTGAAGCAAACGATACTAGATAAACATAGTTGGCATCAAAAGACGACGTATTTAAATAAAGATATTGATAGCGAACTTGAGCAAAGTGCAGAACTTATGCTTAAGAAAGATGAAGGGAAAAACGTAAGGACGATTTTCCGTGCGGCCTCATTAGATAAAGATTCTTTATATCATAAAGGAATTCATCGTGGTGAGGTAGTTGGGGCAGTCGATATTACGAAAAATAATCAAACAATTGCGACGGTAAATGTTCTTTCAAAAGAAGATGTTACTTTTGCGATGCCTAAAAAAGATACGGCTACACCTGAAGTAAAGGAATCAAATGTGAAAATAATAAGCATTGGGATAGGTGCCGCTTTATTATTTGGAGTCATTTTATTTGTAGTGCTACGCCGAAATACAACAGGAATGAAATCAGAAGAAAAATAAATTACTAGTTAAAAGGCTGTGAAGAGATTTTGTCACAGTCTTTTTTTATATTTAAAATAACTAATAATTGTAAATTTTCTTATTGCATTTACGTTTCGTTCGTTATATTATTTAGTTGTGTTCTTGTTAAAGAACAAAGATGGATATTGCATACTTCAAATAATATAAAACAACGGAGAGGGAGAGAGATGATGAAAATCGTTTGGAAGATTATTAGCAACGTTATCTCATTTGTTTTATTTGCATTAATGGTTTTTTTAGCCTTTGTAGTTATTTCGTCAAAAGCGAGTGGTGGAGATCCAACAGTGATGGGATATCAATTTAAATCAGTGTTATCAGGATCGATGGAACCGACATTTTTAACAGGATCAATCATTGCGATAGAGCCGACGAAAGATGGTTCTAAATATCAAAAAGGTGATGTTATTACCTTTAAAGAGAAAGACGAAAAAATTATCACTCACCGTATTATCGGTGTGAAAGATACAAATGGAAAAGTAATGTATGAAACAAAAGGGGATAACAACAATGGCCCTGATTTAGAACCAGTACGTGCGGAGAATGTCATTGGGAAATATGCAGATATTACAGTTCCTTATGCAGGATATGCATTAAATTATGCTAGTTCGAAGGCTGGAGCTGCATTGCTTCTTATTATTCCAGGTGTCTTTTTATTAGGTTATTCCGCGATTTCTATTTTTGGTGCGATTCGTAGCATTGACGGGGAAAAGAAAGAGAAAAAAGTAGAACAATCCGTCTAGTTCGTTTGGTTATGCTTTCCGTTTAGGAAGTTAACAAATAAATAGATTAAGGGGATATGGACATGACTTTAAAGAAAAAATTAGGGATGGGTATCGCATCAGCCGTGTTAGGGGCAGCGTTAGTTGGCGGAGGAACATTTGCATTTTTTAGTGATAAGGAAGTGTCAAACAATACATTTGCGGCTGGTACACTTGATTTAGCAATCAATCCAACAACAGTTGTTAATGTATCGAATTTAAAACCTGGCGATACAATTAAAAGAGATTTTAAACTAGAAAATAAAGGATCTTTAAATATTAAAAAGGTTCTATTGAAAACAGATTATAAGGTAGAAGATGCGAAGAACGACAATAAAGATGATTTTGGTAAACATATTAAAGTAACATTCTTAAAAAATGTAGACAAGCATGAAACAATCGTAAAAGAAACAACGCTAGATAAATTGAAAGGTGACACACTTACAGCGGTAGATAATGATTTAGCTGCTTGGTTCTGGGATGAAAAAGGTATTTCAGCAGGTAAATCTGATAAATTCACAGTGAAATTCGAGTTTGTTGATAATAAAAAAGACCAAAATGAATTCCAAGGCGATAAACTTAATTTAACTTGGACGTTTGATGCACAACAAACAGAAGGTGAAGCAAAATAATATTAAAAAGGGCTATCAAATGGATAGTCCTTTTTCTATATTTCTAGTATATAGCTATCATTTTGTATCGTTCTTTATTATAATAAAGTTAACGTTCTGTATAGAGAACATTTTGTTCGATGGGAGAGATTAAGATGCTGAAAACACCTCGCAAATTAAAAAAGATGCTTATATTGCCTTGTATGTGCTCTATTTCATTTTATTTAGGATCTCAAATAATGACGTATACAGAAGCTGCATTTATTCATGAAACGAAAGTGGAAGCCGCTCTTTCTACAGCGATTATATTTCCAAAGACAGTTGATACGTTAAAAGAGGAAGCTGAGAAATACAAACAGTCTATTGAACATGAGTATGGAGAAATGAAGGGGAAGTTGGCAGTAACTTCTATAGAAGAAATTCAACAGGCAATTGTAGTATGGCAACAAGGACGTGAGAAAGTTGCTTCTGAGGAGGCAGCGCTGCAAAATGTATATACTGTAATAGAAGCCCCTTATAATCAAATACAAGAAGAATTAAAAGTGAATAAAAGTGAATCGATTCAACAAGTGGCCGTATATGTGAATGAAGGTTTTCACAGTATAAAAGAGAAGCGCGATTATATTGTGAAAGAAGTTAGTTTACAAGCGATTGATGAACAAATTCAGATTCTTCACCAACAATTAAATGATGCGATAGAGGCGGAAGCTCAAATGAAGAAAGAGGAGGAAAAGAAAATAGAAGAGAAGAAACAAGCGGAAGAGCAGAAGCAAATGGAAGAGCAGAAACAAGTAGAGACAGCTAAAAAAACTGCGGAAGGAAATCATGAAAAGAATACTTCCACAGAACATGAGAAACAATTGAATAATAATGTTGTAGAGTCTGGGGAAATATCACAAACAGCTGAGGATCATCAAGAAAAAGAATGATATAAATGGGTGTGAGAAGGTGTTTTGCTGCGCACCCATGTATTTCTTAAAATATAAACAATTTAATTCAGAAAAATCAAAATAATATTGAGAAATAAAAATAATTGAAAATACTAATAAATATTAGTTGTATTTATACTGTTTTGTTCGTTATAATGAACTTAAGGTTTTTAAAAGAGAACAAAAATTAGCTAAGCTAATATAGTTTTCTTTATATCTCTTATTGAAAAATAAGAGATGAAAAATATAAAAAACAGCTAGGGGGAATTGATTGTGAGTCTAAAAAAGAAATTAGGTATGGGAGTTGCATCAGCAGCACTGGGGTTATCTTTAATTGGTGGAGGAACGTTTGCATTCTTTAGCGATAAAGAAGTATCAAATAATACATTTGCAGCTGGGACGTTAGATCTTACATTAGACCCTACAACGCTTGTAGATATTAAAGATTTAAAACCAGGGGATTCTGTTAAGAAAGAGTTCTTATTAAAGAATAGCGGTTCATTAACAATTAAAGACGTTAAACTAGCGACAAAGTATACTGTGAAAGATGCAAAAGGTGATAATGCTGGTGAAGACTTTGGTAAGCACGTTAAAGTGAAATTCCTTTGGAACTGGGATAAACAAAGTGAGCCTGTATATGAAACAACTTTAGCAGACTTACAAAAAACTGATCCAGATCTTTTAGCTAAAGACATCTTTGCTCCTGAGTGGGGAGAAAAGGGTGGATTAGAAGCTGGTACAGAGGATTATTTATGGGTACAGTTTGAATTCGTAGATAATGGACAAGAGCAAAATATTTTCCAAGGTGATTCATTGAATTTAGAATGGACATTCAATGCTAACCAAGAAGAAGGCACTGAAAGATAATCAAAAAGCGGGGATTCCCCGCTTTTTGTATAAAGAAAAAAGAAGTGCTGGTTGTAAGCACTTCTTTCTATTTATTATTTTTGATCTTGCTTCCATTTTGTAAATTCAAGAAATTCACGAAATTGTTCTTTGGAGACACCTGAGCTCATTGCATCTTTAACGAGTTGTGTCCATTCGGAGTCTAAGTGATTTTCCTTTGTTGTTTCATCATGAAGTAAAGTATCAACTGGAATTTGTAGAACTGCTGCGATCTTTTCAAGAAACTGAATGGAAGGGTTCTTTTGTAAATTTCGTTCTATAGAACTAATGTAAGATTTAGCAACACCGGCTTTTTCGGCAAGTTCAGTTAATGAAATACCTTTTTGTAAGCGCAGGCGTTTTATACGTTCTCCAATCATATTTGCGCACCTTTCTATCAATATGTCGTCGTCTTATGATGCCATTATTATAACATAAATTTCGTTAAAAAGAACAAACCTATTGAGCCTGACTGGATGACTTCATACGTTGGAAAAAATGTTCGATATCTTGTAGAGCGATACCAGAGTCGAGAGCTTCAAGTATTAAATCAATCCATTCTTGATCCAGTGCGTCAGTCTTATCTTTGTACAAATGTAATTCCTCCCTAATTATCGGTCATAACTGCTGCTACAGAATACGTGATAATACAATCGGATTTTGTATTTTTATGTAGTGAATTATCAAATATTTTGTAGATAAAACAAAGATAAAATCCCCATTAAACTCCCTCTATGGCGATTATAAAGTTTCTGACAAGTATTTTCAATATTTTCAGAAAACATTGTTGAATTGTGATATATTCGTATGCTAACTATGGAATTTTTACAAATATATTAAAAACATTACATAATATGACTAAATATTGAAAAAATATTGAATTTTTAATAAAATTCATCTTGTAATACATATTATTTATTAGGGGAGGAAATAAGGGATGAACAAGAAACCGTTCAAAGTTTTATCATCAATCGCTTTGACTGCTGTGTTAGGTCTTTCACTCGGAGCTGGTACTCAATCGGCATATGCTGAAACGCCTGTGAATAAGACAGCTACGAGCCCAGTTGATGATCATTTAATTCCAGAAGAGCGTTTAGCAAATGCACTAAAAAAACGTGGGGTAATTGATTCGAAGGCTTCAGAGAAAGAAACAAAGAAAGCTGTCGAAAAATATGTAGAGAACAAAAAGGGTGAAAATCCTGGGAAAGAAGTATCAAATGGGGACCCACTTACGAAAGAAGCATCTGACTTTATAAAGAAAGTGAAAGATGCGAAAGCAGATACGAAAGAAAAGTTAGATAAACCTGCAACGGGAACACCTGCTGCGACAGGACCGGTCAGAGGTGGTCTAAATGGTAAAGTACCAACTTCTCCAGCAAAGGGAAAAGAATATAACGGTGAAGTTCGTAAAGATAAAGTACTCGTTTTACTTGTAGAGTACGCTGACTTTAAACATAACAATATTGATAAAGAACCTGGTTATATGTATACTGACGATTTTAACAAAGAACATTATGAAAAAATGTTATTCGGTGATGAGCCATTCGCATTAGAGGATGGAAGCAAAATCGAGACATTTAAACAATATTATGAAGAGCAATCTGGCGGTAGTTATACAGTAGACGGAACAGTTACAAAATGGTTAACAGTTCCTGGTAAAGCTGCTGATTACGGTGCAGATGCTGCTACAGGTCATGATAATAAAGGACCAAAAGGACCACGTGATTTAGTAAAAGATGCATTAAAAGCTGCTGTAGATAGTGGTATTGATTTATCAGAGTTTGACCAATTCGACCAATACGATGTAAATGGTGATGGAAATCAAAAACAACCGGATGGTTTAATCGATCACTTAATGATTATTCATGCGGGTGTTGGACAAGAAGCTGGCGGCGGTAAATTAGGTGACGATGCAATTTGGTCACATCGCTGGACAGTTGGACCTAAACCATTCCCAATTGAAGGCACACAAGCGAAAGTTCCATATTGGGGCGGAAAGATTGCAGCATTCGATTACACAATTGAACCAGAAGATGGCGCAGTTGGTGTATTCGCACATGAATATGGCCATGATTTAGGTCTTCCAGATGAGTATGATACGCAATATAGCGGCGCTGGTGAGCCAATTCAAGCTTGGTCTGTTATGAGTGGCGGTAGCTGGGCTGGAAAAATCGCTGGAACAACGCCAACAAGTTTCTCGCCACAAAATAAAGAGTTTTTCCAAAAAACAATCGGTGGTAATTGGGCAAATATCGTAGAAGTAGATTACGAGAAATTAAATAAAGGTATCGGTCTAGCAACATATTTAGACCAAAGTGTTACGAAATCTAACCGTCCAGGTATGATTCGTGTTAACTTGCCAGATAAAGATATAAAAACAATTGATCCGGCATTCGGAAAACAGTATTACTACAGCACAAAAGGTGATGATCTTCATACGAAGATGGAAACACCACTTTTCGATTTAACGAATGCAACGACTGCGAAATTCGATTTCAAGTCATTATATGAAATTGAAGCAGAGTATGATTTCCTTGAAGTACATGCTGTAACAGAAGATGGCCAAAAAACATTAATCGAAAAACTTGGTGAGAAAGCAAATAGTGGAAATGCCGATTCAACAAATGGCAAATGGATTGATAAATCATATGATTTAAGCCAATTCAAAGGCAAGAAAGTAAAATTAACATTTGAGTACATTACAGATGGTGGGTTAGCATTAAACGGCTTCCTACTTGATAATGCATCATTAAATGTAGATGGTAAAGTAGTGTTCTCTGATGATGCAGAAGGTACACCGCAGTTCAAGTTAGATGGGTTCGCTGTATCTAACGGAACTGAGAAGAAAAAACATAACTACTATGTAGAGTGGAGAAACTATGCTGGTTCAGATAACGCGTTCAAATTTGCACGCGGTCCAGTATATAACACTGGTATGGTTGTATGGTATGCGGATTCAGCTTACACAGATAACTGGGTAGGTGTACATCCAGGACACGGTTTCCTTGGGGTAGTTGATTCTCATCCAGAAGCAATTGTAGGAACTTTAAATGGTAAACCAACAGTTGAAAGTAGTACACGATTCCAAATCGCTGATGCGGCGTTTTCATTTGATAAAACACCAGCTTGGAAAGTCGTATCTCCAACGCGCGGAACGTATACGTATGATGGCTTAGCGGGTGTACCGAAGTTTGATGATTCGAAAACGTATATTAATCAACAGATTCCAGATGCAGGACGTATTTTACCGAATCTTGGCCTGAAGTTTGAAGTAGTAGGACAAGCTGATGATAATTCTGCAGGTGCTGTTCGTTTATATCGCTAATACAGTAAAACTACCGAGAGATTTTCTTTCGGTAGTTTTTTTGTGAGCAATGAATTTTATATACAAGAAGAAATTATATATAATGTAACTTTACGAATGAAAATTAGTTACATATAAAGTCTATATAAATAATGAAAGAATTAGATAAAAATAGTGAGAGAAGGTGAATGAATGGGTGTTTCTTCTATTGTAAATAAACAAAAGGCATATTTTTATAATGGCCATACGAGAAGTATAGAAGTGAGAAAGAATAATTTGAAGAAGCTTTATGAAGGCATTCAGCGCTTTGAAGAAGAAATATTTCAGGCATTGAAATTAGATTTAAATAAGTCAGTTCATGAGTCGTTTACAACGGAAGTTGGATATGTATTAAAAGAAATTTCCTTTCAATTGAAGCATATTTCATCGTGGAGTAAACCGAAGCGAGTCCGAACAGCACTCACTCATTTTGGATCAAAGGGGAAAGTAGTGCCTGAACCGTACGGTGTGACACTTATTATCGCACCGTGGAACTATCCGTTTCAATTAGCAATTGCACCACTTGTAGGAGCGTTGGCAGCTGGAAATACAATCGTTTTAAAGCCGTCAGAGTTAACGCCAAACGTCTCTAAAGTGCTAACGAGAATGTTAAGTGAATTATTCCAAGAAGAACTTGTAGCGGTAGTAGAAGGCGGTGTAGAAGAGAGCACAGCTTTGCTAAAGGAACCATTTGATTATATTTTCTTTACAGGTAGTGTGGGCGTTGGGAAAGTTGTTATGGAGGCAGCAGCAAAACAGTTGACGCCGCTTACGTTAGAACTTGGCGGAAAAAGCCCATGTATTGTACATAAAGATGCAAAGATAGATGTAACAGCAAGACGAATTGTTTGGGGGAAGTTTTTAAATGCAGGTCAAACGTGTGTAGCGCCTGATTATATGTACGTGCATACTTCGGTGAAAAAACAGCTAATTGAAGCGATGCGACACGAAATTGAGGAGCAGTATGGAAAAGAGCCACTGCACAATGATAATTATGTACGAATTGTGAGTGAACGTCATTTTGAACGTTTATGTACGTTTTTGAAAGATGG
Source organism: Bacillus sp. EB106-04-02-XG92 (assembly GCF_058791995.1). Lineage (NCBI taxonomy): Bacteria > Bacillati > Bacillota > Bacilli > Caryophanales > Bacillaceae > Bacillus > Bacillus sp. EB106-04-02-XG92. Next base: position 301,724 of record NZ_JBYTEA010000003.1, read on the forward strand.
TAAAACTGTAATTGGCGGGAACTATAAAAAAGAAACTTTACATATAGAGCCAACAGTGTTAACTAATGTGACATGGAAAAGTACTGTTATGGAAGACGAAATTTTTGGTCCAATTTTACCAATTATAGAATACGACAATATAGAAGATGTAATTGACACAATTCAGCAACATCCGAAGCCGTTAGCGTTATATGTATTTTCTGAAGATAAAGAAGTGCAAAGACAGGTAACGAGTAATATCTCATATGGCGGAGGCTGTATTAATGATGTTGTTTATCATCTTGCAACGCCATATTTACCTTTTGGGGGCGTCGGAAGTAGTGGATTAGGGAGTTATCATGGGGAAGAAAGTTTTCGGACTTTTTCACATTATAAAAGCATTTTAGCCCAATCTACGGCATTCGATATGAAAATTCGTTATTCTTCTACAAAAAGTGCTTTAAAATTCATACGAAAGTTGTTAAAATGATGATGGTGTTTATCAGTAGGCGTAGCCGTATGATAATAGCCCCTTCGTAATGGAAGGGGTTTTTCTGTTCGACATTATGTATCATGCGAAAATTAATCAAACATACTACATAAAGAATAGAAGTGAACGCTTGCTAAATAACCATTTTTGTTTGGATCGAAACAAAAAATAGTCTATAGAACATAAATATTTATTCATGAATATAAAAATTTAAATTTAAGATAGATAGGACGGGAAAATGAAAAAGATTATTAAAGTTGAAGCAGTAGAAAAACATTTTGGAAATCAAGTGATTATCCCACCGCTTTCTTTAGATATTAAAGAAGGGGAATTTTTAACAATTTTAGGGCCGAGTGGTTGCGGGAAAACGACATTACTTCGTATGATCGCAGGATTTGAAACTCCAACTAAAGGGAATCTTTTATTAGATGATGAAAAGATTAACGATTTGCCACCATATAAGCGTCATATGAACCTAGTGTTCCAACATTATGCGCTATTCCCACATATGAATGTGGAGAAAAATATTTGTTTCGGTATGAAAATGCAGAAAGTACCGGCAGCAGAGCAGAAAGAGCGTGCTGAAGAGGCAATGCGTTTAACGCAGTTACTTGAGTTCCGTAATCGTAAACCTGCAAAGCTTTCTGGTGGACAACAGCAGCGTGTAGCAATTGCGAGAGCGATTGTAAATAATCCGCGCGTACTATTACTAGATGAGCCACTTGGGGCGTTAGACTTTAAGTTAAGAAAAGATTTGCAACGTGAATTGAAAAACTTACAACGTAATTTAGGAATTACATTCATATACGTAACGCACGATCAAGAAGAGGCGATGAGCATGAGTGATCGTATCGTAGTTATGAATAAAGGACATATTGAACAAATTGGAACGCCGAAAGAAATTTATAATAAGCCGAAAACGTTGTTCGTTGCGACATTTATCGGTGAAAATAATATTGTGAAAAACGGGGAAGGCTATGTAGCAATTCGCCCTGAAAACGTAAAAGTGCGTTCGGTTGAAGAACCGATTTTAAAAGAATACCATCTTGGACATATTGAAGACATTGAGTTTGTTGGAAATATGGAAAAGCTTTATGTACGTGATGAGAAAACATCAGAATTACTAATGGCGTATCAAACTGCTGAAGAAGCAGCGCAGTGGAGCATTGGAGATAATGTATACGTAGGCTGGGAGCAAGAGGACGAGGTGACCTTAAATTGAAAAAAGGGAAATTACTCGCACTACCGACAGTCGCGTGGCTGTTAATCTTCTTCCTAATTCCCCTTCTGTTTGTATTGGCATTTGCCTTCATGCAGCGCGGAGCATATGGGACAGTGGAAATGCAATTCACATTAGAAAACATAGCGCGTGTATTTGATCCATTATATATGGGGACGTTATGGGAAACTGTTAAGATTGCAGTTATTACAACAGTAATCTGTTTAGTAATTGGTTATCCATTTGCGTATACAATTACGATTGTTGATCGTAAATATCGTTCTATTCTTTTATTATTGGCAACGATCCCGTTTTGGATTAACTTCCTTGTTCGTTCATATGCATGGATTGTTATTTTACGTTCACAAGGTCTTGTAAACACATTGCTATTGAAACTAGGTATTATTAATGAACCTTTAAATTTACTATATAATACACCTTCTGTAATACTCGGTATGGTATATTCTTTATTACCATTTATGATATTACCAGTGTATGCAGCGATTGAGCAGCTTGATAAGCGTAAGCTAGAAGCAGCTTATGATTTAGGGGCAACACCAGTAAAGGCATTTTGGAATGTTACAGTACCAATGACGATGTCAGGGATTGCTACTGGTTCTATTTTAGTGTTTGTTTCTTCTATCGGAATGTTTGTTGTATCAGACGTTATGGGTGGATCGAAAGTAGCATTAATCGGAAACGTAATTCAAAATCAATTCTTAGGAGCGCGTGACTGGCCGTTTGGATCTGCGTTATCTATGATTGTTGTTCTATTCTCTGTTCTGTTAATTTACTTATATTATCGTGCAACGAAAGTATATAAATATGATGGGAACGGAGGGGAATAGGCAAAGATGAAGAAGTTTTTAGTTTCTTATTCTTGGTTAATTTTATTGTTCTTGTATTTTCCAATGATGGTTTTAATGGTATATTCCTTCAATGATTCGCGCATTAATGCGGAATGGGAAGGATTCACATTCCATTGGTATACAGATTTATTTCAAAAACAAGATGTTATTGATGCGTTTGTAAATAGTATGACGATTGCGATCGTAACGACAATTGTAACGACGGTTCTTGGTGTGATTTTCGCGATTGCATTACATCGTTATAAATATCGTTATGAAGGTGCTATTAACGGTCTTGTGTATTTACCAATTTTAATCCCTGATATTTTAATGGGATTATCTTTACTTATTTTATTCAGTCAATTAGGTATGGAACTTGGTAAAACAACAATTATTATTGCGCACATTACATTTAGTATTTCATTTGTTGTCGTTATTTTAGCAGCACGTCTTTCTGGCATGGGACGTGATCTAGAAGAGGCTGCGAATGATTTAGGAGCAACGCCTTGGCAAACGTTTCGCTTTGTAACGTTCCCGGCAATTGCACCAGGAGTTATTTCAGCTGCATTATTAACATTCACATTATCAATTGATGATTTTGTAATTAGTTTCTTCGTATCAGGACCAGGATCAACAACATTGCCATTATACATTTACAGTATGGTTAAGCGCGGAGTATCACCAGAAATTAATGCCCTTTCTACAATTTTAATTGTAGCTATCGTAGGATTAATGGTTCTATCTGAAATCTTCCGTAACAAAGGTGCAGATGGTGAAGAAAACTCTGGAGGACACCTTCCTTTATAATACGAACGATATAGAAAGTACGAGGGGGTAATAAACCGATGAAATTAATGAAAAGATTAGCCGGTGCAGCAATTAGCTTTAGTCTTGTTGCTGGTGTACTTGCTGGTTGTGGTGAAAAGAAAGAAGAGTTAAACATTTATAGCTGGGCTGACAATTTTGATGAGCAAGTGCTAAGAGATTTTGAAAAGAAGTATAACGTAAAAATTAACTATGATAAGTACGCAAGTAATGAAGAAATGCTTGCGAAATTACAAGCTGGTGGCGCGAAGTATGATTTAATTCAGCCATCTGATTACATGGTTAAAACAATGGCAAAAATGGATTTATTAGCGCCGTTAGACAAAAAGAATATCCCGAATATCGAAAATATGGTTTCTAATTTCAAAACACCTGCGTTTGATCCAGAGAATAAATATTCTTTAGTATACACTTGGGGTGTAACAGGGATTGCATACAATAAAAAGTATGTGAAAGAAGCTCCTACAAGCTGGGCTGACCTATGGAATGAGAAATATAAAGGGCATGTAACTTTATTAAATGATTCTCGTGAAGTATTAGGTATGGGTCTTAAGAAGCATGGTTTCTCAAACAGCACGAAAGACGATGCGCAGTTAAAGACAGCAGCAGATGATTTAAAGAAGCTGCTTCCAAACTTATTAGCATTTGATACAGATAATATTAAACAAAAATTCATTACAGAAGATGCTTGGATCGGAACAGTTTGGTCTGGAGATGCAGCATTTATCGCTAAAGATAATAAAGATGTAGAGTACGTTGTACCAAAAGAAGGCGGCACAATTTGGGCTGATACGTTAGCAATTCCAAAAGGTGCGAAAAATAAAGAACTTGCAGAGAAGTTTATGAACTACTTACTAGATGAGAAAGTAAGTGTGAAAAACTACGAGTCAATTGGATACAGTAATCCAAATGAAAAAGCTCATCCTCTTCATAGTAAAGAATATCGTGATAACCATATGATTTTCTTAACAAAAGAAGAATTAGATCGTACAGAATGGCTTGTTGATGTAGACGATAAGTTAAAAGACTATGATCGTTACTGGACAGAGTTAAAAACAAAAGGTAAATAAGCAAGGGAATGCGGTTTCTACAGTAGAAATCGCATTTTTTCATAGTAGGAGGAAATCGTTTGAAAAAGAAGTTACATCAATATGAGCTAGTATGTATCGCTTTATTATTTGCTGTATTTGGCATTGTTGCTTGGCGCGTACATGCGGGTGGCGTTACAGTGATGGATACATACGTCCGAGGATTAGTAAAAGGAATACAAACAGAAGAGTCGCTTGCATTTTTCTCACACTATACAAAATTAGGGTCTGCCATTGGGATTGTAATTACGCTCGTTATAAGTTTACTTGTTTTTTGGAGAAAACGTTATTACGCTGCGATGATCGTGTATCCAGTTGGTATTTTAGTAACACATCTTGTAAATAAAGGGATAAAAGAAATTGCGAAAAGGGAGCGTCCGTCGTTAAATGAAGCGTTCGATGCACTTGGGTATAGTTTCCCTAGTGGGCATGCGATGTTATCTATTATGACATTCGGATTTCTTGCTTATATCATTGCCGCTAATTTGAAGAGTGTAACTGGGAAATATGTGATAACGATTTTGATGGGAATAGTCATTGTATCGATTGGGTTAAGTAGAGTTATTTTAAATGTACACTATCCAACTGATATTTTAGCGGGTTATTGCGTAGGTGGTATTTTGCTAATTATGGCGATTTATTGCCACCGTTTACTTACCGAGAGATTGGGACTTAATAAAGAGAGATAAAGTGAAACTTTAATCAGTGGGTTTTCTTCATCCCTCACTGATTATTAGCCCTCACCAATCGGACTTTAATGGGCAGCCCGCCCCCCACCTAACTTCTTTTCTTTCGCTGAATTGTGAGGTGGGGGTCTTACTGCCCGTTAAAGCGGGATAAAAAACGTCTGGAAAAACTATCATTATAGTGTTTCCAGACGTTTTTTGTTTGCATGAAGATGTGATACAGTATAAATGACAATTGAATTATTTAAAGTAGGTGAAAATGTGTGAAAACAAATGTACATAAAGTAGATAAGTGGGGGAAGTTAGGAGCTTTTTTGTATCAGTTTCGCTATACGGTAATTGTAGCATTACTATTGCTTGCGATAGGACTCGGTATTTTTGCTCCAAAGCTACCAGGAGTATTAGGTGGTGACGGTTTCCAAACAGAAGGGGACTATCAAAAAACGAAAGAAATTTTAGATAAAGATTTTAAGAGGTCTCAAGATACACTTTTACTCGTTTTTGAAAAAAAGAAAGATGTTTCACATGAGGAATTTCAAAAACAAGTAGAAAGAATTGTAAAGAATGTACAAGAGAAAGAGACTTATGAATCTTTCCATCATCCAATGCAAAATAAAGAAATGTTACAAGATGATATCGGCTATGCGACAATTTTATTTTCCGGGAAAACAAATAAGGAACGAATGGAAAAGACGTTACAATTTGCTGATAAAGTCGAAAAGGAAAGTAATGCATCGTTAAAAGTAACGCCGACAGGATTTCCAAAAATTAATCAAGAGATTAATGAAAGAACGCAAAATGATTTAAAAGTAGCAGAGATGATTGGATTACCAATTGCATTTCTTGTATTACTATTTTCATTTGGTAGCCTTTTGGCATCTATTTTACCAATTCTAAATGGGGCACTTAGTGTTATTAGTACGATGGGCATATTATACTTTATAGGTAGCGATAAGGAACTATCTATCTTTGTGTTAAATGTTGCACCGATGATTGGACTTGCATTATCTATTGATTTTGCACTATTATTTGTAAATCGCTTTCGAGAGGAAGTTGCAAAGCGAACGGTAAAAGAAGCGATAACAATTACATATCAGACAGCAGGGCGTGCAATCGTATTTTCAGGATTATGTGTATTTGTTGGCTTATCCGGTTTGTTCTTCTTTAAAATTGATTATATTCAGTCAGTTGCAATTAGCGGAATGATTGTTGTGATTATGAGTATTTTATTTTCACTCACACTTCTTCCAGCGCTATTATCATTAATTGGTAAACGAATATTAAAAAAGAATCAGGTAGCACATACACCAGCAAGAGCGTGGCGTACATTTGCACAATTTGTAATGAAACATCCAATTGCGATGATTATTGTTGTTACAACATTTATTGTGATTTGCTTATTACCGTTACGTACAGCTAATTTGCAGTTCCCTGATGTGGAAGCTTTACCTAAACAAAGTGATACAAGAATTGCATATGAGAAGTACGAAGAGGCATTTAATGAAACGGCAAAAACACATGCTGATGTTACGTTAGTGGTAGAGACGAAAAAAGATATGAAAGAAAAAGAAAGTTTACAAAAGGTAGAAGAAGTCGTTCAAAAGTTAAAAGACGATAAAAAAGTGCATGAAGTAAGAAGTTTATACGACGGGTTAACAGGTATGAAAGCAGATCAAGTTGCTGGAATAGTAGCGTCGCCAGAAGCAGCAAAACTAGCTCCTATATTTGAAGCATACACGAAAGGGAATAAGACGACGATAGAAGTCTTTCTAAAAACAAAACCACGTACTGAAACTGCTAAACAATGGGTTCGTGATTTTAAACAAAATTATAAAGAAACAGATGTTACGTATTATTTAGGCGGAATGACGACGTTCCAACAAGAGTTAGAAGATGAAATTAAAGATAAAGTTGCAATTGGGATGTCTGTTATATTTGGATCGACCTTTGTTATATTATTATTCGCATTCCGATCTATACTCATTCCAATTAAGGCAATTATTATGAATATACTTAGTTTAAGCGCAACAATTGGAATTGTTGTTTGGTTATTTGAAGGTGGGCATTTCGGTTTAGAGGCAAGTCCTGTTCTATTTGTCTTACCAATCTTCATTTTCGGCCTCGTATTTGGGCTTAGCATGGATTATGAAGTCTTTCTTATTTCACGTATCCATGAGTTATATGAAGAAACAGGAGATAACGATCAAGCTACGTTAGAAGGACTTGTTTCAACAAGTAGAATCATTACATCAGCTGCATTAATTATGATTGTTGTAACGGGTGCATTCGCCTTTACTGATATTTTACCAGTAAGACAAATGGGGCTTGGTGTTGCATTAGCGATATTCCTTGATGCAACAATTATTCGTCTTATGCTTGTACCAAGTTTAATGAAATTGTTTGGAGACTGGAATTGGTGGTTACCATTTCGAAAGAAAAGAGAAAAATCATCGTAAAAAATACTCATCTCATAGATGAGTATTTTTTTATGAATAGCAAGACCTACATTTTGCAAATAGTATGTGATAAGAACATTACATATAAGTAGGTGAAGGCAATGTTTCGTTATTTTAAGTTTAAACTAAATGATACAGTACAGTTTGCAGAAAACGATGGGCATATGTATCGCATTGTCGGTTATCGGTTAGAAAAAGGGTTTTACCCAAAAGATGAATGGACTCATATCATTTATGAATTGCTTAGAGATTTTGATGGGTATACGATGGATGCGGAAGAAGAGGAACTTGTAAAGGTTATTCAAGTAGAGGATGAGTATTACAAAATACAAGAGGTATCGGGCTATCGTTATCCGGTAAAAATGAAGCAAAAGCAACAAGTGATGAAAGTAGAAAAAATGGATGACTTATTAGATACGTATAACGATTATAAAAGGTTGGCGGATTTCTTTAAAGATTTATCGTATGAACAAAAAGCGGAAGAAGTATTGCAGGAAATGAAAAAGCGTAGAGCGTGAGGGGCAGTCTATTATAAGACTGTCCTCTATTTTTGACGGTGCATCAAATTGTATTTTCCGTTACAATGATAGAATCAATAGAAATAAGGTGATACAGTATGGAAACGAAGAAGAAGGGTGAATGGTGCGAAATTACTGTTCCAGCGAAATGGAATGGTATAAGCATTGAGTCATTATTAAAAATAGAATGGGAAATACCGAAAAAGTTGTTACATCAGCTTCGTATGGAAAAAGGTGTTACCGTTAACGGGGAACAGAGAAGATGGAATGAACTTTTAAAAGAGGGCGATAAGCTACAAGTGCATATGTTTATAGAGGAAGCATACGATGTAGAACCGGAGTATGGTGAACTAGATGTAGTATATGAAGATGATCATGTACTTATTGTAAATAAGCCTGAGAAGATGGATACGCATCCTGCTGAAAAAGGCGGGACGGGAACACTTGCAAACCTTGTTGCCTTTCATTTTCAAATGCAAGGTTTAGAGACGAAGGTTCGTCATATTCATCGGTTAGATAAAGATACGACAGGTGGTGTCGTGTTTGCTAAGCATAGAATTGCGGGTGCAATTATGGATCGTTTATTAATGGAACGAAAAATTAAAAGAACATATGCGGCACTTGTCGAAGGAAAAGTGAAAAAGAAACAAGGAACAATTGACGCAGCGATTGGGAGAGATCGCCATCATGCGACGAGACGACGTGTTTCTCCAAATGGAGACCAAGCAATCACATTTTATAAAGTAGAGAAGTATTTTAAGAACCAAAATATTACGCTCGTAACGTTACAATTAGAAACGGGTAGAACTCATCAAATTCGTGTTCATATGAGCTATAATGGTAATCCACTAGTCGGGGATGTATTATATGGTGGGCAAACGCAATATATGTCCGGGCAAGCATTACATGCGATGAAAATAAACTTCTTACATCCAATTACGAAAGAAGAGATTGAAGTGGATGTACCATTTTCTACAAAATTAAATAATACAATGAAAGAATTTCAAAGGGTGAATGCGTAAAATGTAAGTTTAAATTTGAGAAAAGTAGATTTTTGCAGGAATTTCTCTAAAAGAAGCGAAGCCGTTAAGAGAAAAGAGAGGTGAGAATCACTTGGTCAAATATAAATATATACTAGGAATATTTTTCGCTTGTCTTTTAGTTACTCTATGCCTCTATCCATATTTACCGAATGAGATGGCTGTACATTGGGATGAAAATGGTGGGCCGAACGATTTTATGAGTAAACAAGTTGTTATAGCATTTATTCCTTTTTTTCTTATTTTTTTACATGGATTGATGTATATTATTTCACATAATATATATAAGTTTAATGAAGGCGAGCATGTCATTATAAGTGGATTTCTAAAGACGATTACTTTATTTATGTTGTTTATCCATATGCTCATTCTCTTTATTAATTTTGGAAGTATGATATCCTTTCAAACAGGACTAACAATTGGGATTAGTATATTTCTGTTTATGCTTAGTAAGTTGTTTAAACAAGTTCAGAGTACGGAAAAAGACCCAATCAAATTACAAAAGATCCGTTTAGTGAGTAGGCGGATTTTTCAAATGATGGCATGTAGTATATTATTTTCATTATTTTTGAATTTGAAGTGGGGGTTTTATGTATTACTTAGTGTAATAAGTAGTGGTTCTATTTTGTTCATGTTTTACATTTTATACTCATACATAATAGAAAGTTATGAAACATAAAAAAGAGTCTTCTCATAATGAGAAGACTCTTTTAATCTATTTACTTCGTAATAAATTGTTGTGTCCAGTAGTTACCGCTTTCTACGTAGCCAACACCGATGTGAGTGAAACCGTTATTTAAGATGTTTGCACGGTGTCCAGCGCTGTTCATCCAAGCTTGTACTACTTCTTCAGGTGTACGTTGGCCTTGAGCGATGTTTTCACCGGCTGATGTATAAGAAATACCAAATTTCTTCATCATGTCAAACGGAGACCCGTATGTAGGGCTGTTATGATCAAAGTAGTTGTTTTTTTGCATATCTTCAGATTTAATACGTGCTACTTTGCTTAATTCAGTATCGATTTTTAAAGCTGGTAAACCTTGTTTTGTACGCTCAGCGTTTGTTAATTCAACAACACGTTGTTCGAACTCGCTTAAAGATTTTGCTTCTTCAGCAGGCTTTTGCTCAGCAGGTTTTTGTTCAGCTGGTTTTTGAGTATTGTTGTTTTCAGCAGGCTTTTGAGCTTCTGGTTTTTGAACTTCTTCAGCAGGCTTTTGCTCAACTGGTTTTTGCTCAACTGGCTTTTGAGTTTCTGGCTTAGCTGTTGGTTGCTCAGTTACAACATTTTCAGTAGGTTGTTGACCAGGAATAATGCAATTTGGTTGGAAGTTTCCTTGTTGCCATTGTGCTAATGATTCCACGCCCATAGATTGTAAGAATGCTTGTAATTCTTGTTGGCTCATTTGCTTCATCATCACTTTTGAATGCTGAATATTTTGAACCTTTATGTTAGATGGTTGTACTGTTGCAGCTTGTGCATCTAGAGAAGATACTCCTAAAGTAAGAGCCGTTGCAGCAGCTACAGATAATAAAACACGCTTTTTCATGATGTGTGTCCCCCTATATAAAGTTTTAATTTGTTTTCACACGATTTGTTTTTGACAGCCTGTCTGACTGACAAATTCATCGTAGCATAGATTTTGTGAGAAAAAAGATGGAAAAAAATTCATAGACTTAAAATTTACCTAATTTATCCTAAGAGGGGAAAAGAGGAAAAATAAGAGAAACATAGAGTATAAAAGGAATTTTCAGCACTTTTATACTTGTTTTTAAGAGGGGATTTTTGGATAAAGTTACCTAAATAGAAAATGAAGAATCCTATTGTATCAATGGTTTGAGAGTTTTTTTGAGGAATATACTGGATTGATTTTTACAAAACTGTAATGTTTCTGTCGTTCTTTTTTATAATAAAGTAACATATTTTTAATGTTGTAGAGGACAAAAAAGCGGCTATCTCTTTACGTAGACGAAGGAGATAGCCGTTTTCTTATTATTACGTATGTTACGAGTTATTACGAGTTGGTTTCAATTGCTTCTAATAATAAATCTACAATGTGAATTCCTCTCATTTTATGAGAAAGACCTTCTCGCTCAATGCCTAATTTCATTTGTAATAAACAACCTGGATTTGCAGTGACAATGGTTGTCGCTTCTGTTTCGTGTACACGGTCCATTTTGTAATCTAGAAATTCCATGGATAACTCTGAATGAACAATATTGTAAATACCAGCAGAACCACAGCAGCGATCCGCGTCTTTCATTTCACGGTATGTTGCGCCTTGAATTGCTTCTAGTAACATACGAGGTTCTGAAGATGTTCGCATAACATTGCGTAAATGACAAGAGTCTTGATACGTAACAATTTGCGGCGTGAGTCGTAAGTCAGTTCGCTTGTGGAAGTCTAGTTCTACTAGAATAGCAGTAATATCTTTAATTTTAGAAACAAACTGCTTCGCACGTTCAGCCCACTGTGGATCATCTTTTAAAAGATAATCGTAGTCTACGAGGTAAGCTCCGCAACCACCAGCATTCGTAATAATATAATCGATGTTTAAATCTTCGAATGCTTTTATATTGCGTTTCGCTAATTCTTTTGCACCGTTTTTCTCACCAGCATGCCCATGTAATGCCCCGCAGCAACTTTGTGTTTTTGGAATAACGATATCACAACCAGCTAACTGAAGCAGTTTCATTGTTGCATTATTTGTTTCTAAAAACATCGTATCCATTAAACAACCTGTGAAGAATGCAACTTGTTTCTTCTTTGTACTTTCAGCATGTAAAAATTCAGGGCGATCTTTCATTGCTTTCATTTTAGGGACTTTTGGTAGAACGAGATCCATCGTTGCAAGTGTTTCAGGGAATAGTTTCATAATCCCTGTTTTATGTGTTATCGTTTGTAAACCAGAACGCTGATAAAATCCAATTAGACCGGTTAATGTTCTCATTCGATTTTGATGCGGGAAGAGTCCTTCAAAAACGACTTTACGAACAGCTCTCACTGGTACCGAGAACTTTTTGTTTTGATTTATAATATCACGAGCTTCTTCTAATAAATGTCCATAATTCACACCAGATGGACAAACAGGTTCACAAGCACGGCAACCGAGGCAAACATTTAATGTATTTTCAACATCTTCATCTGGCTCAATCAAACCGTCAACGACCGCTTTCATTAACGCGATACGTCCTCGTGGTGAATGTGATTCTTTATATCCAGATTGAATGTAAGTAGGGCAAGTTGGTAAGCAGAAACCGCATCGCATACAGTTTAGTAGTTCATCTTCACTTAATCGTTCTTTAAATTCTTTTTGAATGTTTTCTTTATTTAATGTTGTCATCGCTCAACCACCACTCTTTTACGAGTGTCCTTCGCGAACATCTTTCCTGGATTCATAATGTTATTTGGATCGAAGGCTTGTTTAATCCCTTGCATAGCAGCAATACCTTCTTTACCTAATTTCATTTCTAAATACGGAGCTTTCATCGCACCAACACCATGTTCGCCAGTAATCGTGCCGCCAAGTTCGATTGCTTTTGCAAATATTTCAGCAAAAGCTTGTTCAGCTCGGTGCATTTCTTCTTCATTACGAGCATCGGTCATACAAGTTGGATGTAGATTACCATCACCAGCATGTCCAAACGTACAAATAGGAATATTATATTTTTTTGCAATGGCATTAATCGCTTCAACCATCGGAGCGATTTGTGAACGTGGCACAGTTGCATCTTCAAGTATTGTTGTAGGTTTTAGTCTTGCAAGTGCTGATAGTGCGCTACGGCGAGCAGTACGAAGCGCATCTGCTTCCGCTTCATCTTTTGCAACGCGAACATCGACTGCATTCATAGAGCGGCAAACGTTAGCCATTTTTTCAATATCTCGATTGACAACTTCAGGTGGACCATCTTGTTCAATTAATAAAATTGCTTTTACGTCAGTTGGTAAACCGATTTGTGCAAACTCTTCTACAACTTCAATTGTCGGCTGGTCTAAAAACTCGAGTGTCGCTGGAATGATTTTATTTGCAATAATAGAAGAAACAGCGCGTGCGGCTTCATTAATATCTTCATATAGCGCAAGCATCGTTTTCTTCGTTTCAGGCATAGGAACAAGTTTTAATATCGCTTCTGTTACGACGCCAAGTGTTCCTTCAGAACCGATAAATAAACGAGTTAAATCGTAACCAGCTACATCTTTTGCTAATTTACCACCAGTACGAATCATATCGCCATTTGGTAAGACAAGTTCAAGACCCATCACATAATCACGTGTTACGCCATATTTTAATCCGCGTAATCCACCTGAGTTTTCATTAATGTTACCGCCAATTGTAGAAATTTTCATCGAGCTTGGATCTGGTGGATAAAATAAACCTTTTTCTTCTACCGCTTTAATAATATCAAGTGTAATGACACCAGCTTGTACAGTAATTGTTAAATTCTCTTCGTCAATTTCTAAAATGTTATTCATATGGCGGAAGATAAGAACAATACCGCCTTCAAGTGGGCATGTCCCTGCGCAAAGGTTTGTTCCGGAACCACGAACATATACAGGAATTTTGTGAGCGTTACATACTTTTAATACTTCAGTTACTTCATTTGTATTACGAGGAGCAATGACTGCATCAGGCATTGCTTGGAAGTTTGGAGTGGCATCATAACTATACGTTAAACGCCCCATATTGGATGTATCTACATTATCTTCGCCAACAATGGATACGAATGAATGAATAATTTGCTTTTCTAACATTGGAAATCCCCCTCAAACTGTTAACGTATTTAGTCATAATAAAAAACGTTGTAACAGTGCTTTCATTATAATGATAAAAAAGTTGGGGGATTCTTTCTATGTATAATCATCTAAAGATTAATCTATTTTATTATTATTTTTTGTGTGATTATCTAATAAGAGGAGAGAAAAGTATAAAATGTTTAAGTCTTTGAATTGTTTCGGGTCAAGTCCTGTATGCTCCTCAATCTTTTTAAGTCTGTAATGCAATGTATTAATGTGTATATGTAATTGCTCCGCTGTTTGTTTATAAGATTGGTTATAATCGATAAATAAACGTAAAGTGTGCATAAGTTCAGGTGATGATAGTAAGTTTTCGATGGTGCGCCTTAGAAACTGTTCACGCGTTTCAGCAGAAATATCTTGTAGGCACATTTCTAAACGTAAATCTTCATTAAATACAATTTTCTTCGTTTCAAGTGATACGGAAAGAGCTTGTAACGCTTGTTCGTACGATAAGTTCATATTGTTTGGCGTAACGGTTTGTCCAATCCCGATATATAAAGGAATAGAAAATAAAGTTTCACAGTCTTGTTTTAATCGTTTTAAAAATTGATACGTTTGCTCTTTGGAGTTCGTGGATGTAAATAAAATAAATCGATCATTTCCCCAGCGAACAAATAGGTGCTCCTTTGTTAATAGATTGCGTACGTGTTGCCAAACTTTACGCTGAAGCATCGTGTCATTTTGATCGATAGAGAACAAAATAAGTTGTTTCTTCTTATATAAATCAATACCAAGTGTTTTTGCACGGTCGAGAAAGCTTGGAGACCAGTCTGTATTTTGAAGCCAATCAAAGACAAATGCTTCATAAGAACGGTGTTCAAGTTCTAGTTGTTCTAAAAAGTAGTTTTCGTGAATGAGTAGTTCAGTCATTTTACGTAATATTTCTCCGTATTGCGAAATATTTTCAGGTTCGCCTGTAATTCCAATGACACCAATTACTTCGTCATGGAATAGTAAGGGGAGGTTCATACCCGCCTTTACGCCTTGCAAACGTCGTTCATCTTCTTTTGTAATAATGACAGTTTTCTTTTGTTTCGCACAGCGGAGTGCACCTTCATGAAATTGACCGATTCTTTCTACATCTGTACTTGCGATAATAACGCCTTGTATATTAATAATAATGACATTTTCTTTAATTAGTCTGCGTACTTCTCGTACAATTTTATTCGCTAAATCAGGAAAAAGCATAATTTGCACACCTCAAATTCTATTTGTTGTACATTATATATGTAAATGATATAAGAAAGGGGAATTTCACAATTTCCACACATTTATTTGTTATTTTACAATTATAACGAAATCATCCGAAGATGGAGGGAATCTTTTGAGAAAGTATGTTTTTCTTCTCTGTTTTTTATTTCTATTAGTAGGGTGTCAAGGAAGTTCATATACACCGATTGCTAAAGATAAAAGTGTTATTATAACAACGAATATAAAAGAAGGTAGTCTTAGTTTTGTGGATAAACAAACTAAAAAGTTAATGACGACATGGGAACTTAATGAACCAATGGCAGGAATTGCACTACTTCCAAACGGTGAGGACATAATTGTATATGGCAAGCAGTTAGAGTACATGTATGTATATTCACTAGCAGAAGGAAGGCAAGTGGACAAGTATAAAACGGGAAGAGGCATTGTAAATGTGGTCGTATCAGAAGATAAAAAGCAATTATTTGCTGCTGATCAAAAGGCTCAAAAGGTAAGGTTTTTTACGGTAAAAGGGAAAGAGACAGGGAGTGTGTCAACCGGAAAAGGACCAATAACGATGGTAGAGCACGATAAACAGTTATCTGTACTAAACTTTTATGATACGAAGTTAACGACAATTGATACAAAGAAAAAAGAAGTAATCCAATCCTTTATGATTCCTCCAGCGTCAACGGGAGCGACAATTAGTCCGAATGGGAAAGAAATATGGATTGGCGGGCATGGTGATGGAAATCAAGTGAATGAGAAAGTATTAGTGTATTCTTTGCAGAGCGGGGAAATGGTACGTTCTTTACACGCCCCATTCATGCCTGTGAATATAACGAAGGATAATAAGTATGTATTTGCATTGAGTCACGGCTCGAATACACTTAGAAAGTTTGATGTTGGCACGTATAAAGAGGTTGCTTCTGTAGAAGTAGGATCGAACCCATTTGCATTTTTGAAGAGCGGAGCAGAAGGATACGTAGCAAGCTATGATAGTGATGAATTGTGCGTCATGGATATGAAGAATTTGAAAATAAAACAAACAATTAAAGTCGGAAAAGGGCCGTTTCAACTCATAGAGAGAGAAGGGAAGGACAATGAGTAAATATAGGGTGCTAGTTGTAGATGATGAAAGTGATATGAGACAGCTTGTTGGCATGTACTTAGATAATTTCGGGTACGAGTGGGGAGAAGCTGAAAATGGAAAAGAAGCTCTACAAAAATTAGAGACGAATCATTATGATTTCGTTGTACTAGATATTATGATGCCAGAGATGGATGGACTTTCAGTTTGTAAAGAAATTAGAAAGACGTCAGATGTACCAATTATATTTTTAACAGCAAAAGGTGAAGAGTGGAATAGGGTGAACGGCTTACGTATGGGAGCAGATGATTATATTGTAAAGCCATTTAGTCCTGGAGAATTAATTGCTCGTATGGAAGCTGTGTTAAGACGTTATACAAAGCAAGAACAACAAGAGGAAGTTCAGTTTGGACCGATCCTGATTAATGAAAAAAGTAGGAAGATTGAGGCGGATGGTGAGCCGATTTCTCTTACAGTAAAAGAGTTTGATTTACTCTATTTTCTTTGCCAACATACGGGACAAGTATTTAGCCGAGAGCAATTGTTGGAAAAAGTATGGGGATATGATTATGCCGGTAGTACAAGAACAGTAGATACGCACGTGAAAACGATGCGTTTGAAACTTGGAGAAAGTGGAAACTACATTCAAACTGTTTGGGGTGTAGGCTATAAATTTGAGGTGTAACGTATGTTTACGATGGTACAGAAGCTTTGGCTAACAGTAGTATGTGCAGTATTTGTAACAGTTTCTTTTCTTTATTTTGTATCTTTATACTCGTACGAAAAACTATATGTTGATAATTTAAAAGATTCATTAGTAACGGAGGGGAAGGGTCTTGCTGCGCAATATGATAAGCGTGAAGGTATATCAACTTTTGAAGAGAAAGTAAGAGCATTTGATCAAATATCTAGTTCAGACGTTCTTTTCGTATCGAACCCACGTGATTTAAGCGCATGCTTACCTTTTGATGTGCATCATCATTCTCTTATAAGTGAAGGGGACAGGCAAGCATTATTAGATGGGAAAACTGTGACAAAGATAGGGTATGAGGAACATTTTGATCGTAATATTATGGGGGTTGTCATCCCTGTTTTAGAGAATAAAAAATTAGTTGGTATTGTATATTCATATATTCCTTTAAAAAGTATAAAAGACTTAATATATGATATGGGCCTTATTTTGGCACCGTTAGTACTTGCTATAACTTTACTGACAATATGGATTGGTAGAAAGATTATTATTGCTATTACGAGGCCACTTTCGCAAATGGAACGAGTTGCGAATCATTTAGCTACGGGAGATTTCTCAGAAAGAATTACAATTTCTTCCGAAGATGAAATTGGACGATTAGGAAAAGCATTTAATAAAATGGCAAATTCTTTAGAGACAGAAGACGTAAAGCGTAAGGAATTTTTAGCTAACGTTTCACACGAGCTAAGAACACCATTAAGTTATATAAAAGGATATAGCGAGGCTATTTTAGATGGTGTAGCGAAGGGACCACAGCAGGAAAAAGTAACACAGCTCATTCATAAAGAAGCAGATCGTATGCAGCGTCTCGTTCATGATTTGTTAGATTTAGCACAATTAGAAGGGGAACATTTTCCTTTAAAGAAACAACCTATCGTTTTTTCACAACTTATTGAAGATGTGTTAGATACGTATGAGATTAAATTTATTGAAAAGAAAATTCGTGTTTCAACAAATTTAAATCCAGAAATCATTGTAATGATTGATGAGGATCGTATGCAACAAGTGCTTCATAACGTGTTAGATAATGCGATACGGTATACGAATCCAAATGGGGATATTGTGATAACGCTTAGGCAAATAGATGATTACTGTGAATTGAACATAAAAGATACGGGAATCGGTATTGATACAGAGCATTTAGAAAATCTTGGAGAACGTTTTTACCGCGTTGATAAAGCGAGAAGTCGCCAACATGGTGGAACAGGTTTAGGTCTTGCTATTGTAAGGCAAATTGTTCATATACATGATGGACAGTGGCGAATTGAAAGTGAAAAAGGAAATGGGACGACGGTTATTATTAAATTGAAAGTACAGGATGAGGAGAGCATGTTCTAATTTTTAGGGCATGCTTTTTTGTATAGGAGACAATAGTTATACAGAAAGATATAAATTAATACGTAATAAATATTGAAAATTTGACGATTTTATGAACAAAACATTTGTACTTCTTACCAATTCGTTCTAAAATAGTTATGATGCAAAGTTCTTATAAATCGTTTCAATTGTTGTTTGGAAGATACTGAGGTGATTTAACTGGAGTACAAATCGATTAAACCGAAAAAAATTTACGAAGAAGTATCTGAAGCTATTTTAACAATGATTAAAAATGGTACGTTAAAACCTGGTGACAAACTACTTCCTGTACATCAATTAGCTGAGCAGTTTCAAGTGGGCAGATCTGCTGTTCGTGAAGCGTTAAGTGCGCTAAGAGCGATGGGCTTAATTGAGATGAAACAAGGAGAAGGTACATATGTGAAGAATTTCGATTCTTCTTCATTAACAAAATCGTTAAACAATAGATTATTAATGAAGAAAGAAGATATTTTGAATTTGTTAGAAGTACGAAAGGTGCTTGAAGTGGGGGCAGTTCGAGCAGCTGCGGCAAAGCGTACGGAAGAGAATTTGAAAAATATGAAGCATTGGTTAGATGAAATGGCAAAGAGCATTGGAGATGAAAAAGCTGGTGAAAAAGCAGATTTTCAGTTCCATATGGGAATTGCGGAGTCTTCGCATAACAACATTTTGCTTGAACTCATGAATCATGTTTCAGAGATGATTGCTGAAACAATTGGTGAATCAAGACGCATTATTTTATATGGTGAACAAACAACATCAGAACGACTTATAGAAGAGCATCAAGTTATATATGATGCAGTGTTAAAGCAAGATGTAGAATCAGCGCAGCAAGCAATGCTAGATCATTTAACAAATGTAGAACATATTGTCACAGGTATAAACGATATAAATTCGTAATTTAATCTTTTAAAAATCAAATTTTTTGATAAAATAGAGAGAGATTAAGTAAGCGTTTTCTTTAGAAAAGGGAGAGGATAGGCCATGGTTGAGCCTACTTCTTCTTTTCTTAGTCATCTGATGACCATATGTTTGTTGGTGGAGTTGTAAAAAGGGGGAGCAATAATTATGAAAGTTACTTTATTTGTTACTTGTTTAGTCGATATGTTTGAAACAAACGTCGGCAAAGCAACAGTTGAAGTGTTGGAGCGTTTAGGTTGTGAAATTGAATTTCCAGAAGCACAAGTTTGTTGTGGTCAGCCTGCTTATAATAGCGGCCATGTAGAAGCAGCAAAAGAAGCGATGAAACATATGATTGAAACTTTCGAAGATGCAGAATATATCGTTACGCCATCTGGTTCTTGTGCGACAATGTTTCATGAGTATCCGCATGTTTTTAAAGATGATCCGAAGTGGGCTAAACGTGCACAAAAAGTTGCTGATAAAACATATGAATTTACACAATTTATTGTAGATGTTTTAAAGGTTACTGATGTTGGTGCAAGTTTACCAGGGATCGCTACTATTCATAAGTCATGTCATATGACACGTATGCTTGGAGTAACAGAGGCACCAGGAATTTTATTATCAAATGTAAAAGGATTAACTGTGAGAGAGTTACCAAATGTGCAAAATTGTTGCGGGTTTGGGGGAACGTTTTCAGTGAAGATGACTCCAATTTCTGAGCAAATGGTAGATGAAAAGGTAGATAGTGCAATGGAAACAGGTGCTGATTATTTAATCGGTGCAGATTGTGGGTGTTTGTTAAACATTGGCGGACGTATTGAGCGTTTAGGAAAAGAAATAAAAGTAATGCATATTGCTGAGGTACTGAATAGTCGCTCATGAAGGGGGAACATAAGCTATGTCTATGAAAATCAGTGAGAAAAAATTTAATGATCGCGTTGGCGATGGAATTCAAGATTCGTTTATGCGCGGAGCAGTATCATCTGCACAAACACGCTTATATACGAATCGCTTAAAAGCAGCGGATGAATTAGGAAACTGGGAAGAATGGCGTGAACTCGGTGAAGAAATTCGTCAACATACGTTAGAAAATCTTGATTATTACTTAATGCAGTTAAGTGAAAATGTATCAAAAAGAGGCGGACATGTGTACTTTGCGAAAACGAAAGAGGAAGCAGCAAAGTATATTCAAGATGTTGCAAAAAAGAAGCAGGCAAAAAAAGTAGTAAAATCAAAGTCGATGGTAACAGAAGAAATTAGTATGAACCATGCGCTTGAAGAAATCGGTTGTGAAGTGTTAGAAAGTGACTTAGGAGAGTATATCTTGCAAGTAGATAACGATCCACCTTCACATATTATTGCACCTGCACTTCATAAAAATAGAACGCAAATTCGTGATGTATTTAAAGAAAAACTTGGCTATGAAAATTCTGACGATCCATACGAAATGACAAAGTTTGTTCGTAAGCAACTTCGTGAGAAATTTATGGATGCGGAAATTGGTGTAACAGGTTGTAATTTTGCTGTTGCAAATACTGGTTCTCTTTGTTTAGTAACGAATGAAGGTAATGCCGATCTTGTTATGTCGATTCCGAAAACACAAATTGCAGTAATGGGTATGGAACGTATGGTTCCAACAATGGAAGAATTAGATGTTTTAGTTGGTTTACTATGTCGTAGTGCAGTAGGTCAAAAGTTAACAAGTTATGTAACTGTAGCGGGACCAATTCAAGAAGAGGAAGTAGATGGGCCAGAAGAATTCCACTTAGTTGTTGTTGATAATGGTCGTTCTCAAATTCTTGGATCTGAATTCCGTCAAGTGTTGCAATGTATTCGTTGTGCTGCTTGTGTGAACGTATGCCCTGTATATCGTCACGTTGGTGGACATTCATATGGTTCTATATACTCAGGACCAATCGGTGCGGTATTAACACCACTTTTAGGCGGATATGATGATTACAAAGAGCTTCCTTATGCCTCTAGTTTATGCGGAGCGTGTACAGAAGCTTGTCCAGTAAAAATTCCATTACATGATTTATTATTAAAACATCGTCAAGTTATCGTTGAGCAAGAAGGGCGTGCTCCACTTGCAGAGAAATTGGCAATGAAAATGTTTAGTATGGGTGCATCTTCAGCAGCTTTATATAAAATGGGATCAAAAATGGCGCCAGCAGCCATGAGTCCATTTACATCTGGTAACCGTGTATCAAAAGGTGTTGGGCCACTTAAAAATTGGACAGATATTCGTGAATTCCCGGCTCCAAGTAAAGAACGATTCCGTGATTGGTATAAAGACCATAAGAAAGGCGGGGACAAATAATGACAGGATTAATTCAAAACCGTGAGTCCTTTCTAGAGAATATTGCAAAAGAACTTGGACGCGCGCGTAAAACGGATGGTGTAAAACGTCCAGTGTGGAAAAATAATGTGAATAAAGAAACGTTAAAAGATTATTCACAAGAAGAATTGTTAGAAGTATTTAAAAATCAATGTACAAACATTCATACAACTGTTGTGGAAACGACAAATGACCGTTTACGTGAAGATATTCAAAAAGTAATCGTGGAAAACGGCGGGGGACCTATTATGTTATCGGCAGATGAACGTTTTGATTCTTATGGATTGACTTCTTTATTTAAAGAAGAGCTTCCAAAGCAAAATGTTGAAGTAAATGTATGGGATCCTGAGAAAAAAGAAGAGAATATGCGTATCGCAGAAAGAGCGAATATTGGAATTGCCTTTAGTGATTATACTTTAGCTGAATCTGGTACGATCGTTGTACAAAGTCATAAAGGCCAAGGTCGTTCTTTACACTTTTTACCGACCGTATACTTTGCTATTATTCCACGTGAAACACTTGTGCCTCGTATTACACAAGCAGTTGAGGATATGAACTCGCGTGTAGAAAATGGTGAGACAGTGGCATCTTGTATTAACTTTATTACAGGACCTAGTAACTCGGCAGATATTGAAATGAATCTTGTTGTCGGTGTACATGGCCCATTAAAAGCAGTATATTTCATTGTATAAAAGAGGGGAAAGCAGGCCAGAAAATGGCCTGCTTTTTTAATAGAATAGAGATAATATGAAGTAGAAGTTCTCTCCTTTTTTTGCTATGTTCTTGTGGAAAGGAGAGGAAGGGATGTTCACTTATGTATATGCATTGTTAGTGGGGATGGTGTTTGGTTCCTTTTTTATGGTAATTGCGATGAGAGTTCCACTAGGGGAGTCTATCATTGTCCCTCGCTCACATTGTCATTATTGTAAGTATGTGCTAAAGCCAAAAGAATTGATTCCAATCATTTCATTTTGTATACAAAGGGGGCGTTGTACGAATTGTAAGAGGGAAATTTCAATTTTGTACGTAGTATTTGAACTTGTAACCGGAATGATATTTTTTCTTACGGTATATATGATCGGGGTGGAACGAGAGCTTATTATCATTTTATCGCTTTTTTCATTACTTCTTATTATTTCAGTTACAGATTACATATATATGTTAATCCCAAATCGTATTCTAGCTTGGTTTGCCTGTTTACTCATTTTAGAATGTATTTTTGTACCGTTAGTCACATGGCCAGATAGTATAGTTGGTAGTGGCGTTATATTCATTTTGTTATATTGCATGCAAAAGATATATCCTGAAGGGCTTGGGGGAGGTGATGTAAAATTACTTTCGCTACTTGGATTTATAGTGGGACTGAAAGGGATTTTTATGATTTTATTTTTAGCCTCTTGCTTTAGTCTTTGTTTCTTTGGAGTTGGTATAGTATTAAAGCGTGTGAAAATGAGGACGCAAATTCCGTTTGGCCCTTTTATTAGTCTCGGGGCAATATGTTACATGTTAATCACGTATGCAAAATAGAGAGGGGGATAGAATATGAATGTATATATGGATGATCAAAGAAGTTGTCCGTACGGGTATGTGCTCGCAACTACAGTAGAACGTGCTTTGCAAATGGTTCGGGATTATGATGTGAATATTCTTTCTCTTGATTTTAATATGGGATGGGGAGCGAAAAATGGACTAGATTTTGTAGATGCTTTTTGTAAAGAGGGTTTATGTGTAAATGAAGTGCACTTACATACGAATGATGTCATCGGTATGCACAAGATGAAACAGAGAATGGATAAGGGAAAGGAAGAAGGAGAAATTACTCCTCACCTTGTTGTTAAATACGTGGGAAGCTAAAAACTCCAAAGTAAAACTTTGGAGTTTTTAATGTTTCATATGGGCTTGTAAAGGAATAATCTCTTCTTGTTGAGCTGTTGCGATTTCAGTTTCTTCCTGTTGAACTTCAGGCGTTTTCTTTGTTAAGTAGTGGTATACCATACCGACAAATACTGATCCGCCAATAATGTTACCAATTGTAACAGGAATTAAGTTATGAATAGCACCTGAAAAAGAAATTGTCTCAGGATGCGGTGAAACTAAAGATAAAGCAAAGAGTGATAAGTTTGCAATACTATGTTCGTAACCAGATAAGAAGAATGTGAAAACAAGTAGCATCATGACCATTATTTTTGCTGTGTCACCTTTAACCTGAGAAGGTAAGAAGCAAGCAAGACATACGAGCCAGTTACATAAAATGGCTTTAAAGAATAACTGCATTGTAGGTGTATTCATCTTTCCTTCAACGACTTTACTCATTAAGTGACCGTGATCAATTGCTTCAAAAATTCCAGTTGCGTAAAATAGTAAGGCAAAGAATAATGCGCCGGCTAAGTTACCTGCATAACAAGCAACCCAGTTACGAAGTGTATCAGAAATCGTTGTTTCTTTTCTTAAAGTTGCTACAGTGAAGTACATTGTGTTTCCAGTAAATAATTCAGCGCCGCCATATATAATAAGGACGAGGGCAATTCCGAAAAACATAGAAGCCGCTAAATAAGTGGCTGGTGAATCTGCAATGTGAAAGAAGTTACCTAATTTAAAACATAGTACGATAATAAAACCGATATAAATACCCGCAAGTGCGGCACGAATGAAATATTGCATCGGGTTTATATCTAGCATTTGTTTTTTGCTCTTAGCCAGTTTGACAACATAATCTAATCCTTGTTCTAGCATGAGTAATACGCTCCTTTAGTACATCATCTATAAATACTCCTTATATGAATAAAGTACATGGATTCGGTCATAGTTTCAATAAGTTTGTGCAATGTTTCACAAAAAGGACATACATACATTAAGAAAACGTTTACAAAAGATAGTATAATAGAAATTTTTCTGGACATTGAGAGCGAGAAAGGAAAAAGAAAAAAGCGCTGTAATTACAGCGCTTTTTCGTCTAAATTCTTTTTGACTTTTGTTTCTACTTCTTTCGAGAAGAACCAGCCGCCAACTGCGATTCCAACTAATACAATCCAGAATGTAAGCTTCCATGGTGTAGATTCTGGGAATGAATGTGGAATTACATTTAATGCAGGGTGTGCTAATGTATAAACTGCTAGTTTCACACCAACCCAACCTACAATTAAGAATGCTGCAGTTTCAAGTCCTGGTTTACGTTTTAAGATTTGTACGAAAGCAGTTGCTGCAAATCGCATAATGATTAATCCGATAAGTCCACCTACAAAGATTACAACGAATTGTCCAGTATCAAGACTACCAATTGTACCTAATCCTGTTTTCGGTAAAGTCATTGCTAATGCAACAGCAGCTAAAATAGAATCAACTGCGAAGGCGATATCAGCAACCTCAACTTTAAATACAGTCCACCAAAAATTCTCTTGTTTTTTCTTTGCTTCTTTTTCTTCTGTTTCTTCATCCGTATTCTTTTTAACATACGTTTTAAATAAGTGATTACCAGCGATAAACATAAGGTAAATGGCACCGATTGCTTGCACTTGCCATACGTCGACTAAGAACGAAATCATAAATAACGATCCGAAACGGAAAACAAATGCCCCCGCTAATCCGTAAAATAGTGCTTTCTTACGTTTTTCTTCTGGTAAATGTTTTACCATAATTGCAAGAACAAGAGCGTTATCAGCTGCTAAAATCCCCTCTAGTGCAATTAGGATGAGTAATACCCAACCATACTCCAATAATAATGATACATCCATGTACATTCTCCTCTCATTTCTATAAGTACTAAATAAGTGAAGAATTTCCCCACTATTTAGTTTCCCCATACTCCTGCCTATTAACTTTGGAAGAAATTGGTAATGAATACAAAAAAGACCTCTGCCGTTAATAGGCAAAGGTCTTGCTAGACATATGTAATGAAAATGCCAACAAAGCCGGAAGAACTAAGTTCTACGTAATGACGACTTTGTTTCCAAGAAATATTCTTGGACGCTACTCCCCTTTGGAGATATGCTATTGTACTCTCATTATATGGATAATTTATACGGTTGTCAACCTGTTAAAATATCTTCGTTCGGATATTTTATTTTGCGGTTCTTTTTACGTGCAAATGAAAAAGCAAGTGTTAAAGGTCCCATTTTCCCGAAAAACATCATAAAAATGATAATAGCTTTTCCGATCATCGTTAAGTGTGGTGTGAAATTCATGCTGAGACCGACAGTCCCAAATGCTGAAAATACTTCGAAAGCACTCATCAATAGAGGAACCCGTTCAGTAATACTTAAAATTAAAATAGCAAAAAAGATAAATGAAATAGAAATAATAGTGATGGTCAATGATTTGACGATGAGAGTATCTTTAATAGATTTTTTAAATACGACAATATCATCTTGTTCTTGTAAAAATTTAAATACCCCAAAAAACATAATTAAAAATGTTGTTAACTTAATTCCACCACCAGTTGAAGCACTCCCAGCTCCGATAAACATTAGAAGCATCATTAATAAAAGGGAAGGCTTTGATAATGCAGAAATATCAACTGTATTAAACCCGGCAGTACGCGTTGAAACGGCCTGGAAATAAGCGGCCATTCCTTCTTCAAATGGAGTAAAGCCTCTCATAGAAAGAGAATTGTGGAACTCGAATATGAAAATAAAAACGGTCGCAATAATATTAACGATTAGAGTAGAAGAGAGCATAAGTTTTGAGTGTAATGTAAGGTTTTTAAAATTTTTCTTTCTTTTTATATCTACGATTACTGCAAAACCAATCCCGCCTAAAATAATGAGGGAGGAAATGACGAGATTGACAAGAATGCTATGAGAATGCGACATTAAATTATCGCTCCACACAGAAAAACCAGCATTGTTAAAAGCGGAGATGGAATGAAAAAAACTATAATAGATCCCTTTAGCAATCCCGTATTTTGGTACCCATTCGAAAGAAAGAATGAAAGTAGCGATACATTCGACTGTAAAAGAGAATAAAAATAATGCTTTGGCAAGACGAATGACGCCACCAATATTCGTTTGATTTAACGCTTGTTGTAGTAAAATTCGGTTTTGAAGACCAATTTTTCTACCGAGCATAATCGCAATTAAAACGGCAAAGCTCATAATGCCAAGTCCGCCCACTTGTATAAGTGTTAAAATGACACATTGGCCAAATAAGGTAAATACTTTCCCAGTGTCCACAACACCGAGCCCAGTAACCGTACAAGCAGAAACGGTTGTAAATAAAGCATCGAGCCATGAAATAGACGTTGTTGTAGCAATGGGTAGCTTTAATAAGCATGTACCGATAATTGATAACATAATAAAAGACAAAGTAAGAACACGGGGAGGACTCATGCTAATGTTAATCCGTTTCATGTTACATATCGTTCCTTTCAGTTTGCTTTTACTAGTATGTGAAAAAGTACGGTTATGTATGTTAAAAATAGAAAGAGGCAGAGAATATCTGCCTCTAAGCCATATGTTATAGTGTTATCCACGTAATTGTTGTTGAGCTAAAGAAACAAGACGTTTTGTTACTTCACCGCCAACTGAACCGTTAGAACGAGATGCTGTATTAGATCCTAAGCTTACGCCGAATTCTTGTGCAATTTCGTATTTAAATTGATCAAGTGCTTGCTCCGCACCTGGAACTAGTAATTTGTTTGTTTTTGCCATGATGATACACATCCTTATAAGTAGTCCAGTTCAGCTAAGTACTTATCTAAACTGGTAACGTTATTTTATGTGGAACCGGCGTGCTCATACGCGGAAGTAATCGGTGTGATTAGAAGTTATTGGATAGAAAAAAGAGTAGCAAATTTGCTACTCTTTTTTCAGTATTGTCGCTGTACCTTCCACGACAATATCATCGGATTGATTATATATGTTTGTTTGCAGCGTAATAATTTTTTTATCGTCGCGTTTTTTGATGACTTCTGCCACAACGCGAAGTGTATCGCCGATTTTGACAGGAGCACGGAATGAAACGTTTTGAGATAAATAAATCGTATTTTTCCCTGGAAGTTTCGTACCAAGAATCGTCGAAATGAAACTTGAAACGAGCATACCATGAGCAATACGTTCTTTAAACATTGTCGTTTTTGCAAAAGAGTCTAAAATATGAATAGGATTCACATCTCCAGTCAATTTTGCAAAATTGATAACGTCTTCATCCGTAATCGTTTTTGTAAGGGATGCTTGATCACCGACTTGAATCTCATCATAACGAAGCTCCGGAACAGTTTGTGCTTCTTGAAATGGATTCATTTTGTCCTCCTTCTTTTCCATATCGAAAAATGCCAGCCATCTTGATGTAGTAGGAGGAAGAAAGAGTTTTGTTTGTGCTGCAGTTAGCTCCCACATTTTTCTTACTTGATGGAAGTAAATAGATTTTTTGAGTTTTCCTCGAACTTTTTTGCGAGTTCCAACTGTTTCGACTTGAACTCTTCCAAAAAACCTTCTAACTGTTTTTGAGCCTCTTCACGTTGTAATTGTTGTTGTTCAATAAATTGCTTAGTTGTTTCTTCAAATTGACCGCTTGTTTGAGTAAGGATAGACAAAGATGTTTTTGTAGGAGAAACAGTTAGCTGTTGCATATGAGCAGAAAGTTCTTTCCACTTGTCTTGCCACTCGTTAATTTGATCATTTAAGGAGTTTCCAGTTAATTGCTTCACGTAATCTGTATATTGATTATTGAATTGATTAGTGAATTGTTGCAGTTCTTTTTCTAGTTCATCTACTCCTGATGTTAATTTATGCAAAGCGTCTTGTTGTTGTTTTAATGTTTCTAAAGTAAGTTGCTCTAATTGTTTCCCAGCTGAAGAGAAGAGGGAAAGAGATTGAGACCAGTTTTTCCAAAATGCATCGACTAATTCGTATGGCTTAGTTTCCATTGTTTGACCTCCAAATGTTTTTTTACATATTGTGAACGCAGATTACTCTGCTGTACCACCAGGTGAAGATGAAGAATCCTTTTCATCCTTTTCTGGAGAAGTAGAAAATGGAAAGAATGCATTGGTGTATAACGTAAAAAACGTCCGCAACATATTTTGATAATGTTCAAAAGAAGTCGCACATGTTGTTAAATATTGCTCTCCATATTCTGTTAAAGAATAAATTCGTTTCGCTGGCCCGCCTTCACTTGTATCCCAAGTAGAAGAAATGAGATTTTCTTTTTCTAATTTGCGTAGTGTTCTGTACACATTACCTTGGTCAACAGAAGAAAAGCCGATGTCCATTAGCATTTGAATGAGTTTGTAACCATGAAGACTCCAGTCTTTTAGACATAGAAGTAAGAAAGGAACTAAGAAGTTTTTTGGCATGGAGTTTGGTTGTTTCGCTTGGTTTTTTTCCAAACTTTCTTGGTGTTCTGGTTCATTATGTAGCATGATTGTGCATCACCTCATGAATCAGTTAGATGGAATTTTTTGCTTATAAGTGCAATTTACACCTATCTGTTTTTAATGTCAACACATTTATTGGAAAATAAAGAAAAATTAAATATAGACTTGAAGTTTTATTCAGAATATTAGAAAATAGTGAATAGGTTGAATTGTTTCAAAAACAAAAAAGGGAGTGTAGGCGAAGTGATTGATCAAAAATTCGATCCATTGCAAGCATGGAAAAATGCTTATGAACAAACCGAAACATTTTGGGGAAAAGCGCTCAATGAAACAATTAAAACAGAAGAATATTCTGCTTGGATGGGTAGCGTTCTAGACTTGAATTTGTTTTATCAAAAAGCGTTAAATGATACAACAAAAAGTTATTTAGAACAGGTGAATGTGCCTACGAAAGAGGATATCGCTAGAGTAGCTACGCTTGTTATTAACTTAGAAAATAAAGTTGATAATATCGAGGAAGTTCTAGAAGAGAAAGTGGATTCACTAGGACAAGCCCCTACATTAAAGCGTGATGTTACGAAAGTAAAACAAGATATTCGCACATTAGAAACGAAAGTTGATCAAATTTTAGAATTGCTAGAAAAGCAAAATGCAGTACTAGCGAAACTACAAGAACCTGTAAAAGAAGAAGTAAAGCCTGCGAATAAGCCAGAAAATAAAAAATGATAATAGCGTTTGTTTATAACGTGTAAAAGAGAGGGGAGAATCTCTTTTTCATGTATAAACAACGAAACATAATTAATATATGGACTCTATTCATATGAGTACCAAAATGATTCATAACAATCGTTCACAAATTCATTTAAGGGGGAAAAGAAATGGTTCAATTAAATGGAAAAGTAGCAATCGTAACAGGTGGGGCAAAAGGAATTGGAAAAGCAATTACAGTAGCGTTAGCACAAGAGGGCGCAAAAGTAGTTATTAATTATAACAGCAGTAAAGAAGCGGCTGAAAACTTAGTAAATGAATTAGGAAAAGAAGGACATGACGTTTATGCAGTTCAAGCGGATGTTTCGAAAGTAGAAGACGCAAACCGACTTGTAGAAGAAGCTGTGAATCATTTTGGTAAAGTAGATATTCTTGTTAATAATGCTGGTATTACAAGAGATCGTACATTCAAAAAGTTAAATCGTGAAGATTGGGAGCGCGTAATTGACGTGAACTTAAGTAGCGTATTTAATACGACAAGCGCTGTCCTTCCATACATAACGGAAGCAGAAGAAGGAAGAATCATTAGTATTTCTTCTATTATTGGCCAAGCTGGTGGATTTGGACAAACAAACTACTCAGCAGCGAAAGCAGGTATGTTAGGATTTACAAAATCATTAGCGTTAGAACTTGCAAAAACAAATGTAACTGTAAACGCAATTTGCCCAGGATTTATTGATACTGAAATGGTAGCAGAAGTACCAGAAGAAGTACGTCAAAAAATCGTTGCTAAAATCCCGAAAAAACGTTTTGGTCAAGCTGATGAAATTGCAAAAGGTGTAGTATACCTATGCCGTGACGGTGCATATATCACAGGTCAGCAATTAAACATTAACGGCGGATTATATATGTAATGAAGTAAGAAAAAAGTGCATATCCATAGCAGGAATGCACTTCTTTTTTTTTAGAAGGAAATCGACCAAAAAGGAGATAGAAAAATGACTACATTCGTAACAGAATGGGAAAAGCAATTAGAGCTATACCCAGAAGAGTACCGAAAAGCATACCGCCGTGTGAAAAGAGCGAGTGAAAT
Source organism: Bacillus sp. EB106-04-02-XG92 (assembly GCF_058791995.1). Lineage (NCBI taxonomy): Bacteria > Bacillati > Bacillota > Bacilli > Caryophanales > Bacillaceae > Bacillus > Bacillus sp. EB106-04-02-XG92. The sequence continues at coordinate 332,410 of NZ_JBYTEA010000003.1, forward strand.
TTTATTACGTGAACCAGAGCCACAAGTAGGATTAACGCCGAAAGAGGTTATTTGGACGAAGAATAAGACGAAGCTTTATCGCTACATTCCAAAACAAGAAAAAACACAAAGAGTTCCAATTCTGCTAATATATGCGCTTATTAATAAACCGTATATTATGGATTTAACTCCTGGAAATAGTTTAGTCGAATATTTAGTGGACCGTGGTTTTGATGTGTATATGCTTGATTGGGGCACATTTGGTTTAGAAGATAGTCATTTGAAATTTGATGATTTCGTGTTTGATTATATTGCAAAAGCAGTGAAAAAAGTAATGCGAACTGCAAAATCGGACGAGCTTTCTTTACTTGGTTATTGTATGGGTGGAACGCTAACTTCTATTTATGCGGCACTTCATCCACACATGCCAATTCGTAACCTAATCTTTATGACAAGTCCTTTTGATTTCTCTGAAACAGGATTATATGGTCCTTTATTAGATGAGAAATACTTCAATCTAGATAAAGCGGTTGATACATTTGGAAATATTCCGCCAGAAATGATTGATTTCGGAAACAAAATGTTAAAACCAATTACAAACTTTGTTGGTCCATATGTTGCTTTAGTAGATCGTTCTGAGAATGAGCGCTTCGTTGAAAGCTGGAGGTTAGTTCAAAAGTGGGTTGGCGATGGCATTCCGTTCCCAGGTGAATCATACAGACAGTGGATTCGTGATTTTTATCAAAACAATAAACTGGTTAAGGGTGAACTCGTTATTCGCGGACAAAAGGTAGACCTTGCAAATATTAAGGCGAATGTCTTAAATATTTCAGGGAAACGTGATCATATCGCCCTGCCATGCCAAGTAGAAGCGTTGCTAGATCATATTTCTAGCACAGATAAACAATATGTATGTTTACCAACGGGACATATGTCGATTGTTTACGGTGGAACAGCGGTAAAACAAACGTATCCAACGATTGGAGATTGGCTTGACGAGCGTTCGAAGTAAAAATGAAAAAGTCCAACTAGCATATGTTAGTTGGATTTTTTTATGGAAAATAACAAAACATAGAGGGGAGAAATTTATATTTTAGGAGTATAATTATGAAACTTATGACTGGTAAGTTGTTTTGGAATACAGGAGTTTCTATACCTTGTTATCCATCGTTAGAAAATGATATGATATGTGATGTGCTTGTAGTCGGAAGCGGAGAAGTGGGTGCTCATATAGCGTATTTGTTAGCGAAAATTGGGATGCGTGTTACGCTCATTGAGAAACGAGCAATCGCTTGCGGTAGCACAGCTGCTAGTACAGGTTTACTACAATTTCTTCATGATAAATCGTTAACCTCACTTATCCATACATTTGGTGAAGAAAAAGGGGTGCGAGCATATAAGCTTTGTTATGAAGCGTTACGAACAATGGAGAAAGTTGTACCGACTCTCGATATTGATCCTCAGTTTATTCCGCGAAGTAGCTTGTATTATGCAAGTAAAAGTGAGGATATCTCATTTTTACAAGAGGAGTACAATACGTTACAGAATTATGGATTTCCGGTTGACTATCTTACAGAATCTGATATTAAGGAACATTATCCTTTTACAAAACAGGCGGCATTATACACACATGGTGATGCAGAGGTGAATCCGTATTTATTAGCGCATAGCCTTTTGCATAAAGCAAATCAAATGGGTGCTACTATATATGAACGTACAGAGGCCATGCATATAAAAAAACGCCAAAATGATTTAATTTGTTATACGAAAACAGGAAATCAAATTGTAGCAAAGAACATTATTATGGCGACGGGGTATGAAGAGTTTTTCGGAAAGAAAGAAAAAAATACAATAGTGGAAACATCTTATGCAGTTGTAACAAATAAGATAGATTCATTTGAAGGATGGCACGAACGATCATTAATTTGGGAAACAGCACAGCCTTACTTATATTTTCGAACATATGAAAACCGTATTATTATAGGCGGGTTAGATGAAGCGATGCAAATTCAAACAATTGGTGATACGAAATTATTGCATAAGCGTGATATCCTTATTAACATTGTAAAAGAGATGTTCCCGCAGTATAAGAATATACAGGCAGAGTACTATTGGGCGGCAGCATTTGGAAGTAGTCATGATGGTCTCCCTATTTTAAAAGAAGACGAAAAGATACATAATTTATTTTACGCATTGTCACATGGTGGTAATGGAACTGTGTATGGAATGGTATTTGCCAAAATATTTGAGCAGTTATTTACAAATAAAGAAAGTGAAGATTTTTCTTTATTTAATCGATAGAAAAAAGGTAGCGAAGTGATGGAATGAGAGATATAAAAAAGTTTTTACAAAAATTACGTCCTGTACAACTCATTGTTTTGTTTTATTTATTAGCAGTCGTTGTATCGGTGATATTGCTTAGTTTCCCATTTGTTACGAAGGCTGGTGTGAAATGGACATTTATCGATGCGCTCTTTACATCTGTTAGTGCGGTAAGTGTGACTGGCCTGTCTGTTGTTACGATTTCAGATACGTTTACTACGGCGGGAATTATTATGTTAGCCCTTATTTTACAATTAGGTGGCTTAGGAATTATGGCACTTGGTACGTTCGTTTGGATTATAACGGGAAAAAAGATTGGTTTGCAGAGAAGAAGACTCATTATGGCAGACCATAATCAAGGGAATTTATCAGGCCTTGTAGAATTGATGCGTTCTATTTTAATTGTAATTATTTCGATAGAACTTATTGGAGCAATACTATTAGGTACAAGATTTCTACTTTATTTTCCAACGTGGCAAGAAGCTTATTTCCACGGTTTCTTTGCGGCTGTTAGTGCAACTACGAACGGAGGATTTGATTTAACTGGACAATCACTAATTCCGTACAAAAAAGATTATATTGTGCAAATGATTCATATGTTGCTTATTATTTTAGGAGCAATCGGTTTCCCTGTATTAATGGAAGTGAAACAATTCCTTAGTAAAAGGAGACAGCAACTATTTCGTTTTTCGTTATTTACAAAATTGACGACAACAACATTTTTTGCACTCGTTATCGTTGGAACAATTATGATTTTTTTACTAGAACGAAATCATTTTCTAGCGGGGAAATCATGGCATGAAACAGTTTTCTATACATTATTCCAATCTGTGACGACGCGAAGTGGTGGACTTGCTACAATGGATATACGTAAATTGTCACAACCGACGCTTTTATTTATGAGTATATTAATGTTTATAGGGGCATCTCCAAGTTCGGTTGGGGGCGGAATACGTACAACAACATTTGCTGTTAGTATATTATCGCTATACACTTTTGCAAGAGGCGGGAGAACGGTTAGAGTCTTCAAACGCCAGCTACATGAAGAGGACGTGCTGAAAGCATCTGTCGTTATGACGATGGGGATTTTATTATGTGCTACAGCACTATTTACCTTATCTATTACGGAAAATGTACCGCTTATGAGTTTAATTGTTGAAGTGTGTTCTGCTTTCGGGACGACAGGACTATCGACAGGTATTACGCCAGATTTAACAACTGTTGGTAAACTTGTGCTCATTGTACTTATGTTTATCGGGCGTGTCGGTATTTTAACATTTATACTAGCTAGTGGCGGAAGAGAACAGCCACCTCGTTATAAATACCCGAAAGAGAGAATTATTATTGGATAGTATGAAACCATTCTACCTATGTGAGGTAGAATGGTTTTTTAGTCGTTAATGCCAAATTGCGGATGCATAAAAGCATCATTCTTATTATCTACTTCTTTTTTTAGCAAATCTTGATTTTCTTCTGAAATCCACCCAATATCATTTGTAGGATGAATCCATTCTTCTCCAGCCATAATGGCAGGGTCTACTTCATCGCTCCAATTGTGAAGTGGACTATTCTCGGAATCATATTTACTGTCTCCGATTACGATGTCATATTGATTGATGAAAGGTTGTTGCATCTTCTTTCCTGTTCCTTTAAAAGATGGGAAACTCATTTGATGCGGGAGCGTTTCATCTAAAATGGGTGACTGCATTTTATCTTTATTCTTCAAAATAATCGCTCCTTTTCTAATGTTTTCTTCATAGGTAGTATTTCCATCTAGTGCTCTTATGTACTTGTTAACACTTGCCAGTAATAATTATTTCAGCTTGCTTCAAACTAGAGTAGAAAGTGATTTCTTGAGAGCAGGTGAATGTATTGGTAAAAAGAAAAGTGAAACAAAATGCGGCAATCAATAATAATAAAACTCCGAAAGAAAGCTTACCAGATGCAGAATTTGCATTAGAGTATGAAGGAGAGAATAGCGCGAAGTATGCAAATCGTAATTCAAAAAAAGGTAAACAAAAATGAGGCGTTTTTTACAAACGCCTCATTTTTTTGTGGGATTATAAAGGTTTTTTTAATTATTTGTAAATTTAGGGTTTGTTATTAGCAGAAAAATGCGAAAAAACATAGAAGTAGCAACGTATTACACAAAAACAAACAACAAACAAAAGATTAATGTTGGTTTAATACTGCTTTTACACTAGTTGTTTATATTTGAATTGTACATAAGATTTGTAAAAGGAGAGAGAGACAGTGAAAAAAACAATCTTTAAAGCTGTAGCAACTGGAATGGTATTTTCGTTATTAATGGGGTGTGGTGCAAAGAAAGAAGAAAGTGCTGGGGCAAAAGTGAAAGATGATAAATTATCTGGATCATTAACTGTTTACACAGCGATCGAAGAAGAACTTGTACCAATTTATCTTGATTCTTTTAAACAGAAGTATCCAGATGTAAAACTGAACATTGTTCGTGATTCAACTGGAGTTATTACAGCGAAATTGCTAGCTGAAGGAAAAAATACACAAGCAGATGTTGTATGGGGAACAGCAGCGTCTAGTCTATTAGCTTTAGATAAAAAAGATATGTTAAAAGGATACTCTCCAAAAGGAGCAGATCGTGTTCTTCCGCAATTTAAAGATGATAAGCAACCAGAAAAATGGGTAGGTAATACGGCATTTATGACGGGGATTGCTATAAATAAAGAAGAATTAAAGAAGAAAAATTTACCGATGCCAGAATCATACGAAGACTTAACGAAACCAGAATATAAAGGAACGCTTGTTATGCCACATCCGGCTTCTTCTGGAACAGGATTTTTAACAGTTTCTGCATGGTTACAAATTATGGGTGAAGATAAAGGCTGGGATTACATGAAGAAACTTCATGAAAATATGGCAACTTATACTCATTCAGGTTCAAAACCAGCGAAATTAGCAGGTGCAGGTGAATATCCAGTTGGTGTATCAATGGTTTATAGTGCTTTAAAAGAGAAACAAAAAGGTGCACCAGTTGAAGTAGTGTTACCGAAAGAAGGATTAGGTTGGGAAGTAGAAGCGAACGCACTTATTAAAAAAGATAACACAAAAAATGAAAAATTAGCGCAAGCATTTTTAGATTGGGCAATTACTGATGATGTAATGAAGTTATACTTCGAGAAAAATGGATTTGCGACAATTAAAAATGATTATAAACTTCCAGATGGATTCCCTAAAGACGTAACAGAAAAGTTATACAAAAAGAATGACTTTAAGTGGGCAGCAGAAAATCGTGACAAAATTTTAGAAAAATGGGAAAAAGAGTTTGGTCAAAAAGCAGAACCGAAAAAGTAAGTGAGTGGGAGAGAGAAAAATGAGCGAATATTTATCAATTCAACACATTCAAAAACAGTTTGATGCATTTACAGCGTTAAAAGATATTTCTTTTACTGTGAAGAAAAATGAGTTTGTATGTTTATTAGGCCCAAGTGGTTGTGGGAAAACAACATTGCTTCGAATTTTAGCAGGGCTAGAAGAGGCGACAACAGGTAGTATAGCCGTGGATGGAAAAGATATTACAGCACTACCTCCTGGAAAGAGAAACTTCGGAATGGTGTTTCAATCGTATGCATTATTTCCGAATTTAACAGCACTTGAAAATATTGAATATGGCTTAAAGACAAAAAAATATGGAAAAGCAGAAGTAAAAGAGAAAGCGCTAGAGGCGTTAGAACTTGTAGATTTGCTGAATGTAAAAGATAAATATCCTGCTCAAATGTCTGGTGGACAACAGCAGCGAGTGGCACTTGCACGTGCGCTCGCTCTGTCTCCGGATATTTTGTTACTCGATGAGCCGTTATCTGCTTTAGATGCAAAAGTGCGAGAAAAGTTGCGTAGAGAAATGCGTGATTTGCAAGAAAAAGTAGGAGTAACAACTATTATGGTCACGCATGATCAAGAAGAGGCATTAACGATGGCTGATAAAATTGTTGTAATGAATCATGCGGAAATTATGCAGATTGGAACACCAGAGGAGATTTATCAAAGACCAGCCAATCCGTTTGTGGCAGATTTTATTGGTTCTATTAATTTCTTTTCGAAAAATAATGAAAAACATGCAATTCGTCCTGAACATGTAACAATTGTACAAAACGATGGTATTAAAACGGTTGTGGAAAGCATGGAATTCCGAGGATCTGTATATCGGACAGAAGTGCGAGTCGTAGAAGAAAAAACACATCTTTATAACGAGAAAATTGTAGTGGATATATTGGCATCAGAAGTGGAAAAAACCGCTATTAAAAAAGGAAAGTCGATTCAAATCTCTTTCTCAGAAAATCATATGTTGTCATATGGAAAGAAGGTCATTGTATAGATGGAGATGTTAGAAAATTTCAAGGTAGAAAGTACGAAAAAAAAGATTAAGAGACGTATCGGTAAAGAAGAGTGGATACAAAGACTATTAATTATTGGTATGCTCCTCGCTTTTTTGATCATGCTTGTATTACCACTATTACAATTGTTTACACAAGCTTTTTATGATAAAGATGGAGCTTTCATTGGAGTTGCGAATTTCAGTAAATATTTCACAACTCCAACGCTAGTTCAATCATTGCAAAATACGATATGGATTTCGGGTGCGACAACAATTATTGCAGTGACACTTGCTTTCGCTTACGCCTATGCGATCGCTCGTACGAATGTGTTCGGGAAGCGTGTATTTCAATATGTCGCGTTATTACCATTATTCGCACCAACGATGATGCATGGTATTGCACTTACATATTTATTTGGTAATCAAGGGTTAGTAACGAAAGGAATGTTTGGTTTGTTTGAAGGGATACAAATCCCTTTATATGGACCGGTAGGAATTGTAATGGCTGAAGTCATGTATACATTTCCGCAAGCGTTTCTTATATTATTAATTGCTTTTCAAGGATCTGATTATCGTTTATATGAAGCTTCTAATATGCTAGGGGCGAGTAAAACAAAGCAATTTTTCACTGTTACTTTACCTAGTGTAAAGTACGGATTAATTAGTGCAATGTTCGTTGTGTTTACACTTAGTTTCACTGATTTTGGGGCACCAAAAATTGTTGGTGGGCAATATAATGTACTTGCTACGGACGTATATAAGCAAGTAATTGGGCAGCAAAATATGCCGATGGGTGCAACTGTCGGAATGATTTTATTAATTCCAGCTATATTTGCATTTGCAGTTGATCGCATTACGCAAAGAAAGCAGGCAAATCTCTTATCTTCTAAATCAGTACCTTACAGAATAATAAATAATAAGAAACGAGATGTTATTTCATTCGTATATTGTAGCGTAGTAACGCTTATGATCATTCTATTATTTGTGGCAGTTGGTATTGCTGCAAGTGTGAAAGTATGGCCATATAATATGAGTTTTACATTTGAGCATTTTAATTTTTCAAGTTTAACAGGAGATGGACTTGAAGCGTTTAAAAATAGTGTAATTGTTTCCGCAATTACAGCGGTTATTGGAGCGATTTTAACATTTATGTTCGCTTATGCGATTGAGAAAATAAATCAGCTACAATTTTTCCGAAAAGCAGGTTACTTTTTCTCTATCGTTCCTTTAGCGATACCAGGTTTAGTAATTGGGTTAGGCTATGTCTTCTTCTTTAGTCAACCAACAATACAAATCTTTGGACTTTCCGTAACGAACCCGTTTCATTCTCTATACGGAACGATCGTTGTGTTAGTACTAGTCAATATCATTCATTTTTATTCTGTAACATTTGTTACGGCAACGACGGCTTTAAAGAAATTAGACCGAGAATTTGAACTTGTTTCACAGTCAATGGGCATCCCGTTTTATAAAACATTCTTTCGAGTAACAGTGCCGATGTGTTTACCGGCAATTTTAGAAATGGTAATGTACTATTTCGTAAATTCAATGGTAACTGTCTCGGCAGTTGTATTCCTATACTCGGCTGATTTTAAACTAGCTGCCGTATCAATTGTAAATATGGATGATGCAGGAAATGTGGCACCAGCAGCTGCAATGAGTGTACTGATTGTTGTTACAAATATTGTAGTAAGAGTTGTATATGAATGGGGAACGAAAGCACTTCGTAACCGAACTTCACAATGGCAAAAAAGATAAATAAGAAGGGTGATGGATTGAATGAAAATAGAAGCAGTTATTTTTGATTGGGCAGGTACGACAGTTGATTATGGATGTTTTGCACCACTTGAAGTATTTATAGAGATTTTCCATAAACGCGGCGTTGAAATTACAGCAGAAGAAGCTCGTAAGCCAATGGGGTTATTAAAAATCGATCATGTAAGAGCACTTACAGAAATGCCTCGTATTGCGAGTGAGTGGAATCGTGTTTTTGGAAAATTGTCAACAGAAGCAGACATTCATGAGATGTATGAAGAATTTGAAGAAATTCTCTTCGCTATTTTACCACGCTATGCGACGCCAATTAATGGAGTAAAAGAAGTGGTTGCTTCTTTACGTGAACGCGGAATTAAAATTGGTTCAACGACTGGTTATACGAGAGAAATGATGGATATTGTAGAAAAAGAAGCAGCGATTCAAGGGTATAAACCCGATATTCTTGTAACGCCAGATGATGTTCCAGCGGGTCGTCCATATCCGTGGATGTGCTATAAAAATGCGATGGAACTTGGTGTATATCCAATGAATCGTATGATAAAAGTTGGGGACACAGTATCGGATATGAAAGAGGGAAGAAATGCTGGAATGTGGACAGTTGGTGTAATTCTTGGCAGTAGCGAGCTCGGCTTAACGGAAGAGGAAGTGGAGAATATGGATCCAGCAGAACTTCGTGAAAAAATAGAAGTCGTTCGTAATCGTTTCGTTGAAAATGGAGCACACTTTACGATGGAAACGATGCAGGAACTTGAAAGCGTAATGGAACATATCGAAAAACAAGAACTTATTATTTCATAAAAGGGGAATAGGATCATGACTGAAAATCACTACTTATTATTAACGCCAGGGCCATTAACGACAACAAAAACAGTAAAAGAGGTTATGTTATACGATTGGTGTACGTGGGATGCTGAATATAACACAATGGTACAAGAGGTAAGAGCTAAACTTGTATCGTTAGCAACGAAGGAAGAAGAGAAATATACAACTGTTTTAATGCAAGGAAGCGGTACGTTTTCAGTTGAAGCAGTCATTGGTTCTGTCATTCCTAAAAATGGTAAGCTGCTCGTTTGTACAAATGGTGCGTACGGTAAACGAATTGTACAAATGGCAGAGATGTTACATATAGATGTGGTGGTCAGTCAAACAGAAGAGTGGGAGCCTACTAATATTGTAGAAGTAGAAAAGATATTGCAACAAGATAAAGAGATTACACACATTGCAGTTGTTCATTGTGAAACAACAACAGGTATTATCAATCCAATTGTAGATGTATGTAAATTAGGGAAGCAATATGGAAAAGTAACACTAGTTGATGCAATGAGTAGTTTTGGTGGTATTGAAATAGATATCGATGAGTTGCAAATTGACTTTTTAATTAGCAGTGCGAATAAATGTATTCAAGGTGTTCCTGGGTTCGGCTTTGTTATTGCAAAGCGCGCTGAATTGTTGAAATGTAAAGGACAGGCACGTTCATTATCACTAGATTTATACGATCAGTGGGAAACGATGGAAAATCAAAATGGGAAATGGCGTTTTACGTCACCTACACATGTTGTACACGCTTTTTATCAAGCACTACTTGAATTAGAAAAAGAGGGCGGAGTAGAAGCACGTTACAATCGTTATGATAACAATCAAAAATTATTAGTCAGTAGAATGAGAGAAATCGGATTTAGGCCACTAGTAGATGAAAAATACCAGTCGCCTATTATCACATCCTTTATTTATCCAGAAGAGTGGTTCGATTTTGAGCAATTATATAATGAATTAAAGCATGATGGCTTTGTTATTTATCCAGGTAAGCTTTCAAAAGTAGATACATTCCGCATTGGAAATATCGGTGATGTACATGAGGCAGATATTAATCGCTTAGTTGATAGTATTGCTAAAGGGGTTGTTATAGGTTGAAAGTATTTTGCTTAGGTGGAGCAGGTAAAATTTGTCGTGAAGCAATTTTAGATTTAGTACAATTTTCATCTTTTGAGACGATTACAGTAGCGGATTTTAATGAAGAAGAGGGCCTGAAAGTAGTAGAATGGCTCAACGATCCTCGCGTAGATTTTGTGAAAGTAGACGTAACGAATCACGAGGATACGGTTGCAAAAATGAAAGGTTACGACATTGTAATGGACGGTACGACAATTAAGCTAAATGGCTTGTCTACTCGATGTATTGCAGAAGCAGGTTGTCACGGTGTGAATTTGAATGGATTTGGTGAAGAAAATGATTCACATTCTATATTTGTTCAAAATGGAAAAACGTGTTTACCTGGTTTTGGTATGACGCCAGGTGTAACGCAAATGATGGCAATGCATGCAGCAAATCAGCTTGATACTGTAGAGTCAGTTCGTGTCAGTCACGGTTCGTATCGTCCAATTGCTTTTTCTGCATCAATTACAGAAACAACGACATATGAATATGATCCACATTTACCATCACGTACAGTGTATGAAGATGGTGAATTTAAGCAAGTACCTCCGTTTGCGCGTCCGAGGGAAATTGAATTACCGGCGCCTTATGGTAAGGCAACGCAGTATATAATCCCGCATTCTGAAACGAATACGTTAGCGAAAGCACTAGAAAGTAAAGGCGTCAAACTGATAGAGACGAGAGGAACTTGGCCAAAGCAAAATATGCAACTCGTACGTGCTTTATATGATTATGGTATATTGCGTAATGATCAAGTTGAAATAAATGGAGAAGCGATTGGCATTATGGATTGTATTTCGAAGTATTTATTGCAATCGAAAGAAGGACAAGAAACGGAAATTTACGGTTACGCACTTCATGTAGAAGTAATAGGTATGAAAAATAATGAGAAACAAAGGCACGTATTATATCATACACACCCGCTATCTGATGGGTCTGTTGTAGGATGGGAAAAATTAAGGGCTTATACGAGAAACGTCGGTATTCCATTTGGGATAGCTACAGAGTTAATCGCAAAAGGGAATGTAAATCAAGCTGGTGTTGTGACACCTGAGGAAGCTTTTCTAAATCCACAAATTATTTTTGATGAACTAAAAAAGCGTGGTATTCATATTCATGAAGAAGTTTTTACTGAAAAAGAAAATTATAACTTTGTATAAGTAAGGCAGTTTATGAGGTAGAAATCAATGGGGTGAGGCTATGTCTGTAGTAGGTGAAGAAAGAAAGCGAACCATTCTTGAGAAGGTAGAGTTTAAAGGGAAAGTAAAAGTTTCAGAGTTAGCGAGAGAATTTGCTGTATCAACAGAGACGATTCGCCGTTATTTAGAAGAATTAGATCGTGAAAAGAAGTTGAAGAAAGTGTATGGTGGGGCTGTACAACTTCCGGGAGCTGGAATAGAGGCACCGATGTTAGAACGAGAGATGCTGCATATAGAAGAGAAGAAGAGAATTGGGTATAAAGCAGCAACATTTGTGGAAGATGGGGATGTTATTGCGATTGATGACGGAAGTACACCGCTTCAAATGGTGCCATATCTTGTCCATCGTAAAAATTTAACGATTGTAACAAGTTCATTTCCAGTAGCGACACAATTAATTTCTTCTATCAATAAAAAGATGTTTCACGGTGAAGTTTTATTTATTGGTGGAAAAGTATCTCCAAAGCATTCACGTGTATCAGGATCTATTTCACAGCAAGTGATCCAGCAATTTCATTTTCATAAAGCATTCGTTTCGATTGATGGATTGTTACCTGGTTTTGGGGTTTCTAGTTTTGAATTAGAAAAGGCAAAACTGTCAGAAGCGATGATGAAATTAGCGGAGAAAACATATATTTTATGTGATCATACAAAAGTAGGGGTAAAAGGGAATTACCGAATAGCAGCGTTTTCACGTATTCAACACGTAATTTGTGATAAGAAAATGCCTTATAGTTTTGAAGAGGAAGTTAGAAAGCATAATATTCAATGGACAATTTGCTAAATAAATTGAACTCCCACCTGATTTTGAGGTGGGAGTTTTACTGCTTGTAAATAGCGAGGATAAAAGATTTGTATTTATGCAAAAAGTGGACACATTTTCTCATCTCTTTCATATAATTTACCAATACAAAAAAAGTTGGTCGAAGGAAAGAAGGGAGAATTATGTCAGAACGGATATATAATAAACTTGTATTGTATGCAAATATTTTGCAAAAAATTGGTGTTATTAATGAAAAAGAAAAAAGTGAAATCCTTCATACGATAAGTAAAAAGGCTCTCTGAATAAAGGGCCTTTTTATTTTTTATCCCGCTATTCGCCGGGCAGTAAGACCCCCGCCTCAAAATTCAGCGAAAGCAAAGAAGTTAGGTGGGGGGGCGGGCTGCCCGTAAAAGCCCGATTGGTGAGGGCTGATTAAAGTTTCACTTTATCTTTGGAAATATAAATTTAATGTAATATTCTCATTGACAATGATAATGATATTCATTATCATTTATTAGTAGTTAGTTGATAAATATTATCAATTACAAAATTTATATATGATAGGGGACATTATTTTGAAAAAAAAATATATGAAGGCGTTAGTAGTAGCCACAACATTAGCAATTCCATTTGCCGCATACTCTACTCCAGCATTAGCAGCACTAAAAGTTGAAGCAAATCAATCAGTCGTAGCAGCGAGTGAACGTACATACGATACTGAGATTAGAATATATAAGGACCAAAAAGACGAGCCATCTATGGTTTCTCAATATATAAAAGATCCTAAAGTAACGATTGCAGACGGGAAAAAAATTGTTACTGTAACAATGCAAGATAGCGATTATTTTCAATATCTTAGAATAGAAGATAGAAACCAGCCGGGTGTATTTCATGATGTGAAAGTTTTGTCAGAAGATAAGAGGAAGAATGGAACGAAAGTAGTTCAATTTGAAATTGGCGAGTTTGAGAAGAAGCACAATATGCAAATGCATATACTTATTCCGGCTATCGGATATGATCACAAATATCAGGTTCAATTTGAAATTAAAGATCCAACTGTAGGTGAGAAAGAAACAGAGAAAACAGATGATAACTCTAATTCAGGCAATACGGAAACGGATAATCCAGTTGATAATCAAAATATGATAACAGATAATAAATTAAGAGAACTCGTTAATAAAAAAGTATTTAATAGAAAAGATTTAAATACACCTATTACGAAAGAAGAGTTATTACAAGTAAAGAACTTGTTTTTAAATACGAATGAGATTCTTGATTATAGTGCATTAAAATATATGCCAAATTTAAAATCTTTAACAGTTGCGAATGCGAAGATAAAAGATCCGTCGTTCTTTGCGAACTTAAAGCAATTAAATCATTTAGCTTTGCGTGGTAATGAATTTTCAGATGTAACGCCACTTGTTAAGATGGAGAATTTAGAATCTCTTGATTTAAGTAATAATAAAATTACAAACGTTGCACCATTAGTTGAAATGAAAAATGTAAAAAGTTTATATCTATCAGGCAACCAAATAGAAGATGTAACAGCATTATCGAAAATGGAACAACTAGATTACTTGAATTTAGCAAATAATAAAATTACAAATGTTGCTCCATTAAGCGCGTTGAAAAATGTAACATACTTAACTTTAGCGGGTAATCAAATTGAAGATATTAAATCGTTATATTCATTACCTTTAAAGGACTTAGTATTAACGCGTAATAAAGTTAAAGATTTATCGGGTATTGAACAAATGAATCAATTAAATAAATTATTTATCGGGAAAAACAAAATAGAAGATGTGACACCACTTGCTAAAATGACTCAGCTTACAGAATTAGATTTACCTAATAATGAGTTAAAGGATATTACGCCATTATCAAGTCTAGTAAACTTACAAAAGCTTGATTTAGAAGCAAATTATATTTCAGACTTATCGCCAGTTAGTAAGTTGAATAAGTTAGTATATTTAAGTTTTGTTGCAAATGAAATCCGCGATGTTAGACCAGTAATAGAACTAAGTAAGAAAGCTTATATTAATGTTCAAAACCAAAAAGTCTTTCTAGAGGATACAGAAGTAAATAAAGAAGTAAAAGTACCGATATACGAAAAAGACGGTAAGGTCTCTACAAAAATCCATTTGAAGAGTGATGGTGGTACGTATAGTAATGGTGTAGTGAAATGGAATACACCAGGTGAGAAAGTATACGAATTTGGAGTGAAAGACCCATTTAATGATACAGGTATTTTCTTCACTGGTTCTGTCATTCAAAAGGTTGTAAATGAAAAAGTAACCGAAGAAGTAGTAGAGTTTAAAGATGTGCCAAAAGGACATTGGTCAGAAGAAGCAATTAAATATTTAGCGAAAGAAAAATTATTTGTAGGCTATGGAAATGGGAAATTTGGATTTGGTGACAATATTACGCGTGGTCAAGTAGCAGTTTTAATACAAAAGTACTTGAAGCTGGAGCGTAATCTAGAACAGAAAGCGAAGTTCACAGATACGGAAGGGAATGCGTATGAAGGGGCTATTGAGGCAGTTACACAAGCTGGAATTATGGCTGGATACGATAATGGCCAGTTCCGCCCAGATGGAGTATTAACTCGATATGAAATGTCAGTAGTATTACAAAAAGTATTTCAGCTAATGGGAAATGAAAAGAGTGTAGTGAGCTTTACGGATGTACCAAAAGGTCATTGGGCAGAAGGATATGTGAAAGCTTTAGCGGATAATAATATATCTAAAGGTGATGGAAACGGAAACTTTTTAGGTGATGATTTCGTAACACGTGAACAATATGCACAGTTCTTATATAACGCAATAACGAAATAAAGATGAGAAAATACGCTATTCTTTAATGTAAAAAGAATAGCGTATTTTTTATGTATAAAATGAAATAGTCAATAGACAGGAGTATAGACATATGAATGGCCCATTTTATAGAAGAGCTGTGAAACTATATTGACAAAAAAGCGTTCTCATGTGATAATTCAATTAAATTTTTAGAATAATCAAAAAATATTCCTTTTACATAGAAAGGATTCGAACATTATATGAATATTACGCCGGGGGTGACGAAATGTTATTTTTTCTAAAGAAATGGAATGAATTAAAAGATGTGAAATCTGAGTTGGCACTTCGTGATTGGTTTTATGGTACAAAGATTAGTTTATCACTCTGTACGTCAAAAGAGCCGTTAACTTTTTTAGTAAACGTTGAGGGAAGAGATAAAGGGTTATTTTCAGAAGAGGATTTTATTGTTGTAAATTGTATGTGTGAGCCAGTATTTGAAAATGAAGAAAAGCCAGCTGTCGAATCATTTATGCATGCGGATATTTATAAAAAAAGTAGTGCAGAATGTATTTTGCAAGTGCAAACTGTAGATAGTCATTTAATATCAGAGTTGTATGGAGAAATAGGAGAAGTAACATTCGATAAACGTAGCGTGGAACGTGTTTTTGGAAAAGAAGGTATAACAGAAATGACAATTCCTATTGTAGAAGATGAGAAAAAATTCGCTGATTTATTAGAAAATAAAGTGCCGAATTTTATTGAAGGTGGGGGTGTAGTTCTCGTTCATAATTATGGCATGATCGTGTGGGGGAAAACTCCAGAATACGCGAAAAAATGGCTAGAGGGTATAGAATATTTAATGAATTATCATGTAAAGTTGTTAATGATAAAAGGTGCAAAGAGCTCTGTTATATAAAGTGTTTGTGACGCTGTTACGATTTAATAAATAAATGAAAGCGTTTTAAAAATAAATTTACTCATAAAATATAGGTCTCCTTATTATATATAGATTACATGTTGACATGTAAGGAGGAACATATTTTGCGAGTTAAATATCATTTTCTGCCAAAACAGCAAGTAACATTTTGTAAACTGAACGATTCAGGTGAAAAGGCTCTGCAAATTATGAATGAAACGGGATTTCGAGCAATCCCTGTATTAGCAGAAGATGAAAAGAAATTCATGGGAATTATTTATAAAGTAGATCTTTTAGAAAAGAAGTGTAATAGCGGATTAGAGGAATTAAGTACGGAACATATGCTGGAAGATTCCGCTGCATTTATTTTTGAAAAGGACTCTTTTTTCAGGGCATTTTATGTTATTCGTCGTCTTCCGTTTTTAGCTGTACTAAATGATTATAATGAATTTGTCGGTATCTTAACGCATTCTAATATATTTGATGTTATTGAAGATTCATTCGGTATGCGGACGGGTGGTTATATATTAACAATTGCAACACAAGATTGTAAGGGAACGATTAAAGAACTTGGGACATTGCTGAAAGCATTTCATATCGGTGGACTATTTACGCTAGATAACGGTGATCAATATATTCGCCGCGTTATCGTAAATATAACAGATGAGTTAAATGAAAAAAGATTAAAGCAATTAATCGAAAAAATAGAGAAAAAAGGATTCAGGGTCAGTCATGTAGATTATATTTAAGATGAAAAAGAGAGCCATTTGCTAAATGCAAATGGCTCTCTTTTTTAGTTTGAGTCATGAATCTTATTTTGAAACAGGAGGCGGAGATAATGCTAAATCGGATAAAAAAATAAAATCTGCATGTTCACGAATGTTAGGAATAGAAGTTTCTATAACACGTGATGTGATTTCACCTGGAGGTCCAACATGTCCGATAGCTACCATAATCGGTTTCTCTTGAATTTTTTTAATGAGTAATTGGGCTTGTTTTGAAATGTGTGCCGCTGTGTACACATCATCAAAAAATAATTGGTTTTCAATAATTGGTACTCCTAATTCTTTCCCGATTTTTGGGACAACACTCTTAGGATTTGTTTTGCTATCTAAATAAAATAAACCGTGTTTTTTACAAGCTGTAAGTATAAGTCGTACAATTCTTTCGTCCGCGGTCACTTTTGATCCCATATGATTGTTCATCCCAATTGCATGTGGTACTTCTTGAATCGCTTGTTCGAGTCGGTTATTTATTTCTTCGTCGCTTAAATCGGTTGTAATTGCTTTTGGTCCCAGCCATTCTTTTTTACCTTTAATAGGTTCCATTGGCATATGTATAATAACTTCGTGCCCTTTCTTATGAGCTGCTATCGCATCTTCCTTTGTGGAAGGGAGGAAAGGCATAACGGCAACAGTAAGTGGAATAGGAAGTGATAACATTTTATCAGTCCCCTTCATATTATTTCCGAAGTCATCAATGACAATAGCTACTTTGTTTGTATGAGCCTTTGCTTGAACAGGAAACAAGAAGGATGGTAAGAACATCGTAAACATAAGCAATGCAATCGTATATTTGCGCATATAAATATTTCCTTTCTATTTTATCCCACTATGTGTGGGTATTGGGGAATGAACAAAATTCCCAATGATTAAATTTGCATTTTATCAATCATCATTATGTTTTGCGTTTTTGTATAAATTAAACAAAAAATGTCGAAGAAAAGTATAGCGAAAATAGAGAATCCGCTATTTAATTGGTGTTTGTAAAAAAAGAAGATGAAAAAAATGTCTATTATTGCGAATGTATTTACAAAGATAGAATAATTTGTAATAATTCTCAAAGTGAGGGTAAAGATTTGTAAATTACAGGGAGAAAATGTTAAATTTTCTGATTCTTCAAATTCAAATATGATTAAGCAGTTAAAAGGCTAATGGAGAAATGAAGTAGAGAGCATGGAAGTATAATAAGGGGGATATGAATGTTTACTGTAAAAAGGAAGTACACATTAGAAAAGCTTTCACGTGATATTCATATGAAACGTGAAGAGATGATTCAATTAGGTTTAACGAGTGGGTTAAATAGTATGGAGACAATTCAAGTTAGTCAAGAATTGGACAAGCTTATTTTACAGTACCAGTGTTATAAAGAAAAGCAAACGCCAAAATGGTTATCCATTATAAAGGTACCTATTTTTCAAATTGGGTATGAAGGGAAATCAAGTAATTTTTGGCGAATGCTTGTTGCTGGTTTTATGAAATAAGTATAATTACCCTTTTGGGATAAGGATAATTATACTATGTGTAATGGAATCTCGATATGAACTGTCGTTCCTTCGTTTTCTAGACTATTAATAAAAATATGCCCATTGTACATCTCTATAATTCGTTTACATATGACAAGTCCAAGGCCTGTTCCAGTATCTTTATTAGTAAAGAACGGATGAAAGAGGTGTTTTTGAATATGTTTTGGAATCCCTTTTCCAGTGTCTATAATTTGCAATTGTGCGTGTGTTTCATTGTTTGTTACGAAAATAGTTAGTGTGTCACCAGAAGTCATGGCTTCAATTGCATTTTTTGTAATGTTTAAAACCACTTGTTTCATATGGTCTTTTGAGCAACGGATATGAACAGGATGGTCTGGCAAATGTAAATTGAATATAATGTTATATAGATTCGCCTCAGATTGAATAATTAATGCTACCTCATTTAGAATGGTTCTCACATCATATGTTTGTTCAATAATAGCAGTTGGCTTTCCAAGAATAAGAAATTCGCTGACAATTTCATTAATCCGTTCTACTTCTTGTTCGATGATGGAAAAATAGAACTGATCTTGTTCATCTTTATATTTCTCTTTTAATAGAGCGACGAGCCCTTTAATTCCAGTAAGAGGATTACGGATTTCGTGGGCTGTACTAGCTGCAAAAGTTCCAACTAATTCAATTTTTTGTAGTTCATTTTGTTGTCTTTCTAGTTTTGTTTGACGTTTTAACAACATATATTGAACAAGTAAAAATAAAATAGACATTAAAAATAAGGTAGCTATACATTCTATTGCAACCCACTGGTATAAAGTTTTGTGATGAATCGGCAATGGAGAAACAGAGACCTTCCAATTTAATCTTTTGAGTGGCGTAGTAAGCATATTAAAATGTGCATCACTTATTTTGTTATTGTCATCGGTTAGAAAAACTACATCATATTTATCAGTTACTTCAAAATGGTATTGTGGCTTAATGGCATTTAAAGATGATGAAATATAGTCAAAGCGTAAACTTGCTAATAATAAGCCTGAGATTTCCTTCTGTTTATTGAAGATGGGAGAAGCAATGATGATAGCTTGATGTCCGAGAACACGATCTGTAATGACTGATGATACAGTTGTTTTCTTCGTTTTTAATACATCTTGAATATATTTCCGATCTGAGACATCAACAGGTGGTCGGTCACCTTCGGATGCAATTGTAATGATGCCCTCTGGAGTAGCGTAATATAGACCAGAAAAGCGTGCATCGTTTTCATCTGTATCATGTACAATTTCTTTAATTCCATTTATATTTCCAGTCTCGGTTTCAACGACCTTTGCAAGCATTTCTAATGCGGAAATTGCTTCGCCAAGGTGATAATCTAAATAGTCTCTATATAAGAAGAGAACCGTGTGAGCAGATAGTTTGTTTTCCTGTTTCATTTTATACGAATGATATGAATAAAATGTAGCGCCAATCCCTATCGTTGGTAGGATAACAAGTAATATATATAAAACTATGCTGTGGAATTTGACTTTCAAATTTGGTACTCCTTCTTTTTTATTATCATTATATATAAACTATGTTAAAATTGTCATGTTTTTATTCAAGAATCATTCATAATATATTGGGGGAGAGGTAATGAATGAGTGAATACTCATTCGGAATTCACATGAAGTACTATTTCTTTCTTTTTATTACTGAGAATTTAAGTGAAGGGTTGAAAGTTGTATGACATCAAATAATGGACGAGAAGAAATTTCTCAATCTTTAAAAGTATTTATTGCATTATCTCGTGTACATCGTTCTGTTATGGATACTACAAATAAATCTATACAAAGTAACGGGTTAAATCCAACTGAATTTGCTGTATTAGAACTGCTATATCATAAAGGCGGTCAACCACTTCAGCAAATTGGTGAGCGTATTTTAATAGCTAGTGGCAGCATTACATATGTTGTGGATAAGCTAGAGAAAAAGGGACTAGTAAAAAGAATTCCGTGCCCGAATGACAGACGTGTTATTTATGCACAATTAACTGAGGCTGGAGAGAACTTTATTGCTTCTATTTTTCCAGGGCATGAACAAGTTATACATCAGTCTTTTGAAATGTTAACGAAAGAGGAAAAGGACGAATTACTGGATTTATTAAAAAAGATTGGAAAGTATGAAAAGTAATAGTATGTTCCAAAGGAGCTTTGGATAAAGAAATCCAAAGCTTTTTTGTTTACATGTAATGTTGGCAGTATATGCCGTATTCTGCTGAAGAATAAGAGGAGATTTGTAAGTAAGCATTGAATTATAGTAAGGATGCATATAATGGAGAGGAGGCTCGTTCATGTCATTTAAAGACTATGAATATAAACGGCCAAATATTGAAGAATTAAAAGAGAAGTTTACGGTTGCTTTAGAGAAGTTTGATAACGCAAAAACTGTAGAAGAACAAAAACAAGTCATCAATTCAATTAACGAAATTCGCAATGACTTCGGTACAATGGGAAATCTTTGTTACATTCGTCATTCTGTTGATACGACAGATGCATTTTATAAGGAAGAGCAAGATTTCTTTGATGAATACTCTCCAGTTGTACAAGGATATGGTACAAAGTATTATAATGCGTTAATTCATTCGCCATTCCGTGAAGAATTAGAAGCGTATTATGGGAAACAATTATTTGCTCTTGCGGAGTGTGATTTAAAAACATATTCTGATGAAGTCGTGAAAGATTTACAATTAGAGAATAAATTGTCTTCACAATATACGCAGTTATTAGCATCTGCAAAAATTGACTTTGCAGGAGAAGAAAGAACGTTATCGCAGCTTATTCCATTTATGCAAGGGAAAGAAAGAAGTGAACGTAAAGCAGCAAGTGAAGCATATTACGGATTTTTAGCTGAGAATGAGGAAGAGTTAGATCGTATTTATGACGAGCTTGTTAAAGTAAGAACGAAAATCGCAAAATCTTTAGGTTTCAAAAACTTTGTTGAACTTGGATATGCAAGAATGTACCGTACAGATTATAATGCGGAAATGGTGGCGAATTATCGTCAGCAAGTGCTAGATTATATCGTTCCTGTTACGACGGAATTAAGAAAACGACAACAAGCACGTATCGGTGTAGAGAAGTTAGCGTATTACGACGAAAACTTTGAATTCCCTACAGGTAACCCAACTCCAAAAGGAGATGCGGATTGGATTGTTAATCATGGGAAAACGATGTATAAAGAGTTATCGGCTGAAACAGATGAATTTTTCAATTTCATGTTAGATAATGATTTATTAGATTTAGTTGCGAAAAAAGGAAAAGCTGGCGGTGGATATTGTACATATATTGAGAATTATAAAGCGCCGTTTATTTTCTCAAACTTTAACGGAACATCTGGCGACATTGACGTATTAACACATGAAGCGGGCCATGCTTTCCAAGTATACGAAAGTCGTAAATTTGAAATTCCAGAATACAATTGGCCAACATATGAGGCGTGTGAAATCCACTCTATGAGTATGGAATTCTTCACATGGCCATGGATGAAGTTATTCTTTGAAGATGATGCAGATAAATATTACTTCTCTCACTTAAGTTCAGCACTTCTGTTTTTACCGTATGGTGTATCTGTTGATGAGTATCAACATTATGTATATGAAAATCCTGAAGCATCACCAGAAGAGCGTAAGACAGCATGGCGTAATATAGAGAAAAAGTATTTGCCGCATCGTGATTATGAGGATAATGATTATTTAGAGCGCGGTGGATTCTGGCAACGTCAAGGGCATATATATAGCTCACCGTTCTACTATATCGACTACACGTTAGCACAAATTTGCGCACTGCAATTTTGGAAACGTGCAAGAGATAATAGACAAGAGGCGTGGGAAGATTATGTGAATCTATGCCAACAAGGTGGAAGTAAATCATTCTTAGAATTAGTAGAAGTTGCAAATTTAACATCTCCATTTGCTGAAGGCTGTGTGAAAAGTGTTATTACAGAAATTGAAGCATGGCTACATGCAATTGACGACACAAAATTGTAAAAAACATGCACTTTTTTCACATGTTTAACATCGACATAACGAGAAAATGATGAGATAATAAAAGAAAATTCAGAATAGTAAAGAGGTGTTTCTAATAAGGAGCACCTCTTTTCACCAACAAAAAGGGGGGAAAGAAGTATGCTTCAATCTAATATGGATGTGAGTTTAGAAAGTTTGGTGAACTCATTACAGTCTACTCGAAGCACGCTATTATCAGAAATTGAAATGTTAAATGATACAGAAGTGAATGTAAAGCCACGCCGTGATAAATGGAGTATTATTCAAATTTTGCATCACTTGCATTTAGTTGAACAATCTGTGACGTCTGCCCTTGTATATGCTTTACAAAAAAACGAAAGAAACACGACTCCATTTAAAGACCTCCAACTTACACTTGATCGCACACATAAACGAGAAGCTCCTCAGCAGATGAAACCAACAGAAACGTTAATGAAAAAACAGCAAGGAATTCAATTACTAGAACATTCACGACAAGAACTATTACACGCGCTTCATAGTGTGATAGATGAAAAAGATTTATTTGAAAATGGATTAAAGCATCCTGTTTTTAATGATTTGAATTTGTATCAGTGGGTTCAATTTCTTGATTTGCATGAACAAAGACATCTTACGCAGTTAAAAGAGGCGAAACACGCAATTTTACAAAGATAATTAGGAAGAAGTGGGAGACCACTTCTTTTTTGATATGTGCATAGTTTTCTTTCTTATTTTGGAATACTACATGGAGAAAGGAAAGAAGGAGTTGAAAAGTATGTCCAAGAAAAAGAAAGAAGAAGAGCGCGCTTGGAAAGCACGTAAAGAAAATCAAAAACCACATGGAAAAGTGAAAGCTTTTGCTGAATTAGTTGAAGGAACAGAAAAAACGTGATGATTATTTCATCACGTTTTTTGTATGAGTGGAAAAGTTAATAAGAAGGTTGTACCGATTCCTTTTTCACTTATAATATCAATTTTTCCATTCATAGCTTGAACTACACTGAATACGACCATCATTCCAAGACCAGTACCTTTCTCTTTCGTTGAGTAGAAAGGGGATCCAAGGCGTTTTACTTGTTCTTGATCCATACCAACTCCTGTATCTTTTATATATAACTGAATATGCTTATGATCAGGAACTAATGTGAAATAAAGATCACCGCCTTTTGGCATGGCCTCAATGCAGTTTTTTAAAATATTTAACAAGCATTGATTTAGTTTTTGTTTTTCTCCCGCGATAAAAAAAGAAGTGCTTTGCTTTATATAATGTGTACGCACATTTGCTAAATTAGCAAGCGGTGTAATTAACGATAATGCATGTAGTAGTTCTTCTTCTAACTGTAATCTTTGTTCTTTTTCAATACTTGGTTTTGCAAAGGTTAAATAATCTGTAAGAACGTGGTTTGCTTGTTCGATTCCGTTGATGGCTATGTCAATATATAATTTTCGCTCCTGCTCAGTACATGTATCTGATTGTAAAAGTTGCAAAAATCCTTTCGTTGAAGTTAATGGATTGCGAATTTCATGAGAGATAGACGCTGCCATTTCACCAATTAAATGAAATTTTTCAGCATTCATAAGTTCGTTTTGGAGACGCACTTGAGTTTGTAATATGTGTAGTAAATATAAAATAAGGATTGTACCAAGTATCGTACATAACTCATACACAATAATATGTGGTATATAATCAGCCTTGTTTGTAACCTTTGAAAGGAAGAAAGGTATCCAACTAAATCCGTATGTGAGACTGTAGATAATAGCAAGTATTATTTTTATACGATTAGAAGTTCGATTGAAAAATTTGTATGTAAATAATAGGACAATAAATAGAAGGATAGAACCGATAATCGATGGGAAAACACCTATTCCTCCTAATAAGAAGCGGTATATATTTAATACAACTAATATAGATCCACCAGCAATAGGACCTCCGGTTAATGTACCGACAATTAATACGATATGACGCATATCAAATTGAAATCCATAATTTGTTTTTGCTGCGAAAGTGATACATAGTATAGTAACGAGGCAACATAATACAATAAATATTGCTGAATTTAATTTAGGAGAACGTTTCCCTTTTTGATTCCAAAATAAATGGTATACGAGCATTGTAACAAGGATGAATAATATATTTAAAAAGAGATAAATAATAAAGGGTTTCAGTGGGATGCCTCCTCTCTTCTCACATTAAATTAATCATACTATAAAATGAAAGAAATGAAATGAGAAATGGCGGAAAAATCAGAAATTTTTTCTGGTAGTATACAATATGTTACAATAACCTTTGTCAATGAAAGAAGGAATTCCGTGCAATGCACGGGAGAGGTTCGCGAACTCCCTCTATAAAAAACTATGGAAACAACAATATCTTTAGGTATTGTTTTGTTTTTTTATTGTGACAGTTCAAGAACGTTCTTTCTTCTTATTCGTAGTAGAGAAGGAGAATGAGTGAAATGAAAAAAGAAAAGGCAGTTGTTGTTTTTAGTGGAGGACAAGATAGTACGACATGTTTATTTTGGGCAATAGAGCAGTTTGCAGAAGTAGAGGCTGTAACGTTTAATTACAATCAACGTCATAAGCTAGAAATTGATTGTGCAGCGGAAATTGCAAAAGAGCTAGGAATTAAACATACGGTACTAGATATGAGTCTATTAAATCAACTTGCTCCAAATGCGTTAACAAGAACGGATATGGAGATTACACATGAAGAAGGGGAATTGCCATCGACGTTTGTAGATGGACGAAATTTACTATTCTTATCATTTGCTGCTGTATTAGCAAAACAAGTAGGAGCACGTCATATTGTAACGGGTGTATGT
Source organism: Bacillus sp. EB106-04-02-XG92 (assembly GCF_058791995.1). Taxonomy (NCBI): domain Bacteria; kingdom Bacillati; phylum Bacillota; class Bacilli; order Caryophanales; family Bacillaceae; genus Bacillus; species Bacillus sp. EB106-04-02-XG92. The sequence goes on from NZ_JBYTEA010000003.1 coordinate 357,543, forward strand.
GAAACTGATTTTAGTGGTTATCCAGATTGCCGTGACGTGTTTGTGAAATCGTTAAACGTTACTTTAAATTTATCCATGGATTATCCGTTTGTAATTCATACACCGCTTATGTGGATTGATAAAGCGGAAACATGGAAATTATCAGATGAACTTGGAGCATTCGAGTTTGTTCGAGAAAAAACATTAACATGTTATAACGGAATCATTGGTGATGGTTGCGGTGAATGTCCAGCATGTCAGCTTCGTAAAGCAGGATTAGATACGTATTTACAAGAACGCGAAGGAGCAAATAACTAATGGATAATTTCTTTGGATTTCGCATCGTAGAAAATTTGCAAAAAATGGACAAGGATATTCAGCGTAAACAGCTTAAATATCATAATAAAAGAGTAATGGTCAGCAAGGAATTTACATTTGATGCAGCACACCATTTACACTGTTATGAAGGGAAATGTAAAAACTTACACGGTCACACATATAAAGTTGTATTTGGGATTAGTGGGTATGTAAATGAAATAGGTCTTGCGATTGACTTTGGAGATATAAAAGAAATTTGGAAGAATGAAATAGAAATTTATTTAGACCATCGTTATTTAAACGAAACGTTACCAGCGATGAATACGACTGCTGAAAATATGGTCGTTTGGATTTACGAGAAGATGGCAGAAGCATTAATAAAAGATAATCGTGTGAACGAATATAAAGGAGCTCGTGTTGAATTTGTTCGTCTATTTGAGACGCCAACTAGTTATGCGGAAGTAAGACGGGAGTGGATGCTCGATGAGTAAAATCCCTGTCTTAGAAATATTTGGTCCGACTATTCAAGGTGAAGGAATGGTTGTAGGACAAAAGACGATGTTTATCCGTACAGCTGGCTGTGATTATAGTTGTGCTTGGTGTGATTCTGCTTTTACGTGGGATGGATCGGCTAAAGATCAAATTAGACAGATGACAGCAGAGGACGTTTGGAATGAGCTTGTAGAAATTGGTGGGGAAAATTTTTCTCATGTTACGATTTCAGGTGGAAATCCGGCATTGCTGAAAAATATTGAGTTTCTCCTTTCTATATTAAAAGAGAATGGAATGCGAACGGCAATCGAAACGCAAGGGAGTAAATGGCAAGACTGGTTACTTCAAATTGATGAGATAACAATTTCTCCAAAACCACCAAGTTCGGCAATGAATACTGATTTTCAAAAGTTAGATGATGTAATTCAGAAACTAGCAGGAAAAGATATTAGTTTAAAGGTAGTAGTATTTGACGATTATGACTTCGAGTATGCAGTTAAGATGCATGAACGTTATCCAGATGTACCATTCTTCTTACAAGTAGGGAATGATGATACAAAAACTGTGGATGATGCGATGTTGATTAAAAAGCTATTAGATAAGTATGAGTGGCTTATTGAAAAAGCAGTTAACTGTAAAGAAATGAATAATGCAAAAGTATTGCCGCAGCTTCATGCGTTAGTATGGGGAAATAAACGCGGAGTATAATGAGAAGGGATGTTTAAAATGGCAGGAAGATTAGATGAAGATTTAAAAGATGTAACATTATTAGGAAATCAAAATACAAAATATTTATTTGAATATAGCCCAGAAATTTTAGAGGTATTTGATAACAATCATCCAAACCGTGATTATTTTGTTAAATTCAATTGTCCTGAATTTACAAGCTTATGTCCGAAAACAGGCCAACCAGATTTTGCAACAATTTATATTAGCTACATTCCAGAACAAAGAATGGTAGAGAGTAAATCTTTAAAGCTATATTTATTTAGTTTCCGCAATCACGGTGACTTCCACGAAGATTGCATGAACGTTATTATGAATGACTTAATTAAATTAATGGATCCACGTTACATTGAGGTATGGGGTAAATTCACTCCGCGTGGAGGGATTTCAATTGATCCTTACTGCAACTACGGTCGCCCAGGGACGAAATATGAACAAATGGCAGACTATCGCATGATGAACCATGATCTATATCCAGAAACAATTGATAATCGTTAATATATAATAGAAAGAAAGGATCTGTATGCCATACAGATCCTTTCTTTCTATTATATTATGCATTTTGATTAATGACAGTATAGTTTTTATGGCTTACAACTGTAAGAGGTTCCATATCTAGTTCTCTAAAATTTTCCATAATTGTTATATCTACAATAACGGAGTTTTGATTTACTTTTTGAACACGGCCTTGCATTCCACCTTTAAATTCAATGATATCTCCAGTTTCTGCGATCTGCATAAGCAACTCTCCTTGTTACAGTTTTCCAAAAAAAGAATAATTTTGGGTTTTTTATTTCCTCTTATTTTGAACCATATTTTCTATTTTGTAAATGTTTCCAAAGTAAAAATTCGAAAAATATTCACTTTTTGTAAGAAAATATGCAAGAATGTCATGTTATTAGAAAAAAAGAAAGGTTTAAATGCAGACATCTTTATATAGGGGTATAATAAAAAAATATACAATAACCTACTAAAGTGGGAGAAATTAGAGGCGGTAAAATGATGTTTGAATTTGTGGGGAGTGTTATAGCGTTAACTTTATTTGTATTTTCTTATATAAATTTAAAAAAGATTCGTCATCATGAAACGACTACATATTTTGATGGGATGGATGGAGTACATGCTGGGGTCACGTATGAGAGTAGCGGGGATATGTAAAGCTGTATAACTTTCTTTTTTTGCGTGGTATGATATGTAAAAATAGTACATAATAGAGTTCGTAAGTGATGAATGGAGAGTGGAAAGAATGAAGATTTCTTTTATTCGTCATGGTCGCTTAGATCGTACTATAGAACCAATGACGGTTACATCCTTTCATGAATGGATGAAAGGATATGACTTACATACTATAATAGAAAAAGCACCTATACCAATGGAAACAAGAGAAGCGGTTGAGGGAGCAAAATTGATTGTAACGAGTGATCAAAGGTGTGCTGTACAGTCAGCAGCTGAATTAGTGGATTCTTTATCCTTTATCCAAAATTCTCTTTTTAGGGAAGCTGAAATTCCGACGAGTTTTTATGCTCCAAAATGGTTGAAGTGTAAACCTAACGTATGGATGTTTATCGGACGAACATTATGGATACTTGGTTACCATAAAGATGTTGAGTCTTATAAGGAAGTAAGAGAGAGAGCAAAGCAAGCGGCTTACGTATTACACCGTTACGCTCTCGTACATGGAAGTGTTGCTCTTGTAGGTCATAATTATGTGAATGTAATGATTGGTGCGGAACTGAGAGCGATAGGATGGTCTGGTACGCCTATTTTGCACAGAGAGCCATGGGGATGTACAACATATACGTTCCACGAAGCGATGAATGGGAATGTATTGAATACGAATTTAACATAAGAGCACACGATTTATATAAATCGTGTGCTTTCTTTTTAAGAGATAGAAATTTTGATGTTTAATGGTTTTACGAGATGCGCATAAGGTTCGCCTACGAGCATAACGATTTGATCTTTTTTGTAACCTAGTTTTTCGTATAGTGAATAGGCACGTTTGTTTTCTAAATTAACAAGTAATGCGATTTTTTCATGCTCCTTTTCAGTTGCATGGATTTCAGCAGCTTCAATTAATTTAGAACCGATCCCTTTTCCGCCATGTGCACTTGAAACGGATAAAGTATCAATGTAATATTCATCAAGTTCAGCTTCTTTTTCTAACGTAATCGATTCATCTTTATGTAATTCTCTTAAGTGATGTACAATTGGTGCATCAAGCGTTGTTGCTTCACTACCGTGATAAGCGACAATAACTCCAACTGCATCCCCGTCTTGCTCATATACAAAACAGTTTTCATAGCTCAGTCGATTTCTCTCTTTTGAGAACCATGTTTCAAGTCCTAGTAATACTTCTGTCTCAACTGTGCTACCTGTGATTTTTTCAGCAATTTCGTGCAGAGCGTTATACAATAAAGGTGCTACCAGTTTCGCATCTGTCTTTTTTGCTTTCCGAATCATAGTATCCCTCCTAGTTCTATTTATATATTGTAGCATAGTGGTATGGAATTTTGCATAATTGAATGTCGAAATGATTGATATAGAGAAGTAGCTATGTTAGTATATGATATTTAGTGGACATATACTAAAGAGATCTTTTTTGAAAAATAATGAAAATGAAATAAAGGTATAGCACCTGGATAATTTTACAGTTGTTGACCTATAAAATATACGATAAAATAAAATATTGCATAGAGGTGAAATACATGGATAAAGAATTAGCAAATACAATTTTGGATCAGCTGAAAAATGGTGAAATAAAGGAGTATGTTGTTACGAAAGATGTATTTTATACGTTCAGAGAAGTTTTAGTAAGTCGAGAAGATTTTAAACATTTCATTGGTAACGCACAGCGCGGCGGACAAGTAATTTATACATATTCAGAAACGCCACGTTCGTAACTAGAAGAATATAGGGAGGAGAATTATGGGCGATTTTAAACAAGGCATATTACCGCATTGGGATTATATGTGGAAAGATAGAGCCGGCAATAGGTTTATGGGGATGGTCATGTATCCAGAGAAACGAAAGTGTTCGGCAAAAATGCTTCAGAAAATAAAAAGAGCATATGAAGAGGCTGTAGAAATTAAAGTAACTGTACAGGTTCAACATACATATCAGTATGTAGAAGGAATGATTGTGTACTTTGATGAAGAAGCTCCTGTATGTACAATGATTGATAAAGATGAAAACCCACATCATATATTTGTAAAAGATATTTTGCGTATTGAGCACTCTGCATAATCTTTTCATAAATAAGTTAAATTTCCATAATAATAATCTTTTTCTATAATAGTTATCTTTTAGTATGTAACGCGAACCGAAAGTATATGTATAATATTTAATAAAGTAAAATTGATAAATGTAATCGTTTTTTAGAACAGATTATCGTTTCATGTCTGTTCTTTTTTGCGTGATGCTGGAGAAATATATTCCTCCAGCATTTGCCGTTTTATGACAAAATATATTGGTAACTTTTTTAAAAATAAGGTTAAATTCGTTGACAACTTTTTTGAAAAGCACTTTATTGACATGAGTTTTAGAATGTTGTTTCATAGTCATTGTATTGAAAAAAATCGACTGTCTTGTCGAAAAGTAAAAGTTAAAAAAAGAAAGAATTTATACATATATCTTGTGTCTTATTTTGAAACGTAATACAATATATAGAGAAATCAAGAACAACATACAGAGAGTATAGATTGGAGAGGGAGGGTCGGAAATGTTAGTTGCATATGATTCTATGACAGGAAACGTGAAGCGTTTCATTCACAAATTAAATATGCCGGCCGTTCAAATTGGTGAAGATCTAGTAATAGATGAAGACTTTGTTTTAATTACGTATACAACAGGTTTTGGCAATGTACCAGAACGTGTTTTAGAATTTTTAGAGCGCAATAATGAAAAATTAAAAGGCGTATCTGCAAGCGGCAATCGTAACTGGGGAGACATGTTCGGTGCAAGTGCTGACAAAATTTCTGCTAAATATGAAGTGCCTATTGTATCAAAATTTGAGTTATCAGGAACAAATAACGATGTAGAATATTTTAAGGAAAGGGTGCGGGAGATTGCGACACATTGAACTGAATAATGAAATCACGCAAATGCAGGACGGTTTTTATCAGCTTCATAAAGATAAAGAGGCATTAGAAGTCTTTATGGAAGAAGCTAGAGAGAATACCGTTCATTTTAATAGCGTGGCAGAGCGAATGGAGTATATGAAAGAACATGATTACTATTACAACGTTCTGGACGAGTATAACTTGGAGGAAGTAGAAGAGGTATATAACATCGCTTATGGTGAAAACTTCGAGTTCCAATCTTATATGGCAGCATCTAAGTTCTACAAAGATTATGCGTTAAAAACAAATGATCAAAAACAATACTTAGAAAGCTATGAAGATCGTGTAGCAATTGTGTCATTATACTTAGGACGCGGTGATGTTGCGAAGGCAAAACAATTCGCAAGCATGATTGTAAAACAAAACTACCAACCAGCGACACCAACCTTTTTAAATGCGGGAAGAAGCAGAAGAGGAGAAATGGTGTCTTGTTTCTTGTTAGAGATGGATGATAGCTTAAATTCAATCGGCTTTAACATTAATACTGCAATGCAATTATCGAAAATCGGCGGTGGAGTAGCTTTAAACTTATCTAAGCTACGCGCACGCGGTGAGCAAATTAAAGGTATCGATAATGCAGCAAGTGGTGTAGTACCTGTTATGAAATTACTTGAAGATTCGTTTTCATATGCAAATCAGCTTGGCCAACGAAAAGGTGCCGGCGCAGTATATTTAAACATTTTCCATTGGGATATTATTGAATTCTTGGATTAATTGGTAGTCCCTCTATACAGTAATGTGTATGAGAAAACCTTGTGAACCTAACCAATAGGGTGTCGCATTAGCGGCTAACGGTATCAGTTGAATAAGGGGTAAAAGAAAAAGAACCCGCGAAGAAGCTGACTAAGAGAGCCTACGGTCCATGTATGTGGATAGCAGGTAATACCGTGCCAAGCTTGAAAGAAATGCTATTTGGGTGAAGTGGAATCTTATATTCACCGGAGGCGAGATTCCATGAATTGTGGAATTTATTTGATAATTAATAAGGAAAATAGGAAGTTTTATATTGGCAGTTCTAATAATTTTAAAGTACGATTTAAAACTCATAGAAATCAATTAAATGCTAATCGGCATCATAGTAAACATTTACAAGCAGCCTGGAATTTATATGGTGAGAATAAATTTGAGTTTAAAGGGATAATCGATTTACCTGAGGATAAGCTTATTCTTCATAAGATTGAGCAAAGTTTATTAAGTCAGTATTATGGAAAACCGTATTGCTATAATGGACATCCTATCGCTAGAGGTGGGGCGTTGAGTGGAGAAAAGAACCATATGTATGGGAAAACGCACTCAAAGGAAGTAAAAAAATTCCTTTCTGAAATTAATACTGGCCCTAATAATTATTGGTATGATAAACCTCAACATATGGAGAATATGAGATCTAAGATTACTAAACGATTTCATGGTAGAAAGCATACCGATGAAACAAAAGAAAAAATGTCTAAATCTAGTAAAGGTAAAAAACATACAAAAGAAACATGTATGAAGATAAGTAAAGCTCAAAAACACCAATATAACTCTGGAAGAGAAAAGCAAAAAAAGCCGATTGTTATAAATGACATTTACTATGAGTCTTTAGCGGAGGCAGGACGAGCATTTAATGTGCCTGCTAATACGATAAAATATAGAGTGCTATCAAATAACTTCCCTAATTATCAATACTTTCAAGAAGGTGTAGAGACTATCGAACGCACGTCATTAGACGAAAGCTAGTAGAGTAGGCTGGAAATAGGTACCAGTCGAAGTGCAAGGCAACCAGTTACAGGTTGATGATATAGTCCAACCTTCATAGAAATATGAAGACGAGTTGACCAAAAAAATAAATGCCGACGAGAAGAGCCGTATTCAGTCTCTATCAATCGGAATTATCGTTCCAAGTAAGTTCTTTGAGCTTGCTGAGAAAAACGAACCTTTCCATGTTTTCGCGCCTTATACGGTGTATAAAGAATATGGCAAGCATTTAGATGATATTGATATCGATGAAATGTACGATGAATTAATGAGCAATCCGAAAGTGAAGAAGAAGCCGCTAGATATTAGTGCGCGTGATATGCTTATTAAAATTGCTATGATTCAGCTTGAGTCAGGTTATCCGTACTTAATGTTTAAATCAAATGCAAATAACCAACATCCACTGAAGGATATTGGAACTGTGAAGATGTCGAACTTGTGTACAGAAATCTTCCAGCTACAAGAAACTTCTGAAATAAATGATTACGGTACAGATGACATTATCCGTCGTGATATTAACTGTAACTTAGGATCGTTAAATATCGTAAACGTAATGGAAAATAAAGAAATTCGTGAAGCAGTTCATGCGGGAATGGAAGCTTTAACAGCTGTTTCTGATATGACAATCATTCCGAATGCACCGACTGTGAAAAAAGCAAATGATGAGCTTCATTCAGTTGGGCTTGGCGCAATGAACTTACACGGATACTTAGCAAAAAATAAAATCGCTTATGAAAGTGCAGAAGCGAAAGAGTTTGCTCGTACATTCTTTATGATGTTAAATTACTACTCTATTGAGAAAAGTATGGAAATCGCTAAAGAAAAAGGCGAAACATTTAAAGACTTCGATAAGTCTGATTATGCGAACGGCACATACTTTGAAAAGTATGAAACGACAGATTATAGCCCAGTAACTGAAAAAGTTCAGGAATTATTTGAAGGAATTCATATTCCAACAAAAGAAGATTGGACAAGTTTAAAAGAGCAAGTACAGAAGAATGGTTTATACAACTCATATCGTCTTGCTATCGCTCCTACGCAATCAATCAGTTACGTTCAAAATGCAACTTCAAGCGTAATGCCAATCGTAAGTCAAATCGAATCAAGAACATATGCAAATGCGACAACATATTATCCAATGCCGTATTTATCAAAAGATACGTTCTGGTACTATAAATCTTCTTACGATATGAATCAGTTTAAATTAATTGATTTAATTGCAGAAATTCAAGAACATATTGACCAAGGAATTAGTACAATTCTTTACGTTAATAGTGATATTTCAACGCGTGAATTAGCACGTTACTACATCTATGCACATAAAAAAGGCTTAAAGAGTCTGTATTATACGAGAACACGTAAGTTAAGCGTGGAAGAGTGTGTGGCTTGTACCGTTTAATATAAAAAGTAAGACATGATGAGCAGGGTTTTTCTGAACCCTGCTCATGCTCAGTTATTAATTTTTCATGTTTATTTAGAGAAGGGGCGATTGAATGCGTGCGGTAAACTGGAACAAAAAAGAAGATGATTTTAGTTTAATGTTTTGGAAGCAAAACATCGCTCAGTTTTGGACAGAAGAAGAAATCGCAGTGTCTTCTGACAAAAATACTTGGGTGCAATTATCAAAAGAAGAGCAAATTGCTTATAAGCGTGTATTAGGTGGTTTAACACTTTTAGATACGAAGCAAGGCGGCGAAGGGATGCCTCTTGTACTTGTTCATCTTGAAAATTTACAAGCGAAAAGTGTATTAGCTTTCATGGGTGCTATGGAAGAAGTACATGCAAAGAGTTACAGTCATATTTTCACAACGTTAGCTACTGAAGAAGAAATCGATGATATTTTTGACTGGGTAGATAATCATCCGTTACTTGAGAAAAAGGCTGGTATTATTACGAGTTACTATCGTCGTTTATTAAAGCCTGAAGTAACGAAAAAAGAGTTATATATGGCAATGGTAGCAAGTGTGTTCCTAGAAAGTTACTTATTCTATAGTGGATTCTTCTATCCGCTTTACTTAGCTGGTCAAGGAAAACTAACAGCAAGTGGTGAGATTATTAACTTAATAATTCGTGATGAGTCAATTCACGGCGTATTCGTCGGTATTTTAGCACAACAAATCTTCGCGGAACTTTCTGCAGAAGATCAACAAGAAGTGCAAAAAGAAACGCAAGAGTTATTAATGGAACTATATGAAATCGAAATGGCATACACAGAAGAAATTTACACTTCTATCGGTCTTGTAGAAGATGTAAATCGTTTCGTTCGTTACAATGCGAATAAAGGACTTATGAACTTAGGACTTGAGCCGAAGTTTGAAGAAGAAGAAATTAACCCAATCGTTTTAAATGGATTACGTACAGATACGAAAAACCATGATTTCTTCTCTGTAAAAGGAAATGGTTACGTAAAAGCGACGAACGTTGAAAAGTTATCGGATGATGACTTCGTGTTTAATTTTTAATATATGATTATAAAGAAAAGCTGTCTTATTCATTAATAAGACAGCTTTTCTTTATGATTTTGTTTACATAACACTATTATTTTTGTATAACGATGTTTGTTTGAAAAGTTCTATCCGGCTAAAGGATAGAACTTTTTTGTAATTAAATGGGTATTTACAATCCTTTTGTATCAGTGTATTATTTAACTAGTACACCGATACAAAAGGAGGGAAGAAATGAAAATAGAGTTTTCTCCAAATACACCAATTTACATTCAGGTAATGGAATACATAAAAAAAGAAATCGTAACAGGACATTTATTGCCTGGTGATAAAATTCCCTCTGTACGTGAGTTAGCGAGTGAATTACAAGTAAATCCAAATACGATTCAGCGTACATTTCAAGAGCTAGAACGAGATGGGGTTGTTGTAACGCGTAGAGGAATGGGACGATATGTAACGAATGAAGGGGAGAAAATTATGGAGCTGCGAAAAGAGATGGCGAAAGAATTACTTCACTCTTTTATAGATGGAATGGACAATTTAGGTTTTTCAGAAGAAGAAATTCTTACAATTCTTCGTTCTTCATTACATGAGAAAAGGGAGGAGAGCGAATGACAGAGTTATTAAAAATAGAAAACTTATGGAAGAGATACGGGTTAAAAGCAGTGATCCGTGAATTAAACATAGAGATTACGGAAGGGAAAATTATAGGGCTCGCTGGAGATAACGGAAGCGGAAAAACGACGTTATTGAAAATGATTGCCGGTCTGCAGCATCCTTCCGAAGGGAGTATTACAATCGCTGGTAAAAAGGTCGGATTGGAAACGAAAGAAATTGTTTCTTTTATGTCGGATAAACCAGTATTTGATAATTGGATGACGGTAAAAGATTCTTTATTTTTCTATCGAGATTTTTATAAAGATTTCGACATTCAAAAAGCGGTAGATACGATTGCGGAATTTAAAATACCGTTAGAAGAAAAAATTACAGCTTTATCAAAAGGGATGGTTGAAAAGCTACAAATTATTTTAACATTTTCAAGGAAAGCGAAGTTATACGTACTAGATGAACCGCTTGGCGGGATTGATCTCGTTTCTAGGGAACATGTACTGGAACTTATTTTACAGTTTTATCGTGAAGATTGTACGATACTAATCGCGACTCATTTAATAAATGAAGTTGAAAATATTTTTGATGAAGTAATCTTTTTAAAAGATGGGGAAATTGTATTGTATGAAAATGTAGAGGAACTACGTTTCCAACGAGGAAAAGCTGTTACGGATTTGTTTAAGGAGGTGTTTAGTAGATGAAAGCCAGTTTAATATATATGTACAATGCGAATAAAAAACAAATTTTCATTTCGTTATTGTCATTCATATTTATTGTAGCTGTCGCTTTTGTAAGTATGGGGAATTATATTAAACAAGAATCAGGAGAAGTAAGGCAAATGATTACAATTGCTTTAGTATTCTTAGTTTATTTAATTTTTGCGGTATTAGTATTTCTGCAGGCGATGTCTGCTTTTGGGAAAATGACTGAAAGTAAATTATTTCGGTTAACACCGATATCTGGTAAAAAAATTATTTTAGCAATATTGTCATATGCAGCAATTAGCTTAATGTGTTTTGAATTAATAGGTGCTATGTTTTTCTATGGTATTTCGATGAAAGTAATAAAAGGTACAGAACTCCATGAATTGTTATTCACCGAAAGTACACTTACACTAGATATGGTAAAGCAGTTATTTAGTAGCGTGTTATATGTATTTAATTTATTAAGTATATTGTTAGTCTTACTTTTTATAGTAGCTGGAGTTAAAATATTTTCTTTGAAAAAGAAAAAAATGGAGTATGTAATTATTTTCTTCTTATTTTTACTAGTAACGAAAGTAATCAATCTGATATATGAAATGCTGGGTCGACTTGCGCCTATACCTAATTTTATTAAAAAAATCGTTTATATAGATGAAACAATGGATATGAATCTTATATTATATCCAGAAAATTTTATAAATTTATATAGTATTGCTTTTTCAATCGGTATATTTGTTTTACTTGTTTATATAACCGGTCGCATAATCGACAAAAAACTAGAAGTCTAAAGGAGGAATGGGCATTGGGAAACGTAGTAGTAAAGTTAGAGAATGTTCGAAAAAAGATTGGTGGAACGGAAATTATTGGTGGTTTATCATTTGAAGTTCGTGAAGGGGAAGTGTACGGGTTTCTTGGACCGAACGGTAGCGGTAAAACGACGACAATTCGTATGATGACAGGCCTTATATCAATGACAGAGGGCGACATTACAATTTGTGGCCATAGTATTCGCACGGAGCGTGAAAAGGCACTAGAGCAAATTGGAGCGATCGTAGAAAATCCTGAACTATATGATTATATGACTGGAATGCAAAACTTAAAGCATTTTGCGAATATGGCAATTACACCAATTAGTAAAGAGCGCATTGCTGAGATTGTTAAGCTTGTTGAGTTAGAGCATGCGATTCATAAAAAAGTGAAAACATATTCACTTGGTATGAAACAACGTTTAGGAATTGCACAGGCATTACTTCATCAGCCGAAAATCTTAATTTTAGATGAGCCAACAAATGGATTAGATCCAGCTGGTATTCGCCAAATTCGTGATTATTTACAACGTTTAGCGAAGGAGGAGAATATTGCCGTAATCGTATCAAGTCACTTATTAAGTGAAATTGAACTTATGTGTGATCGCGTCGTTATTATTAAGCAAGGTGAGTTTGTACAAGAGTACAACTTACATGAACAAGCGAAACATGATGAGACAGTCGTCGTAGCGTTTGAAGTAGATCAAGTACAGAAAGCAAATGAGATCATTAAAGGTAAGTCGCAAGGAAATGTAATTGCAGTATCTGTAACGAAAGAGGAAATCCCGCAACTTGTAAAAAGACTTGTGAATGACGATGTGCTTGTATACGGAGTTACTGTTCAAAATAAAACGTTAGAGGATGAGTTCTTAGCGATTACAGGGGGAGTGAAAGCGTAATGTTTAAATTAATTCAAAATGAATTTTTAAAGTTACATGCGAAAAAGGGTATGTATATTTTAATTGGTGTCATTGCAGTATTGGAGATCTTGGGAGTTTTAGCGATGCTGAAATGGGGAGACGGAAGTGAATTTAAAGGATCATATTTAGATTTTGCAAGTTCAGATATTGGTTTAATTACTTTACTTGCAACAATTTTTGGTATTACGATTGCTACTCGTATGATTACTGATGAGTTCCAAAAAGGTACAATTAAGCAATTATTAATCCGTCCAAGAAAAAGAATTACCGTTTTATTCTCTAAATATATTACAGTATTACTTACTATAGTATTTATCATATTTGCTAACACGATCATTTCAATGATAATTGGCGGAATTGTAATGGATGGTAGTAAAACAGAATTAACGATAGGAATCGTAATGAAATCTACTTTATATCAAGTACTTTCACCGTTCTTCTTTGCGACGCTTGCATTTTTCTTAGCAAACGTATTTAGAAAGTCTGTATTACCATTAATTATTACGATGTTCCTCTTCTTTTTACAAGGACCAATTAATATGGTACTGATGATGTTTGCAAAAGGTGTAGCAAAGTTTGTAGTGTTTTTCCATTTAAATTTAAGTGTGTATGATAGCAATAAACTAGTAAGCGGCGGATCAGAACCGACATTTACAGAGTTTACATTTACAACTTCATTCTTACTTGTAGCTGCATACTTTGTTGTATTACTTGTAGCATCAAGTGCATTATTCCAAAAACGTGACGTATTATAATAAAAGAAATCCCCGCTTGTAAAAACGGGGATTTTTATTACATAACTTTCTCGTATATTTCAACTGCAAGAAAAGAATGATTACTATATATGTTGTTCGAAAGTATTTGAGAAAAATAGGAAGAATTTCAACTATATTCATATTATAATTTAGTTATCACACCATTTATTTTTACTATCTTTGGAGGTGTTCTATATGCACTATGCATTTTCACACATAAGACTACGCAGTTTTTTTGGATGGATGATTATAGGATTGTTCCTTACGATGATCCCATTAAGTCTAGCAAATGTTTCTGAGAATACGATGGAGGTTATTTCACAAATAACTGTATTTTTTGTATTTCCGTTATTTTGGTTATACGTAAAAACAAATAAAAATAATGTTGTATTCAATAGTTTTTTTGATAAACCAGGACGTTTACCGTGGGGATTAATTGTATTAGCAACGATAATGGGAATGATTTTTTCAGTTGGTATATCTCATATTCAATTTTACATATTAGCACATACGTTACCGAATTTCTTAGTTACTATGTTAGAAGACGGAAATGTTATTAACACGAGTAACGTATATATGACGATATTTACTTTCATTTCAGCGTGTGTGTTAGCACCTATTATGGAAGAGGTTATTTTTAGGGGATTCTTTTTACAGCGAATGGCTTACAAATGGGGAATTAAAAAAGCTGTAATCATATCTTCACTGATTTTTGGTCTAGGACATTTTGATGTTATTGGCGCGTTCATGTTTGGCGTTGTTATGTGTCTTTTATACATAAAGACGAAAAATATATGGACGAATATCGCTGTACACGCTCTAAATAATTTCATTGCAACAAGTATGCAATTTGTCGGTGGAGAAGAGAGTAGCGCAATTTCAATTCCTGAATTACAAGCGCAAAGTAATTTATGGATCGGTATCGGTCTTACAGTTGTTGGGTTACTTTGGTTAATTCCTTACGTTTGGAAACAATGGCGCAAGGTAAAAGAAGTGGGTGTGCCACCAGTGCGTTTTATAAATGAGGAAAAAGCAGTGAGTGCATTACAAGAAAATGAAGTGTATAGTCAAGTGATCGTAACAGATAGACTAATGGCTGTAGAGCTACCAGATGAGGCTGTAAATAAGCTCGGGTTAGAAGAAAATAATTATGTAACAGTATCTGTAGAAGAAGATAAAATCGTTATAAAGAAAGCGCGTGATAGATAATTAAAAAGTAGCTCTTAGGAGCTACTTTTTAATTTGTAATAATTTCTACACGAAAATTATTACCGTTCTTTACATATTTAATATCTGTAACAGTGCGGACTGTTTTTAAAATCTCAACTTTTTCACCAATTCGAGGGATAGTCGGAACATTATCCCAAATGCCAAGCAATTCATCTAATTGTGCCGTTTTTTCATAAAACCAGATTTTCAATGTAAAGCCCCTTTCTAGAACTTTATGTATTTTAATACATAATATATTATTTTTATTCTTATTGTAAGGGGTTTTTTTATATTTTATGAATAAAAATTAATTAATTTTCTGGGAAGATATGTTCAATATCAGGAGTAAGAGATACTTCTGATAATACGATATGAGAAACAGTAGTTGCATATGAGGAAACATCATTGATAAATTCTTCAAGTTCAACGAGTGAAGGAACAGAAATTTTTACAATGTAGCATAAGCTTCCTGTAACGCGGTAACAAAAACTTGCAGATGGATAAGACTGAATAAACTGTTGCATACGTGTTGTATCACCATTTTTTAAAGTGATTTCTAAAATACAATCTAAAACAAGTCCTGCTTTTTTATAATCGATATCGATTGTGTACTTTTGAATCACGCCTTCACTTTCCAGTTTACGAACACGTTCTGCAGTAGATGGAGCAGATAAATTCACTCGCTTTGCCAATTCACGCATGGACAGGCGACTATCATTATATAATTCATTTAAAATTTTTCGATCAACACGGTCTAGTTGCATTTGTAAATATACCTCCAGTAAAATAATGATTTTTGTAAAGGGAAAATATAAATTAAGATTCATATGAAATGTAAAGTGAACTTTATTTATTTTACAATAAAACAGAAGGAAATAGGAGGGGAAATGATGGAGAGAATTTTATTATCAAATGTAGGAGATACAAAGTTTCAAAGGTTATTAGGTCATAATCCGGAAATATTACATTCGTGGAGTACATTAGAAAATACATTATACAATAAAGGAACTCTTTCAGCAGAGTTAAAGGAGCAAGTGAGAAGAACATTAGCGTATGGGAATGAATGCCCGTACTGTATGGCAAAGGGAAGGCCTGATGATATGCAAAAGGTAGAAGAAATTGGTGTAGCAGTTACTTTTGCGCATACATTTATTCATGACAAAAAGGCGATAGATGATACTATGTTTCATGTATTGAAACAATATTGGACGGAAAAAGAAATTGTAGAGCTTTGCGCTTATATTTGTTTTATTACTGCGTCACAACAATTGGGTTTTCTGTTTCAATTACAGCCGAAAGAAGGAGAAAATGATGAATAATCAAATAGCACTTATCATAATTGATGTACAAAAAGCATTTCAATTACCATACTGGGGTGAGAGAAATAATCTTTTTGCTGAAGAAAATATGAGAATTTTGTTAGCAGAATGGAGAAAAAGGAAACGACCAGTTTTTCATATTCAACATGTAAATAAAGAAAATGATCAGTCGATGTTTTATGAGGGAGCAGAAACTGTTAACTTTAAAGAAGAAGTGAGACCACTGTCAGGTGAAGTGGTTATTCAGAAAACCGTTAACAGCGCGTTCATTGGAACAAATTTAGAAGAGCAATTAAGAGAAAACAAATGTAATGCAGTAGTGATTGTAGGATTAACGACAAATCACTGTGTGGAGACTACGACACGAATGGCAGGGAATTTAGGATTTACAACGTATGTAGTGCGTGATGCGACGGCTACTTTTAATCGTAAAGGTCTAGATGGTAAAGAGTATAGTGCAGAAGATATTCACAATATGACACTTGTAAATTTACATGAAGAGTTTGCTACGATTGTGACGACAAAAGAAGCGTTAAAATTATTTTAAGAAAATAATTGCGAATTATGTAGAAAAAAATAAGAATATTTCGTATAATCTAAGTACAATCATTTTGAAATAGGGGTGGCATCATATGGAGCAAATTCCGGTAAAGAGAATAGAAGAAGTACTTGTTGTAGCAGGGAACGATAAACAGAAGCAAAAGGAATTTTATGAATTGCTCTTATCTACTGAGTTTTATGTTGCTGGTTCACTAGAAGCAGAGGACGGGGCAACAGAAGGAATACTTCGTTTGCGTCATTTCCAAGGAGAGGATAGATGGATCGTTCCGTTCTTTACACAAATGGAATTTGTAAAAGATGTGTTGCCAGAAGGAACGCCCCTTATTACGATACGTGGGAAAGAGTTATTTGGTAGTATTGAGAAAGATGCTACAGCAGTATTAAATGTTGGCACTGATATTAGTAAAACATTTATTCCAGAAGAAATTGCAGATATCGCATCTGGACGAATCTTTAATTATTATAAATAAAAGGAAAAGCGGAATCGCTTTTCCTTTTTAATTTGAAAACGGAGTGACTATGCCAGAGGAAATAGAGAGTGTTTTATTATTTGTATTTATTGTCGCTGTAGCTCCAAGAGGAATCCCGATGTTTGGGCTTATATGACCGATCGGTAAATCGAATAGAACAGGTATATGATATGGTGCGAAATATTCATATAGTATTGTTTGTAATGATTGAGATGGTTTAGAAGGAGTACAGTCGTGACAACTTGTAAAAATAACGCCACTACATTCATTGAATTTTCCAGATAAAAGTAGCTGATTTAACATACGGTCAATGCGATATGGTTCTTCTCCAATATCTTCAAGGAGCAAAAGTTTATTAGCCGTATTTATCTCATAGGATGAGCCAATTATACTCGTTAATACAGTTAAATTCCCTCCTGTCAACGTGCCTGTAACAGTACAGGAAGAGGTAGGTACGATACATTCTGAAGCAGATAAGATGGTGGAATACGGATGGAATAGTTGATTGAAAGAAGATAAAGAAAGAGAATCTACCCCTTTACCTAACTCTTCCACCATTGGGCCATGAAAAGTAACGAGCTTTGCATAACGTGAAAAGGCAGTATGTAAAGCTGTAATATCGCTATATCCCCAAAAGATTTTTGGATTTTGCCGAATGATTTCATATTGAATGTGAGGGAGGAGACGGGCACTTCCGTAACCACCTCGTGCGCAGAAAATGGCCTTTACTTCATGATTTGAAAAAGCTTCATGTATATCATCGAGCCGAACTTGATCACTTCCAGCTAAATATCCATATTTCTCATAAACACTTTTTCCGATTACTACAGATAACCCCATTTCTTGTAGTACGTTTCCCCCTTTTAATACATTTTCAATTGTTGGTGGGCCGGACGGTGCAATAATCATTACTGTATCACCTTGTTGTAAAGCTGTTGGATATATCATTGTTTTCAGCCTCCTTCACTTTCAATATATTCGCTTCATAGGAAGTTCAACCCTTGTAAAAGAAGGGGAAAGTTTGTCAAATAAAGAAGATATAAGGGGAATAGGAGGAAGAAACAGTAAACAAAAGCATAGACAAAAGTAGGCATATATAGTGAAAAGTAATTATGAAACAATATAAACCAAAAGAATTTTCAGAAATGCTTAATGTCTCTGTTAAGATATTGTAAAGGTGGGACAATCAAGGTGTTTTAACTGCTTACCGAAACCCAAAAGGAAGAAGATATTATACAGAAGAACAGTATAAGGAATATATGGGTATTCAAGAAGAAAATAAAGTAGGCAAAGTAGTTATTTACACAAGAGTATCAAATTCAGGTCAGAAAGATGATTTAGAAAATCAGGTTGAGTTTTTAAAAACATTCGCAAATGCACGAGGAATGATTGTAGATGAAGTTATCAAAGATATTGGTAGCGGATTAAACTACAAAAGAAAACAGTGGAATAAACTGATTGACAGTTGTATGGAAAGAAATATTTCGACGATCATCATTGCACACAAAGATAGATTTGTATGTCTTGGATATGATTGGTTTGAAGGGTTTCTTTGTAAAATGGGAGTGGAAATTATGATTGTTAACAATGAGAAACTATCTCCTCAAGAAGAACTTGTTCAGGATTTAATATCTATCATTCATGTATTTAGCTGTAGAATATATGGGTTGAGAAAATACAAAAAGAAAATGTCGGAGGATGAAGACTTATGAAAAGAGCATATTTAATAGAAATCAAACCGACAACTGAACAAGTTAGTAAAATCCGTCAAACTATTGGGGTGTGTCGATATGTATATAACCTGTATATCTCTAAAAATAAAGAGGTATATGAGTCGGAGGGGAAATTTCTTAGTGGCTATGACTTTTCCAAATGGCTAAACAACATTCATATAAAAGAGTGTGACCAGTGGATTAAAGAAGTGTCGAGCAAAGCGGTAAAACAAGCGATTATGAATGGAGATAAAGCTTTTAAGCGATTTTTTAAAGGTTTATCTAAGTTTCCACGATATAAAAAAAAGAAGAAGCAAGATGTGAAGTGCTACTTTCCGAAAAACAACAAAACAGATTGGACAGTAGAAAGACATAGAGTAAAAGTCCCTACAATTGGTTGGATAAGGTTAAAAGAGTATGGATATATTTCAAAAAATACAACTGTAAAAAGTGGTATAGTATATCAAAGAGCAGGAAGATACTATGTGTCTATACTCTGTGAAGTGAAAGAGGTAAAACCAAATTCAATTCTCAATGCAGTAGGTATAGGAATTGATTTGGGAATTAAAGACTTCGCTGTACGTAGCGATGGAAAAACTCACAAAAATATAAATAAAACAGTACAAGTAAAAAAGATAGAAAAACGGTTAAAACGTGAACAACGCTCTTTATCACGCAAATTTGAAAATATAAGAAAGAGAGGTGAACAACCTGTTACTAATAAAAGAGCGAATATAAACAAAAATATTCTTAGGGTGCAAAAACTACATGCTAGGCTAGCAAATATTCGATTAGCGTATGTAAAGTCTATTGTAAATGATGTGGTGAAAACCAAGCCAATGTTTATTACAGTAGAAGATTTGAATGTGAAAGGTATGATGAAGAACAAACATCTATCTAAAGCTGTAGCGCAACAATGTTTTTATGCTTTTAAAACATGGTTATTAACGAAATGTAGGGAATATGGAATTGAACTACGGCAAGTGGACAGATTCTATCCATCTTCTAAAATATGTTCATGTTGCGATCAAAAAAAGTCGGATTTAAAGCTGTCTGACCGAGTATATACATGTGATTGTGGAAATGTAATGGATAGAGATTTAAATGCATCTATCAACCTTTTACAAGCAAAAAAATATACAATACTAACGTAAATAGATTGTATATATGTACGGTGGGCTACATCGGAATTTACGCCTGTGGAGTGTCACAGCAAACTGTAGTAGCAAGTGATTAGCGAGGCAGGGCACGTAGAAGCAGGAATACTCTAAGAATATACATTTGTCTATATTTTTAGTAGCAGGAGAAATGATGTTTACAAGTCGAGTTATAGATATATTACAAATTAAGTATCCAATCATTCAAGCAGGTATGGCGGGTGCGATTACGACGCCAGAACTTGTTGCAGCTGTAAGTAATAGCGGAGGATTAGGAACGCTTGGAGCAGGCTATATGAGCCCTGAACAAATTCGTGACGCAATTTATAAAATAAGGGAACGAACGGATAAGCCTTTCGGTGTTAACTTACTGTTAACGAAAGAGATACAGATAGAAGAAGAGAAGGTAATCTTGGCAAAAAGATTACTTAGCGGAGTGAATAGAGAATTCGGTATAGAGGAAGAAGAGCAGGTAAAGCTTCCAAAAAGTTATAAAGAACAATTACAAGTGTTAGTAGAAGAAAACGTGCCAGTCGTTAGTTTTGCATTTCAAACGTTAGAAAAAGAAGAAATAGATGACTTAAAAAGAAGAGGAATAAAAGTCATCGGAACAGCTACTCATGTGGCAGAGGCGAAAGTACTTGCTGAATTAGGAGTAGACATTATTGTCGGTCAAGGTAGCGAAGCAGGAGGGCATAGAGGGACATTTATCGGAAAAGAACAGGACGCTATGATTGGGACATTCGCATTAATTCCGCAGTTAGTAGCAACAGTCCCGCATATCCCAATTGTTGCAGCAGGTGGTGTAATGAACGGACAAGGGCTTGTTGCGGCATTTACACTGGGGGCAGAAGCTGTACAAATGGGATCTGCTTTTTTAACGAGTGAAGAAAGTATTACGCATGATGTATATAAACAAGCGGTTTTACGTAGTACAGATACAAGTACAACTGTGACTCGTGCGTTTTCCGGGAAATATGCACGGGGTATTCGTAATGAATTTATAGAGAAGCATGAAGGGAAAGAAGAAGGGCTTCCGATGTATCCAGTACAAAATGTATTAACCTCTAAAATACGCCAAGAAGCAGCAAAACATAATAAAGGAGAATATATGTCGCTTTGGGCAGGACAAGCGTCATCATTAGCACGAATAGAATCGGCCCAGCATGTAGTGGAGCGAGTGATGAAAGAAGCAGATAGCGTAATCGAACAATTGCAAAATGTATATAGAAAAAGACCACTTGAATAATTCAAGCGGTCTTTTCATTAGTTTGCTTTATAAAATTGTTGGACGGCCTCATCGATATAAACCCAGCCTTTCCAACCTAAGTGCATATGATCCTTTAAGAAGTATTTATCATACTCATGATTTGAGAAGTCGGCAATTGGATAGCCAGCTTTCTCAATTTGCTCATGAACTTTCTTATAGTACAATTCACGGCGTTCTTTCGGGAAGCCAGCGTAATCGTACCAAGGACCTTTTACAGGGACAGAAATGAAGAGTGGTTTTGCACCAGATTGTTTTAATAAATCAAGTACAATTTGTAAATCTTCATATTCTGGCGATTGATCATAAGCATCATTTTTTAAGTAGCCTTCACGTTGCTTTAATTTCTTCTTGATTTTGCTATTGAAGTAACCATCTTCGATACCATATTCATTAGATCCAGATTCTGCTGCACCTGTTTGATCTGCATGTTTACGAGCTTCATCCCAGTTCATTTGTTTTAATGAAGGATCAAGCTTTTCTTTATGCGGTTTAATATCAAACATTGCTGTAAATAAATCTTTGCGATCTAAAATGTTACGATAAATATAAGCGAAAGGTTTAGCAGCAAGTGCTTTTATTTTATGCTTTGTATCATCGTAAACGATACCTTCAAGCGAAATTTTAAGTAAAGTTTCTTTCTTAACAATCTCAAAGTTTAATAAGCGCTTTGCAATTTGCTTTTTCATTTCAGGTTTTACATCATCGTTGAAAATGAAGTGGTAACCTTGTTGTTTTGAAAAGTTAGGTGCAAAGTGTGTTTCATCAATACCTTGTGGAACAAACCATTGCGGAGAAAGAACGAATACCATTTTCTTATCCTTCAATTGATCCATTGTAGATGCAAAGTTTAATACATGTACAAGGTCTTGTGTTCCACCGCGTCCAAGTAGGAATGGTGTGAATCCTTCAGGCTTTACTTTAAAATAATTCGATGGATGGTAAGCATCCATACGTGCGAACTCCGATGATCCATACATCGGAAGGTATTTCGAGTCTGCTAACATCTTTTGCTGTAAAATCATACTTTGAATCTTTTCTTCTTTTAAAGAAGTGGCAGCTTGTTCTACTTTTTCATCACTTAAAAGTGGAAGTAGGAAGCGCGTTGGAATAAGTAAGAATACAGCAAAAAGGGCCAATGCTAAAAGCATCGGACCAAATTTTGCTTTGTTCATCGGATTTCTTCCAACTTCTTAATAACCATGTTTGGAGTAGCCCACTCGTCACGGTCAAAATCAGAAATAGAAACTTCAATATCTAAACGCTCTTGGAATTCAACTAATAAAGATACTACAGCGAAAGAATCAAGAATACCTTCTTCAAATAACTGAACATCTAAGTTTTCTTTCACAATATCGTTTTCACATACTTCTTCTAAAATATCTAATACTTGCTCTTTGAATTCTGCCATTTTTAAAATCTCCTTTATATCCGAAATATATTATATGTGCAACTTCTTACTAGTTATAAGAAGGGTGCATTAAAAGTATCTGTTAAGGTGTCCAGAGAAAATGAGGAAACCGAAACATACAACGTGGAACGTAATTACAATCGCAAGGACGTGTGTAAATTTATTGTTTGGCCAAAACTTATGCTTCTTGTTTTTTCGTTCGAAAATATCGAATAAAATGAACAGTGCGGCATGATAGAGACCATAAATAATGTATTGATACACA
Organism: Bacillus sp. EB106-04-02-XG92; assembly: GCF_058791995.1. Classification (NCBI taxonomy): domain Bacteria; kingdom Bacillati; phylum Bacillota; class Bacilli; order Caryophanales; family Bacillaceae; genus Bacillus; species Bacillus sp. EB106-04-02-XG92. Next base: position 380,522 of record NZ_JBYTEA010000003.1, read on the forward strand.
TGCTCACCAGTAATATGCCAAATTCCCATGATGAAAAAGTTTAAAAATGCACCGATATACGAAATTGTGTAACGGTTCTTAATTAACTTTTTCTTCGTTGCAAAAAAGACGAAACGCATGTAAATAAAATCACGGAACCAGAATGATAAACTCATGTGCCAGCGGTTCCAGAAGTCTTTAATATTACGGCTAATGAATGGCTTATTAAAGTTTTCTGGCGTTTTAATTCCCATCATATAACTTACACCAATTACAAATGAGCTATAACCAGCAAAGTCAAAGAATAAATATAAGCTATAGCTATACATGTAAATTATATTAGATAGAATTGTATCTTGCTGTGCAAATGCCGGATCCATAAAATATTGCTTTATTAAGTAAGCGATAATAAATTTATACAAGAAACCTTGGAAAATACGGTTTAATCCTGTATATAGTAAATTTTGATATTCTTCTGCACTAGGTGGCTTTTGAATATCTTTTTGGAATCTACGGTAACGATCGATAGGGCCCGTTGAAATAGCTGGGAAGAATAAAACGAATTCCCAAAAATTAAAGAAGGATAGTTCTTTAATTAAACCATCACGAACTTCAAATACCATTTGTACGGCCCTAAATGTTACATAAGACATACCTAAAAATACAATGAACTTTAGATCAGGTGCAAATGGTGCGATTTTTGCCAAAATAAGTGGCAAAATTGATAAAATAACAGCTATACAAAATGTGAATGTACTATTATTTTGTTTTCTTAAAAGTAAATAGCCTTTAATTAGGGCATATTGCCAAATGATAAATGCGGCTAACATAATCGCTTGCTTCGGTTTATCCGAGAAGATAATAGCAAGCATGACTAATGTTAAAAAGGCATTATATTTACGCAACATTTTACCTTTTAATCCAGCTATGATAGTAGGTATTAATAAAATGCCCACTATAGCGAAAAAATAAAATGATCCATATGCGGTCATGCTGTAACCTCACTCAATAATTTTTTGCGATCTACCTTTCCATTTGGTGTCATTGGAATAGAAGATTGATACATGAATTTACGTGGAATCATGTAGTTTGGTAATCGCTCATTGAGTTCTTTTTTGATTGCAGATGTTAATTTGAATTCTTTTTCAAATGAATGTTCGCCAGGAACAACAACCGCTAATAAATAATCGTATTTCTCACCTTTTTTAATTGGAACGATAACTGCTCCTTCTACGTAAGAACACGCACGAAGGTGATGCTCAATTTCTTCTAATTCCATTCGATAACCATGCAGCTTAATTTGGAAATCAAGACGACCATTATAGAATAGAAGACCATTTTCAACATAGCCAGCATCGCCTGTTTTATAGGCGCGCTCACCGTCAATCATAGTAAATGCTTTTTCTGTTAATTCAGGGCTTCCTAAATATCCAACGCTTACGCTTGGACCGACAATTACGATTTCACCTTTTTCACCATCAGGTGCGATCGTGCCATCTTCTTTCATAATAAGAAGGCGGCAATCTGATTTACAGTAGCCAACTGGAAGTGATTTGTATTGATCAAGCACTTCTTCTGTAACGTGAATACCTGTTACAGCGACAGTAGCTTCAGTTGGACCGTACGTATTCATAATTGTTGCTTTCGGGAAACGCTCAATTAATTTTCTAGCTACTTCATTTGGTAACACTTCACCGCAGAATAGGAATGTTTTCATGTTCGGTAGCATACTCTCAGAGAAAGATGCTTCCATTAAACACATCTCTGCGAAAGATGGTGTTGAAGTCCATACTTGTATATCCGATTGCTCTAAAGAAGCAAACAAGTCTTTTGGACGTGCAATCATATCTTTATCGATTGCCCAAAGTGTACCACCTGTTACTAATGATGGGTAAATATCCATGACAGATAAATCGAATGAGAAAGGTGCTTGATTTAAGAATACTTGCCCTGTTTGTAAGATGAAATCTTCTACAGCCCATTTTGTAAAGCTTACAAGACAGTTATAAGTAATCTGAACCCCTTTCGGATTACCTGTGCTTCCTGATGTGTAAATAATGTAGAAGTTCTCATCACCTTTTACCGCATGTTCAGGATTTGGAATGTTCCCTTTATGAGTAAAGAAAATATCTTTTAAGTTGTCTTCACTTACAATGCGAACTGGTAAATCAGTAACAGTTACTTCAGTTCCTGATAAAAGTAGTTTCGCACCAGAATTTTCAGCGATACGTTGTACACGATCAGCTGGGATAGATAAATCTACAGGAATATAAGCATGTCCAGCTTTTACACATCCTAAAAAGTTAATAATCATTTCAGGTTGCATATGGCCATACACCATAATTGGTGAACGATCATCTGGATACGCAGAAGAAATCCAATGTGCTAACGCATCAGAATCTTCCTTTAATTGTTTGTACGTAATTTTCGCATCTCGCCAAACAAAAGCAGTTTGATCAGGCGTTTCAATAGCCCATTTTTCAATTTGTTCTAATAACTTCATAACGTTCCCACCCTAGAATTCATTGTAAATAAATGTACTTGTGTTTGTATCATGGAATCCATACAACCAAAGTAATGCAAATAAAATTGCAAGGTAATAAACCGTCTTTGCAACCCATTGTGTGAGTGGTCGAGACCATATCTCTTTTAATCTTTCCATGTCTTTCCCTCTCTTAATAAAATAATAGCTCTTTGTAGGTATCATGTCCTACATTATTGTGAAAAAAACAAAATTCCACATTTTAGGTAAAAATAAGTCAAAAGGCTCTTTTCTGATATTAGCACTAAATACTAAAAAAGAAAATCCCTAACTTAGCAATTATATTACATTCAGCACCAATTTGTAATGGGTTTGATATGTAAATAGGAAGTGGATTGTGTGAATGTATAAAAGTGGTCTGGGAGAATGGATAGGAATGTAATATTTGTTTGAATTTTTGAGTTTTTCATAGTTAATGTATGAATTGTTAAAGTTTCGTAAAAGGAGGAATTTCTGATGAAGAGAATGTGGAAGGATCTTATTTCAGAAGACAACATTATGAAATGGAGACGGTATTTTCATAAACATCCGGAATTATCATTTCATGAAAAAGAAACTTCACAATTTATATATGATACATTATGCTCATTTTCTTCTTTTGAAGTAACGAGACCGACGAAGTATAGTGTACTAGCAATTAAAAGAGGAACAGAAAAAGGGAAAGTAGTTGCGATTCGGGCTGATATAGATGCTTTGCCAATTCAAGAGGAGACAAAGAAATCTTATACGTCTATAAATAAAGGAGTGATGCATGCCTGTGGGCATGATGCTCACGCCGCTATTTTGTTAAGTACAGCAGAAGGACTATCAAATATAAAGGAAGATTTTGCAGGTGAAATCCGTCTATTCTTTCAGCACGCAGAAGAGGAATATCCTGGCGGCGGACAAGAAATGGTTGAGGCAGGCGTGATGGACGGTGTTGATTATGTAATTGGTTTACATGTTATGTCAGGGCTTGAGAGTGGGAAGATTGGAATTGCTTATGGTCCGATGATGGCGGCGCCAGACGTATTTACAGTTGAAATTCAAGGGAAAGGAGGGCATGCGGCGAGGCCAGAAGAAACGATAGATCCTATTGCTATCGGAGCGCAGATTATTACAAATCTACAACATATCGTATCAAGAAATACAAGTGCTTTCATGCAAAGAGTCGTTTCAGTTACGCAGTTTCATGGAGGAATGGCTGATAATATCATTCCTAGCACAGCAACTTTAATGGGAACTGTTCGTTCATTTAATCAAGCATTAAGGGTGGAAGCAGAAGAGAAAATTGAGAAAATCGTGAAAGGAATTACAGAAGCACATGGAGGGGAGTATACATATTCGTATCGATATGGATATGATCCGGTTATTAATGATGAATATATTACGAAAGTAGTAGAAGAAAGTGCACTACATTTGTTTGGGAATGAGCGTGTTGTGAAGCTTGAACCTTCTATGGGAGGAGAAGATTTTTCAGCATATTTAAGAAAAGCACCTGGTTGTTTCATTAAACTAGGGACTGGTAATAAAAAGATAGATACTTGCTACCCGCATCATCATCCGAAATTTGATGTAGATGAATCAGCTTTAATTTATGGAGTGGAACTATTTTTAGAGACAGCGATAAGACTACTAAAATCATAAAAAAAGGCAACTGCGCTCTATCGCAGTTGCTTTTATTTCTTTCCGTCAGAGAGGGCTGAGAAAGAACTATGCTCATTTATAGTATATGAATAGCTAACGGACAAGCTTGTACATTTTAATCATTTTTTAAAAAATAGTTGTTGACAGTGATAATCAATGTCAATTAATCTAAAAGTAGTTGAAATTGATAATTATTATCAATAGGATGGATGCGACATGTTAATGAGAAAAAAATTTCACCTTCTGCGGAGGGGATTAAAAGATAAAAATAAAGAAGTTGATCAGCATATGGAATGGCAACGAAATGTAATTCGTTCTGAATATGTAGATGAGAAGAGTACGCTTCTAACAGAAAAAGAGATACAAGGTAAAAGGAGAGATTCAGTTGAGTAAGTTAGTAATGATTTTTGCAAGTATGAGTGGAAATACAGAGGAAATGGCTGATCATATTGCCGGCGTGATTCGTGAAACAGAAAATGAAATTGAGGTTATTGATATTATGGATTCACCAGAAGCTTCTATACTAGAACAGTATGATGGAATTATTTTAGGTGCATACACTTGGGGAGATGGTGACCTTCCTGATGATTTCTTAGATTTTTATGACGCAATGGACTCTATTGATTTAACTGGGAAAAAAGCGGCAGTCTTCGGGTCATGTGATTCAGCTTATCCAAAGTACGGCGTAGCGGTTGACATTTTAATAGAAAAGCTACAAGAGCGCGGAGCTGCAGTTGTGTTAGAAGGACTAAAAGTAGAATTAACGCCAGAAGATGAAGATGTAGAAAAATGTTTACAGTTTGGAGCTGAATTTGTAAAACACCTTTCTTAATGGCAGAAGGGAGATGAAGAGCAAGTGCACGAGAAAATCGCAATCAAAACGATGACAGATTATCATTTGTATGATTTTATGCGTTGCCCGCATAAATTTTATTTTCGTCATATAAAAAGAAGAGAACCTTCTTCGTTTGAATGGCAACAAATCGCACAAATGATTGTGAATCGAATTATTAACGAATATTACACACTACCTGCGGGCCAACAAACTAAAATCGTACTTTTAATATTAATAGAAAAGTATTGGAAAAAAGTAAGGATTAATATGTTTGCTTCGAAGACGGAGTATTATATTGTGTTAGCGAAGCTAACAGATCACTTATTACAGTTTGTTGAAAGAGATGATAGTCAGACACCGCCGTTATTTTTATATGAAAAATTTCAAACATATATGGAAGAGTTAGGTGTCCACATGTCATTGACATTAGAAGTTGGTGAGTGGAGTACTGAGTCGTTTGTAATTAAAAAGTATGTTGTCGATGCGGATGAGGAAATGCTTGCTCTTTGTCAAAAGTTAATGACAGTATTTAGTTATAAAGCTTTCGGCATTCTTCCAGGAAAAATTGAAGTAATTAATTTAATAGAAGGAACTAAGTACGAGTACATTCCGAAACAGGAAGATATTATAACTGGAATGGCTGATTTATCTAGAATGAAAGAAATGTTACAGCAACCTGAGCATTATACAGAGCGTCAGTTTCGTTCTGAGTGTATAAGTTGTGCATTTCGTAGCGAATGCCAAGGGGAAGAAGTAAAGAAAGAAGCGAAGCAGAAGAAAAATATCGTACATTAAAGGATGCAATGTTGCATCCTTTTTTGTTATTGACATGAAAAGCTTTTCATCATTTACCGTATATTTGTAGCAGATTTTAATAAAGGGAGGAATAATCAATGAAAGATGAAACGAAAGTATTTCAATGGTTAAAAGAACAGAATGCTCCTTTTGGAATTCAACTGCAAATTTTACAGGCATTTCAACTGTATAAAGTTATTGTTGAAATGGATAAAAAGTTAATGTTGTATGAGGAGAGAGAGCATAGGGAGAGAATGTAATCTCATCTCTGTAGTATTACTTTTAGTTGTTCTATGCCAGCTATGAATTCAAGTTCATTCTTTTTTCAAAGTTATAAATTATATTATGTAGTAAAGGGCTGTATTGATAAAAGGTAGTGATGCGGTGAATGAGTAATGGATCATGGTGTGAAGTAAGTGTACAGTATTGTTCATATACTGATGTAGTAAATTCATGCCCGAAATCATAATATAGCCCAGCAAAGTCAAAGGCGGGATCTCCAATTTGAGCATCACCAAAATCGATAATCCCTGAAATATCTTTATTTTGGTTATCAAATAAAATGTGATGATGTGTAAAATCAGCGTGAATAATTGTATTTTGAAAAGTGGTTGTATGGATACAAGTAAAGAAATTTTCGAACAAACGATTTAAAGATGAACGCTGTAACAAAGTAAGACTGTTAGTAACATACTGATTTAACTTAGTTTGTAGCTCTTTCCAGTAGGTAAGTGTTTTTTCAACAGGGAATCCTAACGTTGTACCTTGTTTTAAAGGAATACTATGTAGGGTCGCAAGGAAGGTAGCTAATTGTGTAATAATTATTTTCAGTTCTTTATCCTCAAGCTTAATTACTATGTCTGTTTTTAATGGTTCACCATGAATGAGAGTATAGTAACTACAAAACGGAATAGTATCAGTATCTTTTCTATAGAATAGGTGATACTGTGGGACCTCAATTTCATGTAGTGAATAAGAGAGACGTGTGCATAGTTCTTTTTCTAACGGAATGCGCATTGCATAATCCTGTTTTCGTGGGAAACGAAACAGTAACTCATCATTTACGATAATCGCTACATTATCCCATCCTTCTTCATTTTGTTTATAGGAGTGTATAGAAAGATTAGGTAAAGCTTCTTTTATATATTGTTTGTAAGAGTCCATCATTGTTCCTCATTTCAAAGATAAGTTATTCCACTTCATGATATCAGAATTTTCTTTCTAAATGTTAAAATATAACTATCATTATGAAGAGGGAGCGGGATTGTTATGAAGAAAAGAATACTAATCACTTCTTTATGTATCGCTTTTGGAGTGTTTTGGTCATATAAAGAGGCGGTTTTTGCTAGCTATAAACCGATTGATCAGTACGGGTTAAATAAGGGATTACAGAACAAAAGTATAGAAACTTTAACTCATAATGAAATGAAAAAGGTAGGAGAACATTTTGTGACAGAGCAACTATCAGTGTTTGAGTTTCATAATAAAGAAGATGTGAAACGAAAAGGTGAAGAAATATTTGTAAATAGAGGGTATGAGCAATTAATGAAAAATTATTATCCAAATCGTTTTCAGGATTTAGAGTATAAATTTATAAACGAGGAGATACGTGAAGTGAGGGATGAAAGTTTTCTCTATAAAACTGTAGCATACGTTGCGGGTACTGAAAATGGTAAGAGAAGCGAAATGAAATTGAATTATGAAATGAAACTTGTAAAGATTAATAATATATTTAAAGTGTTAGAACAAAAGCAGTACGTACAATAAAGTGAAACATGAACCAGTACCATAAATAGCGGTATAAAAAAATCCCCCAGTTCTTTGAGGGATTCTAAAGGTTTTCATTTTGCTGACCAAGTTCTTTTTGAGCAATATATAAATTGCCTTGCTCAACTTGTTTCTGAGTAAGAACAGAATCACCTGCATATCCTTTTTCTGTTTTTACAGTTCTTTTTGAACGATTGGAATTTTGTTTCTTCATATTAATAAATCACCTTCCATCAAAAATAAACGAAAATGATAAGCACAAGTAATACAGCAGCAAAGATAGTAATACCCATTAAAAACGAAGTGTTTTTATATTTAGGTGGCTTATGTACATCTTGCCGATATCCAGGTGAAATTTCAGGGGCGAATTCTTCATCGAATGATTGCTTTTTCTCTTTTTCGTCCATATGCATCCACCTTTCTTTTTCATTATGTTATACGTTCATAGAAAAAATATGCATAAAGAAAACCACCCTCTATCGCGAGCGGTGGTTTTCTGTTGTGTATTGTCTTTGCACTTGAAAGAGGCGGACAAGAAGGAAGATGGCGCCAAATGCTAGACCGATAATAAGACCAATCCAATATCCTTTTGCTGCCCAGTCCGTATACGTTGCTAATATGTAACCGAGAGGGAGACCTATTACCCAATAAGCGATTAATGTCATAATTAAGGCAACATTTACGTCTTTATAACCACGTAGAGCCCCTTGTACAGGCGTTGCAATTGCATCTGAAATTTGAAATAAAATCGCAAATATAAGAAATTCTTTTGCTAAATGATGAACTTGTACATCTGTCGTATAAATAGAAGCAATTTCATCATCAAAGAAGTAAAGAAGAATGGAATACAATAGGGCGAATGCAAGTGCTAAGCCAATTCCAATAAATCCATATTGTTTCGCGTTATTATATCGTTTTGCTCCAACTTCGAATCCAACAGCGATGGTCATTGCCATTGCTAAACTTAAAGGAGTCATATATAACAAGGAAGCGAAGTTCATAGCTGCTTGGTGGGCTGCAATTGTTGTCGTACTAAAATTACTCATCATAAGTGTTACCGCAGCGAAAATACTCGTTTCAAAAAAGATAGCAAATCCGATAGGGACACCAAGTTTTAAGAATTCTTTCCAACTTGAAAGAGAAGGACGATACAATTGTTTAAAGATATGGAAAGATGCAAAAGGCTCTTTCGTACGAATAATTATAACGGTAATAATTAAAATGCACCAATAGGTTGCTGCAGAAGCAATTGCTGCTCCGACACCACCGAGTTTTGGAAAACCGAAATGACCGAAAATTAATACATAATTTAATACTACGTTAATTGGTAATGATAGTAATGTAATGATCATCGTTGTACGAGTTTTTCCTAATGCATCAATAAATCCGCGTAAAACAGTGTAAGTAAATAAAGGAATAATTCCAATTGCAATAATACTTAAAAACTGTGCTGCAATACGTTCCACAGGCTCTTCTAATCGCATGCCGTTTAAAATAGGTGAAACAGCGAAGAATCCGATAAGGATAACAACAAAACTAGCACAAATAGCTAAATATACTGCTTGTATAACAACGTGAGGAACATCCTCTTTTTTCTTAGATCCAACGAGTTGTGCAACAATTGGAGTAGTGGCCATCAAAATACCTGTTAATCCCGTACTAACTGGAATCCATATACTTGTTCCAATCGCGACACCTGCTAAATCAATAGGGCTTGCATGTCCTGACATTGTCGTATCGAAAAAACTCATTGCAAATAATGACATTTGCGTTACGAAAATCGGGAAAAATAGTAATACAAATTGCTTTAATTTTTGTGAGAATGAATTAGTTTCTTTCATAAAATCCCCTTTCCGCTAAAAAAACAAACTCTTACTATCATACAATTTAATCAAAAAATAGAAAAGGAATACGCGTATACAACATGTACAATCAATAAAAAAAAGATGCACTTTAAAAGGGGATAAGGTATTATGATAAGGTGTGAAAAATTATATATTCGTTATTAAGGAGGCACTACTCGTGGCTGATTGGTTAATTGGAATAATCATGGGTGCTGTTGAAGGTTTAACAGAGTTTTTACCAGTATCATCAACAGGACATATGATTTTAACAGGTCATTTACTTGGATTTAACGACGAGAGAGCGAAAGTTTTCGAAGTTGTTATTCAATTGGGATCGATTTTAGCAGTTGTTGTTATATTTTGGAAGCGTCTATGGTCTTTAGTAGGTGTAGGGAAAGTAACAGAAGGACCATCGTTAAATTTATTACATATTATTATCGGGATGATTCCTGCCGGCGTACTTGGCGTATTGTTCCATAGTACGATTAAAGAAGTTTTATTTGGGCCAGGCCCAGTTGTCATTAGCTTAGTGGCTGGTGGTATTTTAATGATTGTTGCTGAGAAGTTTTCAAAACCAAGTACAGCAAGAACATTAGATGAAATCACATATAAGCAAGCATTTACAATCGGAATGTTCCAATGTTTAGCGCTTTGGCCAGGATTTTCTCGTTCTGGTTCTACAATAAGTGGTGGTTTATTAGCTCGCGTGTCACATACAGCCGCGGCTGAATATACATTCATTTTAGCAGTACCAATGATGGTAGCTGCAAGTGGCTTAGATTTAATTAAAAGCTGGGATATATTAAGTGCGGCTGATATACCGTTATTTGCAACAGGATTTATTACAGCATTCATTGTTGCGATGCTTGCAATTGTTTCATTCTTAAAATTATTATCTCGTGTAAAACTAACACCGTTTGCTTACTACCGTTTCATTTTAGCTGCGGTATTCTATTTCTTCATTATGTAATAAAAAAACTGCCGAGTTCGGCAGTTTTTTTTATTTTACTACTTTTTCCATCATGCTTTCCATTACATGTTCCCAAAGAGAAGTATCATCGGCTAATGTAGCCCGGAAATTAGCGTACATTTCTTTCTGTTTCTCTTCGAATGTTGGATCCTCTTTTTCAGGCAATGTAGCGCGCATTGAAGTTACTAACTCTTGTACTTTTGGAGCGCGTGGTCCCCAAACGGCTTGTTCATTTCCATCTTTATCAATGAAAATAAAGATTGGAATCGCACGAGCTGTTCCATTTGTTAAATATTGATCCATTAATTCTAAGTTTTCATCGCGAATTAATAATGACATTTCAATGTTTGCAACTTCAGAAATTCGTTTCATAACAGGTACGCATAAAAGAGCGTCACCACACCAATCAGCTGTTAATACGATAACACGCCAGCCATCATTTTGACGTTCTTCTAATACAGGAAGTAACTCATTTGGAATTAAAAAGTTATTGTAAATGTGCAGTAGCTCGTATTGATTTACTTTCATTTCATTCACATATGTATCAAAGGACATACCTTTATCAGCCCATTGTAGTAAGTTCATAAATAACACCTCTTTAGTATGATTTGTTTTCATTGTACCAATTTTTATATAGAAAAGCTTGTATTCTTACTCTTTCTTGTCGCTTAATAATTTATTTAATAGAAAAAGGAATAGTACGACACATACTTCAGCAATGTTGGATAGTTGTACGCTCTCTATCCAATCGTCAGCGGTATGAATGACGAACCAATTTAGCGTAATTTCAATGATTGCGAAAAGGGTAATAGAAAGCCAATTTGGTATGTTTTCTGTCATTGGATATAACACTGCCTTGAAGAAACTGAATATGAAAAATATAATACCGTCTAAGAAAGTAATTAATAAAAAAAATAGAAGTAAGGCAGTGCGCGACCTAGACTCTACACCAGTAATATGAAAGATTCCTACATATACAAAAAATATAAATGCAAAAATTATAATGAGGAACAGAATAACAAAACCAATAAGCAAAGTTTTATCTTTTAGATTGAAATTAGAAAATTTGTCTTCTTCACCCACTATTCCACCCCCTTTTTTTGGAAATGCAACTTCATTTTATCATGAAATGTTTATTAAAAAACTACGAATTATGGGAAAATAAGATGACAAAAAGTAAGATTTCATGTAAAATTATTAATAAGGTTTTTATTTAACTAAATGAAATAAAAGGAGCTGTCAAAGTTGTCTCAAAATCGAGAGCAATTAATGGAAGAACTATCGACAAATGTTTTTGCTATGTTCCGCACGTTGCGTAATGATATCGGAAAAATATTTGGTGGTTACATACCGTGGAATGAGTTCATCGTCCTTAGAATATTGAATCGTACGAATAAAGAAATGGTATCACGTGTAGCGAATGAGTTAAATGTGTCGAATAGTCATATTACAGCTGTTACAGAAAAATTAATTAATAAAGGTTTTGTAACTCGTTCACGTTCTACGTCAGATCGACGAGTTGTATATTTGGAGATTACAGAACAAGGAAAAGATTTAGTTGCGAAAATGGAAGGTGCGAAAAAACAATATTTACAAGAAAGATTTTCTACGCTTTCAGAAGAAGAAATGAATATAATGATATCTATTTCTAAAAAACTTATTTAAGTCATTATTAGTAAGAAAACGCTTACGAAGAAAAGATGAAGACTTTCCTTATATGAGGAAGGTCTTCTTTCGTATGTAAAAGATTATAAAAAAGAAAATATGTAACATACTACTAGTAAAGAAAGGGGGCAGAAATATGACAAATCGTAATGGTAGTAAAGGGAGTGGAAATCAAGGCTCACCGAAATCAGGTCAATTTCAGCAAGAGTTTAGTTCTGAATTTGAGACTGGTAATGATAATAAAGGAAAAGAATATCGTTCGAAAAAAGGAAGTAAATCAAAAAAGGAGTGAATTAATTCACTCCTTTTTTGATTTAAGATGCTGCAGATTGATCCGTATTATATTTTTCTTCTGATTTTGCGACAATCATTGCGCAAATTGCATCACCAGAAATGTTTACAGCTGTTCGTGACATATCTAGAATACGGTCAATACCGATAATTAAAGCAATACCTTCTACTGGTAGATTTACTTGATTTAAAACCATCGTCAGCATTACTAGTCCAACACCTGGTACGCCCGCAGTGCCGATACTAGCTAGTACAGCAGTTAATACGACGATAGCTAATTGGGACATAGTAAGTTCAACACCATATACTTGAGCGATAAACACAGTTGCTACGCCTTGCATAATGGCAGTACCATCCATATTAATCGTTGCACCTAGTGGTTGTACAAAAGAACTTATCGCTTTTGGAACGCCAAGTTTTTCTTGTGCTGTTTTCATTGCAAACGGAAGAGATGCATTAGAGCTAGATGTACTAAATCCAATTGCCATTACCGGTCCGAAATGTTTAAAGAAACGGACAATGCTTTCTTTTGCTAATACCTTTAATAATCCGCCATAGACGAAGACGCCGTGAATAATAAGTACTAGCATAACGACAATCATATACTTGAACATCGCAGCGACGCCTGCAAGACCCATTTTCCCAACGGATGAAGCAAGCAACCCAAATGTTCCGATTGGAGCTAATTTCATAACGAGATTAACAAGATACGTCATTAATTCGTTGCCCTGTTCAAGTAATGAATGAATACCTTGGACACGTTTTCCTAAAATAGCTATACCAAGTCCAATTAATACGGCAAAGGCAATAATTTGTAACATGTTTCCATCAGCCATCGCTTTTGCTGGGTTATCTGGTACGATATTTAGCAATGTATCAACGAAAGATGTTTCGGTTTTTGCACCTTCATATTTCAGCCCTTCGGTTTTAAAATTACCACCAGATCCTGGTTGTATAATAAGTGCAAATGTAACTGCAATAGAGATGGCAACGGCTGTAGTTACAAGAAAGAATGAAATTGATTTTAAGCCGATTCTTCCAAGTTGCTTCGGGTCCCCAAGCCCAGCAGCTCCAAGTACGATAGAAATGAATACAACAGGAACAACTAGCATTTTAATGAGGCGAATAAACAATTGACCAAGTGGATTGAATACATATTGATTTAATGGTTCAAAAATGGATGGTGCAGCTAAATTTAAAGTGAGTCCGACAACTAAACCGAGAAATAATGCAATTAAGATTGCTTTTGTTTGTTTCAATAAAACCCCCTCCTTATTTTTGTGAAATTACTTTCTAAATTAATTGTACCGAAAAATTACCTATTTTGACAGTTTTTTCTGAATATTTTGTATAAAAGTATCTATTTAAATATAGATTGCCTTTGCTAAAGTAAGCGGAAAAAGTTAAATAATCTATTTAGAAAACAAAATAGACCATCGCATAGGATGGTCTAGGGAAGGGGACAATTTATGTCAATTTAATTAGGGATGGAAGTTGTTCAAGACACTGGGGAATGTCTTATAAATTAGGGA